>NZ_RFSK01000003.1 GCF_009923995.1 Janthinobacterium sp. | reverse complement strand
TTGCATGAGGTGCTCCCGTCTGGCTGGTCCACTCAGTTAGACCTCAGCCGTACTGTGAGTTCCCCTATTTATCGAGGACAGAGCCTTTCTTTTTGATCATGTTCGCTGGCGTACAGATGAGCTAGCCATGACGCGAGATGATGCATTCAGGAAATTTCAACGGATGTCCTTCAAGGAGATGCTATGGAAAGCGACAAGGCAGGCAGCAACAGGATCTGGCTCGGCTTTATCGGCGGCGGCATGCTGGCCACGGCACTGGGCTTTTGCGCGCTGGACCTGGCGCCGGCGCAGGCCAGCGCCCCCGTGTTCGGCGTCATGCTGCTGCTCACGGGCGGCATGCTCAGCTGCATGGCGGGCGCCGTCGGCATGGCCGGCATGCTGGCCTGGATACCGGGCATGGATGGCGGACAGGAACAAGCGCGCCCGCAGCGCCGCCTGCCGGAGCGGGGCCTGGGCAAATAATCTGGCCAAATAAGGCTAAATAAGGGTTGTGTACGGCAGCGTACAGATAAATTCAGAAACAAAGTAGACAATAAGTCATGGCATCAGCGTTCAGCGACCCGGTCGCCGCGCAATGACAAAAACCGATGACGGCGCCAGACGCTAGCAGCTTGCAAGCCAGGCAACCCTCATCCACACACTCTCTCGGAGGACACATCATGCTCTATACAATCGCAGTAGTACTCATCATTCTCTGGCTGCTGGGCCTGGTTACTTCCTATACCATCGGCGGCTTCATTCACATCCTGCTGGTGGTGGCGGTCATCATGATCCTGCTGCGCCTGATCAGCGGGCGGGGCTTATAGCCCTGGCCAGCGGCGCAGGCTGACAGGGGCGGCGCGCGTGCAAACGGGCGCCGCTCTTTTTGCGTGCGCCGCGCGCCTGCCGTGCGCATGCTGGCAAGCCGGTCCATTTTGCAGTAACGTGTGCGGGTAGTTCACGCGTACGGATAGTTGATACGAGTAGTCCTGGGTATGTCCCGATAACAAAACAAGGAGAAAATCCATGAAAGCATTCAAAACCGGCCCTGGCGCCAAATCCCTGATCGGCATGCTGGTCCTCGCGATGGCCGCCACCGGCTGCGCGGACATGTCCCCGACGCAACGCGGCACGGCCACGGGCGCCGGCGTCGGCGCGGGCCTCGGTGCGCTGATCGGCGGCACCACGGGCGGCGGCAGCAGCGGCCGCACGGCTGGCGGCGCCCTGCTGGGCGCGGCAGCGGGTGCCGTCGTCGGCAATATCTGGTCGAACCGCATGGAAAACCAGAAACGCGCGATGGAACAGGCTACGCAAGGCACGGGCGTGCAAGTGACGCAGACGGCCGATAACCGCCTGAAGATGGAAATCCCCAGCGATATTTCCTTCGACACCAACCGCGCCGACATCAAGGGCAACTTCCGCCCCATTCTCGACCGCTTTGCCGCCACCCTGAATGAAAACCCGAACACGACGGTCAGCATCATCGGCCACACGGACAGCACGGGCAGCGATTCCATCAACGAACCGCTGTCGGTGGAACGCGCCGCCCACACGCGCGACTACCTGGCCATGCGCGGCGTCTCGCCGACGCGCATCGTCACGGAAGGCCGCGGCGCGCGCGAACCGATCGCCTCGAATGCGGATGCGGCCGGCCGCGCGCGCAATCGACGCGTCGAGATCTACGTCGCCGAAATGGCGCCGCGTGGATAACACCTGACCAAACCTGCTGCGCGGCGCGCTTTGCGGCCTGCGATGCTCACCGTACCTTCGTACGGTTGCGCTTCTCGGCCACAAATCATCGCCGCTCGCGAGGTTTTGTCTGGTGTCGTGACGTTCAGGTCAAAATCAACGTCGCAGAATAAAAATAAGCCCGCTGGCAAGTTACCTTGCAGCGGGCTTATTTTATCTACAGCACCTTACTTCGACGTCGTGGCCTTGGCGCCGCTGTCGCCTTCCTTCGCCACCTTGGCAAAGTCGCCGGCCGTCACGATGGAGACGGCTTCCGGCTTCAGGTAGTCGCGCAGGCCCTGGTTCACTTGCGCCAGGGTCAGGGCCGATACTTTCGCTTCCAGGTCCTTGTCGTAGGCCATGGTGCGGTCCTGCGTCAGGTAGCCGGCCAGTTCGCGCGCCAGGGCGCTGTCCTGCGTGCGGCCCACTTCCTGCGATTGCAGCCAGCCCTTCTTCGCTTCGGCCAGTTCCGCTTCCGTGAAGCCGTCGGCCAGCACCTTGGCGATTTCCTCGCGCAGGGCCGCTTCCACCTTGACCGTGTTCTGCGGCGCGCTGATGGCGTAGGCCATCCAGTAGCCGGCCGGCTCGCGCGACGGCACGGACACTTGCGAGCCGACGCCGTAGGACAGGCCTTCCTTCTGGCGGATGCGGTCGGCCAGGCGGCTGCGCAAGGCGCCGCCACCGAGCATGTGATTGGCCATCAGCAAGGCGGGATAGCTGGCGGCGTCATCCTTGAGGGGAATCGGCTGGATGGCGAACAGCACGCTGTTGGCCTTGTCCGGCGTTTCCAGCGTCACTTTTTCGCCGCTGACGGGCTTGACGGCGTCAGGAATGCGCACGTAGGGCTGCTGCGCCTTCCAGCCGCCGTACAGGCTGGCCACCTGGGCCTTCAGCGCGGCCGGGTCGAAATCGCCCACGGCAGCAAAGGTGGCGTTCGACGCGCCATAGTAAGCGCCATGGAATGCTTTCACATCGGCAACTTTGATGGCTTTCCATTGCGCCAGCTCCGCCGGCAAGGTGGCCACGTGGCGCACATGGCCTTCCGGCGTGGCATCGAGCAGGCGGCGGAAGGCGTTTACGGCCAGCGGCTGCGGTTCAGGCAATTCCTGCTCGGCGCGGCCCACGCGCTCGCGCTGCAATTCCAGGAATTCCGTCTCGGCGAGGGCCGGCTTTTGCAGCACTTGCGCCAGCAGGTCCATGGCCGCCGGCAAGTTCTCGCGTTTGCCCATCAACAATGCCGTCACGCCCTCGGCGCCGCCCGTAACGGCCACTTGCGTGCCCAGCTGGTCGAACTTGTCCTTCACTTCCTGGCGCGACAGGGTCGCCGTGCCGCGCGACAGCAGGTTGGCCGTGTAGCTGCCCACCTGCGCCTTGCCGCGCAGGCTGTCTTCCGTGCCCAGCTGCAGCTTGAGCGCCACGCTGACGGTGCCGCCCTTGGTTTTCTTCGGCAGCAAGGCGCCTTTCAAGCCGTTCGGCAAGGTAAAGCGCGTGGTGCGCGCTTCGATATTGTCGGGGCTGGGGTCGAACGCTTCGCCCTGCGCCACGACGGCGCGGCCCGTGTAGCCGGCCAGCTGCGGCGCCACGTCCGCGTAGGCCGGCACGACGGTGCGGTCCGGCGCATCGGTGGGGATGAAGCGGCCCAGGGTGCGGTTCGAGCTCTTCAGGTATTTCTCGGCCGCCGCCTGCACCTGCGCCGTCGTCAGCTTGTCGAGCTGGTCGCGCTGCAGGAAGAACAGGCGCCAGTCGCCGGCTGCCAAGGACTCCGTCAGGGCAATCGTCATGCGCGCCGTGTTCGAGGTGATCAGCTCGACCTGCTTGTTCAGCTGCTGTTTTACGCGCGCCACTTCCGCATCCGTGATCGGCTGCGACTTCAGCTCTTCCAGCACCTTCAGCATGGCCGCTTGCGCCGCGTCCAGGTTGCCATCGGCGGGCACGATCGCGCCGAACAGGTTGTAGCCCGGCTCCAGGTTGCTCACGGCGTTGTATTCGATCTTGCTGGCCAGCTTGGTTTCAACCAGCGCCTTGTGCAGGCGGCCGGCCGGGGCGTCCGTCAGCACGTGGCCCAGCACTTCGATGGCCACCGCTTCCGGGTTGCCGGACGGCGCCACGTGGTAGCCGGCGCCGACGAACTGCGTGCCGCCGCTGCGGCGCACCGTCACGGCGCGCTCGCCATCCTGCACGGGTTCGGCCGTGTAGGTGGGTTCGATCACGCGCGTCGGTTTCGGGATCTTGCCGAACAGTTCATTGATCTGGGTCAAGACCTTCGCTTCGTCGAAGCGGCCCGCCACCATCAGCACGGCGTTATCCGGCTGATAATATTTATGATAGAACGCGCGCAACCGGGGAATGTTCACCTGTTCGATGTCGGAGCGGGCGCCGATGGTCGACTTGCCGTAGTTGTGCCAGTCGTAGGCGATGGCCTGGATACGTTCGCTCGTCACGCCGATCGGGTCGCTCTCGCCCATCTCGAACTCGTTGCGCACGACGGTCATCTCGCCCTTTTGCGTGACCGGGTTCCACAGGTCGTTCTGGTCGATGGCCGCGTTGACCATGCGGTCCGCTTCCATGGCCAGCATCTGGCGCAGGTTGTCGTCGTTGGCGGGGAAGGTGGCGTAGTAATTGGTGCGGTCGTACCAGGTGGTGCCGTTGAACTGCGCGCCCGTCGAGTTCAGGATCTCGACGGGGGTCTTCGTGCCCTTCCTGACGCCGAAGTTGGCGCTGGGCTTGAACAGCAAGTGTTCCAGCAAGTGGGCCATGCCTGTTTCGCCATAGTTTTCATGGCGCGAACCGACCAGGTAGACGATGTTGGTGGTCAGGGTCGGCTTGCTGGCGTCGGGAAACAGCAACACGCGCAAGCCGTTGGCCAGGCGGTATTCGGTGATGCCTTCGACGGAAGTGACCTTGACGGCGGCGGCGCGGCCGGCGGCGGCCTTGCCGGTTTTCTGGGTCGGGGCGGCTTGCACCGGGGTAGCGGCGAAGGCCAGCGACGGCGACAGGATGCCGGCGGCCAGCAGGAGAGCGGTAATTGGTTTCAAAGCAAAGTCCTGGTAACACGACGTTGGAAATAAACACGCGCGAGCGCAGACATGGAGCGCAAGCGCAATGTGATACGGGCGCAAGAATGTTCACCCGGCCCGCGCTGCGTCTTCGCCGCCGGGTGAAATTATTACTCTCACAATTTACGGCATGCTTATCAACTACGCAAGCCCCTGTCATCAAGCTGTTATGCGGGCGTGTTATACTCGACCGTTCCAGAACTATCTGCCTGTATATGAGACGAGCTCTCGTCCTGCTCTGCCTTTTTGTTTTCATCGCGTTACCCCAGGCGTTTGCCAGCATGGCCTACGCCAGCCCTTCCCCATTCCAGCATGCAATTGCGGCCGGCGTCACCGCCACGCCCGCCTTCGGCATGGATTGCCCCGACGCCAGCGCCCATGCGGGCTTGCCCGGCGACGGCTGCGACACCGAAGAATGCGACAACGATCCCATCACGCTCTACCCCGGCTCGCGCCAGGAAGTACCGTTTTACGCCATCATTTGGCAAGCGGGACCGGGCGCACTTGCCGAAGCGGACGTGCGGCCGGCTACGCGCCCGCCGCGCGTCCGCCGCTGATCCGCAACACGCTGCACGCACACGCCCGGGGCATACGGCCGCCAGGCACGCTTTACATTGATTGACTTTACAAGGTTACACACATGGAATGGTTATTTGACCCGACAATCTGGGTCGGCCTGCTGACGCTGGTCGTACTGGAAATCGTACTGGGTATCGACAACCTGATCTTCATCGCCATCCTGGCCGAGAAACTGCCGCCGCATCAGCGCGACAAGGCCAGAGTGCTGGGCCTGACCCTGGCCCTCGTCATGCGCCTGGGCCTGCTTTCGCTGATTTCCTGGCTGGTCACCCTCACCACGCCGCTGTTTTCCATCTGGACCTTCTCGTTCTCGGGGCGGGACCTGATCCTGCTCGTCGGCGGCCTGTTCCTGCTGTTCAAGGCCACCACCGAGCTGCACGAGCGCCTCGAAGGCGTCACGCACGCCCAGACGGGCCCGAAAGTCTACGCCGGCTTCGGCCTGGTGGTGGCGCAGATCGTCGTGCTCGACGCCGTCTTCTCGCTCGACGCCGTCATCACGGCCGTCGGCATGGTGGACAACCTGTACGTGATGATGGCCGCCGTCGTCATTTCCATCGTCGTCATGATGCTGGCCTCGAAGGTGCTGACGCGCTTCGTCAACGCCCACCCCACCGTCGTCGTGCTGTGCCTGAGCTTCCTGCTGATGATCGGCCTGTCGCTGGTGGCCGAAGGCCTGGGCTTCCACATCCCGAAAGGCTATCTGTACGCGGCCATCGGTTTCTCCATCGTCATCGAGTTCTTCAACCAGCTGGCGCGCCGCAACTTCCTCAAGCTGCAGTCGAACGCCCCGCTGCGCGACCGCACGGCGCAGGCCGTGCTGAGCCTGCTGGGCGGACGCAAGGGCCGCGAGGCGGCCGAGGAACACGAAGTGAAGGAACTGCCGGACGTGTCCGCCTTTGGCGTGGAAGAGCGCAACATGGTCAGCGGCGTGCTGACCCTGGCCGAACGCTCGATCCGCTCCGTGATGACGCCGCGCGGCGACGTCTCGTGGGTGAACCTGAACGACAGCAGCGAGAAGATGCTGCAGCTGCTGCGCGAAACGCCGCACAGCATGATTCCTGTCTGCAATGACGACCTCGACAATGTCGTCGGCATCGCGCGCAGCAAGGACCTGATCGAGGACCTCGTCTCGCACGGCAAGATCGACCCGGCCAGCATGCGCGAAGCCGTCGTCGTGCCGGAAGCGGCCGGCGTGCTGAAAGCCATGGAAACCCTGAAGCGCTCGCGCGGCCAGCTGGTGCTGGTGGTCGACGAGTTCGGCACCGTGCAGGGCGTGCTCACGCCCATCGACATCCTCGAAGCCATCGCCGGCGAATTCCCCGACGAGGACGAGCAGCCCGACGTGGAAGTGCTGGCCCCCGGCCACTGGCGCATCGATGGCGCCACGGACCTGCACTACCTGGAGCAGGTGCTCGAGACGGAATCGCTGGTCAGCGAAGACGGCGAGTACAACTCGCTGGCCGGCTTCCTGCTGGCGCACTTCGAAAACATGCCGGCCGTGGGCGAAGTACTGGAACTGGATGGCTTGCGCTATGAAATCGTCGAGGCCGACGAGCGCCGCATCGCCTGCGTGGACGTGCGCCGCATCGAGCCCGATCACAGTTTGTAACACAATGGCAAGCGTGCCCCGCTTGCCATGCCGTATGCTGGAGTCTGCCCTATCAGGAGACTTGCGCATGAAACTATCCTTGCTACGTTTGAGTTTGCTCGCTTGCGCCGCCCTCGGCGCGCAAGCCCACGCCCAGCCGCCCGCCATCAAGCCGGGCCTGTGGCAAGTCGACAGCAAGATGGCCTCGCCCGATGCCGCCACCGACAACGCCATGTCCATGGTGCTGCAGCAGCTGGGCAACCTTCCCCCCGATCAGCGCAAGCAGCTCGAAAGCATGGCGGCCAGCCGCGGCATGGCCATGCCCACCGTGGGCGCCGACGGCGCCGTGCGCGTGACGGCCTGCGTGACGCCGGACATGGCGGCGCGCAAGCAGATTCCCACGGGCCAGCCCGGCGATTGCAAGTCGAACAACACTTCCGTCGCGGGCGGCATGAGTGTGTCGTTCACCTGCGCCAACCCGAAGTCGAGCGGCGAAGGCCAGGTGCGCTTCCATGGCGACCAGGCATTTTCCATGCAGCTGGCGGTGACCACCAGCGCGCGCGGCACGCCGGAACAGGTGAACGTGACGAGCAGCGGCAAGTGGCTGGGCGCCAGCTGCCCTGCCCCTGCCACGCAGGCCGTTCAGAAGCCGTGACGGAAGCCCAGGTTGAACGCCGCATCGCCGCGTCCCGCGTCGCTGGCATTGCCCACCGTGTAGCGGGCGCCGTTCTTGTTGTGGATCTTCGCGTAGGACGCATAGAAATCGCTGCGTCTTGACAGCGCATACGTGAGGCCGACGGCCACCTGGCTGGCGTCGCGGTTGGCCAGGTCGCGGTCATCCTTGCGCACCCAGGACGCCAGCAGCTTGACGGCGCCCACGGGCACGGCCACGCCCAGCAAGGTGTCGCGGCTGTCCGAGGACGACATCGACAGGGCCAGCGAGCTGTAGTCGTTGCTGGGGTCCCACGGCGAGCTGCCATAGCCCTTGTTGATGCCGACGGCGGCAAAGGCCGTGGCCACCTTCAGGTCGACATTCGCGGCGATGAGGGTATTGCGGGCCGACATGTCGATGGCGGGCACGGTGCCGCTGGCCAGGATCAGGCTGTTCTTGCGCTGGTGCGAGATGCTGACGTTCACGGCGCCGGCCGAATAGCCGAGGGTGGCGCCATATGCGCGGTTGTTGGCGCTGCTGTACGGCGATTCGCCAAAGCTGTAGATGGCGCTGGCCGTCACGCCGCGCAGGGCGGGCGTTTCATATTTGATGGTGTTGTCGTAGCGTTTCACGCTGTAGCCGGCCAGGTTGCTGGCGCTGCCGGCCATGCCGCCCTTGAACGGGTCGGCCACGTCGGTCAGGGCCAGGTATTGCGGGTTGTACTGGCGCCCCAGGGTCAGCGCGCCGAGGCGGCTGTCGAGGCCCACATACGCCTGGCGGCCGAACAGCCGGCCTTCCTCGGACTGGCCCGTGTCGTTCTGGATGCCCGCCTCCAGCGTGAACACGGCAGACACGTCGTTGCCCAGCGCTTCGCGGCCCTGCACGCCCAGGCGCGAGCCGGAAGCGACGCCGCCCGAGACCTTGGTGCCGGCGCAATTGCCGGCGCAGCCCCGCTCGGCCACGATACCCGCGTCGAGCACGCCGTACACGGCCACATTGCCATCCGCCCCACCGCCGGCGCCATCCGCGCCATGGGCCGGGGCGCATAGCGCGAACGGCCCCATCCCTATCACAGCAAGCGCAAAATACGAGGTCTTCATGATAAATATCTCGGTAACGTGAAAAGAAACTGCCGGGTATTGATCAGGACGTGCGCTGTGTGTCACACCCAAGTGTTACCTTATCCTCGCTTTTTGGCAAGCAATCTGTGCGGTGTACAACAGATACTCCAGCTTAGCTCGCTTGAAGAGTCGCGCACTGACAACACGCAAGAGTGAGCATGATTCGTGCAATTTGCGGCAAAATGACGTTAAATGCAGGCCCTGCCGTGAAGCAATGTTCGGTGGCGAACGTTGCGGGATTTGACGCAGGCGGTACACTACTGGTTTTACCGACAGCGGCTCGCCCGTTTTTTCTGCATGCTAGCTATCCTCGAACGCATTGATCCCAACTCCAGCAATATCGACTTGCTGGTGGACTTGTTTAACTCACTGCGTCCCAAGCGCCCCCACGACAGCGCTACCGCGATCGCCAACGTGCGCACCCTGCGCCAGCTTCTCAAAGGTAACCCCGCCCAGGCCCGCGCCCTGCACGAATACGTGCTGCGCGTGCTGGCCGCACGCCGCCACGCCAGCCTGTACACGGACATCGGCGTGCTGTCGAACAGCGGTTTCTTCACGGAATTGAAACGCCGCATCGCCTACCGCATGCTGCCGCCCGCCCTGGGCGACGAGTACCTGAACGACGCGCTCGACCAGGTGCTGTACCTGAATACCGATTATTTGTGGATCAGCAACGTCCCCGCCGCGGACTGGCTGGAACTGTTCGACGTGCTCACCAGCGACGACATCGAGCTGGCCGTCGGCGACGGCAATATCATGCTGCCAGGCATGCTCGACGCCATCCGCACCCTGTCCTACCGCGTCTGCGCCATGGGCCTGGAGCCGGAACTGACGCGTTTCCACAGCGAAATTGAAGTCTTCCAGTCGCCCTTCATGGTGCAGAACACGGAAGTGAACGCCTACCTGGACGCGTATACGAACCTGCTGCACGGAAATATCGAGCACATCGAGGATGCGCGCCACCTGCTGGTGATGCTGGACCAGTGCGACGCCGTCATCGCCAAGATCCGCAAGAAGGCCCTGTACCAGGGCACCAGCATCCCCCTCACCTATTTGCTGGTGGCATTGGCGCAGAGCATAGACCGCCTGCGCAAGCTGCTGTTCCTCGTCGACACGAGCGGCGAGCTGCCCGCATCGAGCAACGTGGACATCGCCGCCATCACGGTCGATGCCACGCAGGACTGGCACGATGCCCAGCCCGTCAGCCGCCGCCGCGCCGGTTCCGTCGCGCTGGCGCTGGAACTGATCCAGGCGCACAACAACAAGTACAAGGTCAGCGACCTGTTTTCCGACAATATCAACTTGCTGGCGCGCAATGTGACGGAAAATGCCAGCCGCACGGGCGAGCACTACATCGCGGAAAACCGCCGCGAGATGGGCGCCATGTTCCTCTCGTCGGCCGGCGCTGGCATCATCATCGGCTTCATGGCCCTGTTCAAGATACTGATGTCCTACCTGCGCTCGGCGCCGCTGGTCGAGGCTTTCATGTTCAGCATGAATTACTCGATCGGCTTCATGTTCATCCACTTGCTGCACTTCACGGTGGCCACCAAGCAGCCGGCCATGACGGCTTCGCGCATCGCCGCCGGCCTGCACAGCAAGGATGGCCGGAACATCGACCTCGACAGCATGGCCGAACTGATCAACAAGGTCTTCCGCACGCAGAACATGGCCGTGCTGGGCAACCTGGCCACGGCCATGCCCACGGCCTGGCTGATCGCCCTCGGCTACAAGGCCATTACGGGGCACAACCTGGTGACGCCCGAGAAGGCCATGCACTTGCTGCACGATATCGATCCCATCGGCAGTCCCGCCATCTTCTACGCCATGATCGCCGGCGTCTGCCTGTTCGTGGCGGGCCTGATTTCCGGCTACTACGACAACCAGGCGCTGTACACGCGCTGGGCGCAGCGCATCGCGCAATTGCGCGGCCTGGGCCGCGTGATCGGCCAGGAGCGGCTGCAGCGCCTGGGCTTGTACCTGGAAAACAACCTGGGCGGCCTGATGGGCAATTTCTATTTCGGTATCCTGCTGGGCACCATCGGCACCCTCGGTTTCCTCATCGGCTTGCCCATCGATATACGCCACATCACCTTCTCGGCCGCCAACTTCGCCACGGCCCTCGTGGGACTGGACCACAACATGAGCTGGCAACTGGCCGTCAAGTCGCTGTCGGGCATCTTCGCCATCGGCACGGCCAACCTGCTCGTCAGCTTCGGCCTGGCTTTGTGGGTGGCCCTGCGGTCGCGCCAGGTGCGCTTCAAGCACGGCATGCAATTGCTGAAGATCCTGGGCAAGCGTTTCCTGCGCTCGCCCATCGTCTTCTTCTTCGGCTCGAAAAATCCGCCGCCCCTGGCGCTGGCCGATGACTCGGCAAACCTGTCACCTACCACCAAGGCTCCCAAATGACCGCTCGGCGCATGCGACCCTGCCTCACCGCCCTCCTGCTGTGCTGGACCCTGGTTGCATGCGCCGCGCTGCCCAATGTCAAGAACCTCAACACCACCCTGGAACCCGTCGCCAAGCCCAAGGTGATCACGGGCAAGGGGGCCGTGCTGAACGTCAACAGCCGCGCCGCCCTGCTCAACAAGCGCTGGGCCAAGTCCGGCATGGACTTGAAGACCCAGGCCGCGCTGGAAGAGGCGGCCACGGGCGTACCTTTGATCAAGGGCAACAAGGTCACCCTGCTGTTTGACGGTCCGCAAACCATGGCCGCCATGTTCCAGGCCATCAGCGACGCCAGGACCAGCATCAACCTGGAAACGTATATCTTCGACCAGGACCCGCTGGGCCTGAAGTTCGCCGACATGCTGATCGAAAAGCAGCAGGCCGGCGTGACGGTCAACGTCATCTATGACAGCGTGGGCACCATCGGCGTGCCGCAGGCGTTTTTCGAGCGCATGCGCGCGGCCGGCGTGCACCTGGTGGCCTTCAACCCCGTCAATCCCGCCAAGCTCAAGGGCGACGAGTGGAAGATCAACAACCGCGACCACCGCAAGGTGCTCATCGTCGACGGCAAGACGGCGTTTACGGGCGGCGTCAACATCAGCGACACCTATGCCAAGAGCTCGCTGTTCCGCTCGAAATCCAAGCCCACCGACAAGAAGGACGTGGGCTGGCGCGATACCCACGTGAAAGTGGAAGGTCCGGCCGTGGCCGCCTTCCAGTGGCTGTTCATCCGCACCTGGGCCCAGCAGGACCAGGCCGACTTGCCTGATGCCAATTACTTCCCCGTCCTGTCGGAAGTGGGCGACAAGCTGGTGCGCGTCGTGGCCAGCGAGCCGGACGGCGGCTTCGAGATCTACAAGGCCTACATCCTGGCCATCCAGGAAGCCAAGAAAACCATCCACATCACGTCCGCCTATTTCGTGCCCGACCAGCAGACGGTGGATGCCCTGGTGGCCGCCGCGAAACGGGGCGTGGACGTCACCGTGGTGCTGCCCGGCGTGTCCGACAGCGGCCTCGTGTTCCACGCGGGCCACGCGCTGTACGACCAGCTGCTGGCCGGCGGCATCCGCATCTTCCACTTGAAACTGGCCGTGCTGCACGCCAAGACGGCCGTCATCGATGGCGCCTGGTCGACGGTGGGCTCGACGAATATCGACATGCGCAGCTTCCTGCACAACAGCGAACTGAACGTGATCGTGCTGGGCGACAGCTTCGGCCGCGAAATGGAAAACGCCTTCCAGGAAGACTTGCGCGACTCGGAAGAAATCACCAGGGCCAAGTGGGAATCGCGGCCCTGGGGCGACCGCATGAAGGAATGGGCGGCCCGCTTCATGCATTACTGGCTGTAGCGGCCGCGCCCGCTTAAACGGCGGCTAGGGCGTGCCGAAATCGATGACGCCATCGCCGATCGGATATTCACGCGCACGCGCCTCCCAGGCGTTCTCGGCCACTTTCAGACGGTACTGGTCGAACAGGAAAGGCAAGCCTTCGCTGGCCAGGATGTCGGGATTGCTGGCTACCTGAAAATGCAGATGCGGCACCCGGGCATCGCCGGAATTGCCCACCCTCCCAAGCAACTGGCCGCGCCGCACGCGCTGTCCCGTCTTCACCTGCACGCTGCCCGGCTGCAGGTGCGCATATTGCGCGAACTGTCCATTGCCCAGCGCAATCGTGACCACATTGCCGGCAACATTCTCCATCGAGATGGGCACGGCTGGCGTGAAGCCTGCCGGCGTACGGGGAATATTGTCCGGCATGCCATCGCGCGCCTGGACGATCTCGCCATCGGCCACCGCCAGCACGTTTTCGCCGTAGGCGTGATAGCTGCGCACGTCGCGCGCATCGCCTGCGAACATGCTGCCATTGCGATATTTCTTCCAGTCGAGCGCATAGCGCCGGGCGAGCTGTGCCATGCCGCCGGCCACGAACACGCCCATGCGGTGATGAGAATCGATGCTGGGGCCGTTGTCGGCCGTCCAGCCCGTGCCTTGCAGCGGACGTCCCAGCACGGCCAGCGGCGTATGGCGCGTGCCGATGGGAGGACCGTCGGCCAGCGCCCCGTCGAGTAGCAAGCGATGGCGCAAGGTGGCCGGCACGGCGGCGCTGGCGTCAAACGCCAGACACAGATAGACCACGGCGCCCTGCCCGCCCGCCAGTTGCGCCGCTCCCTCCTCGCTGCTGGCGCCGGCCACGCGCACGCGCTGCCGCAGCTGCGCGGCTGTCAGCGCCAGCAAGGCTTGCGGTTCGCTGCCCGCGAGGACTTCGAGGCCGCGCAAGGTCATGGCCTCGTCGGAAAAGTTATGCAAATGTAATTCGTAGAGCAGATAATTGCGTCCCGTGCCGGCCAATACGGTCGGTTCCAGCGGCGTGCGCATGTCGAGCTGGGGCGGTGGGAACACGGCCGTCTGCACGGTGGTGGCCGCCCGGGCGGGCGCGCCGGCGGCAATCACATCGCAGCCCCGGGGAGGCGGCAGGTCCGCCGCGGTGGCAGCCAACAGGGGCGAGGCGGCGAAGAAACTGCACAGGCAAGCGGCATGGGCAAACAATCTGGCTGACATTGTATCCTTGGGGAAAAGTGGGCACCACGGGCAAGACCGCCGCCGCGTCGCCGCAAAGTAAAAAATGCCAAGCTTAGCAGATCAGCATGAGCAAAAACACAAAGTTGCCATAGAATAATTACGCCAGGCGCGGCGTGCCAGGATGGGCGTCGACCGGCGCGGGCCGGCACAGGCGGGAGGAGCGCGGCGTCATTTGCGCATCGCCGATAACGCCACCGCCAACAATAGCGTCGGATGACACGGAACCATGTCCCGCCTATCGGGCTTACAGCGGCCGCAGGCTGGCCCACACGCCGCCCTGGCGCTGGAACGCTTCCGTGCTGACCTTGTCAAAGCCGGCGCTGTCGTCGCTCCAGCTGTAGCGCTCGACGCGGATGCAGCTGGCTTCGATGCGGATGACATTGAAGGAGTTCGACTCGCCCCTGCCCCGCGTGGACGTGGCCGTGCCCGCCTGCACCATCAGGGCAGCGTAGCCATCGATCTTGTAGCGTTCGGCCGTGTTGCCCGCCACGCTGGCGTGCAGGTGCCCGGCCAGTAATAAATCCACGCCGCATTCGGAAAACATCTGCAGCGCCAGCGGCGCGCGGTCCACCAGGTCATCCTCGTCGAAGTGCTCGGGCAAGTCAAACGGATGGTGCGTGACGATGATGCGCGTCAAGCCGGACGGCAAGCGGCCCAGGCGTTCACGCAGGAAATCGATCTGTTCGTGGCTGATGCGGCCATCCTTGAACGTCAGGGAACGGGCCGTGTTGATGCCCAGCACGGCGATTTCCTCGTCCACGTATTCGGGCGACAAATCGTCCGTCACATGGCGCCGGTACTTCACCAGCGGCGTCAAGAAGCGGGAAAAGACGTTGTACAGGGGCACGTCATGGTTGCCCGGCACGACGATCTGCGGCCCCGGCAAACTGTCGAGAAAAGCCCGCGCCTGCCGGAACTCGGCGCTGCGGGCCCGCTGCGTGAGGTCGCCCGAGACGACCACCACATCCGGCTCCAGGCGCTCGACCAGCGCGCGCAGGGGCGCCAGCAGGGCCCCGTCGACACGGCCAAAATGCAGGTCGGACAAATGCACGAGGGTACGCATGGCCTACTCCCCGCCTGGCGCCGCGGCGGGCGCGGGCACGAGCACGTCCAGCGCGGCGGGACGGATGCGGTAGTGCAAGGGCGTATTCATGATGGTCACTTCGCCATCCGTGGCCACGCGCAGGCGGCGGTGGTGCGTGGCGATCTCCAGGTCGGTGGCCGTCAGTACGTCGAAATCCCTGGCCTGCGACAGCTTGCCGAACAGCGCATGCAGGGCCAGGCGCACGAGTCCCAGGCGGCCCGGACGCTGCGCCACGTACAGGCTCAGCTGTCCGCCATCGAGCCGCTCGCGTTCGCCGATATTCAAGCCTTCCATCAGGTATTCATTATTGCCGATGAAGACGAAGGGCGTGCGCCGCGCATGCACGGCATCGTTGAGCTTTAATTGCACGCTGAGGAAGGGATAGCGGCGCAGGGCCGCCAGCAGGGCCCAGCCGAAGGCCAGCCACTTGCCCCGCCCCAGCCGGCGCTGCTGCTTTTCGCGGTCGCGCACGATGTCGGGATACAGGCCCAGGCTGGAATTGTTCAGGAAGATGCGGCCATTCACCTCGCCCACGTCGACCTTCACGCGCACGCCGCGGGCCACGTTGGCGATGGCCGCCTCCAGCGCCAGGGGAATGTTCAGATCCTTGGCAAAATGGTTCAAGGTGCCCAGCGGCAAGACGCCAAACGGCGTGCCGCTGCCGACGACGACGGAAGCGACGGCATTGATGGTGCCATCGCCGCCGCCGGCCACGATGATGGGTGCGCCATCGCGCAGGGCCTGCCCGGCCGTGGCGATCATCTCGGCGCCCCCTTGCGCCAGGGTGATGGCGGCGTCCAGTCCCACGGCGCGGAATTGTGCTTCGAGCTGCTGCGCCCAGTCGGGCGCATAGCCGCAGCCGGCGCCCGCGTTGATGATGACGGCGATTTTGCTCAGGATGTTTCCCCTTATCTGGTTTGCCGGATGTGCCGGCGGCGGCGCAGGGTCGACACGCCGGCGATGCAGATGGCCAGCCAGCCATAGCTTTCCGCCATGGCCGCCAGCACGTCGCTCAGGTAATGCGCGCCCAGGTAGATGCGGCTGAAGCCCACCAGCGCCGCCATCAGGAAAGCCCCCAGCGCGATGGCGATGCGCCTGCCCCACGCGCCCGGCGCCGTCTGGCAAATCAGGTAGGCGGCCAGCAGGCCGTACAGGGCCGTCGAGGTGGCAGTATGGCCACTGGGAAAGCTGTACGTACCCAGGGCCGTCTGCAGGATGGGCGTGTCAAAGCTGGGCCGCGCGCGCACAAAGATGTACTTTAGCAGCAGGTTCAAAAACATGACGCCCGGCATGGTTATCACCAGGGTCAGCAGCCAGTAAGTGGCGCCCTTGCGGTACCAGTACCAGCCCAGCAGGACCGCCAGGGTGATGGCGCCGATCACCCCATGCAGGTGCGTGACCACCAGCAGGCAGCTGGTGACCCACGGCACGGCATGCTGGTTGAACCACTGCGCCACCTGCAGGTCGATCACCGTGATCTGCGCCATGCCCATGACGGCTTCCGCGATCTCGTGGAATACGACGATGGCGACGAGCATCACGGCCACGCCCACCGTCATGTGCAGGCCCAGTTCGCCCTCGGGCGACAGGCGCGCCTCGACGAAGCGGCGCAGTTTCGTGGTCCAGCCCGTGGTCATGCCCATGTCATTCTTCTGTTGCAAACTGATCCCTCTTCCTTGTTCCCGGTGCTGATCAAAAAAACCACACCATTAAAAAAATACTGTTTATTCATACAGTAGCTGTGTATTCATACAGTAGTTATGCTATTCTGATGACTCGTTCAACACATCTCCCTCAAAGGAATTGTCATGGCAACATTGAATAGCGGTTTTGGCTCACGGTTCGGCCTGGAATACGCCCCAAGCTCTTTCCTCGTCCGCATGGGCAAGCGCGAAATCCTCGTCTGCCGCGACTTCCGCAAGCGCTACTACACCGTCAATCCCTTGATCGAGTGCGGTACGGGCATCGAGCCGGGCTATGTTGAAGTGCTGCTGATGCGCCGTTGGTTGTTGATCTTATCTAAAGCGCATTAAATACGCCTTAAAAATCTGCCGCGCGGCGCGATATGCGGCCTGCGATACGCGCTGTACCAAAGTACGGCGGCGCTTCCTGGCCACGACTCATTGCCGCTCGCGACGATTTTTTCGGCGTATTCCGGGGCTTTCGGCGACCTTGCTTGAAAGCCTCGCCCGGCCACGCCGGGAACGCCCAGTACCGGCCGGCGGCAACGCTGGCCGACCCCTCATTACTGCGTGCGTTCCGGTGCGGCCGGGCTGGCAGGTGTTTGCACTGGAGGCACCGCCTCAAACACGTTCGCCTCGTACCACAGGGTGACGAACAGCACCATCACGGCGGGGCCGATGAACAGGCCCACGAGGCCCAGGGTTTCCACGCCGCCCAGGATGCCGAACAGCACGGCCAGGAAAGGCAGGCGGGTGGCGTTGCCGATCATGCCGGGACGCACGAAATGGTCGGCCACGAACAGCACCACGGTGCCCCACGCGGCCACGCCGATGGCGGCGCCCACGCTGCCCTGGAACAGCAGCAAGGCAGCCGCGCACAGGTAGGCCAGCGGCGCGCCGAACGGAATGATGGCGAGGATGCCCGTGGCGAAGGCCCACAGGGCCGGCGACGGCAAGCCGGCGATGGCGTAGGCAATACCGATCAGCACGCCTTCGGCCAGGCCCACCAGCACCAGGCCGTTGACGGTGGCGCGTATGGCCGTGGGAATCTTTTGCGCATAGCGCCCCCACCGCTCGGGGCGCAGGAAATGGCTGCCGATGGCCGTGATCTGGCGCGTCAGCGCCTCGCCATCCTTGTAGAAGAAAAACAGGCACAGAAAGGCCAGGCCGAAATCGACGAGGCGGTGGAAGACGTCCGCGCCGAGGATTTTCAGCATGTCGCGCGCGGAATGAAAGCCGCCCACGGCGCTGCCCGCAAAGAAGTGGCCCAGGCCGTGGGGCTGGCTCAGGGTGGCCAGCCACCAGTCGCGGATGGCATCCCCCGCCAGGGGAATGTGCGTCACCCAGTCCGGCACGGGCAAGCCGTTGGTATTCGCATTGACGACGAAATTGGCCAGTTCGGGCACTTCGCGCGCCGCCTGCGCCACGCCGAACAGCACGGGAATGATGAAGATGCAGGCAAACGCCAGGGTCAGCAGGGCCGCCGCCACGATGGTGCGCTGCCCCAGCGCCGCGCGCACGCGCAGGTACAGGGGCCAGGTGGCCACGCACAGGATGCCGGCCCACACGAGCGGCAAAAAGAAACGCTGCATGACGAAGGCCGTCAGGGCTATCAGCGCCAGGGAAAAGCCTGCGCTGAGCATGTCGCGCTGGGTATCGGTCATACCACTCCATTCGTGCCCCGCACTGGGAACAATGACGGGGCCAAGCTACGCGCCAGTTGCGCAGGCGTAGCGTAACACGGCGGCATGCCGATGCAGAATACCCGTCCCCGCCTGCCATGCGTGGACATGGCGGCCTGCCGTCTCCGCGCCGTCCGCTGCCCCCGCGCCAGCGGACGCGCCGGCCCGCCCTGCCGCCTGCCGCCCGCCGCCCTGCCGCCCGCCGCCGCTGGCGCCAGGCGCGGCTACACGAGGCCCAAGTCCGCCGGCTTGACGCCGGCAAACACGTGCTCGAGCTGTGCCGAACTCAAGCCGAAGGTGCGGCGCAGCAAGCCGCCCAGCACGGCACGGTATTCGTTGAGCACGGGCATGTCGCGGTTCTGGAACAGATTCGCCTGCGTGATGGCCAGTTGCTCGCCCGCCACCTGTTTCCCCTTGATGCCGCCGCCCAGCACCCAGAATACGCTGCCGTGGCCGTGGTCCGTGCCGCGGTTGCCGTTCTCGCGGAAGGTGCGGCCAAATTCGCTGACGACGACGACGACGGTCTGGCGCCATTCGCTGCCCATTTCCTGGGAAAACGCGGCCAGGCCCCGTCCCAGCTCGTCGAAGCGCCCCGCCAGGTAGCCGTTCGCCCCGCCCTGCCCCACATGCGTGTCCCAGCCGCCCACGTCGACGAAGCCGATGTTGTATTTGTCCTTCATCAAGCGGGCGATGCGCTGCGCTTCCAGTTCAAAGCCGCGGGTAGAGATGGCGTTGCGGTTGGCCGCCTGCATTTCCCCCGTCAATTCCCGCGTGACGTCGTCGCGCACGACGAAGCCGGCGGCCACCTGCTGCTGCAGGGGCGTGCCGTGGTACATGGCGGCGATGATCTGGCTTTGATGCGCATCAATGCCGGACTTGCCCAGCGAGCGCAGCGCCATGTTCGGCACTTGCACGCCGCCCTGGAAGATCAGCGGCAGCTGGTCCGTGAAGGCGATGGCATGGTTGGCGTTGAGCGTCTGCGCCAGGCGGTTCAGGAAGCCCGAGCGGAAGTCGCGGCGCGCATTGATTTCCTGCCCCAGCTCGATCGTGTCCTGGGTTTCGAAGTGGCTGCGCGTCAAGTCCGTCGTGCCGGCAAAGGGGATGAAGGCCGCCTCGCCGCCGTTGAACATGAGATAAATGGTGTCGCGCAAGGCCGGATGCAGGGCCCAGTCGGCGTTCAGCGCCAGCGCGCCATTCTCCGCGCCCGGCTTCGCAATGGCGATATTCGGCCGCGCCGCATAGTAAAAATCGCTGCCCACGGGCACCAGCAGATTGTTCGCGTCATAGCCGCCGCGCAGGAAGACGAACAGCAGCTTCGCATCGGTGGCCGGGGCGGCCAGCAGGCTGCCCGCATGGGCCAGCAAGGGGGCGGCGGCCAGGGCTTTCAACAGGTCACGACGGTGCATGGTAATTCCTTTCAGCGATGCATCATTTCTGGCGAGGACAGCAGGAAAGTATTCCACTCCTGGGGCGAGGCGGCCTGCGCCAGCGCCTGGCGCGTGCCGGGGCTCAAGGTCGCTTCCAGCGACTGGAAATACAGGGCGCTGGCCAGCTGGGGAAACGCCACTTTTTCCTGCGGCTGCGGGCCATCCGTCTTGAACAGGCCGGCGCTGCCCGAGCCGATGGTACGGGCGATATCGAAGCGCGTCGTCATCTGGCCGGGGCTGGCCCAGGACGGGTCCGTCAAGGGATAGCCGTCCGGCGTCTGGCGCCCGTACAGGGGCTGGCCCATGCGCGAGAGCCAGTTCAGCATGGGTCCCGCATTCAGGATGGGCTTATCGTCATAGCTGAGGCGCACGGCCGACACCACGTAATGCATGGGGTCCTTGAACTTCTTGCCCAGCGACTGCTTGAACTCGGGGCTATTGAACATGGTCTGCAGCACGTCGGCGATCATGCCGTCGCTGTGCTGGAAGGTGGCCGCCATGCGCGCCACCAGCGCCTCGGGCGGATTGTCGCCGACGAAATACTGGGCCAGCTTGCCGCTGATGAAATGCGCCGTGGCGGGACTGCGGCTGAGGCGGTCCAGCGCTTCGTCCAGTTCGGCCAGGCCCCGGCCCTTCACCGTCTGGCCGAGGAATTGCTTGTCGCCGTAATCGTGGCGGTTGGGGTTGAATTCGAACAAGCCCCGGCGCACGTACTGCGCCCGCAGGGCCGGCTTGACCTTCGGCGCATCCGCTCCCAGGTTCACGCCCACGCCCGTGAGGATGCGCGCCAGTTCCTGCACGTCCTTCTGGCTGTAGCCGCCATTCACGCCCAGGGTGTGCAGTTCCATCAGCTCGCGCGCATAGTTTTCATTGATGCGGTTGGCGGCATTGGCCTCGTTGTCCAGGTAGCGCAGCATGGCCGGATGGTGGACGGTGGCGCCCAGCAAGTCGCGGAATTTCCCCAAGGCATGCGGCGCGATGGCGTTCGCCTCGTAATCGCCCACCATGGCGCGCAGGTTGTGCTTGCCCTGGTGCACGCTGAAATGGTTGAGCCAAAACCAGTCCAGCTGCTGCTGCAGCTGGTTAGGCGAATACACGTCCAGCAGCAAGGAGCGCGTGGCCGCCTCGCGCGCCAGGCGGTTCAGTTCCTGCTGATAATCCTTTTGCGCCTGCTGCTTGGCCATGTCATCCATCACGGCGGCCGATTCCTTGCGCTTCTGCTCCATGCTCATGACGAGCTGGTCGAGGGGCACTTGGCTGATGGTCATGGCGTCGATCTGGGCCTGGATGGCGGGCGGCAGGCTGGCTTTGCCGGGATGCAATTGCGCCTGCAGGTAGCGCTGCCAGCCTTCCGCCTGCAACTGGCGCGCGCTGCCGCCGTTCACGCCCCAGCTGACGCGCTCGAGCATGGCGATGCCTTGCGCGGCATTGTCCGGCGCACCGGCGCGCGCATCGCCGGCAGGCGCCAGCGCGCTGCCATGGCCGGCCGTGCCGGCGCAGCCGGCCAGCAACAGCAGGGAAATGAGGGTGGTCGGCAGCAGTCGGTTGGGGGTCATGGCGATCCTTCAGGCGGTTTCAACCAGAATGCTTGAGAGTACGCCCTCGTTGACGCGCGCATGATTGCCATTTGCAACGAGTTGTAATGAAACGTTACTTTATGGCAATGCCACGCACTTGTCGCGCAGGAAATCGCGCAGCTGCAGCACGAGCGGCGTCACCTGTGCCCGGTGCATGCACACGAGGTGCAGGGGTGCCGCTTCGCCCGCCACCTGGGGCAGCAAGGCCAGCAGGCGGCCAGCGGCCAGGTCGGCGGACAGGTCCAGCCGCGATTTATACGCGATGCCCAGCCCGGCCACGGCCCAGCGCCGCACGAGGTCGGCGTCGTCCGCGCTGCGGTTGCCGCTCACTTGTACCGTCACCTGCTCGCGCTGGGGCAGGCGGTAGAAGGTCCAGCGGTCGTGCATGCCGTCTTCCAGGGCGAAGCGCAGGCAATTATGTTGCGGCAAGTCTTCCAGCGCCAGCAGGGGACCGTGCGCGCGCAGGTAGGCGGGCGAAGCCACCAGCACCCTGTCGTTGGCGGGTGCGATGGGCAGGGCGATCATGGACGAATCGTCCTGCTGGCCGTAGCGGATGGCCACGTCGACCTGCTGGCGCACCATGTCGGCCACGCGGTCGCTGACGCTGAGCTGGTAGTGCAGCGTAGGGTGGCGCACCTGGAACTCGTCCAGCCAGCCCAGCATCAAATTGCGTCCCAGGTCGGAGGGCATGGCAATTTTCAAGGTTCCGCCGAAACTGTCCTTGCCCGCCAGCAGTGCGTCATGACCCGCGCGCAGCAGGCGCAAGGCTTCGCGCGCATGCTCCAGGTATTGCGTGCCTTCCGCCGTCAGGCTCAGCGAGCGGGTCGTGCGGGTCAGCAGGCGCAAGCCCAATTCCCCTTCCAGGCGCTTGACGGCGGCGCTGGCCAGCGCGGGCGAGATGCCGATCTCGCGCGCGGCCGCCGACAGGCTGCCCCGGTCGGCCGTGCGCACAAACACCTGCAAGTCGTCGAGTCGCAGCAATTTTCAGCATTCCTTTGAAAGTGTTTCGGTACGCGCCCACTGTTTCTCGGGCGGAAATGCCACCATCATACGTCATCCCCCCTTCACTCTTTGCCAAGGATCAGCATGAAAGCCATCGCCTACCGCCACAGCCTGCCTATCACCGATGACGACGCCCTGCTCGACATCGACCTGCCCATGCCCGTCGCCACGGGGCGCGACCTGCTCGTCGCCGTCCATGCCATTTCCGTCAACCCCGTCGACACCAAGGTGCGCAAGAACCGCGCGCCGAAAGAGGGCCAGCCGGAAGTGCTGGGCTGGGATGCGGCCGGCATCGTCACGGCCGTCGGCCCCGACGCCACCCTGTTCCAGGTGGGCGACAGGGTCTGGTACGCGGGCGCCATCAACCGCCCCGGCAGCAACAGCGAATTTCAATTGGTCGACGAGCGCATCGTCGGCCACATGCCCGCCAGCCTCGATTTCGCTCCCGCCGCCGCCCTGCCCTTGACGGCCATCACGGCCTGGGAATTGCTGTTCGACCGCTTGCAGCTCAGCCGCGACAAGAGCCTGACGGGCAAGTCCCTGCTGGTGATCGGCGCGGCGGGCGGCGTCGGCTCCGTGCTCGTGCAGCTGGCCCGTCAGTTGACGGGCGTGACCATCATCGGCACGGCCTCGCGTGCGGAAACGGCCGCCTGGGTGCAGGAACTGGGCGCCCACCACGTGATCGACCACAGCCTGCCCCTGGCCGCCGAAATCACGCGCCTGGGCTTGCCGCCCGTCGACTATGTGATCAGCCTGAACCAGACGGACCGGCATTTCGAGCAGATCGTCGAACTCATCGCCCCGCAAGGCAAGTTCGCCCTGATCGACGACCCCGAACAGATCGACGTGCGCAAGTTCAAGGGCAAGAGCGTGTCCCTGCACTGGGAACTGATGTTTACCCGCTCCCTGTTCCAGACGCCCGACATGGTCAAACAGCACGCACTGCTCGATGAACTGGCGCAGCTGGTGGACGCGGGCGTCATCAAGACCACCCTGGCCGAGCGCTTCGGCACGATCAACGCGGCGAATTTGAAGCGCGCGCATGCCCTGCTGGAGAGCAACACCGCGAAAGGGAAAATTGTCCTCGAAGGATACTAAATTCAGGTCATCAGGATGGCCCGGAAATCATTGACATTCGTCAAGGTCGGGCCCGTCACCACGCTGTCGCCCAGCGCCTGGAAGAAGCCGTGGCCATCGTTATTGTCCAGGCTGTCGCGGGGATGGATGCCCAGCGCCCAGGCCCGCTGCAGAGTGTCGGGCGCCAGGACCGCGCCCGCGATCTCTTCCTGGCCGTCGACGCCATCCGTGTCGCCGGCCAGCGCGTGGATGCCCTCCCGCCCTTGCAGGGCGATGCCCAGCGCCAGCAAAAATTCCACGTTGCGCCCGCCGCGGCCCTTGCCGCGCACGGTCACCGTCGTCTCGCCGCCCGACAGCAGCACGCAGGGAGGGGGAAACGGCTGGCCCCATTGCGCCGTTTGCAGGGCGATGCCGGCCATCACGGTGCCCACTTCGCGCGCCTCGCCTTCCAGGCTGTCGCCCAAGATATATGGCGTGACGCCGGCCGCCCGCGCCACGGCCGCTGCCGCTTCCAGGGCCAGTTGCGGCGTGGCGATCAGGGTCGTCTGCGTGCGTGCCAGCCGGGGATCACCGGGCTTCACGGATTCGCCGCGCCCGCTCTCCAAGGTCGTGCGTATGCTGTCCGGCAAGGCGATGCCGTAGCGGCGCACGATGGCCAGCGCGTCGGCGCACGTCGTCGCGTCGCCCACCGTGGGGCCGGAAGCGATGTCGCCCAGTTTGTCGCCGGGCACGTCGGAAATGGCCAAAGTAACGACTTGCGCCGGATGGCAGGCGGCCGCCAGCCTGCCGCCCTTGATGGCGGACAAATGGCGACGCACGCAATTCATTTCGCCGATGGTGGCGCCCGACGCCAGCAGCGCCCGGTTCAAGGCTTGCTTGTCTTCCAGGCTGATGCCATCGAGGGGCAAGGCCAGCAGGGACGAGCCGCCGCCGGAAATGAGGCACAGCACGGTATCGTCCGGCTGCAGGTTGCCGACCAGCTCGAGCATGCGCTGCGCGGCCAGCATGCCGGCAGCGTCCGGCACGGGGTGTGACGCTTCGGCGATCTCGATGCGCTCGCAGGGCACGGCATAGCCGTAGCGCGTCACCACCAGCCCCGACAGCGGCCCCGGCCAGTGCCGTTCCACGGCGTGCGCCATGGCGGCGGAGGCCTTGCCTGCGCCGATGACGATCAGCCGGCCTGCCGGCACGGGCGGAAGGTGTGGCGGTACGCAGTGCGACGGTTGCGCCGCTTCGATGGCGGCGTGGAACATGGCTTGCAGCAAGGCGCGTGGCGCCGGGGTCGTCGTCATTGCTTTCTCCTCGGGTCTCCGAACCCGATCATAGCAGTGCCGCCGCCACCTGGCAGCTACAATGGCGGCAAGATTACTCACAGGAATGAAATGAACGACGCCATCGCATGGACCCCACTTGCCCGCACCTTCGGGCTGTTTACCGTCACGGCCGTCGCCGAACTGCTGGGCTGCTACCTGCCCATGCTGTGGCTGAGCAACAAGGGCAGCGCCTGGCTGCTGCTGCCAGCCGCCCTCAGCCTGCTGGTCTTCGTGTGGCTGCTGACCTTGCATCCGGCCGCCAGCGGCCGGGTGTATGCCACGTATGGCGCCATCTATATCGCCACGGCCCTGGGATGGCTGTGGCTGGTGGACGGCATCACGCCCGCCTGGACGGATGTGGCGGGCGTGGGCCTGGCCCTGGCCGGTGCCGCCGTCATTGCCATGGGGCACAAGGCGGCTTGATGCGCGTCAAGCGGCATGCGCGCGGAAGTTGGTTTCCGCCGACCATGCCGCGCTGGCGCGGGCCAGCAGCACGGCTTCGCCATCGGCCAGCCAGTCGTCCGCGTCGGCAATCTTCCACATGGCATGCAGCAGCTTGCGGCGCAGGTCCGGGTCCGTGATTTCATCGAGCAGGCTGTCGATCACGCCATGGGCCAGCTGCACGGCGCCATGCACGGTCGAGGTCAGCATGTCGTCGCACAGGTCTTGCAGCAACTGCTGAAAAGCGGCCGGTTCCAGCTCGATATGCTCGAGGATCTTGCTGCGGTGCATGGCCTGCAGCTCGGCGCTGGCCAGGTTGCCGTCGACCACCATCATCAGGGCCAAAATACGTCCCGCTGCCTGGGGACTGTTCACTGCATACGTACGCATGATGCATTCTTTCATTGTGATTGATTAAAAAGCGCGCCACCGCCACGCGGGGCGCGCCGTACTGCCGTTTTACTTCTTGTCGCTGCGGGTAATGAACACGCTGGCCACGCAGCTGGCCACGATCAAGACCGCCACCACCAGCAGGGACGCTTCCACGGGCACGTGGTACCACGGCATGATCAGCATCTTGGCGCCGATGAACACCAGCACCATCGCCAGGCCGTACTTGAGCATGTGGAAGCGGTCCGCCACGTCCACCAGCAGGAAGTACAGGGCGCGCAAGCCCATGATGGCGAACAGGTTCGACGTGAAGACGATGAACGGGTCCGTCGTGATGGCGAAGATCGCCGGGATCGAGTCCACCGCGAACACCAGGTCCGTCACCTCGATCAGGATCAGCACGAGGAACAGGGGCGTGACATAACGCAAACCGCCCTTGGTCACGAAGAAACGCTCGCCGTGGTCGCCGTCCGCCACCCGCAGGTGGCGGCGGGCAAAGCGCAGCACGGGGTTGTTCGCCACGTCCGGTTCCGCATCGGCCGCCACCAGCATGCGCATGCCGGTAATCAAGAGGAAGGCGCCGAACAGGTAGAGCACCCAGCTGAACTCGCTTACCACCCACGCGCCGGCCATGATCATCACGGCGCGCATGACGATGGCGCCCAGCACGCCGTAGATCAGCACGCGGCGCTGGTACTGGACCGGCACCTGGAAGGCGCTGAAGATCAGCAGGAAGACGAAGACGTTGTCGACGGACAGGGCTTTCTCGATCAGGTAGCCGGAGAAAAACTCCAGCGCCTTCTGGTTGGCGATCTCGGGTCCGGCCGTGCCGTTCAGATACCACCACAGGCCGCCGTTGAACAGCAGGGCCAGGCTGACCCACACGAGCGACCACGTCGCCGCTTCCTTGACGCCCACCTTGTGCGCCTTGTTGCCGCCGAAGACGAACAGGTCCAGCGCCAGCATGAGCAGGACGAAGACGATGAAGCCGGCCCACATGGGCGCCGTGGCGATGCTTTCCAGGCCGTTCATCGCTGGCCCCCGTCAGTGTTTCCGTTTACCTTGCAGCACATGGCGCTCTCCTCGTTTGAATGTCAGGCAACCATCATATGCCTGATTAACACATCGAACAAATCGAATATAATTAAGTCATACATCGAAAAATTCGATGCATTAACGCACCGGAGCGGCCATGTCGAACCTTAATTTCAAGCACTTGCGCTATTTCTGGATGGTGGCCAAGACGGGCAGCATCGCCCGCGCCGCCGAGCAGCTGCACCTGACGCCGCAATCGATTTCCGGCCAGCTGGGCGACTTTGCCGACACCCTGGGCGTGGAACTGTTCCGCCGCAGCGGACGCCAGCTGGAGCTGACGGACACGGGCCGGCGCATCCTCGGCCATGCGGAAGAGATTTTCAGCGCGGGCGATGAATTGCTGGAAATCGTGCGCGACCAGTCGCGCACGACGACGACCACCTTCCGCGTGGGCTGCGCCGATTCCGTCTCGAAACTGATCGCCTGCCGCCTCGTGGAGCCGGCGCTGGGCCTGGACGAACCGCTGCGCATCATTTGCCGCGAGGGCCGCCTGGCCAGCCTGCTGGCGGACCTGGCCGTGCACCGGCTGGACCTGATCATCGCCGACCGCCCCATGCCGGCCCATTTGAGCGTGCGCGGCTACAACCACCTGCTGGGCGAAAGCGGCATGACCCTGCTGGGCACGGCCGCCCTGGCCGCCACCCTGCAGGGCGGCTTTCCCCGCTGCCTGGACGGCGCGCCCTTGCTGCTGCCGGGCGAGGACTACGCCATCTACGGCCGCCTGCTGCAGTGGCTCGGCGAACACAGCCTGCACCCGCGCGTCGTGGGCGAATTCGACGACAGTGCCATGATGCAAGCCTTCGGCCAGTCCGGGGCCGGCCTGTTCTTTGCCCCCACCGTCATCGCGCGCCAGGTCTGCCAGCAATACGCCGTGGTGGAACTGGGGCGCGTCGACAGCCTCGTCGAGCAAGTGTATGCCATCACGACGGAGCGGCGCCTGCGCCACCCGGCCACCGTCGCCATCAGCCAGAATGCGCGGCACGAGCTGTTCGCGTAGGCGCGGGAGACGCCCGCCCTCGCCGGGTTCCCGGCCAGGGTGAAGACTGTTGCCGGCTGCCCACGGATCAGGCACATTCTCGGGCACATAAAATACATTCGAACAAATACACATATATAATGGCACTCCTCCCCGACGCCCTGCGCGCCCCTTCCTGGACTTGCCGCAATGAAGCACTTGCACGACATCCCCTCTGCCTTCAAGCATGAATTTGCCAACCCGCGCCTGTGGTGGTCGCGCGCCGTCGTCGTCGGCATGGCCGCCATCGCCGGCCTCGTCGTCGTGGGCTTTACCTGGCTGGCGGAGGAAGCGCTGGACCTGTTCCTGTTTTTTGACGGCAAGGCCTGGTGGTTCGCCCTGCTGTGGACGCCCGCCTGCGCCGCCCTGCTGGTGTGGCTGACGCGCCGCTATGCCATGGGCGCGGCCGGTTCCGGCATCCCGCAAGTGATGGCCACCCTGGACCCGGCCGTGGCGCCGGAACAACGCTCGCTGTTTGTCTCGCTGAAACTCAGCGCCGCGAAGATCGGCCTGACGGCGGGCGGCTTGCTGGGGGGACTCTCGCTGGGACGCGAAGGGCCATCCGTGCAGATCGCCGCCGGCGTGATGCTGGCCGCCCGGCGCTGGCTGCCCCGCCACTCGCAGGTGAGCGCCCATTCCCTGCTGGTGGCCGGCGGCGCGGCCGGCATCGCGGCCGCCTTCAATACGCCGCTGGCGGGCGTCATGTTTGCCATCGAAGAACTATCGCGCTCGCCGGAGCAGCGCAACAGCGGCCTCATCGTGGCCGGCATCGTGCTGGCCGGCATGATGGCCGTCTCCATCCACGGCAACGCCACGCATTTCGGCATCATCCACCCTGGCCCCATCGGCCTGGCGCTGGCCCTGCCCGGCTTGCTCGTGACCCTGGTGGCGGGCGTGGCGGGCGGCCTGTTCGCGCGCCTGCTGCTGGCGTCCGCCCGAGGCAATCCGCTGGGGAAACTGTCCGCATGGAGAAAAGGCCGGCCCGTGCTGTTCGCCGCCGTCTGCGGCTTGCTGGTGGCGGCCATCGGCATCGCCAGCCATGGCGCCACCTTCGGCAGCGGCACCGTGGCCACGCGCGCCATGCTGGAAGGCTCGTCCGACGTGGCGCCCGCCTTCGTCGCCTTCAAATACGTGGCGACGTGGCTGACCGTGTGGTCGGGCGTGCCGGCCGGCATCTTCGCCCCGTCCCTGGCCATCGGCGCGGGCATCGGCCACGATATCGCCGTGCTGCTGCACTATCCGCACGCGCCCGCCCTGATCGCGCTGGGCATGGTGGGCTTCCTGGCCGCCGCCACGCAGGCGCCGCTGACGGCTTTTATTATTGTCATGGAAATGGTCGACGGCCACGGCATGGTACTGAGCCTGATGGCCTGCGCCGTCGTGGCCAGCACCGTGTCGCGCGTGCTCAGCGAGCCGCTGTACGGCGCGCTGGCGCAGCTGCAGCTGCAGCGCCTGCCGCAGCGGGACACTACATCGTGAATGGAAACGGCTGCATGCCCGCCTGCCTGTCATCTGGGGCGACGACGGCCAGCAAGGCGCTCAAGCCCTGGTTCAGCTGCGCCAGGCTGGCCGCGTCCAGCTGGGCCAGCGCACTGGGCAGCAAGCCGCGCGCCGGCTGCGGCGCGCCGGCGATCACGGCCTGGCCTTCCGGCGTCAGGGTCAGGGTGACCACGCGCTGGTCGGGCTGGTCGCGCGCCTTGCGCACATAGGTTTTTTTCACCAGCGCCTCGACCAGGTTGCTGGCCGTCGTCTGGTGGATGGACATCTTGACGGCCAGTTCGCCCATGCGCAGTCCTGGCCGTTCCAGCAATTCCTGCATCACCCACAATTGCGCGCCCGACACGCCGCACTGTTTCTCGATCTGCGCCGAGTGCCGCTGCGCCGCGCGCATGACGACACGCATGTTTTGCAAGGCCAGGCTTTGCGCCCTGGCCACCGCCGATGCTTCCGCTTCCACCACCATTGCCTCCAATTATCAGATCCGGCATCGCGCCTGCTGGCGGACCGGAATCCGTACATGATACCTGCAAAGGCGGGCGGCTCCTACTGCCCGTTTCGGCCGGTTTCGGCCGCCTCATGGCCCATGGGCACTGGCTCTCCGGCCTGCCACGCCTGCTCCAGCACCAGCTTGCCGGCCGCATCCCACTGGCGCTCGATGCCCTGCTTCCTGCCATGTTCATACGGCACGAGCTGCCGCAGGCTGCCGTCGCTGGCCCAGGTCCGCAGCAAGCCGTGGCGCTGGCCGTCGCGCATGGGTATGACGCTGGCGCGCGCGCCATTGTCATGCCACTGCGTCACGTCGCCCTGCTCGCGCCCCTGCGCATCCTGCCGCCAGGCGACCGAGGGCTGGCCGTTGCTGCCCCATTTCTGCATGCTCAGCAGCTTGCCCTGGCGGTACAGGGCCTTTTGCGCCAGCCGGCCATTGTCATGGCTTTCGAAGGACCAGCCGTCCGGCTCGCCCTGCACGTACACCGTCCTGGCGCGCAGGCTGCCATCCTGCGCATAGGTGGCGAACTCGCCATCGCGCTTGTCATGCACAAAATGCGTGCGCTGGAACAGCGTGCCATCGGCGTAATACACGTCCTGCACGCCATGCATGCGCCCCCCTTTCAGGAAGGCGCGGCTGCTGACCTTGCCATTCGGTCCATACGACACGTAAGCGCCATCGGCCATCCGCTTGCCGTGGTAGCGGATGCGGTTCATCAGCTGGCCATTCTCGTGATACGTTTCCGAGATGCTGTCGCGTCCGTTCGGCAGCGGCGTGACCTTTTGCTTGAGCTGTCCGTTGGCATAGTAGGAAGCGCCGCCGGCCGCCTCCTGGCCCCGCGCATCGAGCGGGGTGTCGCGCAGCAGCTGGCCATGCTCGTCGTAATACTTGCGAAAGCGCACGAACTTGATCTGGCTCAAGTCCAGGTCCGTTGCATAGGTTTCGAAGGCCAGTGCGCCCGGCGTGTCGGGAAACTCCAGCCGCACGTGCCAGGCGCCCAGCGCCCCGTCGCGCACGGGCGGCGTGCGCAGCGCATACGTGGCGCGGCCCGGCTCGCTGGGCACGAAATTTTCATCGAGATACATGGTCTGCTGTTCCTCTTGCGCCTGGCCGGATGCCGCTGCCGGCAACGGCGTCCGGGCTTGCGCCGCCAGCGGCAAGGCCGCGCCCATGCCCAGCGCGGCGGCCAGCAGCCAGCGCCCCGTGTGTTGATTCTTCATCTTAATCCAGTGGAAATGTTGCCTTGCGGCTTACATGATAAGGGCAGGCGCCAGGCGCCACGGGCACGATTGCCGCGCCCGCCATGAAAAACCGGGACCGGACCTGCTGGTCCGGCCCCGGCCCGGGGGTGCCTGGAAGCGGCAAGCGCGCCAGTGGTCAGCCCGCGCTGTCCCTGTGCGGCGACAGCTGGCTCGCATGCAGGCGCGCATACGCGCCGCCCTGCTGCAGCAAGGCGGCGTGGCTGCCCGATTCCACCAGGCGCCCGCCCTGCATGACGACGATGCGGTCGGCGCTTTCGATGGTGGACAGGCGGTGGGCGATGACGATGGTGGTGCGGTTGCGCATCAGCACTTCCAGCGCCGCCTGCACCTGGCGCTCCGATTCCGTGTCCAGCGCGCTGGTGGCTTCGTCGAGCAAAAGAATCGGCGCATCCTTGTACAGGGCGCGCGCGATGGCCAGGCGCTGGCGCTGCCCGCCCGACAGGCGCGAGCCGTTCTGTCCCGCCTGGGTGGCGTAGCCTTGCGGCAGCTGCATGATGAAGTCGTGGGCGTAGGCGGCGCGCGCCGACGCTTCGATGCGGGCCTGGTCCGGCGCCGGGTCGCCATAGGCGATATTTGCCGCCATCGTGTCGTTGAACAGGATCACGTCCTGGCTGACGAGGGCGAACTGGCGCCGCAGGGCCAGGAGAGCGTAGTCGCGCAGGTCGACGCCGTCGAGCAGGATCTGCCCGCTGCTGACGTCATAGAAGCGCGGCAGCAGGCCCAGCAAGGTCGTCTTGCCGCCGCCGGAGCCGCCCACCAGGGCCACCGTTTCGCCGGCGCGGATATCGAGCGTGATATTGCTCAAGGCCGTGGGCGCATCGGGGTCGTCGCTGTTGTAGCGGAAGTTGACGTTCTGCAAGGACAAATTGCCCTGCACCGTGGCGGGCGCCACCGTGCCCGGGTCCGGCTCCAGCGGCGTGTCGATCAGGCCGAAGACGGATTCGGCCGCCGCCAGGCCCCGCTGCAGCGGTTCATTGATCTTGGTCAGGTTCTTGATCGGCGACTGCATGGCCATCAGGGCGCCCATGAAGGCGACGAAGGCACCCGGCGTGATGGCGCCGCTCTGCGCGCGCAGCATGGCGAAATAGATCACGGACGACAGGGTAATGCCGACGAGCATCATGATGAAGCCGGAATTCATGGCCGACGTGGCCGCGTGCTTGACGGCCAGCTGGCGGTTGCGCTTGACCACGTCGACGAAGCGCGCCTGTTCATACTCCTGGCCGCCGAAGATCTTCACCACGCGCTGGCCGGCAATGCTTTCGTCGAGCACGGAGGTCAGCTCGCCCACGGCTTGCTGCGAACTCTTGCTCAGGTGGCGCATGCGGCGCCCCGCCAGGGTCACGACGATGGCGACGATGGGCATGGATGCCATGCAGAACAGGGCCAGCTTGACGTCGATGCTGAACAGCAGGATCAGGTAGCCGAGGGTGGCGACGGAATCGCGCACCATGACGTTGAGCACGTTCAAGCCCGCCTGCGACACCTGGCTGGCGTCGAAGGCCACGCGCGACTGCGTCAGGCTGGTGGTGGTCGTGTCGAAGAAACGGCTGGGCAGGCGCATGATGGTGGCGAACATCTGTTCGCGCAAGTCCGCCTGCACGCGGCTCGACAGCCACACGGAACCATAATCGCCGGAAAAACTGGACACCATGCGCAGCGCCGCCAGCCCCAGGATGGTGGCGGGAATCACCCACAGATCCACCTGCCCCGCCTGGGCCGGCAGGAAGCGGTCCACCCAGCCCTGCAGCATGCCCATCACGCCGGACGTGGGCACGACCTGCGCCGTCGCCGTGTCGCGCATGGCGTCGACGACGTTTTGCAATTGACGGATCAGCAACACATCGGTGGCCGACGCCACGCCCACCGCCAGCAAGGTGGCGGCGACGATGGCGCCATAGCGGCGAAACTGACTGGCCAGGCGGAAAAACAGGAGGCGACTTTGCTGCATGCAGATGGGAAAAATGAAGGTAAAACGTGATTCTAACCGTTGCGGCTGGCTTTCCGACGAGAAAGTGGAGAAGCAGGGCTTGCGCACCCGGCGGCGGCGGCGTGGCCATGGTGACAATTGGAGATGGTGATGGTGAAAATCCGGCCTACACTGGCTGAGCCAGCTTACGATGCCGAGCCATCGGAACTGGCCCCTCACGCTGCGGGCCTGGCGGCGCGCCACATCCTTCCTGGAGATACCATGAGCGTTCTCATCTACAAAGTCAAAGCCGTGCACCTAGCCATCGACAAGAGCCATCCGCCGCATCTGCATGTGAGCGCGACGGGCGAAGTCAGTTCCGGCGGCTGGAAGGCGGCCACCCTCACGCCGCACGTGTACATCACGCCGCCGCAGGACGGCATCCAGGACCTGGACTTCGAGGCGACGCCGCCCAAAGGCAGCGAACCCGTGATCCAGGTCATCCTGCCCATCGCCGCGGGCGCCGTCCTTGCCCTGCCGGACTGGCTCAAGGGCGTGCGCATCCGTGCAAAAACCAATACGGTAGTCACCCTGCTCACCGACGAAGCAAGCTTGCGGCAAGTGGCCGCCATCAACCACGACTAGGCCGCCGCACAGCGGCTGCGGACAGGCATCGCGGCGCCGCCCTCCCGGCAAGGAAGGGCGGCCGGTCTTATTGCTTTTTCACCTTCCACTCGCCCGCGCCCGCCTTGCAGACCGTCAGCTTGAGGGTCTGTTCCTGGCCCTTGGCACTCAGGGCCACCTGCACCTTGCGGCAGGTTTGCGCCTCCGTCTTTTGCGTATCGCTGGCCGTGATGTCGGCTTGGATGCGCACGGAGTTGCGCAAGCCTTCATTGCTCCATTGCACGGTTTCGCCATCTTTCTTGTCATTGAGCACGTCGCCCACGGCCTTCACGAAGACGGGCTTGTCGTTCTTGTTCAGATAAGCCATCGGCGTATCGGCCAGGAAACCCAGGCCCACGGCGGAAGCGGAAGCGCTGAAGACGACGCTGCCGAGGATGAGGGCGGACAGCAATGTGGCGGGACGACTACGCATGGAAAACTCCTTGTAAAGTAAAAATAGGGACCAGTGGCCGGAACTGCCGGGATGGCACTCAGCCGGGGTCCGCCGGCGAAATCCCCACGGCCAGCAAGGCGTCGATGCTGGGCACGAAATAGATCGCCGACGACAGCGCCGTGGAAAAATCCAGCAGCCGGTCCGTTTGGGTGATGCCATCATAGCCTACGCCGTACATTTGCCGCAGCATGCCCATCGTCACCGTGATGTCCTTGCAAAAACCGACGAACATGACGCCCGCCTCGCCGGCATTGGCGTAATTGGCGTTGCGGCGCACGATGTCGACTTCCTCGCCATCGCGGATGAACTGGTTGCGGCCCACGTGGGAATCGACGGGCAGCGGCGACAATTCGTGGCTGCCCGCCTTGGTGCGGCCCCATACCTGTTCCGCCGCGTGCACGGGCAAGGCGCGCAGGCGCTCCACGTCCATGCGCCATTTCTGCAGCAGCACGGTGGAGCCGCCCGCGCCCGCCTCGCCGTCGGGAATGATGGCCACGCCATGGGCGCGGAAGGGATTCGGATTGGCGACACCGTCGGCAAAGCCGTCGAAGGTCACATTGTTATGGTAGGGGAAACACAGCTGCTCGCTGGCCAGCTCGGCGAAAGGAGCCAGCAAGGTAAGCGCCGTGCGCATGCTGTCGTACAGGGTGGCCGCGTTCGACTGCGTGATCCAGACCCAGAAATCGTGCTGCGTGGCCGGCGCCGTCTTGCCGTTGGCGCCCACCAGGTCGTGCGAGAACGATGCCATGTTGTCCGGCACGCAGCCGGGGCACGCCGCGCGCCACAGCTCGGGCCGGAAACCCAGCACCACGTTGGCCGTGCCGCCCGTCAACTGATGGTGGCGGTTCAGGGTGGGGTCCAGGATGCCCGTGACCTGGGATTCCCACAGCTTGCCCAGCACCCTGAACAGCTGCGCCGGCTCGACGCCCGCCTTGATATTGAACTGCAAATGCACTTCATCGCGCGCGACGACGGACAGCATGCTTTGTGGAATGGCCATACCAGAGATTCCTCTTTTGATGTGCTATGTGGATCTTAAACCAGGACGTGCGAAATGCCAGTTTCATTTAGGCAACATGCGATAACTGTCATGATGCGGCCCCATGAATTGGACGATAATGCAATGACGTAGAGCAAGAATCAAAGAATGGACGCCTTGGCATGAAACTGTATGAAAAGCTCGCCGGAGAAATCGAGCAACTGGTTGCGCAAGGCGTGCTGCTGCCCGGGGAACGCATCCCGTCCGTACGCCAGACCAGCCAGCAGCACAAGCTGAGCATCACCACGGTGCTGCGCGCCTACGTCAAGCTGGAAAGCATGGGCGTGATCGAAAGCCGGCCCCAGTCCGGCTACTTCGTGCGCGCCCGCGCCGGCGATGCGCAGCCCGCCGGCCTGAGCATGCAGGCGTCCCAGCCCAGCCCCGTGCCGGCGGAAGTGCACGTGAGCCGCCTGGTGCTGTCGACCCTGCGCTCGATCGGCCAGAACGAGGCCATCCCGCTCGGCTCGCCCTACCCCGACCCGTCCCTGTTCCCCTGGGAACGCATCAACCAGTACGCGAGCGCCGTGGCGCGCCGCAACCGCGACTGGCGCATGACGGACGACCTGCCACCGGGCAATCCACAGCTGATCCGCGAAATCGCCCGCCGCTACCTGGAAAACGGCCTGGTTGTCGATCCCGACGAAATCATCGTCACCGTGGGCGCCACGGAAGCCATCAACCTGTGCCTGCAGGCCGTGGCCAGGCCGGGCGACACCATCGCCGTCGAATCGCCCGCCTTCTATGCCATGCTGCTGGCCGTCGAGCGGCTGGGCATGAAGGTGGTGGAAGTGTCCACCGATCCCTACGACGGCATCCGCATCGAGGCGCTGGCCGACATCATGGCCCGCCAGCCCATCGCCGCCGTGATGGTCATGCCGAACTTCCAGAACCCGCTGGGCTTCCAGATGTCGGACCAGCGCAAGCACGCCCTGGTCCAGCTGCTGGAACAGCACGACGTGCCCGCCATCGAAAACGGCGTCTACAACGAACTGTATTACGGCGACGCCCACCCGTCCTCGCTCAAGTCCTACGACCGCAAGGGCCTGGTGCTGCACTGCGCCTCGTTTTCCAAGAGCCTGAGCGCCGCCCAGCGCGTGGGCTGGGCCCTGGCCGGACGCTATCGCGGCAAGGTGGAAGAGCTCAAGTTCCTCAACACCCTCACCACGTCCTCGTTCCCGCAGCTGGCGATTGCCGCCTATCTGCAGAACGACGGCTACGAACAGCATCTGCGGCGCATCCGCAAGGCCTACGCGCAGCAGGCGCGCATCATGGCCGCCGCCGTGCAGCGCTTCTTCCCGGCCGGCACGAAAATCTCGCAGCCGCAGGGCGGCTACGTGCTGTGGGTGGAATTGCCCGGCAACGTAGACTCCATGCAGCTGTACCGGCGCGCGCTGGAGTGCCGCATCACGGTGGGACCGGGCCGCATGTTTTCCGTCAGTCACGCCTACAAGCATTGCATCCGCCTCAACTACAGCTATCCGTGGAGCGCGGGCGTGGAGCAGGCCATCATCCTGCTGGGCAAGCTCATCACCGAATTCCTCTAGGCGCCCTCAGCCGCCCACCAGCGACATGCGCACGGTGGCATACTGCTTGCCCGGCCGCCCGCCGGCCTGGGCCAGGGCGCCGCGCACTTCCGAATAGCGGTCGCCGCGTCCCCGCCAGTGCCGGCGCAGCACGGTTTCCAGCGCTTGCGCTGTAACAAGGTGCGGGCGCAGGTCGATGCCGTCGCGGGCGAACAGGCACAGGAACATCTGGCCGTCCGACGACACGCGCACGCGGCTGCAGTCGCCGCAGAACGGCTGCGACACGCTGGAAATGAAGCCCACTTCGCCGCCCCGGTCGCGGTAGCGGTAGCGGCTGGCCGTTTCGTGCAGGATGGGCTTGCCTTCGCCCAGCGCTACGAGGGGGAATTCGGCGTCGATCAGGGCGCGCGCCGCGTCCGACGTGACGACATGCGTGCGCGACCAGGCGCCGATGCCGCCCACGTCCATGAACTCGATCAGGCGCAGCACCACGCCCGTGTGGCGGAAATGGCGCGCCAGCGGCACGATCTGGCTGTCGTTGACGCCTTTTTGCACGACCATATTGACCTTCACGGGATGCAAGCCGACGGCTTGCGCCGTCGCTATCCCATGCAGCACTTTCTCGACGGGAAAATCGACGCCGTTCATGCGCTGGAAAATGCCGTTGTCCAGGCTGTCGAGGCTGACGGTGACGCGGTCCAGGCCCGCGTCCTTCAGGGAGCGCGACTTGGCCGCCAGCAGGCTGCCATTCGTCGTCAGCGCGATGCGCACGGCGCGCCCGTCCGGCGTGGCCAGGCGCGCCAGGCGTTCGATCAGCCGCTCCAGGTTCTTGCGCAGCAGCGGCTCGCCGCCCGTGATGCGGATTTTATCGACGCCGAGGCGCACGAAGGCGCGCGCCATCGTCTCGATCTGCGCGAAGGACAGGCGCGCGCTGGACGGCAGGAAGGGGTAGTCGCTCGGGTACAGCCCGGCCGGCATGCAATAGGTACAGCGGAAATTGCACTGGTCGATGACGGAAATGCGCAAGTCCGTCAACGGGCGGCCCAGCATGTCCACGCACGGCTCGGCAGGGTCTGGCTGCCAGGGCGCTGGCTGCGGAGACAGGATGGTGTTCATTGCTTTCCCTCGTTAGGCATTCATCTGTGTCCAGCATAAGGCCTATGGAGGCAGGCAAGGAGGTACAGTCCGGCGCCAGGCGATAGAGTACAGACGCCCGCTATGGCGCGGGCGGCGCGGCAAAGACCGTGGCGCACAGTTCCGCGCCCGCCGCACTGAGCAGCGCGCTGCCGCCGCCGCTTTCCGCCATGGCGACGTCCGCCAGCCCCGCGCTGGACAGCGCATTGAGCTGGCGCAACAAAGTACTCATCTGTACTCCCGCCCGCTTGGCCAGCTTGGCCAGCGAGCACGGTTTCCCGGGCGCCTCCTGCCGCGCCTGCCACAGCAGCGCCAGCAAGGCCACCAGCGCCGCGTCGATGCCTTCCATCCCGTCTTCCTGTTGCATGTATTTTCTCGCTGAAAGCCGGAAATGCGCGCCGCACTTCCCTCGCCTGTATCATAAATCAGCGGCATGGCCGGCGCGACGCTGCTCGCCATCTTCCCATCTGTACTCTGTTTTTTTGCCCGGAACTGTGCGCCTATGGGGCAGTGCGCCGCCACTACCATGTGGGTGTCCCATCGCAGATCACCAGGAGAGTCATCATGAGCAAGCCCAAGTCCGACGCGCGCATCGCGCCCTACACCCATCCTGCGGCAGGCTGGGGTGCCCTCAAGTACGTGGCCATCAACCTGCTCAAGGAAAAAGTCGGCGCGGGCAATTACCGCGCGCTGTTCGAGCAAAACCAGCCCGATGGCTTCGACTGTCCCGGCTGCGCCTGGCCCGACCGCGAACACGCGTCGACATTCGAATTCTGCGAAAACGGCGTCAAGGCCGTGGCTGCCGAATCGACGAGCAAGCGCGTGCGTCCGGAGTTTTTCCAGCAGCACACGGTCACGCAGCTGATGGAACAGTCGGACTATGATCTGGAACAACATGGCCGCCTGACGGACCCCATGGTGTACGACGCCGCCAGCGACAAATACCAGGCCATTTCCTGGGATGACGCCTACGCCCTCGTGGCGCGGCACCTGCACGCGCTGGACGACCCCGACCAGGCCGCCTTCTACACGTCGGGCCGCGCCAGCAACGAGGCGGCCTTCCTGTATCAACTGTTCGTGCGCGCCTACGGCACCAACAACTTCCCCGACTGTTCCAACCTGTGCCACGAGGCAACGAGCCGCGGCTTGCCGGAAACCGTGGGCGTGGGCAAGGGCACGGTACTGCTGGACGACTTCGAGCATGCGGACACCCTGCTGCTGTTCGGCCAGAATCCCGCCACCAACCACCCGCGCATGCTGGGCGAATTGCGCGAAGCGTCGCGCCGCGGCGCCACCATCGTTTCCATCAACCCGCTGCACGAACGGGGCCTGGAGCGCTTCACCAGCCCCCAGCATCCGCTGGAAATGCTGACGGGCGGCAGCACCAACATCTGTTCGCTGTTCATCTGCCCCACCCTGGGCGGCGACTTCGCCCTGATCAAGGCCATGGCCAAGCGCGTCGTCGAGCTCGATGACGAGGCCGTCGCCCACGGCCAGGAGCGCGTGCTCGACTGCGATTTCATCGCCGAACACACGCGCGGCTTCGACGCCTTCGCGGCCGACCTGCGCGCGGAAAGCTGGGACGTGCTGCTGGCCGAATCGGGCGTGGCGCGCGACAAGATCGAGGAATTGACGCAGATCTATGTGAAGGGCAAGGCCGTCATCGCCACCTGGGGCATGGGGGTGACGCAGCACAAGCATTCCGTGGCCACCGTGCAGATCCTGTCGAACTTGATGATGATGCGCGGCAATATCGGCAAGCGGGGCGCGGGCCTGTGCCCCGTGCGCGGCCATTCGAACGTGCAGGGCGACCGCACCATGGGCATCGAGGAACAGCCGACCCAGGCCTTCCTCGACCGCCTGGGTCTGGTCTTCAACTTCGAGCCGCCGCGCCACCACGGCTACGACGCCGTCGGCACCATCGCCGCCATGCTGGAGAAAAAGGTGAAGGTGTTCGTCGCGCTGGGCGGCAACTTCGCGATGGCCACGCCGGACACGCCGCGCACCTGGGAAGCGCTGCGCTCGTGCGACCTGACGGTCCACATCGCCACCAAGCTCAACCGCAGCCACCTCGTGCACGGCAGGGATGCGCTGATCCTGCCCACCCTGGGACGCACGGAAATCGACCTGCAGGGGGGCGTGGCGCAGGGCGTGACGGTGGAAGACTCCATGAGCATGGTGCACATCTCCTTCGGCATGAACCAGCCCGCCTCGCCCAATCTGCGCTCGGAAATCGCCATCGTGGCCGGCATGGCGCAGGCGACCCTGGGCAGCGAAAAGATAGCCTGGCTGCGCTTCAGCGGCGACTATGCGCTGCTGCGCGACTCCATCGAACAAGTGTTTGACGATTTCTTCGACTACAACCTGCGCGTGGCCAAGCCGGGCGGTTTCCACCTGAACATCGCCTCGCGCGAACGCGTGTGGAAGACGGCCAGCGGCAAGGCGCAATTCCTCGTCAACGCCATCGAATTGGACACGCCCATCCAGCGCGCGCGCCAGCAATATGGCGAGCGTTTGATGGTGCTCATGACGACGCGCTCGCACGACCAGTACAACACGACCATCTACGCCATGGACGACCGCTACCGTGGCGTGTTCGGCCAGCGCCGCGTCGTCTTCATCAACAGGGACGATCTGGCCATGCTGGGCTTTGCGGCGGGCGACTGGGTCGACCTGATCGGCGTGTGGCATGACGGCATCGACCGCCGCGCCGACCGCTTCCTGCTCGTCGAGTACGACATTCCCCGTGGCTGCATCGGCGCCTACTACCCGGAAACCAATCCGCTGGTGCCGCTCGACAGCGTGGGCTACGGTTCGGGCACGCCGACCTTCAAGTCCATCCCCGTGCTGCTGGCCCCTTCCGCCGGGGCCGGCGCGTGATCGTTCGCTCCACCTCGAACTGGCTGCGCATGCTGTTCGTCTGGGACGGCTCCGTGCTGCAAGCCATCATCCCGCAACTGCTGCTGATGCTCCTGATCAGTTCGCTGGCCCTGCTGACGGACGGGCGCGTCTTCGGCGTCAAGATTCCCCTCGACACGGCGCCGTTCCCCATGGTCGGCATCAGCCTGGCCATCTTCCTCGGCTTTCGCAACAATGCCAGCTATGCCCGCTTTGCCGAGGCGCGGCATATCTGGGGACAATTGCTGATCGCCGCGCGGGCCCTGGCCTCGCAGGCGATCACCTACCTGCCGCAGGAAACGAGCGGCCTGGACCACCAGTTGCTGCTGCGCCGCCTGGTCGCCTTCGTCTACGCGCTCAAGCACCAGCTGCGCCAGACGGCCCCGCAGGAAGACCTGGCGCGCTACCTGCCGGCCGCCGAAGCGCAGCAGTTGCAGGGCATGACCTTCAAGCCTGTCGCCGTGCTGCACACGGTGCGCGCCATGCTGCGTGACGCCGCGCAGCGCCAGGGCGGCCAGGCGCAGCTGCTGTGGATGCTCGACCACCAGCTCAACGACCTGGCCGCCACCGTGGCCGGCTGCGAACGCATCAAGAACACGCCGATTCCGTATCCGTACGGCGTGCTCGTGCACCGCACCGTCTACATGTACTGTTTTTTGCTGCCGCTGGGCCTGGTGGACGCCATCGGCGTGGCCACGCCCCTCATTTCCGTGTTCGTCGCCTACACCCTGTTTGCGCTGGAAGCCATCGCGCAGCAGATCGCCGAACCGTTCGGCCTGGCACCCAACTGCCTGGCCCTGAACGCCATGACGCGGGAAACGGAACGCTCGCTGCTGGAATTGAACGGCGAACCGCTGCCGCCGCCGATCCGGCCCTGCCCCCGCTACCAGCTCGATTAGGCAGGGAAACGCAGGCATGGGAAAAAAACGGGCCAGCATGTACCTTGAAGGCCCGATGCTACATTCTTTGCCGTAAAGCAAGTGCACGCTTGACTTGGCGGCGCGGCAGGCTTTCAATGAACATTGTTTCCACTTATTAACTTTGCCCCCGTGCCCGTGCATGGCGCGGCAGCGATGAAAGGATGGCGCGATGGCCCTGGCACAGGAACAGCATCTGGCGGACACCTGGCAGACGGGCGGCCTGAAGCCGCGCGCCTGCGACTGCGGCGGCACGGTCTTCGCCATCCTGCACCAGCGGGTGATGGCGGACATGCGGCGCCGGCAATTTCTCGGCGGCACGGCCGCCATGCTGGCGCCCTTCCTCGGCCTCGGCCTGTCCACCGGCAACGCCCAGCAGCCGCAGGCGCAGGACCGGCCCCTGCTGCTGACCAATCTGCGCCTGTTCGACGGCACGGGCAAGGCGCCCCGCGCCGGCATGCAAGTGCTCGTGACGGGCGCGACGATCACCGCCCTGCTGCCGGCCGGCGAGAAGGTGGACGGCGCGCAAGTCATCGATTGCCGGGGCAAGCTGGTCATGCCGGGCCTGATCGACGCCCACTGGCACACCATGCTGGCGGCCATCAGCCAGGTGACGGCCATGACGTCCGACGTGGGCTATCTGTACCTGGTGGCGGCGCAGGAAGCGCGGCGCACCCTGCTGCGGGGCTTTACCGCCGTGCGCGATCCTGGCGGACCCGCCTTTGCCTTGAAGCGCGCCATCGATGAAGGCATCGTCGACGGCCCGCGCATCTTTCCCTCGGGCGCCATGATTTCGCAAACCTCGGGCCACGGCGACTTCCGTTTGCGCTCGGACATCCCCCGCGCGGCGAATGCCCCGCTGAGCCTGGTGGAATCAACGGGCGTGGCCATGATCGCCGATGGCGACGCGGAAGTGCTGCGCCGCGTGCGCGAGCAGCTGATGCTGGGCGCCACGCAGATCAAGATGCTGGCCGGCGGCGGCGTCGCCTCGCTGTACGACCCGCTCGACAGCACGCAGTATTCGGAGCGCGAACTGCGCGCCGGCGTGGAGGCGGCCGCCGACTGGGGCACCTACGTGATGGCCCACGTGTACACGCCGAAAGGCATACAGCGGGCCATCCGCGCGGGGGTGCGCAGCATCGAGCATGGCCAGCTGGCGGACGAGGAATCCGCGCGCATGATGCGCGACGCGGGCACGTGGTGGAGCCTGCAGCCCTTCCTGCAGGATGAAGACAGCAATGTGTATCCCGATGCGGCACGCAAGGCCAGCCAGAGGATCGTATCGGAAGGCACGGTGAAGGCGTATGCGCTGGCGCAAAAGTACGGCATCAGGACGGGCTGGGGCACGGATATCCTGTTCAACGCGAAAAACACGCCCACGCAGGGCCGCCAGCTGGCCAAGCTGACGCGCTTCTACGACCCGCTCACCTTGCTGGCGCAGGCGACGGGACAGAATGGCGAACTGCTGGCCCTGTCCGGCCAGCGCGCGCCCTACCCGGGCGCCTTGGGCCGCCTGGCCCCGGGCGCGCTGGCCGACTTGCTGGTGGCCGATGGCGATCCGGCGAAAAACCTCGATTTCCTCGCCCGGCCGGAAGACAAGCTGCTGCTGATCATGAAGAACGGGCGCATCTACAAGGACACCTTGAGCGCGCCGCTGGCAGGTTGAAGCCAACAGCGTTGGCAAGCCGGCACGGCTGCCGCATAATGCGCCCATGTTCAAACTGACTTTTCTCGGCACGTCTTCCGGCGTGCCCACGCGCCACCGCAACGTCACGTCGCTGGCCCTGCAAACGACGCACAACCGCGACTGGTGGATGATCGATTGCGGCGAAGCGACGCAGCACCGGCTGCAGCGCCTTCCCCTGTCCGTGCACGACCTGGTGGGCATCTGCATCACCCACGTGCATGGCGACCACAGCTATGGATTGCCGGGCCTGCTGGCCAGCGCCTCCATGACGGGGCGCAAGAAGCCCTTGCTGCTGATCGCCCCGGCCGCCATCAAGGCGTGGATCGACGCCACCCTCTTGCACACGGAACTGTTTCTGACGTATCCGCTGATCCACATCGACGTGGACAGCGCGCCCGTGGTGTATCAGGAAGCGGGCTTGACGATCTCGCGCCACGCGCTGTCGCACCGCGCGCCCAGCGTCGGCTACCGTTTCGCGCTGGAAACGAGCCGCTGGAAGCTGGACAAGCCCGCCCTGCTGGCCGCCGGCGTGCCGCCCGGCCCCGCCTGGGGAACCTTGCAGGCGGGCCAGGATGCCCATCTGGACGACGGCACGGTGCTGGCCGCCACCGCTTTCCGCCAGGTGGACACGCAGCGCGCCACGGTGGTGATCGGCGGCGACAACGATACGCCATCGCTGCTGACGGACGCCTGCGCGGACGCGCAGCTGCTCGTGCACGAAGCTACTTACACGGAAGCCATGCTGCAAAAAGTCGGCCCCGGCCCCACGCACAGTTCCGTGCAGCGCGTGGCGCAGTTCGCCGCTGCCGTGCGCCTGCCCAACCTGATCCTCACCCACTTCAGCGCCCGCTACCACCATGCGGACGGCATGGCCGAGCTGGAAGCGGAAGCGCGGCTGCATTATTCGGGCCAGCTGTTCCTGGCGCGCGACTTCGACAGCTATGAACTCGATGCGGCGGGCGTGCTCAGCAAGCAGCCGGGGAAATCCCCGTTCAGTGGGGATTGAGGCCGTAGTGCGCCGCGTACTCGGCAGCGAGCGCGCGCGCCGCCTGCTGCTGTGACGGCGTGAGGATTTCCAGCAACTGGTCGCGGTTCTTGATCGATTGCGCGCTGCCCGCCTGGGCCGGCATGGCGATCCACGCATACGCCTGCACGTAGTCGAGGTCCACGCCCTGCCCCTGCGCATACAGCAAACCATATTCATTCTGCGCGGACAGGGAACCGGCCTCGGCCGCCTGCTTGTACCAGAACGCGGCCTCGGCGTAGTCTTGCGGTACATCAATCCCCTTGCGATACGCCTGCGCCAGGTTGAACTGCGACTGACCATCGCCCGCCTCGGCCGCCTTGCGCCCGTAGGCCAGCGACTGCGCCATGTCTTGCGCGACGCCGTCACCGCTCGCATACATCAGGGCCAGGTTGGCCAGCGACGGCGGAAAGCCCGCCTGCGCGGCGGCCGTGAACAATTCCACGGCTTTCGGTAAATCCTGCGTCACGCCATGGCCCTGGTAATACAGGCTGGCCAGCAAATGCTGGCCAGCGGGATCACCCGCATCGGCTGCTGCGCCGAATTGGCGGAACGCTTCCGCGTAATTGCCGTCGTTATAAGCGAGTATGCCCGCTTCATTCCAGGATGCGGTGGAGTCGGTCATGAAGATTCCTTGTTCGGAGAATGAAGGCATTGTACACAGCACGCCAATACGCAGAATGTACGATAGGAATGGTGTGGCACGTCGCCGGAATCCTGCGTTATGATTATTCCCCCCATGCGGTAATCGGGATATTTTATCCACGTGCCGGCCCGAGAATATCGCCATGAAGCTCATAGCCCTGTTTTTATCCCTGTTTTCCACTGCCGCTTATTGCGGCTCGCTACATCTGGAAAAGGCCGCGAGCGGCAAGGTGCGGCAAGGTGCGGCAAGCCGCCGATATCCGCTACGTGAATCACGATGACAAGCAGACTTACCGGCTGAACCTCGGCAAGCGCTGGGTCACTGGCAGCTGCAGCAGCAGCGGCACGGGCAATTTGCACGCGCTCCTGCTGGACATGAATTTCGACGGCCACGCCGACCTGTGGGTCACGGGCTATACGGATAGCCAGGGGCGCATCCGCTGTTCCGATGTGTGGCTGTGGGATACGCAGGCGAAAAACTACCGTTTCAGCAAGCCATTATCAGCGATCCCGAATCTGGAAATCAGCATCGCCGGCCGGAGAATCGAAGGCGGCATCGCCAATTGCGGCTGCGCGGCGCAATGTTTTTATGAGGACAGCTATGCATGGCACCGCAAGACATTAACTGCCATCGCCCGGCGCGAACAGGATTGCGAGCGCTACCGGGAATACGGCTTGAATGACAAGAACGAATTGATCATCGTCAAGGATGAAATCATCGATAGCGGCAATCTCCGCCAGCAGGCAATCGAGAATACCAAGATCTTTGACTGGCAACGCCATGTGCAAACCATGCGCAAATCCTGGGAATGAAGTTTATCCAGGCGCATTCCCGCCACAGACACGGCACCAGCGAGTAAATACATGACCACATATCCAGCCTCCATCACCTTCCATGCCGCCAAGGCGGACGACACCCCCGCCTTCATCGACCTGCGCGGCAAGACCCGGCAAAACGCCATCACCGCGGAGCGCCTGGCGGAAGTGGGCATCACGGCCGACACCTGGGCGCAGATGATGCGCTCGGGCAACCTGCCTGGCCACGTGTGCCTTCGCAACGGCCAGCTGGCCGGCTATTGCTTTGGCGAACGCGGCACGGGCGAAATCGTCGTGCTGGCCCTGCTGCCGGAAGCCGAAGGCCTCGGCATCGGCAAGACCCTGCTGGAACGGGTCATGGCGGACTTGCACGCCCAGGGCCACCAGCGGCTGTTCCTCGGCTGCTCGAATGACCCCGCCTCCCGTTCCTACGGCTTTTACCGCTACCTGGGCTGGACGGCGACGGGCGAGACGGACCAGTATGGCGACGACGTGCTGGAGTTCCGCTTTACGGCCTAGGCCGTCAAGCGGCTGGCATCCCACAGACGCATCAGCTGTGTGATGGCCCCGTCAAACACGGCGTAGCCGATACCGTCGCGGGCCTGGATGGACACGCCCGATAAAAAGCCGTCGAAGGCGGCGGCCAGCGCGGCCCCATCCGTGCCCGCCGCCAGTTCGCCGCTGGCCAGGCCCCGCTCCACGCAGCGCGCGAAGCCGGCGCGCGTGCGGGCGCGCGAAGCGGTCAGCGGGGCGGCGACGGCCGCATGTTCGGGCGTGGGCGCGCTCATGCAGCCGAGCGCCACCATGCAACCGGGCGGGTGGCCCGGCTCGGACTGCATCCTGGCCGACTGGCGCAAGGCCAGCTCGATGGCTTGCCGCGGCGCCAGGCCATCGTCCCACAGGCATTCCGTCACGCGCGCATACGTGTCCAGATAGCATTGCGCCGCCTCGCGGAACAACGCTTCCTTCGAACCGAACGCGGCATAAAAGCTGGGCGCGGAAATGCCGCCGCCCAGGCCCGCCTTGAGCTGGCTCAAGGACGTCGATTCATAGCCCTGCTGCCAGAATAAAAACATGGCCTGCTCGACCGCCGCCTGCCGGTCAAACGTGCGCGGCCGTCCCATTTGCGCCATCCATTCCTCCTCATCGTCATCCACTTACATACTACTCGATACAGAAGTCGTTGACAACGTGGTGCGGCATCACCTATATTTATACCGATCGATACATATGTATCGCCACGACGGGCAGGGGCACGCCTGCGCCTGCCTGCGCCCTCACACTTACAAGGATATTTGCCGTGAATCACGCCACGCTTACCACCGGAGCCAGCCCTGCGCTGGCCGACCGCCTCCCCGTCGCCGGCCTGCTGGCCCTGGCCATGACGGGGTTTATCTGCATCGTCACGGAAACCTTGCCCGCCGGCTTGTTGCCGCAAATTAGCGCCGGACTCGGCATCAGCGCCGCGCTGGCCGGGCAAATGGTCACGGCGTATGCGCTCGGCTCGCTGCTGGCGGCCATACCGCTGACCATCGCCACGCGCGGCTGGCGCCGCCGCAACGTGCTGCTGCTGACCATCATCGGCTTTCTCGTGTTCAATACCGTCACGGCCCTGTCGACGCACTACTGGCTGACCCTGGCGGCCCGCTTCTTCGCGGGCATGGCGGCCGGACTGGCGTGGAGCTTGCTCGCCGGCTACGCGCGGCGCATGGTGGCGCCGCAGCAGCAAGGCCGCGCCCTGGCCCTGGCCATGGTGGGCACGCCCGTCGCCCTGTCCCTGGGCGTGCCGCTGGGCACCCTGCTCGGTTCCCTCGTCGGCTGGCGCGCCGCGTTCTGGATCATTTCCGCCCTGACATTGGTCCTGATCGCCTGGGTGCTGGCGAAGGTGCCGGACTACCCGGGCCAGTCCGCCCATGAACGCCTGCCCCTGCGCCGCGTCTTCACGACGCCGGGCGTGCGCCCCGTGCTGGCCGTCGTCATCGCCTGGATGCTGGCGCACAATATTCTCTACACCTATATTGCCCCCTTCGTCGCGCCGGCGGGATTGACGCAGCGGGTCGACCTGGTCCTGCTCGTCTTTGGCGCCGCCGCCCTGGCCGGCATCTGCGTCACGGGCAGGCTGGTCGAGCGCCACCTGCGCACCGCCGTGCTGGCCAGCCTGGCCGTGTTTGCCGCGACGGCCCTCGTGCTGGGCATCGCCTCGCATCTGCCCGCCATCGTCTATGTGGCCATGGCCGTCTGGGGCCTGAGCTTTGGCGGCGCGGCCACGCTGTTGCAGACGGCGCTGGCCGACACGGCCGGCAGCGGCGCCGACGTGGCCCTGTCGATGAATGTGGTGGCGTGGAATGGCGCCATCGCGGCCGCGGGCATCGTCGGCGGCGCCCTGCTGCAGATGTGGGGTGCGGGCGCCTTTCCGTGGGCCATGCTGGCCTTGCTCACGCTGGCGTTCGCGATCGCCTGGTCGGCCCGGTCGCATGGTTTCCGCCCGGGGCGGCGCAGCGGCGGCGCGCCCGTGGCCGGGCATTGATCACGCGGGCGCCGACGGCACCGTCAGGATGCGGGGCACGTGCCCCGTGTGCGCGAGGAAACGGACCAGGGCGGCATGCGACAGCAGCACGGTAGCCGTGTTGCGCAGCGGATGGGCTTGCAGATGGCCGGCGTCCCACACGGCCTGGTCCAGCACCAGCTCCACGGCTTGCGTGCTGTCATGCAGCAAGGCAAACAGGCTGACGGCGCCGGGTGCGATGCCCAGGTGCCGCTGCAGCCGTTCGGGCGAGGCCATGCTGAGCTTACTCGCAGGCAACAGCCACCCCAGCGCCGCCACGTCGATGCGCCGGTCGAAGGGCACGATGACGAGGAAATGCCGCCTGCCCTTCTCGTCGCGCAGGAACAGGTTTTTCACCATCAGGCCCGGCATGGGCGGCACGTGCAGCAGCGCTTCGCCGATCGTATGCACGGCCGGATGCTCGGCCAGCCGGTATTCGCCGGCGCTGCTTGCCAGCCAGCGGGACAGGGTTTCTTGCATGGTCACTCCTCAGCGCGAACGAATGCGCGATGAAGAGATTGTAGCGGCGCACCGTGCGGAACGCTTGCCGTCAAGGCTGGTCCTCGTCCTTGTCGTCCTTGTCGGCCGCCGCCAGCCCCCAGTCATTCCAGCCCTCGCCGAACAGCTCGATCGGATGCTGTGTCCGTTCGGAGCCATTGCCGCAGCGCATGGCATCCGGCGAGCAGTACTGGTCGCAGCCCCAGCAGATGCGCTCGGGGTTCCTGGGGTTGAGGGGAAAGGGCTTGGCCATGGCGATGGGGTCCGTTGAGGTCTTGTCGACGACTCTAGACCCGGCGCGGGGGACGGTCAAACGAATTTCGGCGGGGAATTTGTCCTGGGTCAAGGTTGTGCCGATGGTGGAACTGCGGCGCGGCGCCGTACCCTATTCCCGAGCGTTCCCGACGGAGATGGCAACTTCCAGCACGGTCCGCGCGTAATTGACACCACCGTCCGCCGCAGCTTGCGCCTTCAGCTCGTCCAGCGCATACACCATCGTCACCGTGGCACCGGGCACGAACAGCCGGCTGTCCTGCGAGTGGTGCGCGTAGATGCTCTCGTCCACAGTCGAGCCATCCGCCAGGCGCAAGGTGACGCTGTTGACTTGATCGCCGCGGCGGCTGTCCTGGCCCGCGAAAGACGTACGCTCGATGCTGCCCGTCACCGTTTGCGTCAGGAGGCGCCCGGCCGCGATGCTGTCCCACCACTCCGCGGAGGCAAACAGGCCGTGGCTGCCTTTCAGGCCCATGTGGGGCCTGGACTCGTCGAGGGTGAGCGCCCGGGTCTTGGCGACGCGGCCGGGGTCCCGTGCAAGGGCGCCGGCCAGGGTGTAGACGGTTTTCATGAGGCGCGGGCTTTCCCGGAAGCGGTCGCTCAATGCTTGCGCCGAATCACGTAGGCATTGCCCGCAGCTTCAAAACCGAGCGTCGGATAGTAGGACATGGCATCCGGGGCCGACAGCAGTATCAGGGACACGTCGTCGCCGATGACGGCCTGGGTGCGCCGGACAAGTTCCTTGCCGATGCCCAGGCCCTGGTATTGCTTGTCTACCGCCAGGTCCGAGAGATAGCAGCAGTAGGCATAATCGGTCAGCGAGCGGGCCAGCCCCACGAGCTTGCCATCCACCCATGCCGACAGCAGCAGGCCGGGCGCGGCAAACATGCGCGCGATCCTCGGCAGATCGGCCGTCGGCCGCTTGATGCCCGACTGGTCGAAGACGCGAACGACATCGACCGGGTCCAGGGGGAAATTGTGACGATATTCTACGGGCAGGTTTTTCATGGGCTTAAGAGTACGGCGTAATTGCGCAAGGGCGCGCCAGGCGGGCGAGCCTGGCATGCGGGTTCGGGCAGGCCTTGCCGGCACCTGCAGCTACCAGGGTGGCGCTTGCCTGGGGCAGGCGGCATCCGGTTCTGGCCGAGTCAACCCGATGGCGACCGGCCATTCCTTGTCATCAGGTGAACGATATTTCCAAACCGAGCATCTTGACGAGGTCGAAGGTGACGAAGCCCAGGCCCAGGAGCAGCAGCACGAAGATGGCGACCGCCTTGCCGCTGGCGCGCAGCACGGCGCGCCGCTCTTCGATCTTGCCCTTCCTCCCTTGATCGTAATGCCACTTGATGGCGAAGAACATGCCCGTGCCGAGCACGAGGCCCTTGAAGGTAACGAAGACTATCGGGATCCAATCGATCATTTTGAGTATTTCCAGCTATTTCCAGCTATTACTTGACACTATCCATGGTGAGGAGCACTGCCTCAAAACGCTGCAGCAGCAGCGACATTTTTTCAACCCCTCCCCAGCCACCCTGCCTGAGTCTTTCATTATAGCCACCTATGAAACAACAAGGGCATCGCACGCCGTGCGTTGCCGCATCCGGACGGGAGAGGAGAAAACCCCGGCGACTGCCATGCAAGGTGGCGTTGCCGCAGGTTCTGATGCATACTACTTAAAAACAATTTCCATACATTGAGACAAAATGTCCCACTTAAAAACCATACAAGATGATGCTTTGCCACCCTGGATGCCCCGCCTGGCCGGGTACAAAGGGCCGCGTTTTTTACAGATTGCCGATGCCTTGCAAGCGGCGGTGGCAAACGGATCGCTGACCCCGGGCGACCGCCTGCCGCCGCAGCGCCAGCTGGCAGCCCAGCTGGGCGTCGACCTGACGACGATCACGCGCGCCTACGACGAAGCCCGACGCCGCCACTTGCTGGAGGGCCGCGGCGCCCGCGGCACGTATGTCGCGGCGCCGAAGGTGGAGTTGACCGCCATCCTCGACCTGAGCATGAATACCCCGCCGCCGCCCGATGGCGTGGACTTCGACGACATGCTGAAACAGGGGCTGTCGCAAGTATTGATGCGGGCAGATAATGAATTGCTGATGACTTATCACCTGGGCGGAGGAAGCGACTCCGACCGCAAGGCCGGCGCCAAATGGCTGGCACCGATGTTTGGCCATGTGGATACGCAGCAGCTGGTCGTCTGTCCCGGTGCGCAGGCGGCGATCGCCGCCTTGATCCTGGCGCTCACGGAGCCTGGCGACGTCATCCTGGCAGAGCCGGCAAGTTATCCCGGCTTGCGTGCGGCAGCGGGCCAGTTCGGCCGGCAGCTCATGGCGGTGGAAGCGGACAGACACGGGATGGTGCCCGAGAAGCTCGAGCAGGCGTGCCGCCAGCACAAGCCTGCGCTGATCTACCTCAATCCGACCTTGCAGAACCCGACCGCCATCACCATGCCGGAACGCCGGCGCAAGGAGCTCGCCGGCATCGCCCAGCGCTGCAAGGTGCGCATCGTCGAGGACGATCCCTACTGGCTCCTGGCCGAAGCCCCGCCGCCGCCGATTGCCACGTTTGCCCCGGAACAGGTGGCTTACATCTCCACCCTGTCGAAATGCCTGACGCCCGGCCTGCGCGTCGCCTTCGTGCTGATACGCGACCCGCTCGAACGCGAACGCTTCCTCGTCGCGCTACGCTCCTTCGCGCTGATGGTCGCCCCCTTGACGGCCGCCCTGGCCACCCAGTGGATACTCGACGGGTCGGCGGACCGCCTGATGGACGGCGTGCGCCAGGAGGCGCGCCTGCGCCACAGGATGGCGCGCGATATCCTGGCGGGGCGCTACAGCGGCCTGGGTGACGGCCTGCATGTATGGCTCGAGCTGCCGGCGTACTGGAATTCCTCGCAGCTGGCGCAGGCAGCCGCCAGCTCCGGCATCGCAGTCACGCCGGCGGAGGCATTCGCAACGGGCAGCGGCGCCGTGAATGCCATCCGCATCTCCCTGGGCAGCATCAAGGACCGCGGGCGCCTGCAGGCGGGCCTGCAACGGCTGTCCCACCTGCTCGCGCGGCGGCCCGAGTCCTTCAGCGCGGCGGTGGTGTGACGGTCAGGGAAGCGCGGCGCTCCGGCCAGGGGGCTCTCGATACGGCCGCATTGGCCTGCGGCGCCGGTGTGCATGTCCCGCCGGCTCAGATCCAGATGCGGTACAGCCAATAGCTTTCATCCGTCTGCGCGAGCGTCGCCAGCTCGCGCGGGCTTGCGCCGACCAGTGCGCGCGCATCGCGCGACAGGTGGGCTTGATCCGCATAGCCCGAGCGGGCCGCCACGTCGGACAGCGACATCTTCCCCTGCTGCTGCTCGCGCGTCGCCGCCACCAACGATTCCTCGGCCCTTGCCAGGCGGCGCAGCATGCGCAAGGGATGCCCCGTCCAGACACGGACGCGACGCTCCACCATTCGTGCGCTGCGTCCCGCGCCGGCCGTTGCGGCCCGCAGGGCGAGCGCCTGCAGCCAGTCGTGGATGGGCGCCCACAAGGCGCCCTCGGCGCCGCGCTCCTGGCGCCATCGCGGCTCCAGCCAGTCTTCCAGCACGGCGATACGGGCCTCGTCGTCCGCTGCCGCCAGCAGGGGCGCCGACAGCGCCCGCCACTCTTCGCCAAGCGCGGCGCCAAGTTCGGCCATGTTGTTGATCTGGGTGGACATGTCCAGCCCCGTCAGCCGATGCAGCGCGTCGGCGAAGAACAGCACGGTGATCGTATGCACGGGGCCGGGATTGGCAGTCATGCAGGGCAGCGTGCGCGGGCCGGAAAAGACCGCGTCGCCAGGGCCAGCCTCCTCGCCGGTGGCCGGCTCCACCAGTGTGGCGTTTCCCTCGATCATCCAGGTAATGGCGCAGAACGGCGTCGCGGGAAAGCGATTCAGGCGCTGCGCCGCCGGCAAGGGAGCTGCGCCCATGGTGCTGCGTACCAGCCAGGCCCGTACGCAGGAAGCCAGCGCCACGCGGGGGGCGACGAGGCGGGCGACGGTCGGCGGGCAGATGGCATCAGGTGGCGTCATGCCAGCATTGTAGCGTGTCGCAAACGTTCAAGACCTGCCTGACGGGGCAAACGATACTGCCTGCATCACCTGCCAACCGAGGGAGTCTCATGAATACCGCTGCCATGCCCGTCTCACGCGAAATCGCCGACTTGCCGGCCCCGCCCGCGCTGCCGTTTCTCGGCAATGCGCACCAGCTCAACCCCCGCACCATCCACCAGACCATGGAACAATGGAGCGGGCGCTACGGCCCGATATTCCGGGCCAGCATCGGCAGCCGGCAGGTGGTGGTGCTGTCTGACAGCAAGGCGATCAGCCAGGTGCTGCGTGCGCGGCCCGACACTTTCCGCCGCCCCGCCGTGACGGCCGATATCTCGGCCGAACTGGGCGGCGCTCCCGGCGTCCTGCTGGCCGAGGGCGGCGACTGGCTGACGCAGCGCCGCATGGTCATGCACGGCTTTTCGCCATCCATGGTCAAGGCGTATTTCCTGCGCCTGCGTCAGGTGGGCCTGCGGCTGGCGCAGCGCTGGAGCGCGGCGGCGCAGGCGCAGCAGGAGATGGATCTGTCCGGTGACCTCAAACGCTACACGGTCGACGTGATTGCCGGTCTCGCCTTTGGCGAGGACGTCAATACGCTGCAGAACGGCGACGACAAACTGCAGGACCATGTGAGTGTCGTGATGGCCGGGGTGGCCCGCCGCTCGCTGATGCCCTTCCCTTACTGGCGCTGGCTGCGGCTTCCCGCGGACCGCCGCCTGGAACGCAGCGTAGGCGCGCTGCAGGCGGCGACGGATGGTTTTATCGCCCAGGCAAGCAAGGCGCTTGCGGCCGATCCGGCACTGCGCGCCCAGCCCGTCAACATGCTGCAGGCCATGCTGCTGGCGGCCGAGAAACCCGGCAGCGGCGTCAATCATGCCGTCATTGCCGGCAATGTCTCGACCATGCTGCTGGGTGGCCAGGAAACGACTGCCAGCGCCCTGGCCTGGCTGATATGGCTGCTGTGGCAGCATCCGGCGGCCCTGAAACAGGCGCAGCAGGAAGTACTGGACAAGGTGGCCGATAGCTGGACGATGACGCCCGAACAGCTGGATGGGCTCGACTATGTGGAAGCCTGTGCGCTTGAAGCCATGCGCCTGAAGCCGCCCGCGCCCTTCCTGCCGCTGCAGGCGCTGTACGAGACCAACGTATTGGATGTGCGCCTGCCGGCGGATACCCTGCTGTGGTGCGTACTGCGGCACGACAGCATGGACGAGGCTTTCCTTCCCGGCGCGCAGCGTTTCACGCCGGAGCGATGGCTGGGTGACGATGGCGCTGCCCGCCGGCTGTCCATGCCGTTTGGTGCCGGGCCACGAATGTGCCCAGGGCGCTACCTGGCACTGATGGAAATCAAGGTGGCGATGGCAACGCTGCTGGCCAACTTTGAGGTAACGCAAGTCCGGCCATTGACGGGGAGCGCCCCCAAGGAAGTGATGGGCTTCACGATGATGCCCGCGCCGCTGGCCATCACCTTACGCCAGCGCGGACCGGCGGCAGCGGGCTGATCGCGGCCGGACAGCGATCTGTTCATGGAGCCTTATCCCTTGCGCGGCGGCAAGAAGAGCCACCGCGCCGATGCCATGGGCAAGTGCTGCCGCACATGCGCGCTCGCGCCCACGATGCACCCTAAGGCAACCGGATTCCAGCATGGCAGGCAGGCCTGCTGCCGGCAGGGGCCGTGCCTGGCGGGCCGAAAATGACTTTTTATTGTTTTTCAAACTTTAGGTCCACTTGCCATATTGATACATACAACTTCTCTTGCACGATGGTTTCCGCTGACCGGCCCCGGAGGGATCCGCCGCCCTCGCGGGATGGAACGCCAGCGCAACACAGGAAAAACCGACTCACCCATGAATTCATATGCCCATGCGTAAATTTCACCGCCTGTCGGCCTGTGTCCTGGCAGCCTATATATTGCTGCATCTTGGCAATCACCTCGTGGCCCTTGCCGGCGCCCACGCGCACATCGCCTTCATGGAGGCGATCCGGCCACTCTATCGACACGCCATGGTCGAACCGGTGCTGCTGGCGTGCGTGCTGTTTCAATGCGGCAGCGGAATATGGATGGTCCTGCAGAAACGGAAAAAACGCTACGGCCTGGTAGCGTGGCTGCAGGCCGGCTCAGGAATCTACCTGGCCCTGTTCCTGCTTTTCCATGTCGGCGCAATCCTGTTCGGCCGCGCCGTACTCAAGCTCGACACGAATTTTTACTATGCCGCAGCCGGTTTGGCGCGGATGCCCTATGAACTGTTCTTTGCGCCCTACTATTTCTTCTCAGTCTGCGCCCTGTTCACGCACCTGGGCTGTGCCCTGTACAGGCAAGTCGCAACACGCTCCCCGACGGTGCGCAGTCTCGCCATTGGCATCCCGGCGGGAATCGGCCTGCTGGCCGCCCTGCTGATTAACCTGGCATTGGCGGGCAAGCTCCACCCGCTCGACATTCCCACGCAGTACTTGAGCATTTACCGGTAAGCGGGGGAGTGAGAGTAACGGACTGGAGCATGCATCGAGGAGGCATCGCCCTTGCCTTGCCGTCGCGGTAGCTGCACGGACAATCTGCGGTGCGGTTGGCGTGGCATGGCGGTCATCCGGTGCGACGGGTTGGTCTGCCATTTGGATACGGGATGAGGCTGAGTACCGTGGCGGCGGGCTTGGCTGGAGACCTGGTTGGAGCCACGGGAGCCTGCGGCTCAGGGGTTGCACTGCGGCAGCGCTTGGAGGATTCGGGGCGGGTTGAGCCGGTTGGGCCAGCCCTTCGAGTCTCACGCGCAGGGCGGGCAGGTGCCCTGCTGGAAGCGGTGTAATGCACAAACCTACTATTCATGCGCCTTATATGACCACCTAGCAGCAGCGTACCTACGCTTGTACCGTCGATTGAAAAGAAACAGAATTTCTCGATCTTTGACTTTTTCGGCGGTACGCGGTTGCCTGCGACCTTCGAGCATGGGACGCGAGCGCAAGCTTGGGAATCTCGACAAGAGACTCAACAACCATGCGGGCTTGCGGATCGTTTTTGCTTCGCAAAGGCAACATCATAGCAGCCCAACAAGATAGGATCCTTGGGCCTGATTTTACGTTTGTGGATTATTTCAGTGCCGCTTAACGTACCAAATCAGGTTCATGAGAAAAAATAATGTTCTTGCAATCGTCGCAAGTTCAACAATGTCACTCTTGCAGTTAAATATTTCCTAAAAATCATACCAATTAGGTATTATGTAGAAGTATTGCAATTTTTTAGCTCACGAGAGCAACTACTTACGTCAAGGATGCATATGACAGGACAAGTCGTTACAGTTATGAACATGAAAGGTGGCGTTGGCAAGACCACTGTATCTATGCACTTGGGGGCACTTACCGCTGGCACTACGTTCCCAAATCAAAGACCTAGAAAGGTTCTGCTGATTGATTACGACCCACAGTTCAATTTATCTCAAGCTCTGCTTCCGTCAAAAAGGTACTTTGAGCTTGAGGAGGCAAAAAAAACAATATTATCTGTTCTTGTCGATGATGACTCAACGCTTGACCCCTACCATCTTCAGGTACCTGGTAATGAAAATCCACCGAAAGTTGGAGACGTTCGAGCTAAAATTCTTCATTTCACAGATAGCTCCACTCTCGATCTGATCCCATCAACCTTAAATCTAATGTATGTTGCACTTGGCGAGGCCAACACCAGTACGAAACCGATGGAGGTACGATTCGAAAAATTTATAAAGGAATGCAAGAAGGAATATGATTTAATAATTATCGATTGCCATCCAGCAGGGTCAATCTTCACGAAGACATCGCTGAGAAATTCGGATCATGTATTAATACCTGTCGCACCACAACGTTATGCACTCCGTGGCATTGGATTAATGATGTCTTTCATTGATTCCAAGAAACAAGGCTCCAAAGGACCAACCCCACATATCTTATTTAATTTAACTGGACGCAATGGTGTAACAAGAACGGAAACAGAGATCCGAGACAATAAAAAATATGAATCTAGTTGCTTAAAAAACACACTGAAAAAATATAGTGCTTTAAATGATTTAGATGGTGGGAAAGGCTATCTCTGGCAGAACAAAAAATCATACAGCACAGAAGCATGGAGAAACGCGGTGCAAGTTACAGGCGAGTTTTTATTCCGCATAGGAGTATTCAAATGAAAAAATCGAGAGCCAATACTGATTTAATTAGAAAAATCGTAGGACATATTCTCTCATCGGAATTTACAGAAATACAAATAAATTCAATTGCATTGGATTTAGTTAGGAATCCAAAATTCTGCGCCGACTTAGGCAATTCCTTAAGAAAATCAATTCAAGCAATAAGTGGAATCACCGATCAGACTCCAACACCATCAAAAGTATCAAAATCCGATATTTCAAAAGCCAGCCCTTACGATTTAGAGAGCGCAATAAAAGAAATTCAAGATAGAAAAATACCAAAAAAAATAGTTATATCAGCTATACCAAAAAACTTTCTTCCAAGAGTGTCCGACATGTCGCTAATGAAAATGTCGCTCAGAGATGTAATAACTCGATCCTTCCAAGGAAAATCAGAATATTCAATTGATTTTTTTCTTAAAAATCTAAACATTCAAAACGACTATGATCCTTACTTAGCTGGCATCGATAAAAAACGTTAGTGAAAAACATGACTACAAAACTAGAAAATGCGATGAAAGCCGTTGACTGGAATGCTAATGTTGAAGTATTTCTTCAAGATCAAAGTTTAATGTCCGAAATTGACCAATCTTGCATACGTCTTGCCATATGGGCAAAACAGCTTGAAAACATTGACTCGAAAAATCCTGCTATCAGTTTTGTGAGGGCAATGCAAATATCATCTCACCATGCTGTTGCCACAATGGGGCTAGCAATGTACAAAGCTTCGGCTGCATCAATACGAGGCATAGTTGAAAACGTATTGTATTACACATACTTTAGGACTCACCCTGCAGAACTAGCATCTTTAGTTCGAGATGCAAATTATTACGTATCAAAAGGCGAAATTTTATCCTTTCACAAAACACATAGCCCAGATTTTATGAAGTTACAGAACAAATTTGGTTTGCTTTCCAGAATTGAAAATTGGTATAGCGCAATTTCAGCGATCGTTCATGGCCAAATACCTGGAGTGTGGACGGATCAAAAGGGCATTGCTGACACAAAACCAAATATTTCAACTTTAAAAATGGCAGTAAAAGAATTCTGCGAAGGAGAAAAAATCGTACACGATCTTTTATTGATAACCATTGGCAAGGAAAATTGGGACGCATTTTCCCATACCTCAAAAAAAATATTGCTTTCTGGAGTGTCTGGGGATCAAAAAAATATTTTAAATTTGGACAAGCACTAAAATTAAAATAAAAATAAAAATATTTTTACAAAAATCTCTTCAAAATAGTTTGAAATTATCTATTTTGGAATTGATATTGATTGACATATAAATACCAAAAATTAGAAGCTCTGATTTTTTTGCACAAGGAATCTCTCAAAGTGCGTCAAAATGCGTCAAATCGCACGCCCCCTCTTCGCCCCGCCGCACCAGTACTCATGCGCCTTCGTCCATGGCGTAAATTTGAGTTAAAAGAGCCCTATATAGCGGGCAGGTGTGGAGCGGGCGCAACTGCGCGCGCCGGGCCGAAATGGGCGTTTTTCTTGCTTTTCGCGCGCCACAGCAGGCAGGGACGTAAAAAAACCACCTCGTGGGCGGCCTGTGGGGTGGCTGGGGCGGTTCGGCGCGGCTTGCCGGGCCTCATCGGCCCTGCACGCTATCGCGCCGTAGCGGTCATTCTGGGCGGCCGGCGCGGGCCTTCGCGGCCAGCTCCTTTTCGTAGTCGTCGCGGCAGTCGATGTTGCAAAACCGGAGGCCCGGCACCAGCGGCTCGTCGCAGTAGTGGCAAGCGCCGTGCGACACCAGGCCGATGCTGCGCCGCACGGCGGCCAGGCCGCGCACCACCTCGGCGTAGATGATGCTGTCGGTCTTGTCGATCTGGTCGCTCATGCTGCGCCCTCCCCGCCCTTGACCAGTTCATACGGGGCGAACTTCACCACTTCCACGCCGGCCCATTCGTTGATCGCCATGAACTGCGACTGCAGCGGCACCAGCTTGTTGCGCGCGAACACGCGTGCGGCTGGCTCGACGGCGCCAAAGCCGCCGGCATTGTTCGGCAGGATGCCCATGAGCTGCGGCGGCACGCGGTGTGCGGCCAGCTGGTCGTCGCGCGTGACGCTCTTGATGTTGAAAAACTCGTCCTTGGCGGCCACGTCGGACACCGGCAGGATCTGGATGCCATCCATCTTGCCGTTCGGTGCGTACATGAACAGGTTGCGGAAGTTGCCCGGCCCCTTGCTGTCGCGCATGGCCTGGCGCAGGTTGTCCACGTCCTGCGTGTCCGCCGCGGCGTCCGTCATGTAGAACACGAAACCGGCATGCGAACCGTTCTTGTAATACTTGCGGCGAAACAGGGTCGCCGCCTCGTTGAGCCAGGCCGATTGCAAGGCGCTCAGGTACTGCGGCACGCCGTACAGCTCCTGATTGACGTCCGGTTCCATCAGGTGGAACACGCGGCCCTTGTCGAACTGGTGCACGGCCTGGTAGCCGTTCACAAAAAAATACGTGTCCAGATCGACGCCGCGCCGCATGTACTTGGCAGCGCATGCTGATACGCCAGCGCCTTGCCGCTTGAGGTACGAGGGTCAGGTCCGCCGTCCGGACACGGGCTGAGGCGTTGGGTGCCGTGAAAGCGTGCTCAGCAGAGAGCCTAATTAGAACCACGAACGCGCGCCCACGGCGCGCGGGGCTGCCGCGCTGCGGCAGCGGTTGGAGGATTCGGGGCGGGCTGGGCCGGCAGGCCCAGCCCTTCGAATCTCACACGCAGGGCGCGAAGGCGCCCTGCTCGCTTCCGACAGGCAATAAAAAACCGCCCGAAGGCGGTTTCTTTATTTCCTGGCGGAAGCGGTGAGATTCGAACTCACGAACAGTGTAACCCGTCGCCAGTTTTCAAGACTGGTGCCTTCAACCACTCGGCCACGCTTCCAGATGGCAGCATTATACATAAAGGTCAGTGGCTTACCAATGGCGAGTCGCCGGTGCCGCACATTTAAGCGTCAAGGCAAGCTGCGGGGACAGGCCGCGGCCCTGCGCCGGGGGCTTCCCTGCCTGCGCCGGCGCGCCACGGCAGCACCGTTACACGCCCCAGTTTTCCCGCAGGGCCCGCTCGAACTCGCGCGCCGGCAGGGGGCGTGAGAACAGGTAGCCTTGCACTTCGTCGCAGCCCGAACTCTTCAGGAAGGCCAGCTGTTCCGTCGTTTCCACGCCTTCCGCGATCACCTTGTGGTGCAGCTGCTGGGCGATGCTGATGATGGTGCTGGCGATGGCGCAGTCGCTGGCGTCCGTGGGGATGCCGGTGGTAAACGATCGGTCGATCTTTAACGTGTCGATGGGGAAGCGTTTCAGATACGACAGGCTGGAGTAACCCGTGCCGAAGTCGTCCAGGGACAGGGCCACGCCCAGGGCCGTGATGCGGTCCATGATGCCGATCACGCGCTCGATGTTGTGCATCAGCGTGCTTTCCGTGATTTCCAGCTCCAGCCAGGCCGCTTCCAGGCCGTAGCGGGCCAAGGTGGCCGCCACCCTGGCGGGCAAGGCCGCCGTGAATTCGCGGGCGGACACGTTGACGGCCAGGCGGATGGGCGGCAGGCCCGCCAGCTTCCAGGCCTGCGCCTGGGCACAGGCCGCTTCCAGCACCCATTCGCCCACCTGCACCACCAGGCCCGTCGATTCGGCCAGGGGGATGAATTCGGCGGGCGGGATCATGCCATGCTGCGGGTGGTGCCAGCGCACCAGGGCTTCGGCGCCGATGATGCGCCCGCTCGCCAGCGCATATTTCGGCTGGAAGTGCAGCAACAATTGCTGCTCTGATAACGCCTGGCGCAAGCCTGTTTCCAGGCGCATGCGTGCCTGCATGCCCAGATTCATGTCCTGGCTGTAGAAGGCCACGCTTTCCGCCTCGCCGCCGCTGTCCTGCTTGGCGCGGTACATGGCAATGTCGGCCAGGCGCAGCAGGGTTTCCGCGTCCTGCCCGTCCTGCGGATACACGCTGATGCCGATGCTGGCGCCCACGCGCAGGTCGTGGCCTTCGATCAGGAACGGCTCCACCAGCGACGCGAGGAGCTTTTGCGCCACCATGCTCGCTTCGAAGTGCTGGCCGATGTCGAACAGGCCGACGGCGAACTCGTCGCCGCCCAGGCGCGCCACCAGGTCCTGGTCGCGCAATGCCTGGCGGAAACGCAAGGAAACCTGGCGCAGCAGCTCGTCGCCGATGCGCCGGCCCAGGGTGTCGTTGATCAGCTTGAAACGGTTCAGGTCGATGAACAGCACGCAGCCGAGCATCTTGCTGCGCTGCGCCACGGAAAGGGCCTGGTCCACCAGCTTGGCCAGCAAGGTGCGGTTGGGCAGGCTGGTCAGCGGGTCGTAATATGCCAGGTGGTGCAGGCGCTCTTCGGCCAGCTTGCGTTCCGTGATGTCCGTCAGGTAGGCGATCAGGCCGATGGGCTTGTCGTCCATGTCCTGCAGCGGCGACAGCGACAGGCTGGCCCAGAAGATCTCGCCGGACTTCTTGCGGCGACGCACTTCCATCAGGCGCCCGCCCTGCTCCAGGAAGGCGTCGTGGAAACCCGTGTCTTCATCGTCGTACAGGAACAGGATGTTGCGCCCCACGGCTTCCACCGAGGAATAGCCGAACAGGCGCTCGGCGCCCTTGTTCCAGCTGGTGATGTAGCCCGTCAAATCCATCGTCAGCACGGATTCGTGCAGCTGGTCGAGGATCTGCGTCTGCTGCGCCAGCAAGGCTTCCACTTGCGCAAACGCATGGGTCGAGCGCTGCGCCAGCGAGTGCACCTGCAGCACACCGGCCGTCAGCGATGCCAGGCTGGCCAGGTGGCGGCGGTCGGCGTCGTTGTACAGGCTGCGGCCGGCCACGGCATAGTGGCCGTAGCAATGGCCGTCGAAGCTGACTTCCTGCAGCAAGGCAGGCGTGTCGCGCGCAAACGGCGCGGGCGGCGCGGCAGTATCGGCGCTGATTGCGGGCAGGAACTGGCAATACGGGCTGGCCATCACGGCGCCGGCGATGCGGCCCAGCTCGGCCATCAGTGCCGGGCCACGCAAGCGCACGACGGCGTCGCACAAGGCGGCGCTGTCACTGAGGTAATCCGACACCGGCAGCAAGGTCATGCTACAGGTTCCGGCTGACCTGGATGGCCCACTGGTAGGCCTGCAGCAGGCTGCGCCAATAGGTTTCTCCATCGATGCCGGCGCGGCGCAAGCCCTCGGGCGGCGGCGCCGTGCTTTCCACCAGCGCCAGCAGAGTGCCCAGTTCGCCGCTGCGTTCCAGCAAGGCGGCGCTGACGGCGGGCGCCAGGTTCAGGGTGGCGATGATCTCCCCCATCGGCATGCCCAGCAAAATATCCAGCAGGGAAAACACGCCCGCCATGAAGGCCAGGTCCTGCGCGTCGCGGTCGCCGCCGCGCAGCTGGCACAGCGCTTCCATCTGCGCCGCGCGCACGGCCGCCAGCGGCAGCAGCGCGTGGATCTTGCCATCGTCCTGCTGGCGCGCGTACAGCAGCAGTTGCAGCCAGCGCTGCAGCTGGCGCCGGCCCAGCAGGGTGATGGCCTGGCTGAAGCTGGTGATCGGCGCCGTGAAACCGAAGGCGGCCGAATTGACCAGTTTTAACAGATGATAGCTGAGCGACGGGTCCTGCTTGAGCGGCACTTCCAGTTCGTGCGCATCCGCATCGCGGGCCAGCAGGCCCAGCAGCGCGAGCACGCGGCGGCGCGAGGTGGCGTCTTCCGGTTCGCTTTGCTGGCGCGCATGGTGCAGGGCATAATCGCCGGCAAACCAGCTCGCGCCCAGTTCCTGCAAGGCCGCGAGACGGCCTGCGTCGCCGATGTTGTAGGCCAGGTGCGGCCCCGGCAGGGGCAGCAGCTGGTGCAGGCCCGGCAGCTCGCCGGCCGCGTCGATGGCCAGCGCGCGCGCCTCGACCTGCGCCGCCGCCACGGGACCGGCGCCAGGGCCGTCCAGGACGATGCGGTAGCCGGCGTCGCGCCACTGCTGGCATTTCTTTTGAATCTGCTTGTCGCCGGCAAACTGAGCCGGCAGGCGGAAGATGGTGCGCTGCGGCGCCAGTTGCGCCAGTACGGCCTCGTCCACGCCATGCGGGTCGGCCAGGGGAATGATGCAGTCGAGCGGCGCCAGGAACGCGTAGGCATCGGCGGCAGCCAGCGCCACGGTCAGCGCCGTCATGAGCGGGGCCGTCGAGGGCTGCGGTACATGCAAGGTGACAGCGACCCACTCGTTATGAGCATTGGCAACTGCTTGTAATCCCACCAAAGGAAACAGGTTTGATTCAGACGCTGACATCGGTATCTCAGTGTGGGTAGGGCGCCATAGTAAATAAACTGACCAGCATTGGCAACCCTGGCCCGGCAGGGATGCCATTTCGACAGCGAGAATCATTCTATCCGAATCTCACCCACGAAACAGTTTAATTTTGGCAATAAATGTTCAAAAAAAACATTCCCCCGGGAGACCAGCCTGCCATGCGGGTTTGAGAAAAATACACGGCCAGGGCCGCGCACCGTTCAGCTGCTGCCGTGCGCGTGCTCGACGGCATATTTGATCAGTTCGGCCTGCCCCTCGATGCCCAGCTTGCGCTTGATGTTCAGGCGGTGCGTTTCCACCGTGCGCACGCTCAGGTCCAGGTCGCGGGCGATCTGCTTGTTCGACTGGCCCGCCGCGATGTGCTGCAGCACCTGCTGCTCGCGCGTGGTGAGGAAGGAATCGTGCACCTGGGGGCGCGACAGCTGCCGCGCCAGGGCCGCGCTGTAATAGATGCCGCCGGACATCACCGTCTCGATGGCGACGACGATATCTTTCCCTGGCGCATCCTTGAGCACATAGCCGCGCGCGCCCGCCTGCAAGGCTTGCGACACGTATTCCAGCTTGTCGTGCATGGACAGGATCAGCACGGCGATGTGCGGGAATGCCTGCTTGAACAGGGCCGTCGCTTCGATGCCATTCGTGCCGCGCATATTGATATCCATCAATACCAGGTCCACCTGGTGCAGCCGCGCCTGAGCCAGCGCCTCGTCGGCGCCGCCCGCCTCGGCCACCACGTCGAAATGCGCCACCGCTTCCAGGCGCGCGCGCAAGCCGTCGCGCACGAGGGGATGGTCGTCCACCAGCAGGATTCTGATCGTCTCGGTCATGGTTCTTTGTATCTCAGTGTGTGGGGGGAAGGCCGAACCGCGCCAGCACCACGGTGCCGGCCGGCGAGGACGCGATGTGCAGGCTGCCGCCGATGGCTTCCATGCGTTCCGTCATGTTGCGCAGGCCGATGCCGCGCTGCGGGTGCAGGGCGATGCCGTCGAAGTCGAAGCCGCCGCCATTATCCTCGATGCGCAGCTCGACCGCCTTGCCCGCCTCGCGCAGGCTGACCTCGACGGCGCTGGCGTGAGCGTGGCGCTCGCTGTTCGTCAGCGCTTCCTGGGCGATGCGGAACAGCACGGTATTCACCATGTCGGGCAAGCCTTCTCCCGCCGTGGCCGGACTGGCCGTGAAACTGGCTTGCGCGCTGCTGCTGTCATTGAATTCATGCACGAGGTGGTCCAGCGCGGCGGCCAGGCCCAGGTCGTCGAGGATGGCCGGGCGCAGGTTGTGCGAAATGCGCCGCACCTCGCCCAGCACCTTGTTGAGCTGCTCGGCGGCCCGCTCGAAGGTGGCGGGCGCCTTGTCTTGCTGCTCGGCATTGCCGGCCAGGCGCGCGATGCCCGCCTCGATCTGCAGCTTGATGGACACGAGCCACTGGCTGATGCCGTCATGCAAGTCACGCGACAGCCGCGCCCGCTCCTCTTCCTGCGACTCCACCACGCGCTGCGCCAGCACCTTCAGCTTGGCGTCGGCCACGCGCAGTTCGCGCAGGTTCAGCACGAGGCCGCAGGCGGCCACGAGCAGCGAGCCGAGGATGGCGATGGCGGCGATCAGTTCCATGGTCGAGCGGATATTGCGCGACTGCTGGGCATCGACCTGGGCCAGCGCCTGGTCCACGTCATCCATGTAGATGCCCGTGCCCATCATCCAGCCCCATTCCGGCATCAGGATCACATAGCCGAGCTTGGGCGCGGACTTGTTCGTCGACGGCTTGATCCAGTTGTAGCGCTCGAAGCCGCCGCCGCTTTGCGCCCGCTGCATCAGGCGCTGGATGGTCAGATTGCCCTCGGCATCGCGCAAGTCCCACAGGTTCTGCCCCACCAGTTCGGGCTGGCGCGGATGCATCAGCGACTTGCCGTGCAAATCGTAGATGAAGAAATAGCCGTCGTCGCCATAGCTGAGCGAGGCAAGGATGCGCTTGGCTTCCTCTTGCGTGGCGGCATCCTTGCGCCCCGACTGGTACAGGGAGGCGATGGAATGGCTGGCCAGGGTCACGTAATGCTTGAGTTCGGCTTCCTTGCTGGCCAGGTAGGCTTGCTGGATGGTGGCGCGCTGCTGCTCGGCCAGGGTATTTGCCTGGTGCCGCACGGCAAAAGCGATGGCGCACAGGGCCAGGATCAGCGGCGTGATGGCCAGGAAAATGACTTTCTGTCTGAGTTTCATGGCCTGGCGCGAACTCCGGTGGCATCGATGCGGGTGGAAAGGGGTGATTTTACGTCGCCGCGCGGCGATCGGCCTGCGTAGTACTACTGAGCGTTACTGCGTAGTGCTGCGCTTGCCACGATTATACGGTTCCTGAATACTAGCCATAAGCTGCGGATACACCCGATGCACACCAAACTGGCGACGACCAGGACCCGCGGCACACATCATCGCACGGCACAGCGCCCGTCAATCTCTGGAGGAAGCATGAACCGCATTTTCAAACAACTGGGCTGGGCAGCGCTTGCGCTGGCCGGCGCCGGCTCCCTGGGCGTGGTCGCCCTGCAACGCGGCGAACCGATCAGCGCGATCTGGATCGTCATCGCCGCCGTCTGCGTCTACCTGATCGCCTACCGCTTCTACAGCCTGTTCATCGCCGACAAGGTGCTGGGCCTCGATGCGCGCCGCATGACGCCCGCCTTCAAGCACAACGATGGCCTGGACCACGTGCCGACGAATAAATACGTGCTGTTCGGCCACCATTTCGCCGCCATCGCCGGCGCCGGCCCCCTGGTCGGCCCCGTGCTGGCCGCACAGATGGGCTACCTGCCCGGCATGCTGTGGATTTTGGCGGGCGTCGTGTTTGCGGGCGCCGTGCAGGATTTCATCGTGCTGTTCATTTCCATGCGCCGCGACGGCCGCTCCCTGGGCGACCTGATCAAGGCCGAACTGGGCGAAATTCCCGGCATGATTGCGCTGCTGGGCTGCTTCATGATCATGGTCATCATCCTGGCCGTGCTGGCCTTGATCGTCGTCAAGGCGCTGACGGGTTCCCCATGGGGCAGCTTCACCGTGATGGCGACGATCCCCATCGCCCTGTTCATGGGCGTGTATTCGCGCTTCATCCGCGTGGGCCGCATCGGCGAAATCTCCATCATCGGCTTCGTCTTGCTGATGCTGGCCATCATCGGCGGCCAGTACGTGCAGGAACACGCCGTGCTGGGCCCGATGTTCACCTTCACGGGCACGGAACTGACGTGGATGCTGATCGGCTACGGCTTCATCGCGTCCGTGCTGCCCGTGTGGCTGCTGCTGGCGCCGCGCGACTACCTGTCGACGTTCCTGAAGATCGGCACCATCCTGGGCCTGGCTATCGGCATCATCGTCGTCGCGCCCTACCTGAAAATGCCGGCCATGACCAAGTTCATCGACGGCTCCGGCCCCGTCTGGTCGGGCAATCTGTTCCCCTTCCTGTTCATCACGATCGCCTGCGGCGCCGTGTCCGGCTTCCACGCCCTGATTTCCTCGGGCACCACGCCGAAGATGATTGAAAACGAAAGCCACGCCCGCTTCATCGGCTATGGCGCCATGCTGATGGAATCGTTTGTTGCCATCATGGCCCTGGTGGCCGCCTCGACCATCGAGCCGGGCATCTATTTCGCCATGAACAGCCCGGCCGCCCTGATCGGCACGACGGCAGACTCGGCCGCCCAGGCCATCTCGCAGTGGGGCTTCTACATCACGCCGGAAATGCTGACGCAGACGGCCAAGGACGTGGGCGAGCACAGCATCATCTCGCGCGCGGGCGGCGCGCCGACCCTGGCCGTCGGCATGGCGCAGATCCTCTCGGGCGCCATCGGCGGCAAGGCCATGATGGCCTTCTGGTACCACTTCGCCATCCTGTTCGAAGCGCTGTTCATCCTGACGGCCGTCGATGCGGGCACGCGTGCCGGCCGCTTCATGCTGCAGGACTTGCTGGGCAGCTTCGTGCCTAGCCTGAAACAGACGGAAAACGTCATCGCCAACCTGCTGGCCACGGGCCTGTGCGTGGCGGCCTGGGGCTACTTCCTGTACCAGGGCGTCGTCGATCCGCTGGGCGGCATCAACACCCTGTGGCCGCTGTTCGGCATCGCCAACCAGATGCTGGCCGCCATCGCGCTGATCCTCGGCACCTGCGTGCTGTTCAAGATGAAGCGGGGCCAGTATGCGTGGGTGACGATCTTGCCCACCATCTGGCTGCTGCTGTGCACCCTGACGGCGGGCTGGCAAAAGATTTTCGACGCCAACCCGCGCGTGGGCTTCCTCGCGCATGCGAAGAAATACTCGGCGGCCCTCGATGAAGGCACCCTGCTGGCACCGGCCAAGTCCGTGGCGCAGATGCAGCAGATCATCTTCAACGATTACCTGGACGCGGGCCTGGCCGCCTTCTTCGTGGTGGTCGTCGTCAGCGTGCTGTTCTTCGGCATCCGCACCATTTTGAAGGCGCGCGCCGACAGCAAGCCTAGCACCAAGGAAACGCCGTTCCAGGCCATGCCCACGGTGCAATGATGTTCGACGAAATCATCAAGGCGGGACGCTATCTGGGGCAAAGCATGCGGCTCATGTGCGGCTTGCCCGAGTACGACACCTACGTGGCGCACCGGGAAGTGACCCATCCCGGCGAGCCGATGATGACGTATGAAGAGTTCTTCCGCGAGCGGCAGGAAGCCCGTTATGGCGGGGCCGGCAAGCGCGGCGGCTGCTGTTAATAGCGGGGTCAGACCCTTCGGGTCTGACCCCAGCTTTTCACCGGGTTTGATTTTATGAACCCCAAAAGCAACAACTGGGGTCAGACCCGACAGGGTCCGACCCCGGAGTTCCCCTCCCCTCTCCTCCCTTAGACCCACATCAACATCGGGGTGTGTCTTCGCGTCTATATTTTTCCAGTAGGAATTAAAAAACAGTCAACGGGTCGACCGGAGAAGCGCCGCCACCATGTTCAATTTCCAACGCTCCAGCATCAGCCAGAAGCTGACCATGATCTCGGTGCTGTCGTCGGGCTGCGCGCTGCTGCTGGTGTTCGTGGCGTTCGCGCTGACGTCCGTGCTCAGCCACAAGGATGACGAAGGCAAGCAGCTGCTGTCGCTGGCGGGAGTGATCGGCGCGGCCAGCGCGGCGCCCTTGCTGGCCGGAAAGCCTGCCCAGGCGGAACAGGTGCTGGCTGCGCTGGCCGCGCGCGACGAGATCGCCCAGGCCGCCCTGTTCGACCGGGGCGGGCGCCTGTTCGCCCTGTACCGCGCGCCGCAGCACGAGCAGGCCACGGCGGCGGCGGAAGACCTGGACCCGGCCCTGCTGGCCGACCTGGGCGCGCAAGCCGTCACGCAGGGTGCGGGCAGCACCCTGGCGCCCGCCATGCGCCTGTACCGCCCCGTCTACCGGCCGGACGCGGAGGGGCAGGAGCTCATCGGCGCCGTGCTGATCGAGGCGGACCTGAACCACATGTGGCGCGACATCGGCCGCCACGTGGGCGCCATCGGCGGCGCCACCCTGCTGTCCTTCCTGATCGCCGTGTGCCTCGCGCGGCGTTTCAAGAGCGTGATTGCCGAGCCCATCACCAAGCTCATTGATACAGCGCAAAAAGTCTCCAGCAGCCAGACGTATAGTCACCGCATCGCCCACCAGCGCAGCGACGAGCTGGGCGTGCTGATCGACAGTTTCAACGACATGCTGGCGCAGATCGACAGCCGCGACAGCACGCTGGCCAATTACCGCGACCAGCTCGAGCGCCAGGTGGGTGTGCGCACGGCGCAGCTGGAAAAGGCCAAGGATGCGGCCGAGGCGGCCAGCCAGGCGAAGAGCGCCTTCCTCGCCACCATGAGCCATGAAATCCGCACGCCCATGAACGGCGTGCTGGGCATGACGGAACTGCTGCTGGCCAGCCCCTTGACGCCGCAGCAGCGCCACTACACGAGCATGGTGCAGCGCTCGGGGCAGAACCTGCTCGTGATCATCAACGACATCCTCGACTTTTCCAAGATCGAGGCGGGCAAGCTCAGCGTCGAATACATCCGCTTCAATTTCCGCGAACTGCTCGACGACATCGAACACGTCTTTGCGCCGCAGGCGGAGGCGAAGAATATCTGCCTGGAATTCGACATCGCCAACGACATCCCCATCGCCATCTGCGGCGACCCGAACCGCCTGCGCCAGATCATCGTCAACCTGCTGGGCAACGCCATCAAGTTCACGGAAACGGGCAAGGTCACGGTGAAGGTGGAAGTGTGCTGCGAGGATGCGCCCAGCGTGGGCCTGCGCTTCGAGGTGCACGACACGGGCATCGGCGTGTCCAGCGAAGCGCAGAGCCGTATCTTCGAATCGTTTTCGCAGGCCGACGGCTCGACGACGCGCAAGCACGGCGGCACGGGCCTGGGCCTGACGATCTCGAAGCAGCTGGTGGAGCTGATGGGCGGAACTATCGGCGTCGACAATGCTTTAACGCAAGGCTCGATCTTCTGGTTCGAAGTAAATTTCGATAAGCGGCGGGTCGACAGCGAGGACCCGTCCTTCAACCTGAAAACCACGCGAGGGTTACGCGCCTTGATCGTCGACCACACTCCCGCCACGCGCGCCGTGCTGGAACGCCAGCTGGCCAGCTGGCACATCGTCAGCGACAGCGCCGGCACGGCAGGCGAATGCCTGGGCAAGCTGCGCGCGGCCCACCAGGCAGGCACGCCGTATGCCGTGGCCCTGCTCGACATGGAACTGCCGCGCACCAGCGGCCTGGCCCTGGCCGCCACCATCAAGAGCGATCCGCTGCTGGCGGACCTGAAACTGTTGCTGCTGAGTTCGGAACAGGGCGCGGCCGATCCCGTGCAGCGGCGCGAGGCGGGCGTGGCCTTCCAGCTGATCAAGCCGGCCCGCGAATGCGACCTGTTCGACTGCATCGTCACGCCGCCGCGTGCCGGCGAAAACCTGCGCGCGGCCGCGCCGCACGCGCTGCGCCCCGCCGCGCGCCCGCCCGGCCGGCGCCAGCGCCGCCGCGTGCTGCTGGCCGAGGACAACCCCGTCAACGTGGAAGTGGCGCTGGCCATGCTCGACAGCCTGGGCCTGGACGTGGCCTGTGCGCACAATGGCGAGGAAGCGCTGCAGGCGGCGCAGGCCGAGGATTTCGACCTGGTCCTGATGGATTGCCAGATGCCCGTCATGGACGGCTTTGCCGCCACGGCGGAAATCCGCCGCCACGAGCAGCAGCGCGGCCACGCGCGCGTGCTGCCCATCGTCGCCATCACGGCCAACGCGCTGCAGGGCGACCGCGAAGCGTGCCTGGCGGCCGGCATGGACGACTACCTGAGCAAGCCCTTCACGCAGCAGGACCTGGGCCACACCCTCGCCCGCTGGATCACCCTGCCCCGCGCGGCCACCGTGCACCACAGCGAGCAGCAGGAAGCGCCACAGGAAACGCCGCAAGCGCTGCGCCAGGAGGCGCCGCCCGCGCCCGCCGGCCAGCCGCTGAACCGCCAGGCGCTGGAAAACATCCGCGCCCTGTCGCGCGCGGATGGCGATGCGCTGCTGGAACGGGTGATCCTTGCGTTTACCGGCGAGACGCCGCGCCAGCTGGCGGCCATGCGCGAAGCCATCGCCGGCGCGGATGCGGAAGCGCTGCGCAAGGTGGCGCACAGCCTCAAGTCGGGCAGCGCCAACGTGGGCGCCGACGGCCTGGCGCAGCTGTGCAAGGAGATGGAAAAACTGGGCCGCGCCGGCAGCACCGAAGGCGCGGCCACGCTGCTGCAGCAGATGCAGCAGGCATTCCTGGCGGTGCGCGAATCGCTGAGCGCCATCCTCGTGAAGGAACACTGACATGACTGCGCCCCTCCCTCCCCCACGCGGCCTGGTGCTGGTGGCCGACGACGACCCCGTCATGCGCCTGCTGATGCGGCAGATGCTCACGCAGGTGGGCCTGGACGTGATCGAGGCCGAGGACGGCGTGCAGGCGCTGGCCTGCTACAAGCTCCAGGGCCCGGACCTGGTCATGCTCGACGTCGACATGCCGGCCATGGACGGCTTTGCCGTGTGCCGCGAAATCCGCCACCAGGAGGTGGGCGGCACGGTGCCCATCATCATGGTCACGGGCGGCGACGAACTGGAGGCCGTCACGCGCGCCTACGAGGTGGGCGCCACGGATTTCATTTCCAAGCCCATCAACTGGCCCATCCTGGGCCACCGCGTGCTGTACGTGCTGCGCGCCAGCGACGCCATCGCCCGCCTGCGCATCGCCGACGCGCACAACCGCGCCGTGCTGGCCGCCATCCCCGACACCTTCTTCCGCCTCAACCGCGAAGGCTTTTATCTGGACTACGAACAGGGCCACGACGCGAGCGCGGGCTTTTCCATCGCCAACTGCGTGGGCAGCCATATCCGCGACGTGCTGCCGCCCGAGATCGCCGCGCGCCTGCTGGACAAGGCCCGCGCCGTGCTGGCCACGCAGCACATCGGCTCGGTCGACTACACGCTCACCCACGGCGACAGCACGCGCCACTTCGAGGCGCGCCTCGTGGCGACAGGGGCCGACGAAGTGCTGGGCCTGGTGCGCGACATCAGCGAACGCAAGCGCACGGAAGAGCAGATCCGCCGCCTCGCCTACTGCGACAGCCTGACGGGCATCCCCAACCGGCAAGCCTTCCTGGAAACCCTGGAACGGGAACTGCTGCGCTCGAAAGAGCACGACAAGAAATTCGCCGTGCTGTTCATGGACCTCGATGCCTTCAAGCGCATCAACGACACCCTGGGCCACGACGTGGGCGACCATCTGCTCAAGGTGGTGTCCGAGCGCCTGCGCGAAACCATCCGCCCCAGCGACCTGGTGCTGCGCGCCGAACATGAGCTGGACGCCGGCGCGGGCGGCAGCAACCTGGCGCGCCTGGGCGGCGACGAATTCACGATCCTCATCCCCGACCTGGAACGGGTGGAAGACGCCCTCAACGTGGCGCACCGGGTGAAGGAAGCCATGCGCCGGCCCTTCATGATCGAGGGGCACGAGATTTTCGTCACGGCCAGCATCGGCATCTCGCTGTACCCGGAAGATGGCGAGGACTGCAACTCGCTTTTGAAATATGCGGACACGGCCATGTACCACGCGAAGAACTGCGGCAAGAACAACGCCAAGCTGTACAGTTCCTCGCTGACGATGGAAATCATGAGCCACGTCAAGATGGAAGTGGGCTTGAGGAAAGCCTTGCAGAACAACGAGCTGTATTTGCTGTACCAGCCGCAGATCGACGTGCCCAGCACCCAGATCGTCGGCGTGGAAGCGCTGGTGCGCTGGCGCCACCCGGAGCGGGGCATCATCTCGCCCACGGAATTCATCCCCCTGGCCGAAGAGACGGGCCTGATCGTGCCCATCGGCGAATGGGTGCTGCGCACGGCGTGCAACCAGGCCAAGGCATGGCAGAGCGATGGCGGGCGGGCCATCCGCATGGCCGTGAACCTGTCGGCCAAGCAGTTCAAGGATGAAAACCTGATGCAGATCGTGCTGTCGGCCCTGGCCGACACGGGCCTGGACGCGCGCCTGCTGGAGCTGGAATTGACGGAAGGCACACTGATGGACGATGCGCGCGCCACCATGGTGACCCTGGAGCAGTTGCGCGGCATCGGCGTGTACCTGTCCATCGACGACTTCGGCACGGGATATTCTTCAATGAATTACCTGAAGCGCTTCGACGTGCGGGCATTAAAAATCGACAAGAGTTTTATCGCCGGCTTGCCGCAGGATACGGAAAACGCGGCCATCACGCGCGCCATCATCGCCATGGCGCATGGCTTGAAGATGGTGGTGGTGGCCGAAGGCGTGGAGACGGATGAGCAGCTGCTGATGCTGGAAGAATACGGCTGCGACATGGCCCAGGGATACTTCCTGGGCCACCCGTCGCCGCACGACACGATCACGGCCATGCTGGCCAGGCAGGCCGGCCAGGCGGCCAGCCTGGAAGCTATTGCACTTCGAAGGCAAGGATTTGCGTGACTTGCTGGGCGTTGAAATTATCGTCGGAAATCATCACGAGGCTGCGGCGGCCGTTTTCCAGGCGCGGGCCCCAGCTGATGCCTTCGATATTGTCGACCCTGGGCAAACCGATCTTTTCCAGGTCCAGCAGCAGGCGCTTGCGCGCCGGCACATAGGCCGCGCCTGCCAGGGCCGGCATGGCCTGGATGTCGGTGGCGCCCTCCGTGTCCATCGCGTACACGCGCACATGGTTGGTGTAGATGCCATCCGCGTTTTCCACGCCCGCCCGCTCCACCACCAGCACTTGGCGGTCGTTGACGGCGAGAATTTCCGACACGCCATTGTCCGCTTCGCGCCCCGGCGCGGGCCGCGACGCCACGGGCTCGATAGCATACGCATACTGGCCCAGCACGGCGCCGGCCCGGTCCAGGCGCGTGATGCGCACGACGGAACCGTTATCGGGCGTGGCCAGGGGGCCATCCTGGTACAGGGCCGCTTCCATGCCCAGCCACAGGCTCCGGCCATCGGGCGAGAAGGACAAGCCTTCAAAACTCATGTTGTTGCGCGAGCCGACTTCGTCCTTGGAGACATTGAACATGGCCGGCGTCGGCAAGGTGGCGAGGAACTTGCCATCGCGGTCCGCGTGGCGCACGAAGGGGTGCAGGCCCACCTTGCGGTTGCCTTCGCTGCTATACCAGACGCTGCCGTCACGGGGATCGACGCGGATGCTCTCGATGTCGGCCACTTCGTCGCCCTTGTCCAGCCGCGCGTGCGCCAGGTTCGGATAGCGGCTGCCGTCGGGCTGCGTGAAGAAATGCACGCTCTTCAAGGTCACGGCGGAGAATTTCTCGCTGTCGTAATCGAGCGTGGCGCGGTAGAAGCGGGCCGGATTGATTTCCGAGCGGTCATCGCTTTCCATCACCCAGCTGCCGCTGGCCGCGTCGTAGTCGATGCCGGACAGGCCGCCCACCGTCGTGCTGTCGAACGGCTGCTTCAGGGCGATGCGCTGTTCGCCGATCAGGCGCAGGCCCGCGACGGGCGCATCGCGGGGGATACTGGCACAGGCGGAGAGGAGGATGGAGATGGCCAGCGCGGGGATCAGGCACGCACGCGGGGCGCGGAGGGACGACTGCTTCACGATATTCCTTAATAAAACCCAAAGACGGAGTCCGGGGTCGGACCCTGAAGGTCCGACCCCAGTCCTTGCCTGGGGGCACAATGATTTACCAAGCTAAACCTACACCACCCCGCCGGCCTTGAGCCGCGCGATGGCGGCGGCATCATAACCCAGCGATGCGAGCACCTCGTCGTTGTGCTGGCCCAGGGCCGGTCCCAGCCACTGGGTCTTGCCCGGCGTGGCGGACAGTTTCGGGCTGATGGCGGGCAGCTTGACGGGCGTGCCGTCGGCGAAATGGTGTTGTTCGAACATGTCGCGGGCGAGAAATTGCGGATCGCTCAGCATGTCGCGCACGGAGTAGATTTTGCCGGCGGGTACGTCGGCCGCCTTCAGCACGGCCAGCGCGCTGTCTATCGTGTGCGTGGCGCACCAGGCGCCGATGGCGTCGTCGATTTCCTGCGTGCGCGCCACCCGGCCGTCGTTGCGCGCCAGCTGCGGGTCGCCCGCCATGTCGATGCGGCCCATGGCCAGCATCAAGCGCTTGAAGATGGCGTCGCCATTACCGGCAATCACGATGTTTTCGCCATCGCCCGTCGTGTAGGTATTCGAGGGCACGATGCCGGGCAGGGAGCCGCCCGTGCGCTCGCGCACCACGCCCGCCTGGTCGTACTCGGGCACCAGCGATTCCATCAGATTGAACACGGATTCGTACAGGGCCACGTCGACCATCTGCCCTTCGCCGGTCGCCGCGCCGCCCGTCACGTCGCGGTGGCGCAAGGCCATCATGGCGCCGATCACGCCGTGCAGGGCCGCCACGGAGTCGCCGATGGACACGCCCACGCGCACGGGCGGGCGGTCGGCAAAGCCGGACACATAGCGCAAGCCGCCCATAGCTTCGCCGATGGCGCCGAAGCCGGGCAAGTCCTTCATCGGCCCCGTCTGGCCAAAGCCCGACAGGCGCACCATGATGAGGGAAGGCTTGATCTGCTTGAGCTGCTCGTAGCCGAGGTCCCACTTTTCCAGCACGCCGGGACGGTAGTTCTCGATGATGATGTCCGCTTCCAGGGCCAGCTGGCGGGCGATGGCCCGGCCTTCCGGCGACTTCAGGTTCAGCGTTAAACTTTTTTTGTTGCGCGCCTGCACCGACCACCACAGCGAGGTGCCATCCTTCAGCACGCGCCAGGTTCGGATGGGGTCGCCGCCATCGGGCGACTCGATCTTGATCACGTCGGCGCCGAATTCGGCCAGCATGCGGGCGCAGAACGGCCCCGCGATCAGGGTGCCCAGCTCCAGGACTTTGATGCCCTGGAGGGGGCCGGAAGATGCGGAAGCGTCTGTCATGTTGTAGTCAGGTTGCCCTGCGATCGAGCATCGCGCGGGCGATGGTGCCCGCGTCGACGTATTCCAGTTCGCCGCCCACGGGCACGCCGCGGGCCAGGCGGCTCACGCGCAAGCCCCGCGCCTTCAGCATCTCGCTGATGTAGTGGGCCGTCGCTTCGCCTTCATTCGTGAAGTTGGTGGCCAGCACCACTTCACCGACCACGCCATCGTTGGCGCGGTTCAGCAATTTTTCGAGGTGGATATCTTTCGGGCCGATGCCGTCGAGCGGCGACAGCCGTCCCATGAGCACGAAATACAGGCCCTTGTAGGTCAAGGTCTGCTCGATCATCAGCTGGTCGGCAGGCGTTTCCACCACGCACAGCAAGCGCTTGTCGCGCTCCTCGTCGAGACAGGTCTCGCACACTTCATGTTCGGTAAAGGTATTGCACAGGCCGCAGTGATGCACGGCATCGACGGCCTGGAACAGGGCGCGCGACAGCATGGCCGCGCCTTCCCTATCGTGCTGCAACAAATGAAATGCCATCCGCTGCGCCGACTTGGGGCCGACGCCGGGCAGGCGCCGCAGCGCCTCGGTCAGGAATTCAAGCGACTTGGACATGGATCAACCTTGCCCCGTGCCACAGATCGAGCGCATGCGGTATTGCATCAGAATGGCATTTTGAAGCCGGCTGGCAAGTTCATGCCGCCAGTCAAACCTGCCATTTTTTCCGCGGACGTCGCTTCCGCCTTGCGCACGGCGTCGTTGAAGGCGGCAGCCACCAGGTCTTCCAGCATGTCCTTGTCGTCGGCCAGCAAGGATGGATCGATGGAAACGCGCTTGACGTCGTTCTTGCACGTCATGACGATTTTTACCAAGCCGGCGCCGGACTGGCCTTCCACTTCCACCAGCGCCAGTTGTTCCTGGGCCTTTTTCATGTTGTCTTGCATTGCTTGCGCCTGCTTCATCAGGCCAGCCAGTTGATTTTTCATCATGAGAATGCTCCGTTCAATTCAGTTTGTGAGTGTGTTAATCATCAATGCAGGGTCGGCGCGGCGGAGCCGGCCGGTGCAGGGGTAATCGTTCCCGGCACGACAAAAGCGTCGAATGCGCGCTTCATGTCGAGCACAAAGGGGTCGCTGGCGATGGTTTCTTCCGCTTGCAGCTGGCACGCCTCGCGGTGGGCTTGCGCTTCCGCGCTGGCCGTGTACCAGACGGCGCCCAGTTCCGTGTCGACACTGACCTTGCGGCCGAAGCGCTCGGTCAGCGCGGCCGCCAGTTTTTCCACGTTGGCGGGACTGCGCCACGTATCGATGGGCACGCGCAGGCGGAACGTCGTGCTGTGGCCGTCGTGCAGGCATTCGATCAGCTCGGCCTGCACGGCCAGCTGCTGGGCCACGCCGCGCAAGGGCAGCACGGCGGCGACGGCCGGCCAGTTGCCGTCCCAGTCCAGGCCCGGCACGGGCGTGATCACATACGGTCCGCTGGGCGCGGCTTGCTTGGCGGCACGCTGCGGCATGACGACGGCGGGCTGTTCGCCGGGCGCATTGGCGGGCGCCGACACGGCAGCCGAAGCGCTGTCGTCGGAAAATTCGGTGACCCACGGCGGCAAATCGTCATCCTGCTGCTGCGCTTGCGGCGGCGGCGCGACAGGACGCGCCTGCTGTGCCGGCGCGGACGCAGGAGCTTCCATCACGGCCACGGGTGGCGCATCGTCCCACGGCGCCGGTGCTTTCGCGGCAGCCGGTGGCGGCGGCGGTGCCGGCTGGACTGGCGCGGCAGGTGCGACTGGCGCTGCGGCAACCGGTTCCGGCGCGGGAGCAGCCGGCTTCGGTGCCGACGATGGCGCCGACGGCGCACTGCCGGGACGGCCTTTCGAGGCGGCGCGGGCCGCTTCCAGCGCCGCATTGATGGCGGCGCGGGCGGAACTGATGGGCGCGCCCGATGCGGCCGGGGCAGCGGGTGCCGCTGCGGCCGGAGCCGTCGGAGCCGCGGCTGGCGGCGGCGCCGCTGGTGCGGGCGCCGGCGATGAGACAGGTGCCGGCGCTGGCATCGCCGCACGCGGCGGCGGCGCGTCGCTGCGCGCCATGCTGGCGGCAGCGGCGGCCACGACGGCGGGCGGGGTCACGGCAGCATGGCTGGCCACGCTGTTCGTGGCGGCGCGGGCGGCCGGGACGGACGCTCCTGCCGCGGCGCGCGCGGCGGCGACAGCAGCGGGACGATTGCCCGTGGCTGCGGCCGGTGCGGCCGGCACGCCATCGGCGCCGCCTATGCCTGGCCGAAAGGCCAGCATGCGCAGCAAGGTCATGGTAAAGCCCGCGTATTCGTCGGGCGCCAGGCCCAGTTCATTGCGGCCATGTACGGCGATCTGGTAAAACAGCTGCACTTCTTCCGCGTCGAACGCGGTTGCCAGGCGCACGATGTCCGCGTACTCGGGCAGATCCTGCGGCAAGGCGGCGGGCACGGTTTGCGCCAGCGCAATGCGGTGCAATAACGTGCCCAGGTCCTGCAGGGCGCCGTTATACGACAGGCTGCGCGACGCCATCTCGTCGGCCACGGCCAGCAAGTCGGCGCCGTCCTGCTGCGCCAGCGCGTCGAGCAGGCGCACCAGGTACGACTGGTCGAGCGCGCCCAGCATGCCTTGCACGGCATCCAGGGTGACGGCGCCGGCCGCATAGGCGATGGCCTGGTCCGTCAGGGACAGCGCATCGCGCATGGAACCGTGGGCGCCCTGGGCCAGCAGGCGCAAGGCCGGCTGTTCGAAGGTAATGCCTTCCTGTCCCAGGATATTGTCCAGGTGGCTGATGATGTGGCCGGGCGGCATCTGCTTGAGGTTGAACTGCAGGCAGCGCGACAGCACGGTCACGGGTATCTTTTGCGGGTCCGTCGTGGCCAGGATGAATTTCACGTGCTCGGGCGGCTCTTCCAGCGTTTTCAGCATGGAATTGAACGCATGGTTCGTCAGCATGTGCACCTCGTCGATCATGTAGACCTTGAAGCGCGCATTGCTGGGCGCGTAGACCGCCTGCTCCAGCAGCTGCGCCATTTCATCGACGCCGCGGTTCGACGCCGCATCCATCTCGATATAGTCGACGAAACGTCCCGCATCGATCGCCGTGCACGCTTCGCACACGCCGCAAGGCTGGGCCGTGATGCCGCCCGTGCCATCGGGACCGATGCAGTTGAGCGACTTGGCCAGGATGCGCGACAGGGTCGTCTTGCCGACGCCGCGCGTGCCCGTGAACAGGTAGGCGTGATGCAATCGGCCACTGTGCAAGGCATGCGTGAGCGCGCGCACGACGTGCTCCTGGCCGACGAGCGTCTCGAAATTCTTGGGGCGGTATTTACGGGCGAGGACTTGATAGGACATGCTGAGATTTTACCGTAGATAGCGGGTGCGAAGGGCCTATCCTGCGCCGGCCCGGAAAAGCGGCGTCAGGTGCAGCACAGAGGCAATAAAAGAACAATTGTAACAAGCTGCGCCGGGATTGGCGAAATCCGCACGGCCAGCATAGAATTTGCTTTTCCTTTAACTTGATAAAAATGAAAAAATTCGTCCTGCTTCCCCTGCTCCTGCTGCCCCTGTGCGCCCATGCCGACGAGCGCGAATGGGTGCCGTACAAGAAACTGATCGAGGACTTGCGCATCGACAAATTCTACGCCCTGCCTGCCGCCGAGCGCGACAAGCTGCGCCTGTTTATCACCGTCAAGCCGGACAACAAAAGCTACAAGCCGTCCGACGTGATCCTGACGGCCGTCAAAGGCAAGGAGCGCCTGCCCCTGCCGGCCCTGTCGCCGGACTACCGCATGGCCCTGGTACCGAATCCCGCCTGGCTCAGCGACGACACGCAGATCATGACGAGCCTGCCCAAGGGTGAAAAGTCCAAGGTCAGCCTGACGGCCACCACGGCCCTGCCCGATGGCCTGCAATGGAACTACGCGGCCGTCATGGGCAGCGTGGCGCAGATGAACCAGGCCATCAAGAAGATGGCGGGCGCGCTGAGCATGTTTGCGCCCACGATCAAGTCGGTGGTATTCAAGTTCGGCAAGCCGGCGCAGTTGACGGTAGGCAACAAAGTATGGACGACGGATGCGCAGCACCAGATCGCGCTGAAACCGGACGCCACCCTGCTGAAGGACAATCCAGCCATGCTCGCCAGCGAGCGGCCCGTCGAGGCGGAACTGAGCGACGAGTAATGGCCGCAGGGCGGAAACAAAAAAAGCTGCCCGTGGCAGCTTTTATATTGTTTCCCGAAGGAGGCGAGCCTGATCTGCGGCACTCATGGTTAATAGCCGTGGCTGCTTCGTTCCCGACCTGACCAGGTTAGCCATGCCACGATGCGCAGGGGCCCGCCGGGGACAATTATACCCGGTCTGCGCAAGATTGGGGAAGTTGCTGCGTGAACATGCAAACTCCAAGGCAAAATCCGGGGTCGGACCCGGCGGGTCTGACCCCGGCTCTCCGCTTGCCTGGCACTGACAGCAGGCGCAGGCCGTCAGCCGACACTGCTGAGTATGCAGGCCAGGAGCATGCAAGCGCCGCAAGCTCGGCTTGCGCGCAAGCGCCAAACCGAGCTACGCAGTGCCTACAGCCCCAGTTCCTGCCAGATGCCATCCACCTTCGCCTTCACTTCCGGCGTCATGGCGATCACCGTACCCCACTCGCGCGTCGTTTCGCCCGGCCACTTATTCGTCGCATCGATGCCCATCTTGCTGCCCAGGCCGCTGATCGGCGAGGCGAAGTCCAGGTAGTCGATGGGCGTGTTGTCGACCAGGGTCGTGTCGCGCAGGGGATCGACGCGCGTGGTGATGGCCCAGATGACCTCTTTCCAGTCGCGGATGTTCACGTCCTCGTCGACGACGACGATGAACTTGGTATACATGAACTGGCGCAGGAAACTCCACACGCCGAACATCACGCGCTTGGCGTGGCCCGCGTACTGCTTCTTGATCTGCACCACGGCCATGCGGTAGCTGCAGCCTTCGGGCGGCAGATAAAAGTCCGTGATTTCGCTGAACTGCTTTTGCAGCAGGGGCACGAACACTTCGTTCAGGGCCAGGCCCAGCACGGCCGGCTCGTCGGGCGGCTTGCCCGTGTACGTGGAGTGATAGATGGGGTCGCGGCGCATGGTGATGCGGTCGATGGTAAACACGGGGAAACTGTCCTGCTCATTATAGTAGCCCGTGTGGTCGCCATACGGCCCTTCCAGTGCGTGTTCATAGCCGCTCGGATGGTTTTCATCCGGGTAGATATGGCCTTCGAGCACGATTTCAGCGGACGCGGGCACGCGCAGCTCGCTGCCGATGGCTTTCACCAGCTCCGTGCGGCTGCCGCGCAGCAAGCCGGCGAACTGGTATTCGGACAGGCTGTCCGGCACCGGCGTGACGGCGCCTAATATAGTAGCGGGATCGGCACCGAGCGCGACGGCGATCGGATACGGCTTGCCCTTGCTCTGGATGGCGTGTTCGCGGAAATCCAGCGCCCCGCCCCGGTGCGCCAGCCAGCGCATGATGACCTTGTTGCGCCCCAGTACCTGCTGGCGGTAGATGCCCAGGTTTTGCCGCTTCTTGTTCGGGCCCTTGGTGATCACCAGGCCCCAGGTGATCAGGGGCGCGACGTCGCCGGGCCAGCAATGCTGGATGGGCAGGCGCGCCAGGTCGACGTCATTGCCTTCCCAGACGATTTCCTGGCACTTGGCGCCGCGCAGTTCCTTCGGCGACATGTCCCACACGGATTTCACCAGCGAGCCCAGGCCCAGCAAGTCCTTGAAATCCTTCGGCGGCTCCGGCTCCTTCAGGCGCGCCAGCACGTGGCCGATCTTGCGCAGTTCGCCGACATCTTCCGCGCCCATGCCCAGCGCCACGCGGCGCGTCGTACCGAACAGATTGCCCAGCACGGGCATCGTGTGCCCCGTCGGATTGTTGAACAGCAAGGCCGGTCCGCCCGCGCGCAAGGTGCGGTCGCATACCTCCGTCATCTCCAAATACGGCGAAATGGGCGTCGAAATGGGCTTAAGTTCACCCATTTGTTGCAGTTGAGAAATAAAATCTCGCAAATCTGAATATTTCATGTGTTTTTAATTTTTTTTGACGTCGGACGCCGTTGCTGAAGGATCTATGCCAAGTAATTGATTTTATTGGCTTTTGGCACAATGCAAGTCAAAAAGTAAGACATAAAAGTAATAAAGAATCGATTCGTTAGTATTGACTTGATATAAAACGGCTTCTACAATTCGCCCAACTTGAAAGAGGACGCCGGCCCAGGGCTTGATTTTAGCGTCTCTCTCTCATTCACGGAGTCGGGGCTCCACATGACATTTTAAGGAGTGTTTTCAAAAGGCGTCTGCCTTACCCCCGGTAAAAGTTGTATTGCGACTGATCCAATACCAATGCGGACCGATCAGCTCAAGCAAGCAATGACGGCGTTTCTCGCACGCATCCATACGCGGCGGAAACGATGATATTTCTGATGCACGGCATTGGCAGTACCCACAACACCGCGAGACCGCGGAGGGACTGCCTGTTGACGCGACATTTCGGGGAACTCTATGACTCATCGTAGCACCGAAGCAGCATTACCTGCTTCAACCGTGGCTGGCCAGCCAGCACTGGCGCGTTTGCGCGCCCGCGCACAAGCCATTTCGGCACGTGGTGTCTTGACCACCGCACAACACACCCTGACAGTCTTCGGCATTTCCGCCCTGGCACTGATCGCCCTGCTGATGTTCCGCCCTGAGCTGGGCAAGCAACTGACGCACAGCCTGTTCCCGCTGCCGATGGCAGAGGCACAAGCCGTCGAAGCACCGGCCCTGTCGGCACTGATGGAAGCGCCTGCTTCCGTGCAGACGGCCGTTGTCAACGAAGCACCGCTGACGAAGGAAGAAAAAGCCCTGCTGGGCACGAAAAAGCAGCAGCAATGGGTGACGGACTGGCTCTCCAAGCGTTACCGCGTGGCCAACGACGCGACCAATATGCTCGTCTCGACGGCTTACCTGACGGCCCGTGAAATCAAGCTCGACCCCCTGCTGATCCTGGCCGTGATGGCCATCGAATCGGGCCTGAACCCGTTCGCGGAAAGCCCCGTCGGCGCACAGGGCTTGATGCAGGTCATGTCGAAAGTGCACCATGAGCGCTTCCAGGAAATGGGCGGCGTGCAAGCGGCCCTGAATCCGGTCGCCAACATCCGCGTCGGCTCCCTGATCCTGAAGGACTACGTCACGCGCGGCGGTTCCGTCGAAGCGGGCTTGAAAACCTACGTGGGCGCCGCCAACTTCGCCACCGACTCGGGCTACGGCTCGCGCGTGCTGGCCGAATACCGCCGCCTGAAGCAAGTGTCCGCCGGCCAGCGCGTGCCGACCAGCACCCCGGTGATGGCCTCGAACACGCCGGCGCCAGCCAAGGCCCCTGCCGCGGAAAGCGGTATCACCATCAAAGTACTCCCACACAACGAGATCGCCGGCCTGTAGTAGCGCGCTCTTCAAACCTGCTGCGCAGCCCGCTCTCGGGTCGGCGTTACTCGCTGTACTCCAGTACAGCTGCGTTACTCAACCCGATATCGAGCTTGCTCGCTACGGTTTGAACAGGCGCCGATGCATTAATGCACATCACTCCGACAGCAAAAAGGGCAGACTTTTCAGTCTGCCCTTTTTACATCCATTGCGGCCTGCGCCGCAGGATAAGCTGCTATCTTACTTGCGCTTGCTGGCGTTGACTTCTTCCTCGCGGAATTTCACTGCCAGCTTGTCCAGCACGCCATTCACGTACTTGTGGCCATCGATGCCGCCGAACGACTTGGCCAGCTCGACCGCTTCGTTGATGACGACGCGGTACGGGATTTCCATGTTGTTCTTCAGCTCGAATGCGCCGATCAGCAGGATGCCGTGTTCGATGGGCGACAGTTCCGCGATATTGCGGTCGATCAAGGGAGCCATGCTGTCGCGCAGCGCCAGCGAGTCCTTGATGGCGCCGTACAGCAGCACCGTGAAATGATCGCCATCGGCCTTGTCGAAGCCATGCGCGGCGCGAATATTGTTCACGACGGTGGTCGCGTCTTCATTGTTCAGCAGCCACTGGTACAAGCCCTGCAGCGCAAACTCGCGCGCGCGGTGACGCGGCGTGCGGTTCTTGCTGGGATTGGCGAGCAAATTTTTCTCAGTCATGATTGTTACCTGTTCTTAAATACGTATTTACTGCAAATAGTGACGAATACCGCGGCGCGCTGCCAGGCAGCACACTGCGGCGCAAGCACGATCAATCCTCGTCTGTGTCTTGCAACTCTTCCAGCGCTTGCGCCAGATTGGCCATTTCCACTGCCACGCGTGCCGCTTCGGCTCCCTTGACGAGCATGCGCACTTCCGCCTGCTCGTCGTTTTCAGTCGTCAACACGGCGTTGGCGACGGGGATGCCGTAATCGAGACCGACGCGCGTGATGCCCGCGCCCGATTCGTTCGATACCAGCTCGAAGTGGTAGGTTTCACCGCGAATCACGGCGCCCAGTGCGATCAGGGCGTCGAATTGCTCGGTTTCCGCCATTTTTTGCAGAATCAGTGGGATTTCCAGGGCGCCCGGCACGGTCACGTGCAGGATATCTTCATCGGCCACGCCCAGCTTGCTCAACTCTTCCAGGCATGCCGACAGCAAGCCACCACCGACGATTTCATTGAATCGTGCCTGGACGATACCGACGCGCAAACCTTCGCCGGCAAAATTGGTTTCATACGTTCCTACGCTCATCATATGCCTCTTTAATCTGGTGGTTCAGGGCGGCACGCACATGCCGCCATCGTTTACTCTACGTTGACGCCTGACAAAATCGTAGCGAGCGGCAGTGAGTTGTGGTCGAGAAGCGCAACTGTACGAAGGTACAGTGAGCATCACAGGCCGCAAATCGCGACGCGCAGTAGATTTAGTCAGGCGTCTGGCCCGGATGGCACTGAAAACCCGTGACTTCCAGGTCGAAACCGACCATCGACGGCATCTTGCGCGGGCTGGCCAGCAATTGCATCTTGCTTACGCCCAGGTCGCGCAGGATTTGCGCGCCGATGCCGTAGCTGCGCAGGTCCATGCTGGCGGCGCGGCCTTTCGGCTTGGCTTGCGGCGTGTCCAGCGCGGCGAACTGGGCAAACAGCTCGCTCGACGTCTCGCCACAGTTCAGCAAGACCATCACGCCGCGCTCGGCCTGCTTGATGGCGGCCATCGAGGCGGCCACCGTCCACGAGTGGGTGGTCGCTTCGCTTTCCAGCACGTCCAGCAGGGAAACGGGCTGGTGCACGCGCACCAGCGCTTCCAGGCCGGGAGCCAGGTCGCCATGCACGAGGGCCAGGTGGGCCGACGCACTGGGCTTGTCGCGGAAGGCGATCAGGCGGAATTCGCCGTGCGCCGTGTGCAGGGTACGTTCTGCAACGCGCTCGACCAGGGACTCCGTCTGGCTGCGGTAATGGATCAGGTCGGCAATCGTGCCGATCTTCAGTCCATGCTGCTCAGCAAACACCAGCAAGTCCGGCAGGCGCGCCATGGTGCCGTCATCCTTCATGATTTCGCAAATCACGGACGCGGGCGTCAAGCCGGCCATGGCCGTCAGGTCGCAGCCGGCTTCCGTATGGCCTGCGCGCATCAGCACGCCGCCCTTTTGCGCTTTCAGGGGGAAGATATGGCCGGGCTGGACGATATCGCTGGGCTGCGTGCCCTTGGCCACGGCCACCTGGATGGTCTTGGCGCGGTCGGCGGCGGAAATGCCCGTCGTCACGCCTTCGGCCGCTTCGATGGAGACGGTGAAGTTGGTGCCATAGGCCGTGCCGTTGCGCGACGTCATCATCGACAGGTTCAGCTCGTCGCAACGCTCTTCCGTCAGGGTCAGGCAGACCAGGCCACGCGCATGCGTGATCATGAAATTGATGGCTTCCGGCGTCACGAAATCGGCGGCAAGCACCAGATCGCCTTCATTTTCCCGGTCTTCTTCATCGACCAGTATCACCATGCGGCCGGCGCGCAGTTCAGCGACGATCTCTTCGGTGCTGGATATTGACATTATTCATCCTCTGAGGACGCCTGGCACAAGCTGCTGCGCGTCGGGACAGGCGGCGTGCGATGCGCACCGTACCTGCGTACGCTTGCGCTTCTCAGCCACCTCCCCCCTGCCGCTCGCGACGGTGTTGCCGGGCGTTGTTAATGAAACTAAAAACTGAAACTGAAACATCGCGTGCGAATATTCCGCGAATTTCCGGGAATTTTCTTATAACCTGCTATTTTAAAGGATTTAGCGCTTGCAGACCTGAAATAAGACAGCGCCGCCACACAGACACCGCCCCCGGGCCACAAAACGCCGATTCCTCGATCCAGCGCAAACGGCAGCGGCAAAACGCGCGCCGCCCGCCTTGCGAAGAGCATAAGATGGGCGGGGCAGCACACAGAGTCATTCTCCGCGCCCCGCGGTTCCCGCCGCAGCGGGCGTTTTCTTATGTTTCGCACTATCCCCATACAGGAGCGGCAGCATGAAAACCAACGGATCGGCCATCTGGTCAGGCGGCATCAAGGATGGCAAGGGCGCCATCAGCACGCGCAGCGGCGCCTTGCAGGAGTATCCCTACGGCTTTGCCAGCCGCTTCGAAGGCAAGCCGGGCACCAATCCCGAGGAACTGATCGGCGCTGCCCACGCGGGCTGCTTCACCATGGCCCTGTCGCTGATCCTCGGCGAAGCGGGCCTGACGGCGGAAAAGATGGAAACGACGGCCGACGTGACCCTCGACAAGGTCGATGACGGTTTCGCCATCACGGCCGTCCACCTGACCCTGAAGGCGAAGATTCCCGGCGCCGACCAGGCGAAGTTCGAGGAACTCACGGGCAAGGCCAAGGCCGGCTGCCCCGTGTCGAAATTACTGAAAGCAAATATCACGCTGGACGCCACCCTGCTGCCGTGACGGTCCCCCGCCACCGGCCTGTGCCGGCGGGCATGCCGCCCGTGGCAGGGCCGGCCCTGGCGGGCCCGGCACCGCCGCTGGCCGGGAAACCGGACCTGGCACAGGCACGCCAAGGCATGCCGGGGCAGTGACGATGGCTGGCAGCCCGTGGCGGCGCGCGGCAGCTTATGCCCAGCGTTCTAGATCTTCGGCACGGGCTTGACGGGTTCCACCGGCGCGACGGGCGCCACCAGGGGCGCTTGCGAGGCGCTGGCCGGCAGGGGGCGGTTCATCAGGCCGGGATTCAGGGCTGCATTGTTCAGGTTATAGGCGGCGATGGCGGCCGCCACGGACGGGTCTTGCGACGACGGCGGCGGCACGGCCTGGCCCGCGTTTTGCGCGGCCAGTTCTTGCGCCTGCGCATTTTGCTGCGCCAGCTGGGCTTGCGCAGTGTCCGCCACGCCCGCATCGGCCTGCACCTGCGCTGCGCGTGCCAAGGATTGCGCCCGGTCGGCCGCCGCCTGGGCCGCCAGTTGCGCGTCGCTGGCCGCCAGTTGCGCCCGTGCCGCATCATCTGCGGCCGCCTGCGCCTGCTGCTGCAAGCTCATCTGCTGCACTTGTCCTTGCCGCAACTCTTCCACCCGCGCCGCTTCCTGCTGCCGGGCCTGCAGGTCCGCATCGAGGGCGGCACTGCCCTGGCGCAGGGCATCCGCGCGCTGGCTGTCCGCCTGCTGCGCCTGCAGCGACTCCGGCGCATCGGCCGCCTGCCGTGCCGGCGCCTGGGGCCGCAGCCCCTGCAAGTCCAGGTTCAGCTCTTCCGCTTCCAGTTGCTGCTGCAGTTCGAGTTGCCTCTGTGCAATAGCCGCCGTTTGCGGCGGCTCCCCTTGCGCCACGGCCGCCACCTGCCCTGCCAGCGCGGCAGCAGCAGGGACAGTCCCGCCGGCCAGGTCCGCTTCGACAGCGGCCGCCACCGGCACGCCTTGCTGCCGGGCCAGCACGGCCCCCACCTGCACCAGCACGTCCGTTCCCTGCTGCAAGGCATCCAGGGTAGCAGCGCTGTCGGCCGCATATGCCGCCTGCAAGGTGGCGGCATCCACGTCCTCGTTGCGCAAGTCGACGCCGATGCGGGCCAGTCCCGCCTGCGTCAGCAGGCTGCCGTCCTGCGCCAGTGCGGCCGCCGCGCCCGTCGTGCCGTCGCCCGACAACAGGTCGTAGCGCTGCGCCAGGCTGCCCGGCGTGTCGCCCGCCGACGCCAGCTGGCTGGCATCGATGCCGCTCGTTTGCAGCTGGGCGAACGATGCCGTCAGCTGCCGCGCCAGCGCCAGCAAGTCGTCATGGACATTCACGGGGACAGCGGCCGCGCCAGCCTGCTCCGTGGCGCCCTGCAAGGCGAGCAGTTGCCGGCGCGACAGGGCCACGCCGGACAAAAACTGGCCCAGCGGGGAGAGGTCGACCTGGGTCGACGACAGCAGGGGAATGGCAGCCGCGGCACCGGCAGCGGGTACGGGCGCGGCTGGCGACAGCGGCGCCGTTTCGCCCACGCGGGGCGTGGCCGGTATGACATTGGGCAAGGTGGCGCGCGAAATCGGCTCCATGGTTTTCCTCCACTGCGGAAAACTCATAGTATGCGCGTCCCGGGGAAAAGCAACACACGCTTGGAATCTGGCGACTCGTCACGATCGGGACGGAATGCGCCGGAGCGCCCGCCGCATGCGCATGCGGGGCGGTCCGGCGGGGTGCGGCAAGCGCGTCTTAGGCGGCAGCCTTGCTGTCGAGCGACAGCATGCGCTCGACATAGCGGGCGATCAGGTCGATCTCCAGGTTGACCTTGCCACCGACCGTCAGGTGCTTCAGGGTCGTCATGGCGATCGTGTGCGGGATCAGGTTGATCGAGAAGCGGCAGCCATCGATGGCGCCCGCACCCAGGTCTTCCACGCGGTTGACGGTCAGCGACACGCCATTGACGACGACGGAACCCTTGAAGGCCAGGTATTTCGCCAGCGCGTGCGGCGCTTCGATGACCAGTTCCCACGATTCGCCCACGGCTTCGAACTTGCGCACGATGCCCAGGCCGTCGACGTGGCCCGACACGAGGTGGCCGCCCAGGCGCTCGGCCAGGGTCAGGGCTTTTTCCAGGTTCACTTCCGTGGGCGTGTCGAGGCCCACGGTGCAATTGAGGCTTTCGCGCGAGACATCGACGGCAAAGCCCGTGTCCGACTTTTCCACCACCGTCATGCAGGCGCCATTGATGGCGATCGAATCGCCCAGGGCCACATCGGCCAGCGGCAAGCCGCCCGCATGGATGGTCAGGCGCACGCCTGCGTCGAGGCCGCCGTCGAGCGGCTGCACGGTTTCAATTTTGCCAATGGCGGCAACAATTCCTGTAAACATGGAGCTAACCTTATAAAAATTATGAAAGTAGTAAAAACGCCTGTCAAAACCTGCTGTGCGCCGTCATTTGCGGCCGGCGATGCTCACTGCCGCGGCGACCCCGTACTCCGTACTGCTGCGCTGCTCGGGCCAAGGGGGGCGCCGGGCCTTCCTTCCGCTCGCTACGGTTTTGTTAGGCGTTTTAATTGCGCTGGGCGAATCTTGCAAGGATACGCAAATCTTCGCCCACTTGCTGAACCTGGTGAAATTGCAAAGTCCGCTGCTGCTTGAGATCCGTCAATGCCGGCAAGGCAAACATGCCTTGCGCGTCGCCCAGCAAGGTAGGCGCCAGGTACACGAGCAATTCATCGACGCAGCCTTCGCGGATCAGCGAGCCGTTCAGCTTGGAGCCGGCCTCGACGTGGACTTCATTGATTTGCCGGCGTCCCAGTTCCAGCATCAGCGCGGCCAGGTCCACCTTACCGGCCGCGTTCGGCAACAGGATGACTTCCGCGCCCAGCGCCTGCAGCTGCGCCTGCTTCTCCGGGTTGGCGACGGCCGCCACGATCCACGTGCCGCCCCCTTGCAGGATGCGCGCATCGGGGCTGATGTCGAGGCGGCTGTCGATGACGATGCGGTGCGGCTGGCGCGGTGTCTCGACGGCGCGCACGTTCAGTTGCGGATCGTCCGCCTTGACCGTGCCGATGCCCGTCAGGATGGCGCAGGCGCGCGCGCGCCAGGCGTGGCCGTCGGCGCGCGCCTGCGGCCCCGTGATCCACTGGCTCTGGCCATTGTGCAGGGCCGTCATGCCGTCCAGGCTGGCCGCCGTTTTCATGCGCACCCACGGCTTGCCGCGCTGCATGCGCGAAAAGAAGCCGATATTCATTTCATATGCCTCGTCCGCCAGCACGCCCGTCGTGACGGCGATGCCGGCCGCTTCCAGCTTGGCCAGCCCCTGCCCCGCCACCAGCGGGTTCGGGTCCGTCATGGCGGCCACGACGCGGCCCAGCCCCGCGCGCACGAGCGCATCCGAGCACGGCGGCGTGCGGCCATGGTGATTGCACGGCTCCAGGGTGACGTAGGCCGTGGCGCCGCGCACGTCGTTGCCGCGCGCGGCCGCATTCGCCAGCGCCTGCACTTCGGCATGATCCTGCCCCGCCGCCTGCGTCACGCCGGCGCCGATCACCTGGCCATCCCTGACGATCACGCAGCCGATGCGGGGATTGGGCGAGGTCGTGTACAAGCCCCGCGCCGCCCATTCCAGCGCCAGGCGCATGCCATCGATATCATTGAGTATTTCCACAGGCTTTATCGCTTGAAGGTGAGTCATTAAAAATGGCGGGCGCAGCGCCACGGCTCGCGCGGCGCGCTCTGTCAACCGGTCCCGCATCCCTGCCGGCGTCGCCGCAACCGGCGCGCGGACGCCGCCGGCCACCGCCTCGGCAAGCCATGGCCTTGCCCGGTGCGGCCAGGACGCCCGTCAAAAAAGCCCGGCTGCCTGCGCCGGGACGGCATGGCAGCGGCAGCGGCCATCGCCATCGCCATCGCCACAGGTTTGATGCATATCAGTTTGATGCACATCAACCCGCACGAAGCGCCACGCAGGGTTCACCGGGGCCACCCTAGCCGTCGGCCACGCCGCTGCAATTGGCTGCCTGCAGCTGCGGGTCGCATACGCGCACCCTGCCCAGCATATTGATTTTAATATGGCGCACCTGTTTTCCCAAAGCGAGGCTCAAGGTGCCCCAGCGCGCCGCCAGGCTGTTGGTGGCGCTGCAACTGCGTCCTGCGCCATTGTAGGCGATATACAACGGTGCCGTGGCGGACGAAAACGCGAACTGGACCGTGATGCCGGCGGGCAGCGGTCCCTGGCGGAACAGCAGCTCGTCGTCGCCATCGTAGGCCAGGTTGGCATTCCGGTCGATGAAGACCAGCCAGCCCATGCGCCAGTCCGTGCCGCCGGGGCCGGCCGGCACCAGCAGCACGCGCCGGCCCCGCGCCATCGCCTGCGCCCGCGTCAATTCAATGGCGGAAAACAGGTCCGTGGCCGCCGCGCGCACCTGCTGGCGCGCCAGCACCTGCTGCAGGCTGGGCAAGGCAGCGGCCACCAGCAGCGCCGCGATCGCCAGGACCGCCAGCATTTCCAGCAAGGTCAGCCCCGTCCCCCATGGCTGCCGGCGGGGCGGCCGGGCGCGGCAGGGGACGCTTGCACGCCGCCACCCGGCACCGTGTGCGCCCATGCCAGCGCTGGTGATGGGAGGCAGGCCGTCCATGGCTAGGGCCAGCAATGACTGGCCGGGCCACTGCTGCCGCGCTGGCCCGTGCTGTCCAGGGACAGGACGCCGCACTCGGGATCGTGAAAGCGGACGTCCACCTTCGGCGTGCCCGGCAAGGCGCGCAGCAGCACGCATTGCCCGATCGTCGACGCCGGACAGGCCAGCGCCTCGATTTCATAGGCGCTGGCGGCCGGCCCGTCGCCGGACCACCAGGGAAACAGCTGCGCCTGCAGCGGGGCCGACGCGGCGGAAAACGCCAGATACCGGTTGTTTTGCGAGTAATAGCGCTCCTGCTGCTGCATCAGCCGCAGCAGGCTTGCCTGGCCCTGCACCCGCTTGGCCCGCACGACATGGCCATGATAGGCGGGCACGGCCAGCGCCAGCAGCAGACCCGCGATGGCCAGCGCGACCAGCAGTTCGATCAGGCTGAAGCCCGGCATGGCGGAAGCGCCACCGGCGGGCGGGCCGGCGCGACTGGTCGGGCGCGGCAACGCAAGCTGCCGCCGGGGTTGCCGGCATTGCCAGCATTGCCCGGGCCGCCGGTACGGCGGCCTGCGCACCTGCCTGTACGCCAGCGCATGCGCCTGCCCGCGCGCCGGCCGGGACTGCCACGCGCGGCCGCACCAGCATGCCATCATCCTCCGCCATGTCGTGCGCATATACCGCCCTCCCATCCGTTTGCCGCGCGGGACGCCTGCTGCCCGCTTCACCCGCAGCGGCACGCTGCGCCCCTCGGCCACGCGCCTGCGCACCTGTGCCCCTTGCGTACCCTCATGCAGCCGCAGCGGTCCACGGTACTTTCACGGCGCTTTCTTCTGCGCCGCTTCATGCAGTTCGCGCCAGTTCGCCACTTCCCGCCAGCTGAGGCGCCGGGCGGGCAGCGGCGCACTGACGAACTTGAAGCCGGGCAGCGGCCCGGCCGCCGCGCCAGGCAGACCGGGCTGCACTACGGCCAGCGTCTTGCGCTCCCCGGCGCGGCCCGTCGGCGCGACGGCACCCACGCTGCTGCCCAATTCCAGCACCTGGGGCGGCGCCCGCGCCAGGCCATCGAGCAAGCGCCCCGTCACGGCTCCAGCCTGCACGAGGCCGCCATCGTCGGCGGCAAAGCCGCTCAGCACGTCGAGCGCATACAGGCGCGTGGCCGGCCTGGCGCAAGCATCGCGCCCAGGCAGGACGGTATTGAAGATCACCCGTCCCGCCGCCAGCACGGGGCTGGTGATGCTGCGTTCGCCCGTTTGCGCCACATCAAGGAAATCGACATACCAGCCGCGCATGGCCCCGCTACCCGTGTAGCGCACCTCGGCGCCATCGACGCGCACGCCCCCGTCCGCCGCATCCAGCCGGCGCGGCGCCAGGTCGGCCCTGCCCAGCGTGGGCGACCCGTCCTGCCCATCGTCATGCACGGCATAAAACGCCTGCGACAGGAAGGCGCCGGGCCAGGCATCGGCCGCCTCGACCAGCTTGCCCGTGCCGAACAGCAGCAGATAACCGCCGCCCGGCGCGTAAGCCACCTTGACCTGCTGCGTGATAGGCTGGCGCCGTCCCTGCCCGTCGCGCGCGACGAAAATCAGCTTGCGTCCCACGCCATCCTTCCACGGCGGACCGCCAGCCATCTCGAAGCGCCAGAGATTGCCCTGCAAGTCGCCCGCATACATCCAGGCCAGCGCGCCATCCGTTCCCGGCACCGGCGCGGGCGGCCCCAGCGCGTGGGCAAGCGGCGCGGCATCGGTGTCATGGCCACCATCGCCTGCGCCGCTGTTGGTGCCACTGTTGGCCACGGGCACTTTCAGGCGGAAATAATTGCTGCCCAGCAGCCAGGGCGCGCCGGGCGGCTTGTCCAGCGCCAGCAGGAAGATGGCGGCGGCCGATGCGGGGGCCGTCGTTTCCTTGCCATCGTCAGCGTAGTTGTTGTAGCCGCTGCTGACCACGGCAAAGTCGCGATAGGCCACGGCGCCATCCTTGCCGCCCATATTGATGCGGGCAAAGCCGGGCGGCGCGCGCACGTTACCCATGAGCTTGTCGTCGCGGTCCGTAAACTCCCACAGTGCCCCATCCTGCGCAAAGCGGGCCGGGTCGGTGATGTCGAGCGCAAACACGCCCTGCGCCCCGCCGCCCATGCCGGATGCCAGCACCGTCTTCCAGCGCCCTGCGGCCAGGACTTCCGCCGTGGCGGCGGCCCCGTCCAGCAAGGGCCCGGGGCTGTAGTGAGTGCTTGCAGCCGCCGCCGCGCCGTGCAGCAGGGCTTGCGGCAGATAGCCAAACAGTTCATTCCCCGTGCGCGCATCGAAGGCGTGCAGCAAGCCGTCATTGGCGCCCAGGTACAGCATTTTTCGCCGCTGTTGCAGGGCCTTGCGGTGCGCGCCATAGCCGACGCCGGGCATGCCTGGCGCGGGCGCGCCCACGTAGACGAGGTTGCCATACGGGGCCGCGCCCAGGCTGCCCGAGCGGCGCCGCAGGACGCCGCCCGGCTGGCCCGCTTCGTCCGTCCGCTTGCCCAGCAGATACGCCAGCCGCCGCTCGCCCTGGCCATCGCCGCCGTCGAACGCTACCCGCTGCGTCGCCGACAGGGCTTGCCACGCCAACGGCACCAGGGCGCCCCCGGCGCCGGGCGTGTACACGGGACGCAGGACCGCAGGCGCCGCTGCCGCCACTTCCCCCGTTTGCCACCACGTCTTGCCGATGGCCAGGCCGCCCTCGCCGCCGACGGCCAGCCCGCTGCGCGACAGGCTCATGCCGCCGTCGGCCAGGCGCAGCTGCGTGTGGAACCAGTACGCCTCTTCCGTGCCGCTGGCCAGCGCCACCAGCGCAGGACCCGGCAGCGCCAGCGGATCCGTGCCCTGGTCCGCCGCCGCGAAGGCGGCACGCAAGCCCGCGACGAGGGCGGGCGGATCGCTGCCGGGCAAGTAATGGGCGGGGCGGCGCCCGTCCATGCTCCATTCCGCCAGCGCGCTGCCGGTGGCGCTCCGGAAGGGATTGGCGTCGCCATTGGCATCCTGGAAACCGCCATACTTGGCTGCCAGCAGCAAGGGCGTGACGTCCGGCCCGGCCGCCGGATCGCCCTGGCGCAAGTCGCCCGCGTAATGGTCGACCGTCGGCGCGCCGGTGCTCCGGCCGGGACGCAGGGCTTGCACGTGCGACCAGTACGCCAGCCCGGCCGCATGGTAGCTGGCGCCGCCCGTGGCTTCGGCCTGCAGTTCCAGTCCGGCCAGGGCGGGAAGCGGTGCTGGATTGCCCTGGCCGCCGTCGCTTTCCAGCTTGCCCACGGCCCGCGTCCAGGCCATCGCGTCCAGCGGCGGCGGCACAAATCCGTCCACGGCGCGCGCACGGTCGTTGCCGCCGCCAGGCGCGGGGCGGACGGGCACGTTGCCGGGCACGTAGCGGTCGCCCGCCAGGCCCGCATCGCCGAGGCTGACGACCACCTGGCGCTGGCAGCTGGCCGCCTGCGGGTCGCTCCACAGTGTGACGACTGGCAAGCCCTCGTCCATGGCAGGCGGGGACGTCGCCGGCGGCACCACGGGGCTGGCCTGCCGTCCCTGCAGGTAGCGCAGCGATTCGTACAGCAGTTCGGCCAGCGGCGCCGCCCCCGCATAGGCGCCGGGACGCCCGGCATTGCCGCGGCCCAGGCCATTGATGTAAGCGGTCACCCCGCCGCCATGCGCCGCATACACGCCATTGACGGGATTCCATTCGGCATCGGCATTGTCTTGCGGCACAAAGTCGGGCGCCATCCAGCGCTGCGCTCCCGCGTGGTGCAGCGGGGTGCGCAGCACGCCGCCATATGCCTGGGCCGTGCCGGCCGGCTTGCCGTTCAAGTGCCCAAACACGCCCACGCGCACCCTGCCGCCATGGCGCTGGATGGCGCCCGCCGGCTTGTAGTTCTTGCCATACGCCAGGCACAAGTCGTCGCGCAGCGGTCCCTCGTCCGCGTCGCATACCCGCACGCGCGCCAGGAACACGCCGTGCGCGCCGGCGGCGCCGGGGTCATCACAGCTGCCGCCCGGAGGCAAGCTGCCATCGCCGAACAGCAGGCGGTTACGGCAGGAAACGATGGACAATTGCGCCAGCGCAAATGGCGTCGCGGCCGCGACGCCCTCGCGCAGCACCTTGCGCGGGAAAAACACGGGATGGGCGAAAAAATCGGGTCCGGCGCCGCCGTCGGGCAGATAGGCGCGCTGCAGCACCGTCCTGCGCACTTCGTCGATGACGCGGTCGCCGCCCGTCAAGGCATAACGGACGAGGTCGAGCATGCTGGTGCTGGCCCAGTTGAGAAAGTTGCCGCTGAAACTATCCCCGCCACAGCCATGCAGGGCGTCGGCCTGCTTCAGCACGGAGAAGTAAGCGGTCGCTGCGCGCAAGTCGGGCTGCAGGGCACCGCCCTTGCCGAGATAGGGATAGCTGTAGCACATGCGCGCATGAAAGTAGCCCGCGTACTCGCGCTGCGGCGCATAGTCGCCGCCATGGGCCGCCGCGGCCGCCGCATGCGTGAGCGACAGGTTGAGCAGCAGGTTCGGCGGCACGCGCGCGCCGCGCAAACCCACGTCGGCACGCTCCAGGGCCACGGTGGGCGTGGCGGCCGGCAGCGCGGGGCCGGCCAGGCAGCCCAGGCACAACAGCGGCAGCGCCAGCCAGGCCCGGCCGGCGCGCCGCACGGCGGAGGGCGGCACCCTCATGGCACCGCCCCGGCCGCCTGCTTGCGGTAGTAGCTTTGCAGCACCACCTGCGTGCCGTCCTGCGCGCCGAAACCGATGGCCGTGATGCGGTACACATAGTTTTCCGTGGCGAGACTGCCGGCCGCCGTCCCCGCCTCTTCGCCCGGCGCATGAAATGGCAGCAATTCGATGATGTAGCGGGGCCGGCGCGCGGGCAGCAAGCCCTGCCCCGTCTGCATGGCCGCGCCCGTAAACTGGCCATATGGCACCGAGCGGCTGGCGCCGCCGGCCGATTCGGCCGCATCCAACTCCATGGTCAGCCACAGGGCCGGCGCGCCCTTGGCCGCAGGCAGGCACAAGCCCAGTTCATCCCCCTGGCCGCAAGCCTGCGCGAAGCCCGCCGCACTGCCCGGCGCGAACAGGCCGCTGCGTCCGGGTGCGCCGGGCAAGCCTTCGATATCGTTCTGCGCATCCATCAATGCCTCCTCCGCCGCCTGGAAGGCGACATGCCGGTCACGCGCGCCGCGCGCCGCCTTCTCTGCCTGCAAGGCCATCCGCGCCGCCGACACGCCCAGCAGCAGGATCACGACCAGCAGGCACAGCACGTACACGAGGGTCGCGCCACACATGTACACGGACACGGCCCGTCGGCGGACAGGGGCACGCATCGCCTATTCCGGCCCGTTGCGCAGCATGATGCTCGTTTGCACGATCTGCCGCCGCCGTCCCTGCAGGGCGGGCGGAAATGCCGTCCGCAGCACGCGCGCGCCCGGGTCGCCGGCGCCCTGCGCCTCGGCATACGCCTTGCCGAACAGGTCGAACTGCGCCGGCCCCATGTCCTCAAGCTTGCCCGCCGCGCCCGCTTCTCCATGCAGCAGCAGCGCCACGCGCACGCCGGCGATGCGCTTCCAGTGCGTGCGGCGGTGAAAGTCGCGCTGCCGTTCGGCCGCCGTCTCGCCCGCCAGCAGCAGCGCCGCGTCGGCGGCATCGAGCCAGCTGGCGTTGACGTACCGGTTGGCCACGCCATCGGGCGGCGTATCCGTATCGAGGCCATACAGCACCTGGAAGCCGTCGACGCCGCGGATGATGGCATCCGCGCCCCAGCCGTTCGCGCCACGGTATTTGCAGCGCAATTCGCCCTCGCCATCGGCCCCCTGCGCCACGTAGAAGATGCTCCAGCCCCGCTGCGCCTCGGTGTGCGCGGCGCCCACGCCGAAGCCGGCGCAATTGAGGACGGAACCGTCGCCGCCCTCGTCCGCGCCGGCACCGTCATAGCGCAAGGCCAGCACGTCGCTGCCATGCATGACGTCGGGCAAGGCCTGGCTGATGCCCTCGCTGTTCTTGCCCAGGCCATGCGCGTCGAGCCCGGCGATATTGGCGCTGTCTTCGCTGGCGTGAAACAGCGGCGCGGCATCGCCGTCCCAGTTCACGTATGCCGTCTGGCGCACGGCGCGGGCGATGGCGTCGAGCGCATAGCGGCCGTTGTCGTCCAGGCGCGCGCCGGCCGACTGCTCCGCATAACTGCTGCTCGCCGCCAGCAGCACGGCGCTGGCGGCGAGCAGCAGCAAGGCGCCAAGCGCCATGGCCACCAGCAATTCAACCAGACCCATGCCCCGGCGCCTGCTGGCTCCCCCGCCCCGCATGCCGTTCATGGACCGCCTCCGCCCAGCTGCAGCAGCAGTTTGGGAGGTGCTTCGCCCGCCCCGTTCGAGGCGGCCTGGCCGTCGGGCTGGCGGCCGCGCCAGCCCAGCTTGATGACGACGGGCGCCCCCTTGCCGCCGCTGCAAGCCCAGTCCGGCCCCTGGGCGGCGGCATTCCACGCCGCCATGTCGCGGCAGATGTGCAGGCGGGCGCCGGGCAAGCCCGCCTGCAGTTGCTGCTTCCATTCGGCGATATCGTATTGCGCCAGCTGCGCCGCGCCGCAGGCGCCGGCACCGAAGCAGGCGGGCGCGCCGCCATCCTGCGCAGGGCTACCGTCCGGCGCCGCTTCGTAGGCCACGCCCAGGTAGGGATTGCCGGCGTCGGGACCGGCCATGAGCGCGCTGTTGGCGCGCATGCGTTCGGCCATGCCGGCGGCCAGCTGCGCGGCGGCCGACAGCAGCGCCGATTCATGGCGCGCGCGCAGGGAGGTCAGCTGCAAAATGCTGGCGCCGAGCAGACCCAGCGCCAGTAGCAGCAGCGACACCAGCACCTCGACGAGGGAACTGCCATCCATGGGTCCACGCGCACTGCCGTGCATGACGTCCTCCTGCAAATTGCGCCGCGCGGAAGCACGGCCCAGCTACACGATAGGCGCGCGCCGAAACGCGGGCATGAGGCAGCGCAAACGTCGCGGCGAAAAGGCGGAAATCAGGAAAAAGCGGAGAAAAAAACGCGCCGGGATTGCTCAGGCGGCTTGCCAGGCAAGCGCTGGCGTGGTGGTGCGGGACGGTCCATCAGTCCCGCTGGCGGCAGGCAACGGCGGGGAGCTTCAGGGCTTGCGCGCCTGCCCCACTTCGGCGATCGCATCCTGGAATTCGGCCAGGTCTTCGAAATTCTTGTACACGGAGGCGAAGCGGATATACGCGATCTTGTCCAGGCGCTTGAGTTCCTGCATGACGAGTTCGCCGATATAGCCGGAATCGACTTCGCGCAAACCGCTCGTCAGCAGTTTTTCCTGGATGGAGGCGATGGCGGTATCCACGGAGGCGGCCGCGACGGGGCGCTTGCGCAAGGCCAGCATCAAACTGCCGCGCAACTTATCCGCAGCGAACTCCGTCCGGCTGCCATTCTTTTTGACGACGGCGGGCATGATAAGTTCAATGCGCTCGTAGGTCGTGAAACGCTTGTCGCATTTGCTGCAGCGGCGCCGGCGCCGGATGGCATCCCCTTCCTCCGATACGCGCGTATCGAGAACCTGGGTATCGCCGTGCTGGCAGAATGGACATTTCATGGGCTGGATAGAACTTTATAGTAGTAATTACGGAAAATCGCCGCCTCGGAGCGCCAGTCAACACCTGCTGCGCGTCGGCACAGGCGGCCTGCGATGCGCACCGGCTCGGCGTCCGCACCTTCGTGCGGTTGCGCTTCCTGGCCACCGCCCCTTCCGCTGGCGACGGTACGGTCGGGTGTTGTTAAATAAAAGGCGCCCGAATCACTCCGGGCGCCCTTGGGCACGACTGGAATGTGTCATACAGAATCTTACTCCGTATGACACATTCTGGACAAATAATTAGCGACTATTCCGATCAGGAGCGTCTGCAGCAGATTGCTCATCGGTCGCGCGGACAAGGCGCGAGGAGGACGCATGGCGGGCCAGGCTACGACGAGCAACGCAGTACCCGCTTCCGAGGGGCTGTCTGCTGCGGATGTATTCCTTTACCGGAACAGGCTCTTAAGCAGCGTACACAGGGTGCGCGTCGGCCAGCACTTTCACGGCCGCTTTCACGCGCTCGATGGTGGCGGCGTCATGCGGATTGTCCAGCACGTCGGCGATCAGGTTGCCCACTTCTTCCGCTTGCGCTTCCTTGAAGCCGCGCGTCGTCATCGCCGGGCTGCCCAGGCGGATGCCCGAGGTGACGAATGGTTTTTGCGGGTCGTTCGGGATGCCGTTCTTGTTGCAGGTGATGTGCGCGGAACCGAGGATGGCTTCGGCTTCCTTGCCCGTCAGGTTCTTGGCGCGCAGGTCGACCAGCATGACGTGCGATTCCGTGCCGCCCGAGACGATGCGCAGGCCGCGCTTGATCAGGGTTTTTGCCAGCACGTCGGCGTTCTTGACCACTTGCTTCTGGTATTCGACGAATTCAGGGCTCAGCGCTTCCTTGAAGGCGACGGCCTTGCCGGCGATCACGTGCATCAGCGGGCCGCCCTGGATGCCGGGGAAGATGGCCGAGTTGATGGCTTTTTCGTGTTCGGCCTTCATCAGGATGATGCCGCCGCGCGGGCCGCGCAGCGATTTGTGCGTGGTCGAAGTGACGAAGTCGGCGAACGGCACCGGGTTCGGGTACAGGCCGGCGGCGATCAGGCCCGCGTAGTGGGCCATGTCGACCATGAAGTAGGCGCCCACTTCCTTGGCGATCTTGCTGAAACGCTCGAAGTCGATCTTTTTCGAGAAGGCCGACGCGCCGGCGATGATCAGCTTGGGCTTGCGTTCGCGGGCCAGGCGTTCCATGGCTTCGTAGTCGATGTCCTCTTCCGCCGTCAGGCCGTAGGAGACGACGTCGAACCACTTGCCGGACATGTTCAGCGGCATGCCGTGGGTCAGGTGGCCGCCTTCGGCCAGCGACATGCCCATGATCAGGTCGCCCGGTTTCAGCATGGCGAAGAACACGCCCTGGTTCGCCTGCGAACCCGAGTTCGGCTGTACGTTGGCGCATTCGGCGCCGAACAGCTGTTTCACGCGGTCGATGGCCAGCTGTTCGGCCACGTCGACGTATTCGCAGCCGCCGTAGTAGCGCTTGCCTGGATAGCCTTCCGCATACTTGTTCGTCAGCTGCGAGCCTTGCGCTTCCATTACGGCTGGCGACGTGTAGTTTTCCGACGCGATCAGTTCGATGTGGTCGTGCTGGCGCGTATTTTCTTTCTGGATGACGGCGAACAATTCAGGATCGACGTTGGCGAGGGTGTGATCTTTTGCAAACATGTAAAAACTCCAAGTATGAGGGTGCTTGTACTGGCAGGTTGGATCGAATGAGGGGAGCCGGCGTTAAGTGAATAACAACATTGGACGGGCAGCCTCTTCGTGCTTTTCCATAGTGGCTACCCAGGCGAACGGCTGATGAAAAATCTCACGTTTCCCGGTGGGTGCCCACCTTTCGCCGGCAAGACGATCGCCACATCGTGGGGATCACTCCGACTTTTCGCCAGTCACGTGAGACGTAATGGAAATCAAATTGTAAGTTAAGTGCCCAAATTGAGCAAGGAATGCAACGCTGCGGCTATAATCGCCGCGCGCTGCAGCCCGCCCGGGCGCGCCACGGGCCATGCCCGGGGTGAGGACGCCCGTTCTTAAGCTGAACTTAAACCTGGCCAGGGCATGTAAGCGTATGTTACGAAGCTTGCCATCGCGCACCCCGGATCTACAATGCTGCGGTGCAACTTGCATGCTGCTTTTACATGGCTTTCCAGCAAGCGCCTACAGTCACAACAAGAAAAATCGCGTAAAATGTTGCTCAATCTCACTACTGGCGCAATAAACATGCCTTCAGTCTTTACCTGGAACGTACGTGTCTACTATGAAGACACCGACGCCGGCGGCATCGTCTATTACGCGAACTACCTGAAATTCTTCGAGCGCGCACGCACCGAATGGCTGCGCGCCATCGACGTGGGCCAGCAGGAATTGCTGCAAACGCACGACGCGATGTTCGTTGTCAAAAGCGTCAACGCCGACTATCATGCGCCAGCCAGGCTCGATGACACGTTAAGATTAACCCTGAGCATAGAAAAGATGGGGCGCGCCTCCATCGTTTTCCTGCAACAAGCCTGGTGCGGCGACAGCCTGCTCAACACGGCCCGCGTCAAGATCGGCTGCGTCGATGCGGCACTGCGCCCGCGCGCCGTGCCCGATGCCGTGGCGGCCCGCATGCGCGCCGCCTGAGCCCCACCCGCCACCCCGGACAATTCACCCAACAGACTGCCAGCCAATGAACGTTACACAAGATCTTTCTTTCCTCGCGCTCATCACCAATGCCCATTTGATCGTGCAACTGATCATGGCCCTGCTGTTGCTGATCTCCCTGACCAGCTGGACCTATATTTTCCGCAAGATGTTTGCCGTGCGCCAGGCACGCAAGCAGACCATCGAATTCGAACGCAGCTTCTGGGCCGGCGGCAACCTGCATGCGCTGCATCAAAACGCCAGCGGCAACCGCGACCAGAGCGGCGCGCTGGCCCGCATCTTCGACGCCGGCATGGGCGAGTTCATCAAGGGCAAGGCATCCTACGGTTCGCGCGAAGCGCTGGACGTCGGCGCCGTGCTCGACGGTGCCCGCCGCGCCATGCGCGCCGCCTTCCAGCGTGAAATGGATGCGCTCGAATCGCACCTGGCCTTCCTCGCCTCCGTCGGCTCCGTCTCGCCCTACATCGGCCTGCTGGGCACCGTATGGGGCATCATGAACGCCTTCCGCGGCCTGGCCAACGTGCAGCAAGCCACCCTGGCCGCCGTCGCGCCCGGCATTGCCGAAGCGCTGATCGCCACCGCCATCGGCCTGTTCGCGGCGATTCCCGCCGTCGTCGCCTACAACCGTTTCTCGCACGACATCGACCGCCTGGCGATCCGCTTCGAAAGCTTCGTCGAGGAATTCTCGAACATCTTGCAGCGCCAGTCGCGCTAAGGGGGAGCACTGCCCATGGGTTCCTCATTCAATAGCGGCGGCATGCGCGGTGGCCGCGGTCGCAAGTTCAAGTCGGAAATCAACGTCGTGCCGTACATCGACGTGATGCTGGTGCTGCTGATCATTTTCATGGTGATGCCGTCGTCGAACAACCCCAGCGTGGTGAACCTGCCCAACGCGGAAAAGACGGCGAAACCGCCCGATGACTATATCCAGATCGTGCTCAAACCGAATGGTTCGCTGTCGATCGGCCTGATCGGCAAGGACCAGCTGGCGCCGGAAACGGAACCGAACCGCGATGCCCTGCTGCGCAAGCTGCGCGGCTTGCACGAAAGTAATCCCGAGTATCCCGTGATGATCGCGGGCGACAAGGACAGCAAGTACGACGACGTGATCCAGCTCATTTCGGAAGCGAAGAAGATGGGCATTACCCGCGTCGGCCTGGCCACCAAGTAGGCGCACCACCGTATATCCGGACTTGACCGTTTTTAGATAGACTAGACTTTGCAGACCAAACCAATCGACCATGTACTCGGCAAGCCCTACAGCGTGCCGCGCGAACGCAGCCGCTGGCCCTCGCTGGGCCTGGCGCTGGCGATGCACCTTGGCCTGCTGTTTTTCCTGTGGGTAGGCGTACACTGGCAAAGCACGGAGCCGGTCGCCGTGGAAGCGGAAGTGTGGGACATGCAGGTGCAGACGGCCGCGCCGGCACCCGAAGTGACTACCGAGCCGGAACCGACGCCGGCCCCGCCGCCGGAGCCGGAAGTGGAGCAGCCCGCCCCGCCGCCACCGCCGCCCGTGGCCGCGCCCGAGCCGAAGGTCGACCTGCGCGAGGCGGAAATCGCCCTCGAACGCAAGAAGGCCAAGCTGAAGGAAGAAAAAGAGAAAGCAGCAGCGGAAGAGCGCCGCAAGCAGGAACAGAAGGAACGCGAGGAAGAAAAGCGCGAACTGGAGAAACAGAAGCAGAAAGAGAAAGAAAAAGCCGAGAAGCTGGAAAAAGAGAAGGCTGACAAGCTGGAAAAAGCCAAGCTCGAAAAAGAGAAAGAAAAAGCGCAAGAAAAAGCCGAGAAGGAACTGGCGGACAAGAAAGCCGCGGCGGAGAAAGCCGCCAAGGCGAAAAAAGCGGCGGAAGAGAAAAAAGCCGCCGACAAGGCACGCGCCGCCGAGATGAGCCGCATCACGGGCGCCGTCGGCACGGGTACGACGGGCACGGCCGCGAAAGCGACCGCGCCACGCAAGGACAGCGGCTATGTCGCTGCCCTGACGAGCAAGATCAAGGGCAACCTCGCGTATAGCGGCAGCACGGACGTGCCGGGCAACCCGCGCGCCGTGTTCAAGATCGAGCAATTGCCAACTGGGGAAATTATTTCGGTCCGAAAGATAAAAAGTAGCGGACTGCCGGCGTATGACAGCGCGGTGGAAAACGCCATTAATAAATCGTCGCCACTGCCGAAGAAAAAAGACGGCACCGTGGAACGCGAGATTGAACTCATATTCGAGATGAAGGATTTGCCTAAATGATGACCATGAAAAAAATGAGCTATGTCGTGCTCTGCGCCGGCCTGCTGCTCGGCGCCACCGGCGCCCAGGCGCAGCTGCGCGTGGAAATTACCGGTATCGGCAGCAACCAGATCCCTGTCGCCATCGCCAATTTCGTCAATGAATCGGCGGCGCCGCAGCCGCTGTCGTCCATCATCAAGGCCGATTTGACGCGCAGCGGCGTGTTCAAGCTGATCGATGCCGATACGGCCATCGCGGAAACGGCCCCCGTCAGCTACGACCAGTGGAAAGCGCGCGGCGCCGACGCGCTGGCCGCCGGCAGCGTGCAGACCATGGCCGACGGCCGCCTGGACGTGCGCTACAAGCTGTTCGACACCATCAAGGGTACGCAACTGTCGAGCATGAACAATGCGGCCGCGCCGCAGTTCAACCGTTTGCTCGCGCACAAGATCGCTGATGATATCTATGAGAAACTGACGGGCACCAAGGGCGCGTTTTCCACGCGCATCGCCTACGTCACGCAATCGGGGCGCGAATACCGCCTGGAAGTGGCCGACGCCGATGGCGAAGGCATCCAGGTCGCCCTGCGCTCGCACGAGCCGATCATTTCGCCCGCCTGGTCGCCGGACGGCACCAAGGTGGCCTACGTGTCATTTGAAAAACGCAAGCCCATCGTCTACGTGCAAAACCTGGTGACGCGCCAGCGCACCATCGTGTCGAACGAAAAAGGCAGCAACTCGGCGCCCAGCTGGAGCCCGGACGGCACGCGCCTGGCCGTGGCCCTGTCGCGCGACGGCCATACCCAGGTCTACATCATGAACGCCGATGGCAGCGGCCTGCGCCGCCTGTCCACCAGCAGCGGCATCGATACGGAACCGCAATTCTCGGCCGATGGCCAAAGCATCTACTTCACCAGCGACCGCAGCGGCGGACCACAAATCTACCGCATGCCCCTCAATGGCGGCGAAGCCAAGCGCGTGACGTTTGGCGGCTCCTACAACACCAGCCCGCGGATTTCACCCGACGGGAAGACACTCGCTTATATCTCCCGTCGCGACGGCAATTTCCAGCTCTACGCGCTTGACCTGGCTAGTGGCCAGGACCTGCGCCTGTCGGACACCGCCAACGACGAATCACCGAGCTTTTCGCCCAACGGGAAATATATCATGTACGCGACCGAATCCGGACGACGCAAGTCGTTGGCGGTAGTTTCGGTGGATGGCCGCGTCAAGCAGCGTCTGACCACGCAAGCTGGCAATATCAAGGAGCCCACCTGGGGTCCTTTCATGAAGTAATGCAGTACGTTTTACCTTAACCACGACCCGGAGAATAAAAATGAGTAACTTTAAAAGTTTAGCTTTCATCGCAGCTACTGCAGCCCTGTTGTCGGCTTGCAGCACCCCTGTCAAACTGGCAGAAACCCCAGTCGTCGAGCGCGCTCCTGAAAAAACCGCGCCACCAGTCGCCGACACGCGCGAAGTCAACACCGTCGTCGCTGAAGTCGTCGATCCGCTGAACGATCCAAAAGGCGTGCTGGCCAACCGCAGCGTGTACTTCGATTTCGACAAATACGTCGTGCGTGAATCGGAAACGCCAGTGGTGCAAAACCACGCCGCTTACCTGGTGAAGACCCCAGCGCGCAAAGTCATCATCCAAGGCAACACCGATGATCGCGGCGGCGCCGAGTACAACCTGGCCCTGGGCCAGAAACGTGCCGAAGCCGTGCGCAAGTCGATGGCCGCCCTGGGCGTGTCCGACAGCCAGATGGAAGCTGTGTCCTTCGGCAAAGAAAAGCCTAAGGCTCAAGGCAACAACGAAGCAGCATGGGCAGAAAACCGCCGCGCTGACATCGTTTATTGATGTACAGCGGTAGGCGCAGCAAGATAGGCGCTTACCTAACTGGCCAGTCATAGGCATAATAATGGGGCGCTGCGCGGATTACCGCCCGGCGCCCCGTTTGCATGTATGCGTAACTTTTGAAAGCCCGACCCATGATGACATTCTCGAAAGCCGGCGTCGCCGCCGCCCTGCTGGCCGCTTTTGCCGCCCTGCCCCTGCACGCCAACGCAGCCCTGTTCGACGACGACGAAGCACGCAAGGCCATCCTGGAGCTGCGCTCGAAAGTCGACGCACTGGCACGCGACATGAACAGCCGCATCGACACCAAGGCGGACAAGACGAGCACCTTGAGCCTGCTCAACCAGCACGACCAGACCATGCAGGAGATCGCGCGCCTGCGGGGCCAGATCGAAGTGCTGGGCAATGACCTGGCGAATGCGCAAAAGCGCCAGAAGGATTTCTACACCGACCTCGACGCGCGCCTGCGCAAGCTCGAACCGCGCCAGGTCACCATCGACGGCCAGGAAGCGGCCGTGGGCGTGTCCGAGCAAAGCTCGTACGAAGCGGCGCTGGCCCTGTTCAAGTCGGGCGACTACAAGGGCGCCGCCACGGCGCTGGACGCCTTCGTGAAACGCTACCCGGAGTCGGCCTACGCGGCCAACGCGCAATACTGGCTGGGCAACGCGTATTACGCCCAGCGCGACTGCAAGAGCGCCATCAGCGCCCAGCAAGCCGTCGTGAAGAACTACCCGGACAGCCCGAAGGCGGCCGACGCCATGCTCAACATCGCCAGCTGCTACACGGAGATGAAGGACAAGGCCAACACCACCAAGACCCTGAACGCCCTGATCTCGCGCTATCCGGACTCCAGCGCCGCCCAGACGGCCAAGGAACGGGCCGGCAAAAAGTAAAAGCGGGGAAAAAGTTGCCCGTTAGGTTTGACAGAATCCCGGGCACCCCCTATAATCTTTCTTCTTCGGGTCGTTAGCTCAGCTGGTAGAGCAGCGGACTTTTAATCCGTTGGTCGCAGGTTCGAATCCCGCACGGCCTACCACGAATACGCAGTACTGATCTGCTTGCGAGTTGTTATAGCAAGCATTTTTTTACGGCACAGTGTTACCGAAGTTGTTGTAAAAAGTTTTTGGGTCGTTAGCTCAGCTGGTAGAGCAGCGGACTTTTAATCCGTTGGTCGCAGGTTCGAATCCCGCACGGCCTACCAAATACTATGAAGAAGCCAACCGTTCGCGGTTGGCTTTTTTGTTTTGCGGCCGCATTTCGGCCTCTGCCAGCTTGCGCCGGCAAAGGCCGTCACGCCTACTCCCTGCCGGGAATATCGGCGTTATGGAACTTGCTCATGCCCACCACGCGCGTGTCGCTGTCGGCGTAGCTCAGCTCGACCGTGTCGCCGGGCCGGGTCAGCACCAGTTCCTCGGACAGGTCCGAACTGCCCGTGAAGATGGTGCCCAGCGTCTTGTCGCCTACGGCGATGGTGATGTAATACATGGTCTGGCTGTTCCTGAATTCGGCGGCGATGCGCACGACCGTGCCCTTGAGCGCCACCTCGCGCGCCTCGGTGCCGATGTCGGCCGCCACGCGGTTGCTCGAGCGTTTCGATTGATAGCTGCGCAAGGTGGCGTTCAGCGTGTCGGCCACGCCGATGACCTGGTTGTTGCGCATGTCGACCATGCCGAAGGCGCGCGACACGCCCTGCACGTCGCGCAGCGCCATCACATAGGTGGGCGCGCCATTGACGAGGAAGGGCAGCGGATTGGTTGCCTTGTAGTGCTTTTCGGGATTCACATTTTCCACCGCATGGGCCGCGGTGGCCTGCGACACGGACGGCACCTTGAACCAGCGCACGGCCTTGGTGCGGGAATCGACAAAGTAAAAGCCGGACAGGCCGTTGTTCTTGCCTTTCGACGTCATGCCGCCCACCCAGTACGGACGCTGGTCGGAACCGTAGACCAGGTCGAGCATGCCGTCCACGCGCAGGCGCCCTTCATTGTTCAGGTTGATAAAGCCGTGCACGTACTCGCCGCGGTCCTGCATTTGCTCGAGGATGAATTCCTCGGCCTGGATACGGTCCACCCAGGCCGGTTCCGCGCCCATCTTGTAGCGCCGCACTTCGCCCGTGACGGCATTGACGGTGATGATGCCGCTCGACTCGCTGCCCGAGAAGCCCACCTTGTGCTCGTACACCGTGCCGACGTAGTACGGCACGCCGTTGTCATCGATTTCCGGCTCGAAATCCGTCAGGCCGACCCTGGTGTTGCCCGACAGATAAGCGTGCCGCTCCACGTAGTCGCCGAAATAGCCCGACTGCAGATAGCGCATCTTCAGGGGCTTGCCCTCGAGTTCCATGACCAGCCGCACATCGGCCGGGTCATGCGCCGACACCACCAGGTAGCCGGGCGTGGCGCCGTCTGCGAACCATTTGAAGAAGCCGCTGTGCTCGAGGAAGGCCACCCAGACGAGCTTGCCGTTCACCAGTTGCTTCACGGGCGTGCCGACGGCGACCTGGGAGCCGAGCGAGGCAATTTCCGACAGGCGCTTTTGCATGGCCTGCAAGGCCATGTCCTGCGACACGAGCGGCGCTTGTTCGATATCAATGGGCGGCAATGCATCGTGGAAGTTCGCCGGCGCTTCCGCCCCCAGCATCTTGTAGTACGCGTTCGCGTGCAGCAATGGCGCGCTGGTGAAGAAAACAATGGCGCCAAAGAACGCAGCCAGGACCACGTAGGCTGCGGCCAGTCCCTTGCGGCCCGCCAGCGCAACGGCCGGCAAGGCCGCGATCAAGGCAACGACATAGATGCCGGCGAAATCGAATGCCAGCGTCGGGGCCTGGAAATAGCCCAGCGCCAGCAGCAGCAAAAGAGAGAGTACCAGGCCGGCGATGCGCAAGGGACGGCGGTATGAGGCGTGGCTTCTTGTGATCATTTTTAGATACGGGCGTGATTGAACGGAGCTTGACTGTTGTCAATCCCGATAGCATAGCATCTTGATCACTATTTATGTACCGTCAGGCAACACGCCGGCCACCGGCGGCGCCCCGGCGCATCGGGCCAGGCCCCGCGCTCAGCCCGGCACGGGGCGCATGCGCAAGTGCGCCACGGCGAGCGGTACGAAATGCCCCAGCGGCACCTCCACCCAGCGGTAAAACGCGGCCCCGGCCAGCAGGCTGGCGCTCCAGGCCGTCAGCATGCCCAGCGCCTGCCAGGCGGGCACGAGGGGCGCATAGGCGGTAAACCAGGCATTGACCAGCAGGCTGACGGGGAAATGCACGAGGAAGACGGCGTAGGAGATGCGGCCCAGGGCGTTGATGACATTCCAGGCGCGGCCCTGCGCGGGCGTCTTGGCGCGGCCGAACAGGAACAGGGCGCAGGCGACGACCAGCGCCAGGGCGATGCGGCTGCGGTAGTCGATGGCCAGGGCCAGCAGGACGGGCACGGCGGCCATGGCCATGAGCGCGGTCATGGCGCCGGGCTTGCGGACCGGGTCGCTGGCCCACCAGGCCATGAGCCCCAAGCCATAGCTGCCGAAGAAATACGGCGCCCAGTTGTCCCAGCCAGAATCGAGGTTGAAGTACAGCAGGGACAGGACGATGCCCACGGTGACGGCCAGCGGCATCAGCCAGGCCAGCGCGCGCCGGCCCGCCAGGCAGCCGCCCAGCCACAGCAGCAGCACCGTCAGCAGGTACAGCTGGAAATCGATGGCCACGTACCAGGCGCCGGCCGACAGCGATTCATAGCCCAGCACGCCGTGCAGCAGCAGGGCATGGGCACTCAGCTGGCCCAGGGTGACGGCGGCCGACATGGAATCGTGCAGCATCCAGATGCCGGCCACGGGCGTCAGCACGGCGGCGAGCAGGGTGGCGGCGAAGAAAGGCGGCGCCAGCTTGGCATAGCGGCGCCAGACGGCCTGCACGGGGCGGGCAATGCCGGGGCGGCCCGCGGGCGCCAGCGATTTGGCGACGAGGAAGCCGCCGATGACGAGGAACACTTGCACGGCGATGCGCGCGTTGCCGCCCAGCCAGTCCAGCACCTCGGGCCACAGGGGCTGCACATAGTCGGACATGGGGCCGTAGAACGCCAGGTGGTGCAGCACGATCAGCTGCGCCGCGCCTGCCTTCAACAGATTAATCCAGCCAAACTGCGGACGATGTGCCAGGTCCGTCCGTGATACCACTGCTGCTGCCGTCATTCCCATCCCTTGCCTTGCCAGGTAGCCGTCGCCAGCCCGTCGCGCGGGGCGTGCGCGGCTGGGGATCTACCAAAAGGCCGATATGATAGCCGAGCCTGGCAAATGGCGTGGCACGCCAGGCTAGGCGCCGCCCTGACCGCCCGTGCCTGGCGCCTCGGCCGGCTGCGGCGGCTGGGCCAGGATGGCGCCCAGCAAGCCGGGGAAGCGGCTGTCGATCTCGGCCCGCCGCAAGCGGTTCATATGCGTCGTGCCCGCGTTTTCCGTGTAGACGAGGCCCGCCTCGCGCAAGACCTTGAAATGGTGGGAAACGGTGGATTTCGGCCTTCCGCCGTCCAGGTCGCCGCACGCGGCCGCCTCCACGCAGGCCAGGTGGCGCACGATGTCGAGGCGGATGGAATCGCTGAGGGCGTACAGCACGCGCTCGAGGACGAATTCGCTGGCGGGGGGATGTTTGTGTGGACGCATGAGCAGGATCATACCGCATCGGCTATACTATTTCCATTCTTCGAATATATACGAACTACCGAATCTGTAGCCGCAGTCCATTCATCCACCAACCGCAAAGGCCACCATGTCCGCCCTCTTCCAGCCCTACACCCTCAAAGGCATCACCCTGCGCAACCGCATCGCCGTGCCGCCCATGTGCCAGTACATGGCCGTCGACGGCGCACCCAACGACTGGCACCTGTCGCACTATGCGGGCATGGCGCGCGGCGGCGCGGGCCTGGTGATCATGGAAGCGACGGCCGTGGCGCCCGAAGGCCGCATCACGCCCGGCTGCACGGGCATCTGGAACGATGATCTGGCGCAAGCCTTCGTGCCGGTGGTAAAAGCCATCAAGGCGGCCGGTGCCGTGCCCGGCATCCAGATCGCCCACGCGGGCCGCAAGGCCAGCGCCAACCGCCCGTGGGAAGGCGACGACCACATTGCCGACGGCGACGCGCGCGGCTGGCAAACCATCGCCCCGTCCGCCATCGCCTTTGGCGGCGGCCTGCCGAAAGTGCCGCGCGCCATGGACCTCGACGATATTGCCCGCGTGAAACAGAACTTCGTCGACGCGGCCGTGCGCGCCCGCGAAGCGGGCTTCGAATGGCTGGAACTGCACTTTGCCCACGGCTACCTGGCGCAAAGCTTCTTCTCGCCCCATGCCAACCAGCGCGACGACATCTACGGCGGCAGCCTGGAAAACCGTAGCCGCTTCCTGCTGGAAACCTTGCAAGCCGTGCGCGCCGTGTGGCCCGAGCACCTGCCGCTGACCATCCGCTTCGGCGTGCTGGAATTCGACGGCCGCGACGAACAGACCCTGCTCGAATCGATCGCCCTCGTGCGCCAGTTCAAGGAGGCCGGCATGGACATGATCAGCGTCAGCATGGGCTTCACGATTCCCGACGTGGCCATTCCCTGGGGCCCGGCCTTCATGGGTCCCATCGCCGAGCGCGTGCGGCGCGAAGCGGGCGTGCCCGTCTCGTCCGCCTGGGGCTTCGGCACGCCGGCCATCGCCGAGCGCGTCGTGAAGGAAGAACAGCTGGACGTGGTGATGGTCGGCAAGGCGCACCTGGCCAACCCGCACTGGGCCTATTTTGCCGCCAAGGAACTCGGCGTCGAGCGCGCCTCGTGGGTCATGCCGGCGCCGTACGCGCACTGGCTGGAACGCTACTAATCAGCTTTCGCCTTCGCCGTGGCCGGATGCCCCGCCAGGGGCAGTTCCGGCAGGAACAGCAAGGCGAGCAGTCCCAGTAACAGCAGCACGGCGCCGGCACCGAACACGCTGGCGATCGCATGGCGGTAGACTTCCACCGTCTGCACGGCCGCGTGCGCGCCCAGCGCCGAGACGGCTTCCACGCCATGCTGGTGCAGCTGGCCCGCGAGGATGGCACCGGATGCCGTCACGCCCAGCAAGCCGCCCAGCGAGCGGAAGAAGGCCAGCATGGCCGTGCCCACGCCGCGCCGCGCCAGCGGCAAGGCATTCTGCACGGCGATCGTCATGTTCGGCATCACCAGGCCCAGTCCCGTGCCGAGGAAGAAGATGGCCGGCTCGATGATCCAGTAGCCGCGCGACGTTTCCATGGCCCAGGCCAGCACGGCAAAGGCCACGACCGCCACGCCCAGCCCCGCCACCTGCACCATCTTGTACTTGCCCGAGCGCGACAGCACGCGCCCGTTGAACATCGACGACGCCACCAGCCCCACCATCATGGCCACCGTCATCACGCCCGATTCCGCCGGACTGGTGCCCATCACCAGCTGGAAGAACAGGGGGAAGAAGACGCTGGCGCCCATCAGGCCCATGAAGGTCACGGCCATCACCAGGCTGGCGATATTGAAGGTGCGGTTCTCGAACAGGTCCGGCGGCAGCACGGGCTCGTCCACCTTGCCCACGTGGAAGGCCAGCCAGACACCCAGCAGCACGGCGATCCCGCCGCTCACCTTGATGGCCAGCGAGTCCCACGGCCACTCCGTGCCGCCCAGCGCCAGCACCAGCAGGGCCGCCGTGATGGCGCCCGTCAGCAGGAAGGAACCCAGGTAGTCGATCTTGTGCGCATGCGTGCGCACGGGCTTGCGCATGGCCCGCGCAATGATGTAGAAGGCCACGGCGCCCACGGGCAGGTTCACATAGAAGATCCAGTGCCACGACAGCGCATCCGTGATGACGCCGCCCAAGACGGGACCCAGCACGCTGGTGACGGCAAACACGATGGGCACCATGCCCTGGCGCTTGCCCCGCTCGGCGGGCGGCACGATGTCGCCGATGATGATCTGCGCCAGCGGCATGAAGCCGCCCGCGCCCAGGCCCTGGATGGCGCGGAAGAGGATGAGTTCCGTCATGTTCTGCGCCAGCCCGCACAGCACGGAGCCGAGCAAAAAGGTCAGCAGGGCCGTGAAGATCATGGGGCGGCGGCCGTACTGGTCGGCCAGCTTGCCGTACAGGGGCATGGTGGCCGTCGAGGCCAGCACATAGGCCGTCACCACCCACGACAGGTGCGCCATGCCGCCCAGGTCGGCGACGATGCGCGGCAAGGCCGTGGCGACGATGCTCTGGTCCAGCGCGCCCAGGCCCAGCACGGCCATCAGGCCCAGGTAGGTGGCGCGCACTTCGCGCTCCGTCAGGGGCGCTTGCGCGGCCGCGGTTTTGTCCAGGGTATTCATGCCTGTCCAATCTCGAGCAGGGGCTGCATGGCGGCGGCCAGCGCGTCCATCTGCTGCGGCGACAGGCGGGCGATGCGCCGCGCCAGCGCATCGCGGCGGCGCGCGCGCAGGGTGTCGAGGACGGCCAGGCCCTCGGCGGACAGCTGCAGGCCCGAGCGGCGCCGGTCCTGCGGATCGGGCGCGCTGCGCTCGACCAGCCCCGCCTCTTCCAGCGACTTGACCTGGGCGCTGACGGTGGGGCCGCGCACGTTCTGCAGGCGCGCCAGCGCGGCCACGCCGATGCCGGGCTGCTCGTGGATCAGGGCCAGCAGCATGTACTGCATCATCGACACGCGGGCATCGAGTTCGCCCCCTTCGCGCTGCATGGAGCGCAGCAGGCGCTTGAATGCCGTGCGCAATTCATCGGACAGCGCCAGCGCGCGTTCGGGGATGGGAAGGTCTTCGTCAAGGGGCATGGCATCATCCATATAGGTAGGCTATCTACCTATATTAGACCCGATGCGGGGCCTGCGCAAGGCTTTTTTCCATGCATGCGCCGTCCAGCCCTTCCCAAAACCGCCGTTGGCCGTCATAATAGCCGCCCTTGGGTCGTTAGCTCAGCTGGTAGAGCAGCGGACTTTTAATCCGTTGGTCGCAGGTTCGAATCCCGCACGGCCTACCAAGATTCAGCCGTCGGCATGGCAAGCATGTTGATACGGCACAGCGTTACCGCAGTTGTTGTAAAGTTTTTGGGTCGTTAGCTCAGCTGGTAGAGCAGCGGACTTTTAATCCGTTGGTCGCAGGTTCGAATCCCGCACGGCCTACCAAATACATCAGAGAAGCCCACGAATTCCGGTTCGTGGGCTTTTTTGTTTTCCAGCCCCTTCCCTTCGCACTCCTCCCTGATTCAATCCTCACAGGATCGAGTCCATGGAACAAAAGCCAGATTATCTTTTTCCAGTTCATAAATACAATGGGCGGCATGGCGGCACGGGCAATGCCTGCGCCCGCATCACGCACCGTATTTGACCGAAAGGACTGGCTATGAAAAAACTCTACACTCCGTATGACCTGGCGGGACTGACCCTGCCCAACCGCATCGTCATGGCGCCCATGACGCGCTCGCGCGCCACCGATGGCGTGCCGGACGCGCAGACGGCCCTGTACTACGCCCAGCGCGCGTCTGCCGGGCTGATCATCAGCGAAGGCATCCCCGTCAGCCGCGAAGGCACGGGCTTCCTGTTCGTGCCCGGCCTGTACACGGATGCGCAGCAGGAAGGCTGGCGCCAGGTGTGCGACGCCGTGCATGCACGGGGCGGGCGTATCTTTGCCCAGCTGTGGCATGTGGGCCGCCTGTCGCACACCTCGCTGCAGGCCGGTGGCGCCGCGCCCGTGTCGTCCGTGGCCCGCCGCGCGGACAATTCGCCCGCCTTTGCCTGGGTGTCGCCGGGCGTGGCCGGGCAAGTGCCCGCCAGCGCGCCGCGCGCCCTGGACGCCGCTGAAATCCCCCGCGTCATTCAGGACTTCGTGCTGGCCGCGCGGCGCGCCATGGCGGCCGGCTTCGACGGCATCGAGCTGCATGGCGCCAACGGCTACCTGTTCGAACAATTCATCAACGGCGCCCTCAACACGCGCGACGACGCGTATGGCGGCACGATCGCCAAGCGTCTGCGGCTGATCCTCGACACCATCGACGCCCTGAGTGCGGAAGTGGGCGCGCAGCGCGTCGGCGTGCGCATCTCGCCATTCGGCCGCCTGTACGACATGCCGCCCTTCGACGACGAAGCGGCCACCTGGCTGGCCCTGGCCGAAGCCTTGAATGCACGCGGCCTCGCCTACGTGCACACGAGCGACCAGCTGACCCTGGGGCAGACGCCGATACCCGCCGGCTTCGCGGCCGAGTTCCGCCGCGCCTACCGGGGCACCCTGATCTCGGCGGGCGGCTTCGACGGGGACAGCGCGGAAGCGGCATTGCAGGAGGGGCGCATCGACCTGGCCGCCTTCGGCCGTCCGTTCATCGCCAACCCGGACCTGGTCGAGCGCCTGCGCCACGGCTGGCCGCTGGCACAGGCCGAGCGCGCCACCTTCTACGGCCCGCACGGCGCCAAGGGCTATACGGACTACCCCGCCTTTGCGGCGGCGCCGCAGTAAGCGGCCCGTTCTTTGGCCCGCTCTTTGGCCCGCACTTCCGCCAACCATTTGAAAGGACACACGATGAATATGCAAACACTGCTGGACCTGGAAGCGATCAAAAACCTGCGCATCCGCTACAGCCATTTATTGGACAGCAACCGCATCGGCGAACTGGCCGACCTGTTCGCGCCGGACGCCGTCTGCAACGCGGGGCTGGGCGAATGGCGCGGACGGGAAGCCATCCGCGCCGGCCTGCAGCAAGCCTTCGACGACTACGACACCGAGCGCCATGGCAGCTATCCCTTCCTGCACGCCGTGACGAACCACTGGGTGGAGCTGCTCGACGGGGACACGGCGCAGGGGCGCTGCTACCTGATCGACCTGCACACGCGCCAGCCGGAGCAGCGCGACCCGTGGATTTTGCTGGGCGCGTATGCGGACGAATACCGCCGCATCGACGGCCGCTGGTACATCAGCCGCTCGCAGCTCGACATCGTCTGGCCCGCGCGCAATGGCGGCGGCGGCCAGCCCGGCGACAAGCTGGAACTGCCGGCGACGACGGCCGCATAAGCGAAAGGAACGACATCATGGATTTGCGACAGCACCACGAGACCCCGGCGCCCGCGCCGGCCAGCCTGGCGCAGCACGCCCCGTTCCGGCGCGTGTTCAGTCCGGGCAAGCTGACCTTCGGCCTGATCGCGCCGCTGGAAGCCTACCCCGGCTCACCGCTGCCCACCATGCGGGACCACGAGCGCATGGCCAGGCTCGTCGACGACGCGGGCTTTGCCAGCATCTGGCTGCGCGACGTGCCCTTCCTCGATCCGGCATTCGGCGACGCGGGGCAGGTCTTCGATCCCTTCGTGTATGCAGGCTTCCTGGCCTCCGTCACGAAACGCATCAGCATCGGCACGGCCGGCATCGTGCTGCCCTTGCGCGATCCCGTCATCGTCGCCAAGCAGGCGGCCTCGGTGGATCAGCTGAGCGGCGGGCGCTTCCTGCTCGGCCTGTCGACGGGCGACCGGCCCGGCGAATATCCGGCCTTCGGCGCCGATTTCGACAACCGCGACGAGCGCTACCGCGAAGCCTTCGCCCTGCTGCGCCAGCTGGGCGGACAGTCATTCCCGGCCGCCACGACGCGGCATTACGGCACCCTGGACGGCAGCCTGGACCTGGTACCGAAACCCGTGCGCCGCCACCTGCCCATGCTGGCCGTGGGCCGCTCGCGCCAGCCCATCGACTGGCTGGCGCGCAACGTCGACGCGTGGATCTGGTCCGTCGACGATGCCCAGGCGATCGGCGACATCCTGGCCAGCCTGCGCCTGCATGCGGGCGACAGGACGCCGCCGCCCTATGGCTACGCCACCTTCTTCGACCTGGACAAGGACCCGGACGCGCCGCCGCGGCGCTACTACAATGTGGTGCGCATCGGCCGCCATGCCCTGATCGAACGCTGGCAGGCGCAGCGCGCGCTGGGCGTGAGCCACGTGGCGCTGAACATGAAGCCGTCGCAGCGCCCCGCCGAAGAGGTCATCGCGGAGATGGCCGAGCATGTGCTGCCCCTATTTAATGCCGATTGACGCGGATAGCGGCCGATGGACGCGGATTGAGCCAGGTCAAGCCGCCGGATGAAACACGGGATTCGGCGCGGCGGCCAGCGCCACCAGCGCATCGATGGCCACGCGCAAACGGGGCTTGACATAGCGCGTGGCCGGCCACACGGCGTGGATGGGCATTTCGCCGCCCGCATGCTGCTGCAGCACGGGCAGCAGCTGGCCCGACGCCAGGTGCGCATCGATCAGCCAGGTGGGCAGCTGGCACAGGCCGGCGCCCGCTACGGTGGCCGCCAGCATCGCCTCGCCATCGCGCAAGGCATGGCGCACGCGGATCGTCTGCTCGGTGGAGGTGCCGTCTTCCTCGCGCAGCAGCCAGGTGGCCGGCCCTTGCCGGCGCCAGCCCACGATGCAGTCGTGCTGGCTCAACTCGCCGCGCACCTGCGGCGTGCCGTGCTGCGCCAGGTAGGACGGGGCGGCGCAGATCAGCAGCCGCTGCGTGCCCAGCTGGCGTGCCACCAGGTCGGCGTCGTTGTTCAGCGCGCCGATGCGCACGGCCAGGTCGATGCCCTCCTCGACCAGGTTGACGGTGCGGTCCGTGAAGGTCACGGCCAGCTCGATGCCCGCGTGGCGCGCGGCCAGTTCCAGCAAGGTGGGCAGGATGTGGCGGCGGCCAAACGCGGCCGGCACGTCCACGCGCAGGCGTCCCGTGGGCACTTGCTGGCCGACGATCAGGCCGTGTTCCGTTGCCTCCAGGTCTTCCAGCATCTGCACGCACATGTCGTAATACGTGCGCCCCTCGGGGGTGAGGGTCAGGCGGCGCGTGGTACGGTGCAGCAGCTTGGTGCCCAGGCGCGCTTCCAGCCGCGACACGCTCTTGCCCACGCCCGACGCCGTCACGCCTTGCGCGGCCGCGGCGGCGGCAAAGCTGCCCAGTTTCACCGTCATCACGAAGTCATGGATGCCATCGAAGCGGTCGTCATTGTGCATAGGAATTATGAAATAGAGGGAATGATTGAAAATCAGGTGAGTCAATTATATCCCTGAGATACGCAATCTCCCCCTCGACGGTCGCGGCCGGGCGCATTTCCTCTATCATGCTGCTTTGCCCGCTTTCATCCCCGCCATGCCGTTTACCATTGCCGCCCCCGTCCACAGCGAACTGATCATCAAGAAAAGCCGTTTCATCGGCTGCGTGCAGCCGATGACGGACCGCGCCAGCGCGCAGCAGGTGGTCAATGACTTGAAGGCGCAGCATCCGGGTGCCTGTCACGTGTGCTGGGCGCTGCTGGCGGGCGGGCAGTCGGCTGCCGTCGATGATGGCGAGCCGAGCGGCACGGCCGGGCGGCCCATGCTCGACGTGCTGCGCCACCAGGACCTCGAAGGCGTGCTGGCCACCGTCGTGCGCTACTTTGGCGGCATCAAGCTGGGCGCGGGCGGCCTCGTGCGCGCCTACACGGACAGCGTGGCGCAGGCGCTGCTGCAGGCGGAAAAGACGGCCATCGTACGCCAACGGTCCCTGCGCTGCACGGTGCCGTATGCGATGGAAGGCATGCTGCGCCGCGAGCTCGACGGGGCCGGCGCCACCCTGCTGAACGTGGCGCACGGCGACGCCGTGCTGTTCGACTTCAGCCTGCCGGAAACGGCGGCCACCGCCCTGCTGTCCCACCTGGACGAGGCGGGCAACGGGCGCATCGCCTGGCTGAAGGCGGAAGAAGAAACGCAGGACTGAAGGCGCCCTGCATCGCACCCTTCACGCGCCCATCACGCACCCTTCACGCGCCCGGCGGCGTGCCGCGGGAATGCCAGAGGCCGCCGTGCGCATGCAGCCAGGTCCGCACGTCCACCGTGGCGATGCCGCGCTGCGCGTTGTAGGTATTTTCCTTGTCCCACCACATGCCGTCGCCGCGCGCAAAGGCGATGCGGTAGCGCGCCATGCCATCGCCGGGCTGTCCGGCAAGGTCGGCGGCCAGCCGCTCCGGCGTCAGCAGTTCGCGGCGGAAAGGGCGTCCCGTCACCTCTTCCACGATCTCCGCCAGCCGGCCATACGAGAGCGTGTCGCCGGCCACGTACACCACCCGGTCGCGGATGGCGGGCGTTTCCAGCACGATGGCGCTGGTGAGGCGGCCGATATCGTCCGGCGTGGTCACCGTCAGCCGCGTCTCCCAGCTGCCCAGTGCGCGCACCACGTCGCCGCCGAAATCCACCAGGCAGAATAGCGGCTCGAACAGGAAACTGGTAAACATGCCCGTCGAGACGATCACCCATGCGGTGGCCGACTGCGCGCGCAGCTGCTGGCGCACGGCATATTGTTCGTCGAACACGGGCTGCCCGCTGCCCGTGCCGACGACGTCGTAATCGACGCCGAACTGCCAGGGAAAATAGCGGCGCACGCCGGCGGCCAGCACGGCGCCCGTGATCCTCGTCTGGGTGCCCGGCCCCGCCACGAAACCCGTGCAGTTGAGTACCGTGTCGAAGGGCTGCAGCAGCGCGGCCAGTGCCGCCTCGCTGCCGCCCTGCAGGTCGAAGGGCAGCAGGCGCACGCCCATGGCGCGCAGTTCCGCCTGCCTGCGCGCCTGCGCGGAGTCCGGCGCCTGCAGCGAGCGGGGCGACACCAGCACGGCGAGCGGCCTGGCCAGTGCCTGGCAGCGCGGCGCCAGGTGGCGCAGCACCGCCATGCCGAGTTCGCCGGCACCGAGCACGAGGATGGCGCCGTGAGGCAATTCATGGGAATGAGGGGACATGCTTGCTTCCTTCCGTTCAGTGGGGGATTGATCCATTTTTCGGCACAGCCAGCGGGTATGCACAGGAATGCCGGGATGCAGGGCAGTATAGGCAGGAGACGCCTCCCCCATAAGCGGGCGCGGCTTGCCTTCAGAATTGCGAAAAATGGGATAATCGATTCTCAACAGCAGACACGGGAGCGGCGGTGGACAGGATACGGGGCATGCAGATTTTCTCGCGCGTCGTGGAAGCGCGCAGCTTTGCCGGCGCGGCCAGGAATCTGTCGATCCCGCGCTCCACCGTCAGCCGCTCGATCCAGGACCTGGAAGCCTTGCTGGGCGTGCGGCTGCTGCAGCGCACGACGCGACAGCTGAGCCTGACCCAGGACGGCGACGTGTATTACGACCATTGCCAGCGCATATTGAGCGAGCTCAAACGCGTCGACAGCGCCTTGTCGAACGGCACGGCCACGCCGCGGGGCATCTTGCGCGTGGACATGACGTCCTCGTTCGCGCGGCAGGTAGTCTTGCCCGCCATCCAGACCTTCCAGGCCCGCTACCCGGACATCGATCTCGTGCTGACCCTGGGCGACCGCCCCGTCGACCTGCTGCAGGCAGGCGTCGACTGCGTGGTGCGCGCGGGCGTGCCGGAATTGTCGGCCTTGCTGGTGGCGCGCCGCATCGGCGGCTTCGCATGGGTGACGTGCGCCTCGCCCGCCTACCTGGAACGGCATGGCGCGCCCCGCTCGCTGGAGGAGCTGGCACAGCACCAGGCGGTGGAATTTCATTCAGGACATACGGGGCGGCCGCTGGCCTGGCATTTCATCGTCGACGGCGAGGAGCGCGCCATCACCTTGCGCGGCAGCCTGGCCGTCAACGATACGGATGCCTATATCACTTGCGGCCTGGAAGGACTGGGGCTGATACGCATCGCCAGCTTCCTGGCGGCGCCGCATGTGCGCGCCGGGCAGCTGGTGCCCGTGCTGCAGCAGTACCGGGGGCCGGTCGTGCCGCTGTCGGTCCTGTATCCGCAAAACCGGCACCTGTCGCCGGCCGTGCGCTCCTTCATCGACTGGATAAGCGAGCTGCTGCGCAATATGGACGCGCAGCACTGATGCCTGCCCGCGCCCCGTGCGGCAGGCATTTACTGCACGCGGCGCACTTTGGGCGAATTGTTCGTCCCTTCGATCTTCAGGAAGAAGGTGCCGATGAAATTGCGTTCGACCGTCACCTTGGGATTGGTCAGCGGCGCCAGCACGGCGGAGCTGCCGTCGACGATGCGCCACACCTGGCCATTGCTCAATTTGATCAATTCATTGCCGCTCCAGCCATCGAACTTGCCGGCGATGGTGCTGCTGATCGATTTGCCTTCTTCCGGCTCGGCGGCCTTGGGCACCTTCACCATTTCCATGCCAAAACTCTGCTCGCGCTGCTGCGCCGTCGGCACGGCGGCGGGAGCGGCCACGGCAGCGGCGACAGGCGCGGCGGCACCCAGTGGGATGGCGTCATAGCATTTCACGCGGCTGGGCACATCGGCCAGCGAACGGCATTGCAACATGGCAGCGTCATCGGCCAGGGCCGCACCCGATACGAACAGCAGCAAAAAGAGAGCTTTCATCGAAATTCTTTCAAAATAAGAGAAGTTACGCCAGGCATGCCGTTTGCCATGCATGTGGGAAATGATTATATCGATAGCGGGCGGCCGTGGCATGACGATCTTGCCACGGCTGGCATTGCTTGTGCGAAACTCAGACGCCGCGCGGGCGTTTGAGCTGCAACAAAATGAAATGGGTCCAGGCCAGCGCCGGCAGCACCAGTAACAGCAGGACCAGGCCCGCCGGCATGTCCGGCGCGAAACGCGCGAAGCAGGCAAGGAAGGCGGCGATGGCCAGCCAGAAACGCCAGGTGAACGCATACGCCTTGCGCGCCACGGTGGCCAGGGCGATGCGCCAGAATTCCAGCAAGGCCCACAGGCCGCCCGTCAGCAGCACGGCGGCCAGCCCGTTGGCGCCGGGCGCGTCGGCCCAGGTGCGCATCAGGTTGTACAGCAGCACGGGATAGCCGGCCGCGATGGCCAGGGTGGCGGGGCCGGCGGCGATGACAGCTTCGACCAGCTGTCCTTTGGAACGATGATCCACTCGCTCTGCCCCCTATGCCACGACGCCGGAATGGGCGGCGACCACCTGCAGCGCGCCGGCCCCATCCTGCGCCCACACGCGCGTAAAACGGAAGTCGCCCTGCGTTTCCACGTCATGGTAGCTGCCCGTCAGGTGCATGCGCACGGAGACCACGGCCACGCTGCCCGTGATGCGCACATGGCGCTCGGACGCGCGCAGCTCGGTGATGGTGAGCAGGCGCTGCTCGTGCGCGGCCAGGTCCGCATGCTTGCTCAGCAAGTGGCCCAGGTGATTCGTAAACAGCAGGTCATCGGCCAGCAGGAGCGCCAGCGCGGCCACGTCGGAGGCCATCATGGCCAGGCGCAGGCGCTCTTCCGCGTCCAGTACTTGTACTTCAGTTAATGCATTCATGGTCTTCCTTATCGGTCGTCTGGCACGGCGTGGTCAAACGGGCAAAGCTGGCATGCTGGCATGAAATCGCCCGTTTCACAATCATCCGGAAGACTTATGCCTGTGGAGCATATTCATATAGCGTAATATTCGCAGCGGTATTGTGCAGAACGCCAGCATAGTACTGTACAGTGCTTGCCCTTCCGCCCCGGGCTGGGGCAGCTGTCACCTGTAGCAATGTTGGAATGCTCACTGCAGTCTCGAATAAAACCAAGATAAGGCCCTCTCATGGCAATTAACATCATTCTGAACCTGCTCGTTGCGCTGATCGTCTTCGCCTTCATGTTCCGCCAGCAACGACATCACGCCACGTTCACCGTGCGCGTGTTCACGGGCCTGGGCCTGGGCGTGCTGCTGGGCGCGGCCGTGCAGGCCTTCTACGGCGCCGGCTCGCCCGTCATCGCCGGCACCAATGAGTACATCGACATCGTCGGCAGCGGCTACGTGAAGCTGCTGCAGATGATCATCATGCCGCTGATCATGGTCTCCATCATCTCCGCCATCCTGAAACTCAAGGATGCGAGTTCGCTGGGCAAGATCAGCGCGCTGACCATCGGCACCCTGCTCATCACCACCACCATCGCCGCCGCGCTGGGCATCCTGATGGCCAAGCTGTTCGGCCTGACGGCCGTGGGCCTGACGTCGAGCGCCGCCGAAGTGGCGCGCGGCGTGCAGCTGCAAGGCTCGCTGGAAACGGCGAAAGCCCTGTCCCTGCCGAAACTGCTGGTCAGTTTCGTGCCGACCAACCCCTTCCTCGACATGACGGGTGCGCGCAAGACGTCGACCATCGCCGTGGTCGTGTTCTCCATCTTCATCGGCATCTCGGCCACGGGCATCGCCGCCAAGAAGCCGGAAATCTTCGCTTCTTTCGAAAGCTTCATGAAAGTCGCACACGCCATCGTCATGCGCATGGTCACCCTGGTGCTGCGCCTGACGCCGTATGGCGTCTTCGCGCTGATGTTTGAAGTGGTGGCCTCGTCGAGCTACACGGACATTCTGAAATTGATCAACTTCGTCGTGGCCTCCTACAGCGCCCTGATCCTGATGTTCCTCGTGCACCTGGCCATCATCGCCGGCACGGGCCTGAACCCGCTGCGCTTCGTCAAGAAAGTCTTCCCCGTGCTGGCCTTCGCCTTCACGTCGCGCACCAGTGCCGGTTCCATCCCGATGAGCGTGCAGACGCAGACCCAGCGCCTGGGCACGCCGGAAGGCATCGCCAACTTCGCCGCCTCGTTCGGCTCGACCATCGGCCAGAACGGCTGCGCCGGCATCTATCCCGCCATGCTGGCCGTGATGATCGCCCCCACCGTCGGCGTCGACCCGTTCACCATCAGCTTCCTGCTGCCCTTGCTGGCCATCATCACCATCGGTTCCGTCGGCGTGGCCGGCGTGGGCGGCGGCGCCACGTTCGCCGCCCTGATCGTGCTGTCGGCGATGGATCTGCCCGTCGCCCTGGCCGGCTTGCTGATCTCCGTCGAACCGCTGATCGACATGGGCCGCACGGCCCTGAACGTGAGCGGCTCCATCACGGCCGGCACCGTCGCCAGCCGCGTCATGGGCGAGACCGACCTGGCCGTCTACAACAGCGACGACGCGCCCGACCTGGACGAGGCGGAACACACGGCCTGACCGCCGCACGCTAGGCAGCGGCGCGCCGCGCCTGGCCGCTTTCCTCTATATTGATTCACAACAAATACAGAGGAAGGCGCGAGACGATGGAACAGAAATGGCCGCAGCAGATCTGGATCGTGCGTCACGGCCAGAGTGCCGGCAACGTGGCGCGCGACGCCGCCGAAGCGGAAAAACAGTTATCCATCGCCATCGCCGAGCGCGATGTCGATGTCCCCCTCTCCAGCCTCGGTGCGCGCCAGGCGCAGGCGCTGGGCGACTGGTTCGCCACCCTCCCCCCTGAACAACGACCGACCGTCGTGCTGTATTCGCCCTACGTGCGCGCGCGCCAGACGGCGCAGGCCGTGCTGGCGCGGCTGGACGGGGACAGCCTGACCGCCGTCGTGGCCGACGAGCGCCTGCGCGAAAAGGAATTCGGCATCCTCGACCGCCTGACCGTGCATGGCATCGCCAGCAAATACCCGGAACTGTACGAACAGCGCCAGCACGTGGGCAAGTTCTATTTTCGCCCGCCCGGTGGCGAAAGCTGGTGCGACGTCATCCTGCGCCTACGCAGCGTGCTCGACACCATCACGCGCGAATACCGGGGAGAACGGGTGCTGGTCGTCGGCCACCAGGTCATCGTCAACTGCTTCCGCTACCTGCTGGAGCGCTGCGACGAGCAAGCCATCCTCGCCATCGACCGGGCCGCCGACGTGCCCAACTGCGGCATCACCTCGTACGCCTTCAACCCGGCCCTGGGCAGGCAGGGCAAGCTGCAGCTGGACCTGTGCAACTTCGTTGCGCCGCTGGAAGCGGCCGGCACGCCCGTCACCGCCCAGCCCGACATGCCGGCCGCGCCCAAGTCCTAGCCCCGCTGGCAGCCTGGCCGCGTGCCGGCCTGCGCCTCGCCTCGCCACGCCAGGCGTGGTGTGGCCATACCGGGCCGCGCCGCGCCAGGCCGGGCCAGGCCGCGCCACACCTGGCCGGTGTAGGCCGGGCCGCCACGCCTAGCTGACGCCCTCCCCGAGGAAAACCTGGTCGCCAGGCAGCGCCGTCGGAGCGGACGCGGACGGGGCAGCCAGCGGAGGCATTCCGCGATGGGCATGGCGTGTCGTCCGGGCGCTTTCCCCGGCGGCGCTTGTCGTTCGCGGGGTGCGCTTGCGCCAGGTCAAAGGGGATGGTCGCTCCCCTCATCCTCCTCTGCTGATTTGTAAATCCGGTGAACCTGCGCGCGCCTGCCTACTCTAATTTTTGCAAGCGATGCCAGCATTGCTACGGCTGCCCGTCATGCCATCCGGGCGGGCGGCCCGGCGATGCCCGGACTCTCATCCGAACTTTCACGACAGCTTTCCAACGAGAAAGGATCCATCATGACGGCCCCATTCCTGAACACCAGCAGGCTTGTCCTCGGCAGCGCCATCGTGTGCGCGCTGCTGGGCGGCTGCAACAAGCACAATGACACCAGTACCGCGCCGGCCACCCCTGCCGCCACGCCCGATGCCACGCCGGCCACGACGCCCGGCACCAGCGGCACTTCCGGCACCTCGGGCACGGGCGGCGGCATGACACCCGACAGTACCCCGCCCGCCACGCCATCGGGCACCGTACCGGGCAGCACCACCAATCCCGACGGCACGACCACGCCCCCCGCCGTGCCGCCCGCCAGCAGCACCACGCCAGGTACCGGCACCGGCACCACCACGCCGCCGCCCCGCAGCAGCTGACACTGCCGCTGAAGCAGCGCCCCTGCAGCGGCCCGCCGCCATGGCGGAAGGCCTGCAAGGCATCGACCACGGAAAGCCTTCCCGCGGAGGCTTTCCGCTGTACCCAGCCGCAGCGCCCGCGCGCCCGGCCTTCGCATCTGCCCGCACCTCCCGCATCCCACTTCATTTCACTTCACTTCACTTCACTTCACTTCATTCCCCCCTCACCTCACTTTAGTTCACCCTCACCTCACCTCACCTCACCTCACCTACCTTACCTACCTCACTTCACCCTCACCGTTCCGCCCGCGCGCACCACGGCGCTGCCATGTCTCGGCCGCGTCCCGAGCATGCCTCAGGCACGAGGCGTCTTCCACGCGGCGACGCCCGCGCGGCGGCGGCCGGCGATCAGTGCGCCAGCACTTCCTCCGTCGCGCTGTCCGCCGCGCCGGCACGCAGGGCCTGGTGATCGGCGGCAAGGAACAGGTACATGGCCGGCACGACGAACAGGGTAAACAGGGTGCCGATGGACAAACCCGTGAAAATCACCAGCCCCATCGCGTGGCGCCCGGCCGCGCCCGCGCCAGAGGCGATCACGAGCGGCAGCACGCCAAACACCATGGCGGCCGTCGTCATCAGGATGGGGCGCAGGCGCACGGTGGCAGCCTCTTCCACCGCCTCGCGCTTGCTCCTGCCCGCCTTTTGCAGCTGGTTGGCCACTTCCACGATCAGGATGCCGTGCTTGCTGATCAGCCCCATCAGGGTCACCAGGCCCACCTCCGTGTAAATGTTGATCGAGGCAAAACCCAGGAAGATGAACATGGTGGCGCCAAACAGGGCCAGCGGCACGGAGACGAGGATCACGACGGGGTCGCGGAAACTCTCGAACTGCGCCGCCAGCGCCAGGAAGACGATGACGACGGCAAACAGCATGGTGACGACGAAGCCGCCTGATTCCTGCACGAACTGGCGCGACTGGCCCGCATAATCGACCGTGTAGCCGCTGGGCGCCGCCTCGGCCACGGCTTGCCGCATGAATGCCAGCACTTCGCCCTGCGACGCACCGGACACGCCGGACAGGGTGGCGGAATTGAGCTGCTGGAAGCGGTTGATCGATTCGGGCACGACATCGTAGCGGATGTGCGCCACGGTGCTGGCCGGCAGCATGGCGCCGTCGGGCGTGCGGATATGGAAGTCGAGCACTGCAGACGGATTCAGGCGGTCCACCTGCAGCACCTGCGGGATCACCTTGTACGAGCGTCCGGCGATGGAAAAGTAATTGACGTAGCCGCCGCCCAGCGCCGCCCCCAGGGCCGCGCCCACGTCCTGCTGCGTCATGCCCAGCGCGGCCACGTTGTCGCGGTCGACCACGACGGTCGCTTGCGGCTTGTCAATCTTCAAGTCCGTGTCGATGAAATAGAACTTGCCCGACGCGCGCGCCTTGTCGAGCACCTGCTGCGCGACGGTGTTGAGGTTTTCAAACGGCTCCGTGGTGGTGATGACGAATTGCACGGGCAAGCCCGAAGAGCCGGGCAAGGCGGGAAACTGGAAGGCGGCCACGCGCGCGCCGGCGATCCTGTTCCAGCCCGCCTGCAAGTCCTGCTGCACCTGCTGGGCGCTGCGCGTGCGCGCATTCCACGGCGTCATCAGCATGCCGCCAAAGCCGGAGTTGACAGTCGGCACGCCCGTGATCTGGAACATCTGGCTGTATTCCGGCATGCCCCTGGCCACCTGGTAAATCTGCTCGGCATAGGTCTGCATCTGGTCCGAGGTGGCCGTCGGGTCGCCCACCACCTGCGACAGCACGACGCCCTGGTCTTCCTCGGGCGCCAGTTCGGACTGCGCCATCCTGAACATCAGCCCCAGTACCAGCATCAGCAGGGCCGCCATCACGACCAGCACCAGCCAGGTGTCGAGCAGGCTGTGCAGGATGCGCCGGTAGCGCTCATGGACCTTGCCGAAGACACGGTCGATGGCTTGCACGAAGCGCCCGCTGTCCTGTTCCGGACGGAAAAAGCGCGAACACATCATGGGCGACAGGCTCAGGGCCACGATGCCCGAGACAGCCACGGCGCCGGCCAGGGTGAAGGCGAACTCCGTGAACAGCGCGCCCGTCAGGCCGCCCTGGAAGCCGATGGGCACGTAGACGGCGATGAGCACCACCGTCATGGCCAGGATCGGGCTGCCCAGCTCGCGCGCCGCCAGCAGGCTGGCCTGCAGCGGCGGCTGGCCCAGCTTCATGTGGCGGTCGACGTTTTCCACCACGATGATGGCGTCGTCGACCACGAGGCCGATGGCCAACACGATGGCCAGCAGGGTCAGCAGATTGATGGAGTAGCCGAGCGCCAGCATGACGGCGAACGTGCCGACGAGGGACAGCGGCATGGCGATCACGGGCACGATGACGGCCCGCAGGCTGCCCAGGAACAGGAAGATGACGATGGTGACGATCAGCAGCGCCTCGACCAGGGTCTTGATGACTTCACGGATGGAGGTATTGATGAAGAAGGTCGAGTCATACACGATCTCGCCCGTCAGCCCCGCCGGCAACTGCGAGCGGATGTCGGGAAAGGCGGCGCGCACGCGCTGGGCCACGTCGAGGATATTCGCTTCCGGCGCCACCTTGATGCCGATGAAGACGGAACGCACGCCGCTGAAGGCCACGTTGAAGTCATAGTTTTCCGATCCCAGCACGACCGTGGCCAGGTCTTGCAGGCGCACGATGGAGTCGCCGCTGCGCTTGACGACGAGCTGCCTGAATTCGTCCACCGAATGCAGGTCCGTGCCCGCCGTCAGGGGAATGGTCACCATCTGCCCCTTGCTGGAACCGAGCGCCGCCAGGTAGTTGTTGTTGCCCAGCGCCGTGCTGACGTCGGCCGCCGTCACGCCGAAGGCGGCCATCTTGTCCGCATCGAGCCAGGCGCGCAGGGCGAACAGGCGCGCGCCCAGCAGTTCGGCCGTCTGCACGCCGCTGATGGAGTCGAGCTTGGGCTTGACGACGCGGCTGAGGTAATCCGTCACATTATTCGTCGGCAAGGTCTTGCTGTAAAAGCCCAGGTACATGGCATCCGTCGTCTGCCCCGTCTGCACCGTCAGCACGGGCGCCTGGGCCTGCGCCGGCAGCTGGTTGCGCACGGAACTGACCTGGGTATTGATTTCCGTCAAAGCCCGGTTCGCATCGTAATTGAGGCGCAGGGTGGCCGTGATGGTCGACACGCCACTGCTGCTCGACGAGGACAGGTAATCGATGCCCTGCGCCTGCGCGATGGCCGATTCCAGCGGCTGCGTGATGAAACCGGCCACCGTCTGCGCATCGGCCCCGTAGTAGGTGGTGGAAATGGTCACCACCGCGTTCTGCGTCTTCGGATACTGGTTGATCGGCAGGCTGAACAGGGAACGCAATCCCAGCACCACCAGCAGCAGGCTCACCACCATCGCCAGCACGGGCCGGCGGATAAAGATATCGGTGAAATTCATGGCGGCGCCTCAGTGTTCCTGCGGGGTGGGCCGCGGGTTGTCGCGCGGCTCGACGACGTTGCTGATCACCACGGGGCTGCCGTTCTTGAGCTTGATCTGCCCGCTGGTGACGACCTGCTGTCCCTCGGCGAGGCCCGTCAGCACGGCCACCTGGTCGCCCCGCGTCTCGCCCGTCGTCACGAAGACTTGCCGCACCACCAGGTCGCCCGCCTTGGGCGGCGGCGCCGCCGCGGCGGTTCCGGGGGCCTGGGGAGACTGCTGCGCCGGCTGCACGACGAAGACGGTGGAGCCATACGGGTTGTAGGTGATGGCCGTCTGCGGCAAGGTCAGGTAGGACTGCCTGGCGCCCACCTCCACGTGCACGTTGGCAAACATTCCCGGTAGCAACTGCCGTTTGGGATTGGCCACCGTGGCCTCGACCTGCACGTTGCGCGTGGCGGGATCGACCTTGGAGCTGATGGCGCTGACCTTGCCGGCGAAGGCCGTTTGCGCATAGGCGTCGCTGGACAGGGCCAGCACTTGCCCCACCTGCAGCCCGCTCAGCTGCTTTTGCGGAATATAGAAGTCCACATAGATGGGATCGATGGTTTGCAGGGTGACGATCTTGTCGCCGGGATTCAGGTACTGGCCCGGATTGACGGTGGTAATGCCGAGCCTGCCCGCAAACGGCGCGCGGATGGTTTTCTTTGCCACCAGCGCCGCCTGCTGGCCGGCCAGCGCCTGCTTGCTTTTCAGGTCGGCCTCGTCGCTGTCGACCTGGGCCTGGCTGATGGCCTGGACGGCAAATTGCTGCTGGTCGCGCCGGAGCACGGAAGCGGCCAGTTCGGCCGCCGCCTCCAGCGCGCGCAGCTGCGCGATATCGGCATCGGCATTCAGCTGCACCAGCAGCTGCCCGGCCGCCACATCCTGGCCCGACTTGAAATGGATGGTCCTGACGAGGCCCGCGATTTCGCTCGTCACGTCGACGCCGCGCACGGCCACCAGGGTGCCTACGGACGACAGGTGCGGCTGCCAGTCGACCTTGCGGATGATGGTGGCCGAGACGGTCTGCGGCGCCGGCTTGGGCGCGCTGGCCATCAGCTGCCGGATATGCAGGAAGAACCCCAGCGCCAGCAAGGCAATCAGCAGCGCCACCGCCCCCAGCATGATGAACATGCGCTTCGTGCGTTTCGTCATGGATGCACCCCCTGTTATTGCGGCGTCCGAAAGTCAGTCCGTGTCCGCCCTCACGGGCAAGGCCGTCGTGGCGCTGACCGTCTCCAGCGCGGGCCGGTTCCACCAGCCGCCGCCCAGCGCCTGGAACAGCGCGGCGCTGTCGGCAAAGCGCGCCGCCTGCGCCTGCACCAGGCCCACCCTGGCCTGCTGGTAGGTACGCTGCACGTCCAGCAGGCTCAGGTAACTGATGGCGCCCAGCTTGTATTGCTGCGTGCTCAGCGCCAGCGATTCGCCGGCCAGCGCCGCCACCTCGGCCTGCTGCTGCAGCGCGGCGGCGTCCGCCTCGAGCGCCCGCAGGCTGTCGGCCACGTTCTGGAACGCGCCCAGCACGGTGGCGCGGTACCCGGCCGCCGCCCCGTCGTAGGCGGCGATGGCGGCGCGCCGCCTGGCGCTCAGGGCGCCGCCATTGAAGAGGGGCTGGGCCAGTCCGGCCGCCACGCCCCAGACGGCGGAACCGCCGTGCAGCAGGCCGGGCAGGCTGGTGGCCAGCGAGCCATAGTTGCCCGTCAGGGTGACTTGCGGATACTGGTTCGCCGTGGCCACGCCGATCTGCGCGCTGGCCTGGTGCAGCAGCGCCTCGCTGGCGCGGATGTCGGGCCGCTGGTGCACGAGGGCCGACGGCAGGGAGACGGGCAAGTCCAGCGGCAGGCGCAGCGACGCCAGGTCGAATTCGGGCATGCCCGGTTCGCCGGGCAGCCGGCCCGCATACACGGAAAGCTGGTGGCGCGTCAGGGCCAGGGCTTTCTCCAGGGGCGGCAGGGTGGCGCGCGTCTGCGCCACGGTGTTGCGCTGGAGCAGGACCGTCGCGCGGGGGATGGCCCCGAAGCGGAATTGCTGCTCGATGAGGTCGAGCTGTTGCTGCTGCGCGTCGAGCACTTCCCGCGTCGCCTGCAGTTGGCCCCGCAGGGACGCTTCGCGGATGGCCGTCGTCACCAGGTTGGCCGTCAGGGCCAGCCAGGCCGCTTCCAGCTGATACTGCTGGTAATCGGCCAGTGCCTGCAAGCCCTCCAGCTGGCGCTTGTTGCCGCCGAACACGTCCAGGGCATACGACACATTCACCGAAGCATTGTACAAAGTGAAGACCCCGCCCGCGCCCTCCAGGCGGCTGGTCTTTTCGCGGCTGGCGCCCAACTGGGCGTTCACGGCCGGATACAGCAGGCTGCCGGACAGGGCCCGATAGTTTTCATCGGCCTGGCGCAGGGCCGCCTGGGCGGATGCCACGCCCGGGCTGCGCGCCAGGGCATCGCGCACCAGCCGGTCCAGGGCCGGCGACTGGAACAGCGACCACCATTGCCCGGGGATATCCTGGCCCGACACCAGGCGCTGCGCCTGTCCCCCGAGGCCAGGGGCCGAAGCCGTCTGCGCCGGCATGGGTGCCGGCGTGTAGCTGTCGCCCGTCTGCGGGGCGGCAGGACGCTGGAAATCCGGCCCGACGGCGCAGCCGGCCAGCAGGCATGCCAGGAGGATGCCGGGGCTGGGCTGCCGTATGCTGGAGAGCATGATTCTTGTCCAATACCTTGCAAGACTACAAGTGACCAAGTTGAGCAAATCGAGCCAGCCAAGCAGGCAACATCCACGCCGCCTGCAGCTCGCGAAGACACGCCGGCAGCGGCCCGGCTGCGCCGCCACCCGTTCTACGATTGTAGAGCACCTGACGTAAAAAGAGCCTTCCGAAGAAGGCTCTTTGACTTGGCACAAGTGCTGCGCAGCCGGGGCTGCCTGACTTACTTCTGCAGGCCGACCGGCGCGGCCGCAGGCGTGCGGCGGCCCATCAGGTACAGCACGACGAGCTTCAGCATGCGGTAGACGAAACGCACCATCAGCAGGGTCAGCACGCACTCGATCAGCGTCAGGACGAGGGCGAAGGCCACGTGCATGCGCGCGGCGCGGCGGTGGAACTTGGCCACGGCGCCATCGCGGGCGATCTCGATGCTGTCGTAGAAGGTCGGCACCACCAGCAGGGTCAGGATGGTCGAGGTGATGGTGCCGCCGATGATGGCGATCGCCAGCGGACGGTAGAATTCACCGCCCTCGCCCAGGCCCAGCGCCACGGGGAACATGCCGGCGATCAGCGCGAACGTCGTCATCAGGATGGGGCGCAGGCGCATGCGGCCCGCATACATCAAGGCATCCTCGCGGCCGTGCCCCTCTTCCTCGCGCTTGCGCGCCGCGTCCAGCAGCAGGATGGCGTTCTTGGCGACCAGCCCCATGAGCATGATGATGCCGATAAAACTCATCAGGTTGAGGGTGTTCTCGGTAATCACCAGCGCCACCACCACGCCGATCAGGCTCAGCGGCAAGGACATCATGACGGCCACCGGCGCCGTGAAGGAACCAAACTGCATGACCAGGATCAAATACATCAAACCGATACCCATCACCAGCGCGATCAGCATTTCCGTGAACAGTTCCTGCTGGTCCTGGCCGGCACCGCCCAGCGCCAGGCCGTAGCCGGGCGGGAAGTCGATGGACTTGGCCAGTTTCATGGCGTCGCTCGTCACTTCGCCATTCGAGCGGCCTTGCGCATTGGCCGAGACGGTGATCGTGCGCTTGCCGTTCTTGTGCTCGATGCCGGAAGGTCCCTTGCCCATGGTAATGGTAGCAATCTGGTCCAGCGGCACCATTTGCGACGTGCCCGTCACGCTGATCGGCAGGCGCTCGATGTTCTCGGAGGCCACGCGGTCATCGGGATGTAGGCGCACGGCCACATCGCGCGTTTCGCCCGTCGGATCGACCCAGTCGCCCACTTCCACGCCCGCAAAGGCCACGCGCAGCGATTGCGCCGCGTCATTGACGGAAATGCCCATCGAGTTGGCCAGGCCACGGTTCAGTTCGATCTTCAGCTCGTTCTTCGGGTCCTGCTCGGACAGGCCGACATCGACGGCGCCGGGAATGGCACGCAGCTTGTCCATGTAGGCGTTGGTGATTTCCATCAGCTTGCGCGAATCAGGACCCGTGAATTCCACCTGGATGGGCTTTTGCGCACCATTGCTGAGGTCGTCGAGCACCACGTATTCGGCGCCCACCAGGCGCGACATCTTCTCGCGCAGTTCCGTGGCGATTTCCTTGGCCGAACGCTTGCGGGTGTTGCGCTTGCCGATGTCGACATACACGCGGCCGCCGCCCGCATTGATGGAACTGTTGGTGTCCTTGGTTTCAGGCAAGGTGCGTGCCAGCACGGCCGCCGCTTCCAGCTTCAGGCGCGAATACTCGATGCTGCTCGACGATGGCGTGCGCACGTTGATCATCAGGTTGCCCGAATCGGAGGCCGGCAGGAAGCTCGTGCCGCCTTGCCAGACGTGCAGGGCGATGGCGCCCACCAGGCTGCCGAAGGCGATGACGGCCATCCAGCGGCGGTGGTGCAGGGCCCAGGCGATGACGTGGCCGTAGCGGTCCGCCTGGTGGTCGAACCAGTGGTTGAATTTCTCCAGCACGCGGCCCAGGCCTTTTTTCGGCGCCGAGTGTTCCTCGACGGGGTCGCCCCAGTAGGCCGACAGCATGGGGTCGAGCGTGAACGAGATGCCCAGGCTGACGAGCACCGAGCACGTCACCGTCAAGGCAAAGGGACGGAACCATTCGCCGGAGATACCGGGCATGAAGGCGACGGGGATGAAGACGGCGATGATGGAGAAGGTCGTGGCGGCCACGGCCATGCCGATCTCGGCCGTGCCTTCCAGCGCCGCCGTGCGGCGGTCCTTGCCCATCTGCATGTGGCGCACGATGTTTTCGCGCACTACGATGGCGTCATCGATCAGCACGCCGATGGCCAGCGACAGGCCCAGCAGGGTCATGAAGTTCAGGGTAAAGCCGCACAGCCACACGGCGATGAAGGCGGCGATGACGGACGTCGGCAGGCTCAGCGCCGTGATCAGGGTCGAGCGCCACGAGTTCAGGAAGGCGTACACGACGAAGATGGTCAGCACGGCGCCCAGCACCAGCGATTCGATCACGTTGTTCAGGCTATGCTGGGCGTTTTCGCCGCCGTCGCGCGTCACTTGCAGGATCGTGCCTTTCGGCAAGGTCTTGTTGATCTCCGCCACCATGTCGCGGATCTTGTTGGCCACGCTGACGGTGGACGCGTCGCGCACGCGGGTGATCGAGATCCCCACGTTCGGCTTGCCGCTGCGCACGCTCAGGCTGTTGATTTCGGCAAAGCCGTCCTGGATGGTCGCCACTTGCGCCAGGCGCACGATTTCCTCGCCGCGGCGCTTGATCACCACCTGCTCGAAGTCGGACGGCGACTCGATGCGGCCCACGAGGCGGATGCTTTTCTCGTCCAGGGTGCCGCGCACCTTGCCCACGGGCGCATTCGTGTTCTGGTTGCGCAGGGCGGTGACGACATCGCTGACGGAAACATTGTACTCACGCAACTTTTCCGCGCGCAGCAGCACGGACAGTTCGCGCTTCAGCGAGCCGCCCACGTTCACCAGCGCCACGCCATCGACGGCGCGGAAGCGGTCCGACAGCACGTCCTCGGCCAGGCGCGAGATTTCCGCGTGGCTTTGCGAATTGGACGACAGGGCCAGCTGCATGATCGGCTCGGCACCGGGGTCGATGCGCTGCAGGATAGGCTCGCGCATCTCCAGCGGCAGCTTGTAGCGCACGGCGGCGATGGCGTTGCGGATGTCGTCGGACGCCTCGATCAGGTTCGTCTTGAAGGAAAACTTCAGGAAGATGCTGGCCGAGCCTTCGTTCGAGTCGCTGTTGATCTCCGTCACGCCGGAAATGCTCTGCAGGGACTTTTCCAGGCGGTTGACCACTTCGCGCTCGACCGTGTCGGGCGAGGCGCCAGGATAGGGAATGCTGACGACGATGAACGGCACTTCGACGTCGGGATTCTGGTTGACGCGCAGTTTCTTGAGCGCCAGCAAGCCGACGCACATCATCGCCAGGATCAGGACGATGGTGGCGGTGGGCCGCTTGATACTGAAATCGGACAGGAACATGGCTTAGTTTCCTTTACCGGCAACGGCGGCGCTGCTGCTGGCGACGGCGGCCGCCGGCACGGCCTTGGCGGCCGTCAGCTCCACTTTCTGGCCATCCTTGAAGGTCGAGCCGGGCGTGCGCAGCACGGTGTCGCCGCTGGCCAGGCCGCTGGTCACTTCCCACTGGCCCGTGCGCACGTCGCGCGCGCCGATGCGCAGCGTGGTCTTGCGCAGGGCCTTGTCCTTGACCTTCCACGTGTACGTCACGTCGCCCGCCTTCACCAGGGCCGAGTCCGGGATCATCAGGGCGCTGACGGTCTCCGTCTCGATGCGTCCTTCCGCATACAGGCCGGCCACGCGCGGCTGTTCCTTTTCGACGAAATCGACCAGCACGGCCACCTGGCGCGTGACGGCGTTGGCGGCAGGATCGACGCGGCGCACCTTGCCGGCGAAATCCTGTCCCGGATAACCATTGATGCGGAACAACACCGGCTGACCCACCTTGACGACGCCGATCTTGTCGGCCGACACCAGGCCTTCCAGGCGCATGCTGGTCGGATCGATGACCTTGATCAATTCCTTGCCGATTTGCGCCGTATCGCCATTCGATACCTTGCGCTCGCTCACGATGCCGTCGAACGGCGCGCGCACGAGGGTGCGCTGCAGCTGCTGGCGGGCCTGGGCGGCGCGGCTCTTCGCGGCCGACAAATCGCTTTGCGCATTGTTGCGGCGGATTTCCGCGTCTTCCAGCGCCTGCGTCGACGTCATGCCCGAGGCGCGCAGGGTTTTCATGCGCTGGAACATGCGTTCGGACTGCTCCAGCACCTGGCCCGAGGCGCGGCTCGCCTCCTCGGCCGAATTGAGGCTGTCGCGGATGGCCGTCTCGTCCAGACGCACGAGCACGTCGCCGCGTTTCACGGCTTCGCCATTTTCCTTCATGACCTGGATCACCACGGCCGACACTTCGGCGCGCAGGTCGGCATTGCGTTCAGGCTGCACGGAGCCGGTGATGACGGGACCCGAGGCCAGCGCATTGCTCTGGATGGTCAGCACGTCTTCCGGGGAAACGAGCAGGTTGACGGCGGCGCCGGCCTGTTCCTTGCCATCCTTGCCACTGCCTTTGCCAGGGTCCTTGGATTCTTTGCCACAGGCGGCCAAGGCAGAAGCGATTGCCAGAACAAACAGGGTTTTGCGCAACATGGGTAATTCTCCGGATAGATAGCACCGCCACCAGCCCGGCGGCCCGGATAGGGCGACAGGTGATGGCCGGCATTTATTTTTATTAAAACCACAAGCGCCAAAGTATCCATGAGCGTATCCGGCCATGTCAATCGGCGGATTCCTGTAATGCTTTAATCCGTGGATGAAACGTAGTTTTTACGCCCTGAAACGCAAAACCCCGCCTTGAAGCGGGGTTTTGCATGGCCGAAGAAGCGGACTCAGCGTGCGAAAACGTAGTTGACCAGGAAGCCGATCGCCACGCCCGTGCACAGGCCGCCGGCGATTTCCACCAGGGTATGGCCCATGCGCTCGCGCAAGGTCTTGTGCGCGGCGCTGGACGCTTCCCCGGCCAGGCGGTTGATGGCGGCCGCCTGCTTGCCCACGTGCTGGCGCAGGCTGTTGGCGTCGATGATGACGATGAAGGCCAGGGTCACGGCCACGCCGAAGGCGGGATGGCCGATGCCTTCGCGCAGGGCGATCAGGGTGGCCATGCTGGACACGACGGCGCTATGGTTGCTGGGAAAGCCGCCATTGCCGACCAGGCCAAATGCCCATTGGCGCGTGCGGGCGCTGTTGATCAGGAATTTGATCGGCCCGACCAGGATCCATGTGATCAGGGGCGTGACGAGGTAAGCGATATCCACGGGGTATTCCTTCTTATATGTAGGGTGTATGTGCCAGGGGAGGCCGGCGCGCCGCAATTATCGCAGATCGCCCGCGCCAGCAGAACTGTCCGGCCCCGCCGTATAAAACGCCGCCCCCGGCGGCAACTAATATAAAATCATGGCATATACAACAATTGACGTATATCAACACCGGGCGCAGCGCGCGGCGCCCGCAGTCAAACGTCTTTCCACACAACGGGGTATCCATGCGGCATTTCAGAATTTCCTTTTTCGTCACTTTTGTCCTGATGGCGGTGTCCGGCTGGTGGGGCTACAGCCATGGCGGCACGGCAGGCATGATCCAGGCCCTGTGGATCACGGGCGTGCTGGGCATCATGGAAGTGTCGCTGTCGTTCGACAATGCCGTGGTGAATGCCTCGGTCTTGCGTCACTGGAATGAATTCTGGCAAAAACTGTTCCTCACCGTGGGTATCCTCGTGGCCGTCTTCGGCATGCGGCTGCTGTTTCCGCTCGTCATCGTCTCCGTGGCCACGGGCCTGGGCCTGGTCGACGTGTGGACCATGGCCACCACGACGCCGGACGTGTATGCCAAGCACCTGACGGACAACCACGCACAGGTAGCGGCCTTCGGCGGCGCCTTCCTGTTGCTGGTGTTCCTGAACTTCCTGTTCGACGACGAGAAGGAATTGCACTGGCTGGGCTGGGCCGAGGAAAAAGTCAACGCGCTGGGCACCGAAAGCCTGGCCGTGCTGATCACCATGGGCGCCGTGGCCGCCTGCGTGGCCATGGGCCCTGCGGAACAAAAATACAGCGTGCTGGCGTCGGGCATCGTCGGCATCGCCGTCTACATCGGCGTGAACTGGATCAGCGGCTTGCTGGAAGAAGGCGAACCGGACCTGCAGGATGACGGGGAAGAAGGCGCGGCGCCCGCGAAAAGCGGCAATGGCGACCTGGTGAAAACCGTGGCGCGCGGCAGCATCGGCGGCTTCCTGTACCTGGAAGTGCTGGACGCCTCGTTCAGCTTTGACGGCGTGATCGGCGCCTTCGCCATCACCAACGACGTCGTCATCATCATGCTGGGCCTGGCCATCGGCGCCATGTTCGTGCGCTCGATGACGGTCTTCCTGGTGCACAAGGGCACGCTGGACGAATTCGTCTACCTGGAACACGGCGCCCATTATGCGATCGGCATCCTGGCCTTGATCATGCTGGGCTCCGTCAAGTACCATATCCCGGAGTGGTTCACGGGCCTGTCGGGCGTGGCCTTCATCCTGGTCTCGCTGTGGTCATCCTTGCGTTATCGCAAACGGCACGCGGCACAAGCTTGAAATCGGGGAGATCGTCCCCAATTGAGAGAGTGATGGCACGAGCGCCTTACGCGCTCATCCCATGCAGGTATGTTTAAGTAAATTACTGAAAAGGAGCACCACATGGCAATCAGTTTGCAAAAAGGCGGCAACGTCAACCTGAGCAAGGAAGCACCGAACCTGAAGAAGATCATCGTCGGCCTCGGCTGGGATCCTCGTTCGACCGACGGCGCCACCTTCGACCTTGACGGCAGCGCCTTCCTCCTGAAAAGCGACGGCAAAGTCCGTGGCGACTCTGACTTTATCTTCTACAACAACCTGAAGTCGACCGATGGCGCCGTCGTCCACACGGGCGACAACCAGACGGGCGAAGGCGAAGGCGACGACGAGCGCATCGAAATCGACCTGACCCGCGTGCCGGCCGACATCGACCGCATCAGCATCACCGTCACCATCCACGATGCCGAGGCGCGCCGCCAGAACTTCGGCATGGTCTCGAAAGCCTTCATCCGCTGCCTGAACGCGGAAGGCGAACGCGAAATCGCCCGCTACGACCTGTCCGAAGACAGCTCGACGGAAACGGCGATGATCTTTGGCGAAATCTACCGCTACAACGGCGAATGGAAGTTCAAGGCCATCGGCCAGGGCTTCAACGGCGGCCTGGGCCCCCTCGCCCGCTCTTTCGGTGTCAATGCTTAAACGTCATATGCGCTAAACACAGCCGCCTGGACATACTCAGGCGGCTTTTTTTTGGAGATTTATCATGCCAGTATTTAGTGTCACCGGCGACGTCGATCCTTTCCTCCACGTCAGCATGAAACAGGGCGAAACCATCTATTGCGAGTCCGATGCGATGGTGATGATGGAAACGGCGCTCGATTTGAAGGGCAAGATGACCGGTGGCCTGGGCAGCGCCATCATGCGCCGCTTCGCCAATGGCGAGTCGTTCTTCCAGCAGCACATCGAAGCGGTGCGCGGCAGCGGCGACTGCCTGCTCTCGCCCACCCTGCCGGGCGCCATCGAAGTGGTCGACGTGGGCGCGCGCCAGTACCTGCTCAACGACGGCGCCTTTGTCGCCGCCACCTCGGGCACGGAAATGAAGGTGCGCACGCAAAGCCTCGGCAACGCACTGTTCGCCCAGTCGGGCGGCTTCTTCGTCATGGAGACGGCGGGCACGGGCCAGGTGGTGGTATCGGGCTTCGGCTCCATGTTCCAGCTCGACGTCGAGCCGGGCAAGGATGTCGTGATCGACAATTCCCACGTGGTGTGCTGGGACAGCAGCCTGAAATACGAGATTTCCATCACCACGGGCGGCGGCGCCAGCGGCGGCGGCATCGGCGGCTTCCTCGGCAATATCGTCAACAGCGTGACCAGCGGCGAAGGCATCGTGCTGCGCTTTTCCGGCTCGGGCAAGGTGTTCATCTGCTCGCGCAACCGCGACGCCTTCCTCAAATGGACAGCCTCCGGCAAGGCTGGCTAGAGGCACCTGACCAAACCTACTGCGCGTCGGCATAGGCGGCCTGCGATGCTCACCGTACTTTAGTACGGTTGCGCTTCTCGGCCACCTCTTCCTTCCGCTCGCTACGGTTTTGTCAGGCGCTGTTAGTTTGTTGTTCAACGTTGCAGTTCAAAAAAGATTCTAAGGCCAGGTTAAGTCTGGCTCGCTAGAATCCCCGCGCGCGCACCTGCGCGCGGCTTCCCCTTTCTTTACCCGGTCCCCGTACATGCAAAGAGTCTGGTTCAACAAAACATTTTCCTCGGTCGCCACGGCCATGCGCCTGATCCGCGAAGCCGATCTGGCCGCCACCGGCGGCCAACCGCGCTATCACATCGTCTGCAGCAACACGAACGCGCACGCGGCCGCCTTCCTGGCGGCCGACGAATACGCCGTCGAACCGGCGGGGCTGACGGGTCTCAATTATGTCGAGTGGTGCCTGGAGTTTTGCCGCGACCGCAACATCACGATTTTCTGGCCCGGCAAGGAAGCGGGCCTCGTCGGCAGCGCCAGCGCGCGCTTCGCCGCCATCGGCACGCGCGTGCTCAGCGTGGCCAGCGAAGACACGCTGGCCTTGATGCACGACAAGGCGCGCTTCTGCGACGGCCTGGACCTGCCCATGGCGCGTCCCGCCGACTACCGCGCCGTAACCACCATCGCCGAATACGACGCCGCCTACGCCGAGCTGCGCCCCTTGCACGGCAAGCTGTGCATCAAGCCGTCCGAATCCGTGTATGGCCTGGGCTTCGCCGTGCTCGATGAAGAGCGCTCCAGCGCCCAGCTGCTGCTGGCCGGCGCCGCCTACCAGGTCAATGCGCAGGAATTGCGCAGCGGCCTGGCGCAGATGGGCACCTTCAAGACCCTGCTGCTGATGGAGTACCTCGACGGCCACGAATACAGCGCCGACTGCGTCGCCGACCAGGGAACGCTCATCTGCGCCGTGCCGCGCAAGAAGCTGCATGGGGGCGGCAGCGGCCAGCTGATCGAGCTGCGCGCCGACCTGCTGGCGGCCTGCGAAAAACTGGCGCGCGACTACCGCCTGAACGGCGTGTTCAACATCCAGTTCCGCGTCGGCGCGAACGGCCTGGCTTTGCTGGAGATCAATCCGCGCATGTCGGGCGGCATCGGCATGGCGTGCGCGGCCGGCCCCAACCTGCCCTACCTGGCGCTGGCCGGCTTCGACCAGGGCTATGACAAGCTCACCGTGCCCGCCATCCGCGAAGGCATGCGCGTGGCCGAAGCCGCCTACGCCGTGGAGCTGCCATGAACCTCGTCAAGAAGCAGATGCCCACGGGCGAACTGACCCTGAAGGTGGACGAGGCGCGCTTTCCGCTGGACTGGCTGATCGGCTTTGCCGCGCGCGCCAACGCCAAGCGGGGCTTCCTGTTCCTGTCCAAGGTGCTGGGCAAGCACTGGCCCGTCACGCCGCGCGCCATGGAAGCCATCCACGACGACCTGGCCGCGCAGATTCCCCCCAGCCTGCCCGGCCCCGTCGTCTTCATCGCCATGGCGGAAACGGCCGTGGGGCTGGGCCAGGGCGTGTTCGAAGCGTGGCTGCGCGCGAACCCGAATGGCAAGGCCCTGTTTTTGCACAGCTCGCGCTACCGCGTGGGCACGGTGCCCTTCTTCGAGTTCGAGGAATCGCACAGCCACGCGCCGCGCCAGTTTTTACATTTGTCCGAGGCGGCCAGCGCGCTGTTTTCCACGGCCCGCAGCCTGGTGCTGATCGACGATGAAGCGTCGACCGGCAACACCTTCGCCAACCTGGTGCAAGTGTGCCGCGCACGCTACCCGCAGCTGGAAAAGCTGCACCTGGGCGTGATCACCAATTTCATGGGCCAGGCCGCCAACGCGGGCCTCACGCAGCGTTTCGGCCTGCCCACCACCGTCGGCGCGGCGCTCTCCGGCCACTACGCCTTCCAGGCCGGCGCTGCGCCTGCACCCGTGGCGGCCAGCGCCCAGCGTTTCGAGGCGAATGCGGAACGGGGCGCCAGTCCGGCCTTCGGGCGCATCGGCGTGGGCCGCGCATTGAACCCGCCGCAGGGCCTGGCCGTGCAGCTGGCGCAGGAAATCGGCGCCGGCGACTCCGTGCTGGTGCTGGGCACGGGCGAATTCATGCACCCGTCCTTTTTGCTGGCGCGCGAGCTGGAAAGCCTGGGCAAGAGCGTGGTGGTGCAGTCGACCACGCGCTCGCCGATTTTGTCGTGGGGCTCCGTCGGCCATATCGTCCGCTGCGACGACAACTACGGCGAAGGCATCGCCAACTACCTGTACAACGTGGCGCCCGGCCAGTACCAGCACGTATTCATCTGCCATGAAACCCCGGCCAGCCCGGCCCTCATGCAACTCGCCGGCCAGCTCAACGGCCGCCTGTTCCACTTTCAGTCAGAGACCAAAATTGAAGAAATTCCTGTTTGTTGACCTGGACGACACACTGTTCCAGACTCCGAAAAAATGCCCCGGCGAGACCCATTTGCGGCCGGCCGCCTACCTGAAGAATGGCGATGCCTGTTCGTTTACGACGGCGCGCCAGCGCGCCTTCTTCGAGTTCGCGCAAAGCGGCATGACCCTGATCCCCGCCACGGCCAGGAATGGCGACGCCTTCCGCCGCGTCGACCTGCCGTTTACCAGCTACAGCGTGCTCGATTACGGCGGCATCGTGCTGCAGCCGGGCGGCGCACTCGACGCGGGCTGGCTGGCGCTGATGCAAAACGACATGCAGACGGCCCTGCCCGGCCTGCGCGACGCCATGCGCATCATCGACGATTTCCAGGCCAAGGCCGGCATGCCGTCGCGCGCGCGCCTGATCGAGGACTACAACACGCCGTTCTACATCGTCGTCAAGGACCATGAAGCGCGCGGCGAACGCCTGGCCGACATCGAGGAGCAGGTGCTGCGGCAGTGGATCGATGGCGAAGGTTCCGACTACTTCATCCACCGCAACGGCAACAACCTGGCCGTGCTGCCGAAAACCCTGAACAAGGCGCGCGCCGTGGCCTACCTGCGCGCGGAACTGGAAGCCGAACATGGCCCCATCCTCAGCTTCGGCATGGGCGACAGCCGCTCGGACGCCCGCTTCATGGCCGCCTGCGACTACGCCATCGTCCCCAGCGGCACCCAGCTGGCAGCCCTCACGGTGGCGGCGCTATGAGCGACGTCACGCAGCATTTCAGCGGCAGCTACCGCCAGGAAGACGTTCATTTTCTCCTCACGCCCATGGCGCTCGAACCCATCCTCGACCTGGCTGAAAAAGAGCGGCTGATCCAGTCGGGCCAGCGCCACTACAGCGAAATGCTGTCGCCCGAGTCCTTGCCCTCGCCCGCCTACCTGGCCCTGTTCCAGAGCGCGTTCGCGGCCAACCGCCTGCAGATGGCGCGCGACTGCCTGCGCCTGGCGGCCCTGATCGCGGCGCGCCGCGCCGGTCCCATCACGCTGGTGTCGCTGGCGCGCGCGGGCACGCCCGTGGGCGTCATCCTGGGCCACTTGCTGCGCCAGGTCTTCCAGCGCGAGTGCCGCCACTATTCCGTCTCCATCATCCGCGACCGCGGCATCGACGCCAACGCCCTGCGCCACATCCTGGCACAGGGCCATGCGCCGGAGTCCATCGTCTTCGTCGACGGCTGGACGGGCAAGGGCGTGATCTCGCGCGAGCTGCGCCAGACGGTGAACGACTTCAACGCCGCGCATGGCACGGCCATCGACGGCGGCCTGTTCGTGCTGTCCGACCTGGCCGGCACGGCCGCCTGCGCCGCCTCGGCGGGCGACTACCTGATCCCGTCGAGCATCCTGAATGCCACCGTATCGGGCCTGGTGAGCCGCTCCGTACTGAATGAAGCCATCGGCGCGGACGACTTCCATGGCTGCGTGTACTACGCGCAGTTCGAAGCCCACGACCAGTCGCGCGCCTTCGCCGACGGCCTGGTGGCCGACGCCGTTGCCATTGCCGCCAGCAGCGGCATCCCGCTGGCCGAGGCAAGCGATGCGCCGGCCATGGCGGCCCGCTCGCAAGCCTACATGGCGCAGGCGCAGCAGCAATACGGCATCAGCGACATCAACCTGATCAAGCCGGGCATCGGCGAAGCGACGCGCGTGCTGCTGCGCCGCGTGCCGGAACGCCTGATCGTGCGCGACACGAATGCCCCGGACGTGGCACATTTGCTGCTTCTCGCACAGGAAAAAGCCATACCCGTCATAGTAGAACCGGCGCTGCCCTACCAGGCGGTCGCCCTCATCAGGAGCGCAGTCGATGGATAACAACTCCCTACACCCGCAAAGCGAGCACAAGGCGGCGCTGGGCGCCTCCATGTACGTGCCGACCACGCACAAGGACTTGCTGGCGATCGCCAATGGCGACAAATTCAGCCATCTGCGCTCGGTCATCCTGTGCACGGAAGACGCCATCGCCGAGCGCGATCTCAGCTACGCGCTGTTCAACCTGTCTCTGGCGCTGCAAAACATGGGCGACGAGTCGGACACCCTGCGCTTCGTGCGCGTACGCAACCTGGACGTGCTGGCGCGCGTGCTGACCATGCCCGGCGCCGACAAATTGAGCGGCTTCGTGCTGCCCAAGTCCACGCGCCACAACTTCGCCGCGTATTTCGACCTCGTGCGCCACACGCATCACCTGCTGATGCCGACCCTGGAAACGGCGGAAGTGTTCGACGACGAGGAAATGAAGCAGTTCCGCCTCGTGCTGTCGGCGCCGGAAGTGCGCCGCCGCATCCTGGCCCTGCGCATCGGCGGCAACGATCTGCTGGCCCTGCTGGGCTTGCGCCGCCCCACCAGCGGCACCATCTATTCGACGCCGCTGGGACAGGTCATCGGCCGCCTCGTCACCATCTTCAAGCCGCACGGTTTCCAGCTGACGGCGCCCGTCTTCGAGCACCTGTCGCAGGGCAGCTGGCTCGATGCGGAAGTGGCGCAGGACATGGCGCACGGCATGATCGCCAAGACGGCCATCCACCCGGACCAGGTGCCGCAGATCGAGCGCCACTACCAGGTGGCGCAGTCGGACATCGAACTGGCGCTGCGCATCATCGACCCGGACAGCCCGGCCGTGTTCCGCATGCAGGAATCGATGTGCGAAGTGGCCACGCACAGCAGCTGGGCCCTGCGCATCATCGAGCAGGCGCGCCTGTTCGGCATCCGCCACACCGGCGACAGCGCCGCGGCCGGCCCCCATTTGCACCACTCCTTGAATACTCAACTTTCCAGCGACGAAGGGACTGCACGACCATGACCAATTTCACACGCGGACAAAAAGGCAAACTGGCGGACCTGGGCTTGAACGGCCCGTTTGCCGTCACGCTCGATATCGTATCGGGTTCGATGGAAGTGGACGTCAGCTGCTTCGGCGTCGACGCGGCCGGCAAGCTGTCGGACGACCGCTACATGGTGTTCTACAACCAGAAAAGCGCCCCGGACAACGCCGTCACGGTGGAGCTGAACGGCCCCCGCTCCACCTTCCAGGTGGACCTGGCCCGCCTGCCCGCCTCCATCGACAAGCTGGTGTTTACGGCGGCGACGGAACAGGGCAGCATGCGCGCACTGGGCAACTCCAGCATGGCGCTGGGCCAGGCGGCCACGTTCGCCTTCACGGGCAACGACTTCCAGGACGAAAAAGCCGTCATCATCGGCGAACTGTATCGCCGCGACGGCAGCTGGCGCTTCGGTGCCGTGGGCCAGGGTTTCGCCGGCGGCCTGGCGGCGCTGCTGAAGCACTTCGGCGGCAGCGAGGCGGCGCAAGCGGCCCCGGCTCCCGCGCCCATTCCCGTATCCACGCCGGCAGCCCCGCCGCCGGCGAACAAGATCTCGCTGTCGAAGATCCGCCTGGAAAAGCGCGGCGACAAGATTTCGCTCGACAAGCGCGACAGCGGCGGCTATGGCCGCATCCGCGTCAACCTGAACTGGAACCAGAACGCCTCGCAAGGCCAGGCGCCCGCCTCGAAGCTGGACACGGGCTTCCTCGGCAAGCTGTTCAACAAGCCGGCCAGCCGCTCCGGCGGCATCGACCTCGACATCGGCTGCCTGTTCGAGATGAGCAATGGCGCCAAGAGCGCCGTGCAGGCGCTGGGCAACAGCTGGGGCGCGTATGACCGCCCCCCCTACATCCACCTGGAAGGCGACGACCGCACGGGCAGCGTCAGCAGCGGCGAAAACATCTTCATCAACGGCACCCACTTCGACCAGATCAAGCGCGTGCTCGTCTACGCCTTCATCTACGAAGGCGTGCCGAACTGGGCCGCCACGGACGGCGTCGTGACGATCGAGATTCCCGGCCAGCCGACGGTGGAAGTGCGCCTCGACAGCGACAGCCCGCACGCCATGTGCGCCATCGCCATGCTGGAAAACCACGGCGGCAACCTGCAGGTGACGAAATTGGTGGAATACTTCGGCGGCCAAGGTAAAATCACGGCGCACCAGGCCATGGACGAGAAATATAATTTCGGCTTGAACTGGAAAGCCGGCCGCAAGGACTGATCCCTTTACCTAGACAAGCCAACCATGACCCCTACGACCAAAAAAGTCACCTTCGCCTTCGTCATCTTCCTCGTGGCCGGCTTCCTGCTGCTGGCGGCCTACACGTGGATGGCCCTCAGCTTCTCGTACTCGGAAGGCGAACGGGCGGGCTACCTGCAAAAGTTCTCCAAGCGGGGCTGGATCTGCAAGACATGGGAGGGTGAGCTGCTGCTGACGGCCCTGCCGGGCACCATCCCGGAAAAATTCCAGTTCAGCGTGCGCGACGAGGAAGTGGCCAAGCAATTGTCGGCCGCGGCCGGCAAGCGCATCCTCGTCACCTACAGCCAGCACAAGGGCGTGCCGACGCAATGCTTCGGCGAGACGGAATACTATGCCGACAAGGTCGTCCTGAGCCAGTAACACCGTCTTGAGCAGTGCCGCGCCGGCTGGCCGTTCCAGGCCGGCGCTTCCCCCTTCCCCGCCGCTTTTCCCCTAAAGCAATAAATTTCCAACAAGGAATTTGTTGCGCGCCTCACACATTCTCACTTTCTTATAGACTGTGACAATTATTTCCGACTGGAACATTTTACGAATGTAGTCCCTGTGCAGGATTCTTGCGCTATCGCATGACGCCCAGCCCGCCTTCCACGCCTCACCCTCATTGGGAAACACCATGCGCATCCGCCTCTCCGGCCTGCTTCTGCTGGCCACCACGCTCCCCTTGTCCGCCCTGGCGCAAGACCTGTCCGGCATGGCCGGCGCCCTGAAAGTGAACTCGACCAACGAGCGCACCTTTGTCGCCGCCATCAGCTATACCCAGCCGGTGGGCAATTACAATGCCATGAGCTTGTCCTACATCAATGAAGGCCACCCGGAAGACCATCACCGCGACGGCATGGCGGGCCAGTTCTGGCTGCGCACGAAAAACGTGGACCAGGGCCTGATGCTGGGCGCCGGCGTGGGCCGCTATTTTTTCTTCGACACGGCCAAGACGGACGACGCGCCGCACAATTTCGACAATGACCACGGCTGGGGTTCCATCCTCAGCCTGCAGGCGCGCTGGCAGTTCGACAACCGCTGGTATGCGCAGGCGCAGATCAACCGCATCAAGCCCGATGGCAAGGACAACACTACGCATTTCCTGCTCGGCGCCGGCTACCGCTATGACGGCGTGCCGGGCGCCAAGCTGCATTTGCAGAACTGGGCGCACGACGACACCCTCACCGTCTCGACGGGCCATACCATCGTCAACAGCTTCCGCTCGGAGACGTCGACGCCCATCACCCTGGAATACCGCCGGGCCATCGGCAAATACGTGGACTGGACGGTGACGGGCCTGAACGAAGGCAGCACCGACATCACGCGCCGGCGCGGCGTGGCCAGCCAGCTATGGCTGATCCGCTCGCTCACGGAAAAAGTGGAATTCGGCATGGGCCTGGGCCCTTACCTGGCCTTCGATCCGGAAAACAACGAGGAACACCGGGCGCGCATGGCCGGCCTGCTGTCGGCCGTGGCGCGCTACCACGTGAACCGCCGCTGGGTGGCGCAAGTGGCATGGAACCGCGTGATCACGGATTACCACCGCGATGCGGACGTGATACTGGTGGGGGTGGGACGGAAGTTCTGATGGGAGATGCAGACGTAACCCAAACCTAGGTCTGGGGTCGGTCGCTGCGCGATTGGAACGCAGTCCATTGGACTGCGTTTCCCCATTAAGGTCCGACCCCGGGTGTTATCGGGTTTTCAGGCCTTCAACGTGAGCGCCAGACGGCGCCAGCCGACTCATTCGGCTGCGTCAGGCGCTCGATCACTTCGCGCGTCAGGCTGGCCGAGCTGACTTGTTCCGCCTTGGCGCGGGCGGCGGCCAGGGAGCTGGAAAACGCGCCTTGCTGCTGCTCCAGGCTGGCGCGCAGGGCGGCCAGCTCGCGTTCCTGCTGCTGCGCGCGGGCCATGTCCAGTTCCAGCAATTGCTGCTTGGCCGCGGCCATGGCGCGCGTCGTGTCGGCCGCCTTGCGCTGCAGGGCGGCGTGGGCCTGGGCGCTGGCCAGCAAGGCTTGCTGTGCTTCCAGCTTGTCGCCGGCGGCCTGCTGCGCCGCCAGTTCCAGCTGCTCGCGCTGGCGCATGGCCTCGAGCGCCTGCTGTTCCATGAGTGCGCGCGCTTCGGCGGCCGCCGTCGCCTGCTTTTCCGCTTCCAGGCGGCCGGCGATGGCTTGCGTGGCGCGCTCCTCGGCGCTGCTCGTCTGGCGCTGCTGCACCAGTTTTTGCGCGATCAGGGCCAGCGACTCGCGCTCGGCGGCGACGAAATCGCGCTCGGATGCCAGCAGCGCTTCCGCAGCCTGCGCCTTGTCTTCTTCCACGCGGGCCCGTTCGCTGTGCACCTGCCCCAGCTCCACGGCCAGGCGCGCCTGCGCCTGCACGGCCTGCGCTGCCGCCGCTTTCTGTTCGCCTTCGACCAGCGCCTGGTCCATCAGGATGCGGATGGCATTCGCCTCCTTTTGCGCCGCTTCCTGCAAGGCCAGTTCCGCCGCCTGCTGGCCGCGCAGCAGTTCGGCCTGCGCCGCTTCGGCGGCGATGCGTTCCTGCGCCGCAGTGAAGGCCAGCGCTTCGGCTTCCAGTTTCTCTTTTACGGCCGCGATGGCGGCCTGCTCGGCAGCCACGCGTTCCTGCTCCGCCTGCAGCAAGCGCGCTGCTTCATGGGCTTTTTCCAGCGCCAGCTGCGACGCCTGTTCCTGTGCAGCCAAGGTCGCGGAACAGGCATCCGCCTCGGCCTGTTCGGCTTCATTCTGGCTGGCGGCCAGCTGGGCCGCCTGGCGCGCCTGTTCGGCGCGTGCGTGCGCCAGGCTGGCGGCGCGGCGCTGCTCGTCCAGTTCCAGCGCGGCGGCAGCGGCGGCGGCCTGTTCGGCCGCTTCGCGCGCCCGGGTCTGTTCCAGGGCCGCCGTTTCCGCTTCCAGCCTGGCGTGGCCGGCGATTTCCGCGTCCTGTTCCGCCGTCACGCGGGCCAGCGCCACGGCGCGCAGCTGGCGGTCCACTTCGATGCGCGCTTCCGTGGCGGCCAGGATGCGCACGTCGGCATCGCGGCGCGCCTGCGCGCTGGCGGCGGCCACCATCTCCAGGCGCTCGCGGTGGATGGCCGCGTCGCGCAATTCCTTTTCCGTCTGCAGGCGCAGGTGCAAGGACTGCGCCGCATGGCGTTCCGATTCCGCCTGCGCCAGGGCGATGGCTTCGCGTTCCTGTTCCAGATGGGCCAGCGCGCGGGCTTCTTCCAGCGCGCGCACTTCGGCGGCGGCGCGGTTGAAGGCCGATTCCAGCGCGATCTGGTCGGCGCGCTCGCGCTGCACCGTCAGTTCCAGCGCTTCGCTTTCCGCTTCGGCCAGCATCTGCGCCGTCTGGCGCGCGCCGTGGGCGTGGCGCTCGCGCTCGCGGGCCAGTACGGCGACCCTGGCGTCGGCCGAAGCGATGCCCACCATTTCTTCCTTGGCCGCCTGCACGGCGGCGACGCGCTCGACGGCCTGCAGGCGCGCCTGCTCCGTCTGCAGCTGCAATTCCTCGGCGGCGCGGGCCGCCTGCTCGGCCAGTTCCGATTGCACGGCCACCTGCTCGCTGGCGCGCAGGCGGCTTTCCTGCTCGGCGCGGGCGCGCTGTTCGGCGGCCAGGCGGATTTCATTGTCGGATTCCACGCGAGCGCGCAGTTCGGCCGTTTCCTGCTTGACGGCTTCCAGGCGCGCCACACTGGCCAGCGCGGCGGCGCGCATGGTGTCGAGGCGTTCGCGGTTGGCGGCGATGGCTTCCTCGGCCGCCTGCGCATTTTGCTGCGCGGCGGCGGCGGCGGCGGCGTCGATGGCGGCGCGGTCCTCGGCCAGCGAGCGCACGCGCGCCTCGGCCAGCGCCCGGCTTTCGGCGGCGCACGTGGCTTTCGCTTCCGCTTCCACGCGGGCGATGGCCTCGTGGATGGCCTTCAATTCCATTTTCTGGCGTTCGGCGGCGGGCGCCTTGACGTCGGCTTGCGCCTCGGGCTCCGCCTGCGGCTGGGCCATGGCGGCGGCAGGCGCGGAAAGAACAGGCGCAGGCGCCTCGGTCTTGCTTTCCAGGTCCTTGAAATCATGCAGCGAAACGATGCTGTCCTGGTCGAACTCGTCGTCGGCGGAATACGCGACGGTGAGGGAAACGGCCTGGCGCTGATTTTGCTGTGCTTGCATGATTTCTCGCTTATTCGGGTGAATTCCGTTGCTTATGGGAATTTATTACCACCATTATCGAGCAGGCATGCATAAACCAGCGCGGCAAGAAGAGCCCGTTTTACCGCTCTTTTCCAGAGTTGCCAGGGATTGAAGCGCCCGGGCAAATGCCCAGGGCAAGGCGAATTGCCGCAGGCAGCAGGAATAGGACGCCTAGGCAATGCCACGCCGCCATGGGCGTTTTATCGCGCTTAAATAGGCCAGAGGGGCGCTTCATCCATCAGCGCCACCTGCTCGCGCAATTCGAGGATGCGGTCCTGCCAGTAGCGCTGCGTGTTAAACCACGGGAAGGCGACGGGGAAGGCGGGGTCGTCCCAGCGGCGCGCCAGCCAGGCCGAATAATGGATCAGGCGCAGGGTGCGCAGCGCTTCGACCAGGTACAGCTGGCGCGGGTCGAAGTCGCAGAAGTCTTCGTAGCCGGCCAGGATGTCGCTCATCTGGCGCACCATGTCGCCCCGCTCGCCCGACAGCATCATCCACAGGTCCTGGATGGCCGGTCCCATGCGGCTGTCATCGAAGTCGACGAAATGGGGGCCGGCGTCCGTCCACAGCACGTTGCCGCCATGGCAGTCGCCGTGCAGGCGCAGCACGGCCACGTCACCGGCGCGGTCATAGCAGCGCTTGACGCCATCGAGCGCCTGCTGCGCCACGCTGGCATACGCGGCCAGCAGCTCGGGCGGAATGAAATCGTTCGCCAGCAGGAAATCGCGCGGCTCCACGCCGAAGGTGGCCGGGTCCAGCGCCGGGCGCTCCCTGTAGGCGGAGAGTGCGCCGACGGCGTGGATGCGGCCGATGAAGCGCCCTATCCACTCCAGCGTGTGCGGATCGTCCAGTTCCGGCGCGCGGCCGCCGTGGCGGGGGAAGACGGCAAAGCGGTAGCCCTGGAACCGGTGCAGGGTGCTGCCCTTGATTTCCAGCGCCGGCACCACCTGGATTTCGCGTTCGACCAGTTCCGACACGAAGGCGTGTTCTTCCAGGATGGCCGTATCGCTCCAGCGCCCAGGGCGGTAAAACTTCGCCACCAGGGGCGCGCTGTCCTCGATGCCCACCTGGTAGACACGGTTTTCATAGCTGTTCAGGGCCAGCAGGCGGCCATCGCCGCGCAAGCCCACGCTGTCGAGGGCATCGAGCACGCAATCGGGGCTCAGGGCGGAAAAGGGATGGACGGGCCGGTCGTCCTCGTGCGGCTGGTTTTCATTGTGCATGAGCGACATTGTAAGGCGCGCGGGGTCCGCCGGTGCAAACACTTCGGCGGCAAGCCGCAGCAAGGCGTATACTGGCGGCTTATATTCCATCAAAGAGCAAGCCATGCAACTCGAACAGCCATTATCAGAAAAAGAATTTGACGAATTAGACCAATTCCTGTTGTCGGACCGGTGCTCCGAAGACGCCATGACCATGGATATGCTGCACGGCTATCTGACGGCCGTGGCCATCGGCCCTGAACCGATCATGCCGGCCGAGTGGTTGCCGCGCGTGTGGGGCGAAGATGCCGAAGACGCGCCGAAATTCAAGAACAGCAAGGAAGAAGAGCGCATCGTCAACCTGATCATGCGCTTCATGAACGAAGTGCTGGTGACGTTTGAAGTGGCGCCGAAGGAATTCGAAGCCCTGTTCGTCGAACACGACTACGAAGGCCAGACCCTGATCGACGCCGAAGCCTGGTGCTGGGGCTTCTGGGACGGCATGGAGCTGCGTCCCGGCTCGTGGAACGAAATCTGGGATTCCGAAGTGGCCGAGCTGATGCAGCCGATCTACCTGCTGGGCGCCGACGAAATCAAGGAAGAAGAGCTGAAACTGGTGGAAGACCCGGTCAAGGCGCACAAGCTGGCGCAGGAACTGGAAGCGAACCTGCCGGCCATCCACCGTTTCTGGGTACCGCGCCGCAAGGCTCCCGTGCAAACCCTGAAGCGCGACGAGCCGAAAGTGGGCCGCAACGACGACTGCCCTTGCGGCAGCGGCAAGAAGTACAAGAAATGCTGCGGCGCCGAGCCGGCAGCCGAGTAATCGCGCAGCAGCATCTCTCCCTGCGCCGGCGTCCTGCCGGCGCAGCGCTGGCGCTGGCCCCCGGGCTATAATCGCCGCATGAAACTCCCCGACCTGAACCTGCTCGTCGCCCTCGACATCCTGCTCGAGGAAGGCAGCGCCGTGGCGGCCGCGCGGCGCATGAACTTGAGCGCACCGGCCATGAGCCGCACCCTGGCGCGCATCCGCGACGCCATCGGCGACCCCGTCTTCGTGCGCTCGGGACGGGGCCTGGCGCCCACGCCCCGCGCGCTGGAACTGCGCGAGCAGGTGCGCGGCGTGGTGGAGCAGGCGCACGCCGTCTTCACGTCGGGCCGCGAAATCGACCTGCGCACCCTGGAACGCACCTTCAGCCTGCGCGCCAACGACGTGTTTGTCGGCGCCTACGGCGGCAAGCTGCGCGACCTGCTGGCCAGCCATGCGCCAAATACGGTGCTGCGCTTCGTGCCCGAAGGCGATGGCGAGTCGGACGGCGACGCCCTGCAGGCGGGCCGCATCGACCTGTATATCAGCTCCCGGCGCAGCTTCGCGCCCGACATCAAGCTGCAAAGCCTGTTTACCACCTCCTTCGTCGGCATCGCGCGCACAGGCCATCCTATCTTTGACGCCCCCGTCGACCTGGCCCGCTTCGCGGCCTACGACCATGTCAGCGTCTCGCGCCGGGGCCTGGCGCGCGGGCCGTTCGATACGCGGCTGGCCGAGCGGGGCCACGCGCGCCGCGTCTCGCTGATCACGGCCAATTTTCACTCCGCCCTCTTCGCCGTCGCCGATTCCAACCTGATCCTGCCGCTGATGCCGCGCCACATGCTGCCCATCGTCGAGCGACTGGGATTGAAACTCACGTCGTTCGAGCTGCCGCTGCCCGTCGACAGCGTGGAGATCGTGCAGGCCTGGCACCCGCGCCTGGACAACGACCACGCGCACAAGTGGCTGCGCCGGATGCTCAAGGACGTGTGCAGCGCCGGCTGACAGCGCAGGCAATCATTGCGCCAGACGCAATTGAGCATTCCTTAATTATCAATTTTCACAAGATTAACGGCTACCTATACTGCGTGGACTGATCCCCATCCACGGAGTTCCCTGTGTCCGCTGTACCCTTACCCGGCGCCGCCCCCGCGGCCGCGCCTTCCCCTCCTGCCGCCGCGCCACCGGCACCGGCCGCCTTCGGCCCGCGCCTGGCCACCGGCCTGGCCGGCGTGCTGCTGGCCGTGCTGGTGGCCGGCCTGAATGAAAACATCACCAAGATCGCCCTGGCCGACATCCGCGGCGCCATGGGCATCGCGCGCGACGACGCCAGCTGGCTCGTCGCCCTGTACGCGGCCGCCTCGGTGTCGGCCATGGCGTTTGCGCCCTGGTGCTCCGTGACGTTTTCGCTGCGGCGCCTGACGGCGGCCGCCATCATCACCTGCATGGCCGCCGGGCTGCTGTGCCCCTTCGCGCCGAACCTGCCCGTGCTGATCGCCCTGCGCGTGGTGCAGGGCGCGGCCGGCGGCGCCCTGCCGCCCATGCTGATGACGGTGGCGCTGCGCTTCCTGCCGCCGAACATCAAGCTGTATGGCCTGGGCGGCTATGCGCTGAGCGCCACCTTCGGCCCCAGCCTGGGCACGCCGCTGGCCGCCTTCTGGACGGAATACCTGGGCTGGCGCTGGGCCTTCTGGCAAGTCGTCCCGGGCAGCATCGTCGCCCTGCTGATGGTGTCCTGGGGCTTGCCGCAAGACCCGCTGCGCCTGGAACGCCTGCGCCAGTTCGACTGGCGCGGCATGCTGCTGGGCCTGCCCGCCATCAGCATGCTGGTGGTGGGCCTGCTGCAGGGCGAGCGCCTGGCGTGGTTCGCTTCGCCGCTGATCTGCGCGCTGCTGGGCGGCGGCTTCCTGCTGCTCGTCTTGTTCTTCATCAACGAATGGTCGCACCCGCTGCCTTTCTTCAAGCTGCAGCTGCTGTCGCGGCGTAACCTCAGCCACGCCCTGCTGACCCTGGGCGGGGTGCTGTTCGTGTTGCTGGCCGTGATCCTGATCCCCTCGTCCTACCTGGCGCAGGTGCATGGCTACCGCCCGCTGCAGACGGCGCCCGTGATGCTGATGGTGGCGCTGCCGCAGCTGGTCGCCCTGCCACTGGTGGCCGCCCTGTGCAATATCCGCGCCGTCGACTGCCGCTGGGTGCTGGCCATCGGCCTGGCCCTGCTGGCCCTGTCCTGCGTGCTGGGCGCGCGCATGTCGCCGGACTGGATCCGCACGCATTTCTACCTGCTGCAAGCCGTGCAGATCTTCGCCCAGCCCATGGCCGTGATTCCCTTGCTGCTGCTGGCCACCACGGGCCTGGCGCCGCAGGATGGCCCGTTCGCGTCCGCCTGGTTCAACACCATCAAGGGCATGTCGGCCGTCGTCGCCGGCGCCGTGCTCGATGCACTGGTCACGCGCCGCAACCATTTTCATTCGACGGTGCTCAGCGAGCGCCTGGGCAACCTGCCTGGCGCCGTGGACGTGTCGGGCCTGAGTGCGCGCATGCATGCGCAGGTCGTCACCCTGACCTCGTCCGACCTGTACCTGACCGTGGCCGCCATCGCGCTGGCCATGATCCTGCTCATCCCCATCCTGCCGACGCGCGTCTTTCCGCCGCGCGCCGCCTGACTTTTATCCTTACGAAAGAGCTTCACCATGCAAAAACCCCTGCTGCGCTCGCGCGCCTTTCTTCTCGGCCTGGCCCTGCTGACCTGCGCCCTCGCCTTTTGCGCCTGGCAGCTGCTGTTTGCCCGCGGCGACGAACAGGCCACCGACGATGCATTCGTCAGCGCCGACTACACCGTGCTCTCGCCCAAGGTGGGCGGCATCGTGCGCGAAGTGCTGGTGGACGACAACCAGGCTGTCACTGCGGGCCAGCTGCTGGCGCGCATCGACGACCGCGATTACCAGGCAGCCGCCGCCGCCGCCCGCGCCGAAGTCGCCGGCGCCGAAGCGCAGCTGGCTAATGCCCGCGCCACCGTGCAGCGCCAGCAAGCCGTCATCGACCAGGCCAGCACCCTGGTCGAGGCCAACCAGGCGGAAGACACGCTGGCGCAGCAGGAGCTGGCCCGTTCGACGCACCTGGCCGGCCAGGGCGCGGGCAGCGTGCAGAATGCGCAGCAGGCGCGATCGCGCGCTGACGTGAGCCGCGCGCGCCTGGCCCAGAACCGCGCCGCCCTCGTCGCCACGCGCAAGCAGACGGAGATCCTGCTGGCGCAGCAAGGCGCGGCCGACGCGGCCCTGCTGCGCGCCCAGGCCAGCCTGCAACGGGCAGAGCTTGATTTATCGCATACGCAGCTGCGCGCCCCCATCGACGGCATCGTGGGACGCCGCGCCGTGCGCGTCGGCGCCCTGGTGGCGCCCGGCGCCAGCCTGATGGCCGTGGTGCCCCTGAACCGCAGCTTCGTCGTCGCCAACCTGCAGGAAACCCAGCTCACGCACGTGCGCCAGGGCCAGCGCGCCAGCATCGCCATCGACGCCTATCCGGGCGCGCCCCTGCGCGGCACCGTGCACAGCATCGCCCCCGCCACGGGCGTGACGTTTGCCGCCGTCGCGCCGGAAAACGCCACGGGCAACTTCACCAAGGTGGTACAGCGCATCCCCGTCAGGATCGCGCTCGATCCCGGCCAGGATGGCGAACACCGCCTGCGTGTGGGCATGTCGGCCGAAGTGCGCATCGATACGGCCATGCGCCGCCAAACCCCGGTACAGGTGAGCGCACGATGAAAGCATGGATACTCTTCACGGCCCTGGGCCTGGCCGGCTGCGGCAGCGTCGGCAGCGATTTCCAGCGCCCCCGCAACGACCTCGGACAGCAATGGCGCCAGGCGGCGCATGCCCGTTTCGCCGCAAGTGAGGATGGCGCCATCGAGCAGCGCTGGTGGGACAGCTTTGGCGATGCCACCCTGTCTTCCCTGCTGCAGCGCGCCGCCGGCGCCAACCTCGACGTGCTGGCGGCCGGCAGCCGTCTCGAACAAAGCCGTGCCGCGCGCGGCGTGGCCGGCGCCGCGCAAGGCCCGTCGCTGGGCGCGAATGGCAGCTATGGCCGCGCGCGCAACAGCGCGCAAGGCTTGAGCGACCCGTCGCGCCTGAACGGCCAATCCGCCTACAGCCTGTGGCAAGCCAACCTCGATGCGGCCTGGGAGCTGGATCTGTGGGGCCGCGTGCGGCGCGAAGTGGAGGCGGCGGACGCGCGCGTCGACGTGGCGCTGGAGACGCAGCGCGGCGTGCTGCTGGCCGTGCTGGCCGAAACGGCGCGCGACTACATCGAACTGCGCGGCGCGCAGCAGACGCTGGCCATCACGCAGCAGCTGCTCGCCATCGCCCGCCACACCTTGTCGCTGACCCGCATCCGCCTGCAGGAAGGCGCGGCGGCGCAGCTCGACGAGGCCGAGGCGACAGCCCACGTGGCCACCATCGAGGCGCGCCTGCCGCCGCTGCAGCAGCGCGAAGCGCGCCTGGGCAATGCCCTCGCCCTCTTGCTGGCCCTGCCGCCGCAAGCCTTGCAGGCGGAACTGGCGGCGACGCGGGACGTTCCCGCCATGGCCATGCCGGCGCAGGTGCAGCTGGGCGTGCCGAGCAGCCTGGCCGAACGGCGTCCCGACATCCGCCGCGCCGAAGCGCAGCTGCACGCGGCCACGGCGAATGTCGGCGTGGCGCACGGCGACTTTTACCCCCGCATCACGCTGTCGGGCAGCGTCGGCCTGCAAGCCATGCAGCTGTCCGACATCGGCTGGGATGCCAAACGCTACGCGTTCGGCCCCGGCTTCAGCGTGCCCCTGTTCGATGGCGGCCGCCTGCGCGGCAACCTGCACCTGCGCACGGCGCAGCAGCAGGAAGCGGCCATCGCCTACCGCCAGACCGTGCTGGCCGCCTGGCACGAGGTGGAAGATGCGCTGTCCGCCTACCAGGCCAACGAACGGCGCCAGGCCAGCCTCGCCGAAGCCGTCAGGCAGGGACGGCGGGCACTGGACAGCGTGGAGCTGCGGTACCGCCAGGGCGGCACGGACCTGCTCAACGTGCTGCACGTGCAAAACACCTTGTTGAACAACGAGGCGGCGCTGGTCGACAGCCGCGCCACCGCGTCGCTGTCGCTGGTCCACGTCTACAAGGCGCTGGGCGGCGGCTGGCAGGCATTTTCAACCCCACCGCAAGGAAGCACGCCATGAAACCGCATCCCGCCCATTTTTCCATCCACGACGTCAGCGACTTTCCCATCGTGCGCTTTCGCCCCGAGACGGCCGTCGCCGGCTATGCCCCGCTGTGGGAGAACGACATGGATGCCCTGCTACGCCACGGCGAGCCGTTCGTCCTGCTGTTCGAAGAAGAGCGCAGCGACGAGGCGCACATCGACCGCAAGCGCCGCGGCCTGTGGCTCAAGCACAACAAGGTGGCGCTGGCCGCCATCTGCCGCGGCCTGGTCTCCATCGAGGCGGACGCACAGGAACGCGCGCGCCTGCAGGCGATGGCGGCCGGCGCCATGAAGGCCTTCGGCATCCTGCAGGAGGTGGCGGCCACGCGCGAACAGGCCGATGCCCTGATGGTGTGGCTGCTGGGCAGCGGCCGGATGGCGCGGCCGCGCGCGCCGGACGTGTGGTGATGACTTGCGTGAGTCAGCCCGTCAGGCGGCCCTGCGCACGGCGCTTCTGGCAGGGATGACGCACACGTGGCCATCGCTGCTGGTCGCCGTCGTCAGGGCGATGCCATAGAGGTCCGCCAGGGCGGGCACGGCGCCGGCATCGCTGGCGATATCGGCGACCAGCTGCCCCGAACGCACCAGCAGCAGGCGCTCGAAGCCCAGCAAGGCGTGGTTGATGTCGTGCAGGATGGCGATGACGGCATGGCCGCGCGCGGCGCAAAACGCTTCCAGGCTGTCAAGCAGGTCGAGCTGCAGGCCGGGATCGAGCGCCGCCAGCGGTTCATCGACGAGTATCAGGCCATCTTCCACATCCCACATCTGCGCGAAGATGCGCGCCAGCTGCACCCTGGCCTGTTCGCCGCCGGACATGGTGTCCAGGCGCCGCCCCAGCAGATGCGTGGCGTGCGCCAGGGCGGCCGCTTCCTGCACGATGCGCTCCAGCTGCGGGTCGGCCAGGCGCGCCACCCTTCCCAGGCCGATCACCAGGTCTGACTGCAGGCCGAAGGCCACGTTCGAGCCCTGCGGCAGGACGGCGCGGCGCAGGGCCAGGTCCGCCAGCGGCCACTGCGCCAGCGAACGGCCCGCAAACACCACCTCGCCCGCCTGCGGGCGCAGTTCGCGCGCCATCAGTTTGAGCAGGGTCGACTTGCCCGCGCCGCTGGGGCCGAGGATGGCGATGCGCTCGCCCGGCGCTACCCGCACGCTGAAGGGGCCGAAATACTGCTGGCCCAGGCGGGTGGTGGCGAAGCGCAGTTCAAGTAAAGGCGTCATGGTGGCTCCCGCTAAGCCGTGCCGTGGCGGAAGCGCCGCAGCAGCATGAGGAAGAATGGCCCGCCCAGCAGGGCGGTGAAGATGCCGACGGGGACTTCCGCGGGAATGGCCACCGTGCGCGCCAGGGTATCGGCCAACAGCAGCAGCAAGCCCCCCATCAGCATCCCCAGAGGCAGTACCTTGCGCTGGTCGGCGCCCAGCCAGGTACGTACCAGGTGCGGCGCGATCAGGCCGATGAAACCGATGCCGCCGCACCAGGCGACGGCAAAGCCCGTCAGCGCGGCCACCAGCACGATGACCTGCGTGCGCAGGCGGCCCACGTCGACGCCCACGTGCAAGGCTTGCGCCTCGCCCAGCGCCAGCACATTCAATGAGCGCATGAGGAAACGCGTGGCCCACAGGGCGCCCGCCAGCACCAGCAGCAGGGCCGCCACCTGGCGCCAGCTGCCGGCCGACAGCGAGCCGAGGGTCCAGAACGTCAGGGTACGCAACTGGTCGTCGCTGGCCAGGTAGATGCACAGGCCCATGACGGCCACCGTGATGGCGTTCAGCGCCATGCCCGTCAGCAGCAGGCCGACGATGGAACCGGGCGTGGCCCAGCGCGCTACCCTGTCGAGCAGCACGCAGATGAGCATGGCGCCGGCAAAGGCGGCGGCAGGCAGCAGCCACACGCGCAGCTCGGGCGCCACGCGCAGGCTGGCCGCGAAGACGATGGTGGCCGCGCCCGCGCAGGCGGCGCCGCTGCTGATGCCCAGCAGGCCGGGGTCGGCCAGGGGATTGCGGAACAGGCCCTGCGTCAGGCCGCCGGCCAGCGCCAGCGCGGCGCCGATCAGCACGGCGAACAGGGCGCGCGGCAGGCGGATATGCCACAGCACGTAGGCGCCGCCGGACAGCGCCTCGTCGCCCGCCCGCAACGGCGCCAGCCAGTCGGCCAGGGTCACCGGCACGGCGCCCGCCTGCACGGCGAGGAGCAGGCCGCAAGCCAGCGCCATGGCCAGCAGGCCGGCGGTGCCCCAGCGCTGAACGTGCCAGGAGCGGGCGCGCGCAGGGAGCAGCGCCGCCACGTTCATGCGGCCATGGCTTTCGCAAAGGCGGCGTCGAGTTCCGCCAGCGCCTGCGGCATGCGCGGGCCAAAGCCCAGCAGCAGCATGGCTTCCTGCGACACGATGCGGTGCTGCCGGCCGGCCGGCGTCTGCGCCAGGCCAGGCAGTTTCAGGATGCCGTCCACGCCGCCCGACGCCTTCAAGCCCTGGTCCGTGACGAGGACGACGTCGGGCCGCGCGGCGATCACCGCTTCCGGCGTGAGCGGCTTGTAGCCGGCAAAGCCGCCCTGCCCGCCCATCACGTTGACGGCGCCCGCGTAGGCCAGCATGGCGTCGGCGCCCGTCTCGCGCCCGCCCACCATCACCTGGTTCGGCGCATGGGCGAGGATGAACAGCACGCGCACGGGCGCATGCTGGCGCTGCCGGACTTTCGCCAGGGCGCCGCTCCACTGCTGCTGCAGGCTTTGCGCCAGGCGCGCGGCCGGGTCGGGCCGGCCCGTGATCTGGCCCACCTGCTTCACCCGTTCGAGCAAGCCTTCGAATCTGTTATTCGCATTGAGCACCGCCACCGGCACGCCCGCGTCGCGCACCTGGCGCAGCACCGTCTGCGGCCCCGCTTCCTCGGTGGCGATCAGCTGCGTGGGCGCCAGCGACAGCACGCCCTCGGCCGACAGGGTGCGCGCATAGCCCACCTGCGGCAGCTGCTGCGCCACGGCCGGATACAGCGACGTTGTATCGACGCCCACCAGCTCGCCCTGCGCCTCGAGCGCATAGACGATTTCCGTCAGCGCCCCGCCGACGCTGACGATGCGCCGCGCTTTCACCAGCGGCTTGCCCGCGTCGGACACGGCGGCCAGCACCTGCATCGGCGCGGCCAGGGCCAGGGCGCCCGCCCCCATTTTCTTCAGCGCGATGCGGCGCGCCACGCTGGCGGCGATCATGCGGCGCATAATTCGCCCTCCTGCGCCGCTTTTTCGACGATATGGCGCCATTCGCACAGTTCATGCACACCCGGCTTGCGTTCGCCGAAGAACATGACGATGGTGTCGCCCTTCGCGTCGAACAGTTCGACGGACGTCACCAGGCCATCGACGGTGGGCTTTTTCACCACCCAGGCGCTGGCGACATGGTCTTCGCGCAAATGCAGGTTGAAGCGCGCATCGAGGATATTGATCCACGGTCCCATCACGGCGATCTTGTGCACGGGGCCGGAATGGATCTGGATCATGCCCGGGTTGCCGACGAAAGCCATGATGGCGACTTTTTCGCGGGCCGCGTCGTTGAGCAGGTCGAGCACGCAGGATTTGTCCAGCGGCTGCACGAAACGGGACTCGGCCAGGCGCAGGCCCTGCAGGCGCGAGACCGAGTATTTTTTCAGCAGGGTGAAAAATTCATGCGTGTCGCGCAGGTCGGCCCAGGCTGCGCGTAAGCCGGCCACGTCGATCTGCGCGTCGGGCAGTTCCGCCGGCGGCGGCGCCAGGGCCGTCACGGCGATGCCGGCCGCCTGATCGGCGTCGGCAAAGCGCGTGACCAGCGCATCGTAGGCGGCCAGGTCGCTGTGCGGCTTCATGAAAATCTTGTGCACGGCGTTGCCGGCCGCATCGAAGAACTGCAGGCTGCGCTGCACCTCGTGTTCGCCCATCTCGCGTACGGCGAAGCCATGCGCCCACTGGCGGTAGAACACGCGCAGGTCGATGTCGCCACCGAGCACGAGGCCGACATGGTTGTTGTGGCTGGCCTTGCGGTAGACGCCCGTCTTTTCATGCACGCACGAGGCGTTGCGCGTCAGCGCCATGACTTCGCCCAGCGGTTCCAGCGCGGCGACGATGGCGGGCCAGTCGGCCCGCAGGCGCTCGGCGCCCAGCAAGGCGCCATCGGCCAGCGACAGGCCCGCGTGCGCGGCGATCAGCTCGCCCTCGGAAATGGCCAGTTCCTCGGCGATGTCGCGGTGGCGGGCTTTCTTTTCGCGGCGCAGACGGGCGAACTCGCCAGCGATCAGCTCGGTATTGCAAACAGGGGGCATGCTCGACACGGTGTCTCCTTTCAAGGCGTACACTGGCTGGCATGCAGACGGCTGGCTGGTGGTGGGGAATCTTGATATCGATTATAAATGAGAATCATTCGCAATCAAGACTTATTTGTATCCGCGTGCCGTGCCAGGGGCGACATGAAAAAAAAAGCGCCGCGACAGGAAACCCGTCGCGGCGCAAAGGAGACCGATCGACGCAGCCGATCAGTTCAGGAAAAACAGGGATCAGGCGCTCGCTTGCGCGCCTGGCATGGCGGCAGGCGTCGCCGCCTGCTTCGGCGTGGAGCGCTGGGCCAGCAAGATCACGGCCATCAGCACCATGGCGCCACCGAGCAATTGCGTGCCGCTGACGGATTCCTTCAGCAGGGTCACGCCGAAGGCCATCGTGATGACGGGCTCGAACGTGGAAATGATGGACGCCTTGGCCGCGCCGATCTGCGCCACGCCGGCAAAGAAGGCGGCAATGGCAATCGCCGTGGAAAACAGGGCGATGGCGCTGACGGCCAGCCAGCCCGTCGCCGTCCCCGGCAAGGACACGCCTTGCCACGTGGCAATCGCCGTATTCGCCAGGCCGGCCGTGCCCAGGATCACCACGCAAGCGGCCAATGGGTGAATATTCTCGGGGCTTTTCGCCAGGCTGTTGCCAAACAGGATATACACGGCGTACACGCCGGCGGCCATCAAGGCCAGGGCGATGCCGATCGGCTGGCCCTGCAGCTTGCCGCCCAGGGTGGTGGCCATGCCGGCGATGGCCAGCGCCAGCAGCACCAGCATGCGCCGGTCCAGCTTTTCCCAGCCCAGCGCCAGCGCCAATATCGTCACCAGCACGGGATACACGTACAGCAGCATGCCGCACAGGCCGCTGCTGGCATACATGAGCGCATTGAAATAGCCTTGCGACTGGGCCGTGTACATCAGGCCCATCAGCATGTAGCCGGCCAGCAGACGGCCGCGCGGCAGGCGCCAGCCGCCCAGCCACACGAGGGGCAGCAGCAGCATGGCGGCGATAACGAAACGCAAGGCCAGCATGGTCGACGGGTTGACCCCGGACGCATAGGCCGCCTTGGCAAACACTGCGGAACTGCCGAAACCGGCGGCCGACAGCAACACCAGCGCAACGGCGCGGCGATCAGACATGACTAAACCTCTTAGAGTACGCCTGGGCAAACCTGCTGCGCGTCGCGCTTTGCGGCCTGCGATGCTCACCATACTGAAGTACGGTTGCGCTTCTCAGCCACAAATCACTGCCGCTCGCGACGGTTTTCCCAGGCGTTGTAAATATTAATGCCAAGCAAGGCTGGAAGGTGATGCGTGCGTGAAATACATGCGTGAATCCTATTGCGGGTCATTTCACGCAGTGACGGCATCATATTCGCTTGCGCAAAATGAAACAAACCAATATTCTTCACGGATAGGCCGAATATTACTGAGGCTCAATCTCTTGAAGAGTGCCATGTCACGTCCCTTGCCACCACTTGCCGCCCTGCACGCCTTCGAGGCGGCCGCCCGCCATGAAGGCTTCCAGCGCGCGGGCGAGGAATTGCACGTCTCGGCCGGCGCCATCGGCCACCATGTGAAACAGCTGGAAGCGTGGCTGGGCATCGTGCTGTTCCAGCGCCTGCCGCGCGGCGTCGTGCTGACCAATGCGGGCCAGCGCTATGCGGCGTCGCTGGGCCCCATCCTCAATCAGCTGGCCGACGTCTCCGAGCAGGCGCGGCGCCAGGGCGACGACAAGGTGGTGACGGTGACGGCCACCAGCTCGCTCGTCTCGCGCTGGCTGATGCCGCGCCTGGGGCGCCTGCGCGACCGCTATCCGCAGATCGAGCTGCGCGTGCTGGCGTCCATGCATCCGGTCGACCTGGCGCGCGACGGCGTGGACGTGGCCATCCGCCTGGGACCGGGCCGCTATCCGGGACTGAAAGTGGATCTGTTGATGGAAGAATGGTTTTCCGCCGTCTGCAGCCCCGATTTCCGCGCCAACGCGGCCAGCCTGCGCCAGCCCGCCGACCTGCTGCGCTACCCGCTGCTGCACGACGAGCCGGAAGTGCACCTGCCCGGCGAAATCGACTGGACGCGCTGGCTGCACAGCTGCGGCGTGCATTACAGCGGCAATAGCGGCAACAGCGGCGCGCGCTTCTCGCATACCTATCTGTGCCTGGACGCGGCCGCCAGCGGCCAGGGCGTGGCCATTGCCGCCAGCCCCCTGATCGGCGACGATCTGCGCTCGGGCCGCCTGGTGCGCGTCTTCGAACACGCCGTGCGCGGCCCCCACTGCTACTATCTGTTGCGCTCGCCCCAGGCGGAAACGCGGCCCCTCGTGCATGCCTTCTGTGAATGGCTGATCGCCGAGGCGCGCGCCGACCAGGAAACCGTCTGGCCCACCGTGGAGGGCGCATGACAAGCAAGGAATTAGCGCGCAGCGCGCATTACGTTGTCACGCACGACTACGAACACGCCAGCGTTCTGGCCGCCGATGGCCGGCACGCGAGCCTGGGCGAATTCTATGGCGACCCGGCCGTGGCCTTGATCGATATCAATGCGCAATGGTGCGCCGTGGCGGGCGAGGGATTGGTGCTGTGCCGGCTGGGGCAGCCGTTCGGGCAATGCATGGCGTATTTCCGCTCGCCTGGCGAGACCGTGTGGATCACGGACTTGCGGCAAACGGGACCGTTTGCGCTGGCGTGGCAGGATGAGGAGGGGGATTGGCACACCCTCGATTTTGACCTTGATACGATGTAACAGAACCTTCGCGACGCCTCACAAAACCGTAGCGAGCGGAAGGGAGAGGTGGCTGAGAAGCGCAACTGTACTCAAGTACGGTGAGCATCGCAGGCCGCCTATACCGACGCGCAGCAGGTTTTGTGAGGCGTTTTCAACTTACAGCTTGATGAAGTGCTCGCGGTAATACTTCAGCTCTTCGATCGACTCGAGGATGTCGGCCAGGGCCGTGTGCTTCTGGTGCTTCTTGAAACCGGTGGCGATTTCCGGCTTCCAGCGCTTGCACAGCTCTTTCAGTGTCGATACGTCAACATTGCGATAGTGGAAGAATGCTTCCAGCTTCGGCATGCCGCGCACCATGAAGCGGCGGTCCTGGCCGATGGTGTTGCCGCACATGGGCGACTTGCCTGCCGGAACGTATTTCTTCAGGAACGCGATCAGCTCCGCTTCCGCCTGCGCTTCCGTCACGGTCGACGCTTTCACCTTGTCGATCAGGCCGGAGCGGCCGTGCGTGCCCTTGTTCCAGGCATCCATCTTGTTCAGGGTTTCATCCGACTGGTGGATCACGAACACGGGGCCTTCGGCCAGCAGGTTCAAATGCATGTCCGTCACCACCACCGCCACCTCGATGATGCGGTCGGTATCGGGTTCCAGGCCCGTCATTTCCATGTCGACCCAGACCAGGTTCATCTCATTGGGACGTGCCGGAACTGCGGGGACGGGGGCGGATGCGGTTAAGTCGGTCGCTTGTGACATAATTCTCTCTTGGCCTAATCAAACTAAATAATCAGCCATTTTCTCACAGGCACAGAATGTATTCACTCGCGTTTTCGATTTTGTTTGTATCCGTCCTCGTTTTGACCCTGGCCGTGCGCTTCTGGCTGGCGTCGCGGCAGATCCGCCACGTGCTCGCGCACCGGGCCGCCGTGCCCGCCGAATTCGCGGAAAAGATCCCCCTCGCCGCGCACCAGAAGGCGGCCGATTACACGGTGGCGAAGACCAAGTTCGGCTTACTGACCCTGCTGGTCAACTATGCCGTGCTGATCGGCTTTACCCTGCTGGGCGGCCTGCAATGGCTGGCCCTGCACCTGCACGAGCTGACGGGGGCGGGATCGCCCATGCTGTACCAGATCGGCCTGATCGCCGCCTTTGCCGCCATTTCCGGCCTGATCGACCTGCCCTTCGATTACTACCGCCAGTTTGTGCTGGAACAACGTTTCGGCTTCAACACCATGCCGCGCAAGCTGTTCTTCACGGACATGCTCAAGGGCGTGCTGCTGGGCGCGGCCATCGGCCTGCCCCTCATCTGGGTGGTGCTGACCCTGATGGCCAAGTCGGGCGGCCTGTGGTGGCTGTACGCGTGGTTCGTCTGGAGCGGCTTCCAGCTGCTGATGATGGTGCTGTTTCCTACCGTCATCGCTCCCCTGTTCAACAAATTCACGCCGCTGGCCGACGAATCCTTGAAAAGCCGCATCGAAGGCTTGATGCAGCGCGTCGGTTTCGCCTCGAAAGGCCTGTTCGTCATGGATGGCTCGAAGCGCAGCGCCCACGGCAATGCGTATTTCTCGGGCTTCGGCGCCAACAAGCGCATCGTCTTCTTCGACACCCTGCTGTCGCGCCTGGCGCCGCAGGAAATCGAAGCCGTGCTGGCGCATGAGCTGGGCCACTTCAAGCTCAAGCACATCGTCAAGCGCATCGCCATGATGTTCGCCGTCTCGCTGGGCTTCCTGGCGCTGCTGGGCTTCCTGAAGACGCAGCCGTGGTTCTATGCGGGCCTGGGCGTGGACCCCGTCGCCCTGGCCCTGACGGGCCAGCCGACGGATGCGCTGGCCCTGCTGCTGTTCATGCTGGTGCTGCCCGTCTTCACCTTCCTGCTGGGACCGTTGACGTCGCTCAGCTCGCGCAAGCACGAATTCGAGGCCGATGCCTTCGCCGCCACGCACACGCAGGCGGACGACCTGGTCTCGGCCCTCGTGAAAATGTACGAGGACAATGCCTCGACCCTGACGCCCGACCCGCTGCACTCGGCCTTCTACGACAGCCATCCGCCGGCCAGCGTGCGCATCCGCCACCTGAAAGGAGCTGCCGCATGACGACGCCATCGACCGCGCAAGACCTGGCCCAACTGTCCTGCGCGCCGCGCCAGCAGGCGCTGGGCGACACGGACATCGCCACCCTGCACGCCCTGCTGCCGCAATGGAGCGTGCAAAACGGCAAGCTGTGCCGCGATTTCGGCTTCAAGAATTACTACCAGACCCTGGCGTTCGTGAACGCCCTGGCCTATATGACCCACACGCAAGACCATCATCCGGAGCTCATCATTACTTACAAAACCTGCGCCGTGCGCTACGACACGCACTCGGTCAACCAGGGCGCCGGCGGCCTGTCCGAAAACGACTTCATCTGCGCCGCCAAGGCAGACCTCATCTTCCAGAGCAGCCAGGTGGCCCCATGAGCGAAGGCAAGTTGACAGGCGTCATCATCGCCGCCCACGGCCGCCACTACCTGGCCGATGTGGACGGTGCCAAGCTGCAATGCGTGACGCGCGGCAAGAAAACCAATGTGGCCGTGGGCGACATCGTGCACCTGACGCGCACCTCCAACGACCAGGCCGTCATCGACCGCATCGAGGAGCGCAAGACCCTGCTGTACCGCTCCGACCAGTACAAATCGAAATTGCTGGCAGCCAACCTGACGCAGCTGTTCATCGTCGTCGCGACGGAACCGGGCTTTGCCGACGACCTGATCTCGCGCTCGCTGGTGGCGGCCGACGCGGCCGGCATCGAGGCGCGCATCATCCTCAACAAGACGGACGTGACGGCCGCGCTGGAAAAGACCCGCGAACGCCTGCTGCCGTATTCCTCGCTGGGCTACCCCGTGCATGAAGTGTCGGCGCGCGCCGAACCGGAACATGCCGTGGCCACCCTGGCGCCCTTGCTGGCGGGTCAGTCATCGATTTTGATCGGCCAGTCGGGCATGGGCAAATCGTCCCTGATCAACCTGCTGGTGCCGGACGCCGACATCGCCGTGCGCGAAATCTCGGCCGCGCTGGACACGGGCAAGCACACGACGACGTTTACGCGCCTGTACAAGCTCGACGAACTGGGCGCGAACAGCTCCATCATCGATTCGCCCGGCTTCCAGGAATTCGGCCTGTACCACCTGTCCGAAGGCATGCTGGAGCGGGCCTTCCGCGAATTCCAGCCCTACCTCGGCGGTTGCAAGTTTTATAACTGCCGCCACCTGATCGAGCCGCAGTGCGCCATCCTGCAAGCCTTGTCCGAAGGCAAGATCGCCAAGATGCGCCATACCCTGTATGGCCAGCTGCTGCACGAATCGGCACAGACGCTGTACTGATCCCGGTGCCGGGGCAGCCCCGGCATCGAATATCACGCCTCCAACAGACGGCCTGGCAAAATTTAATTTTGCAGCCGAGCCTGCTTTCCACGTTTAATCCCAAAAACCGTTCACCACCGCTTTTCTGCATTCCAGCGCATGAAACGGGCGCTTCATCGCCCGGCGCTGGCGACGGCGACGGGCGTTTGCTACCTTGACATCTGTCCCTGCAGGAAACCTCGCAGTGACGCCCCGGTCTAATCCCTTATCCTCAACCCTGATTGAAGGTGAATGTCATGCAAAGCTCACGTCTCTTCCCGATTGCCGCCGCCGTCCTGCTGTCGCTGGCCAGCACTGCCGCCCTGGCGCAAAGCGCCCCTACCCCGACCGACAGCGTACGCGTCAGCGTCAGCTCGCCCTACCGCGTCACTGCCGAGGAAGCCGAGCAGATCGAACAGGTGTATCAGCTGTCGAACGAACAAATGCTCGTCGTACGCGAAGATAATCTGCACTTCTTTGGCCGCCTGAGCGACAAGCTGGAACGCCACGACAAGGCGGAAGTGGAACTGTTCCCGCAGGGACCAGGGGTATTCGTCACGCGGCGCGGCGCCTCTTTCGCTTTCAGCAACGCCGGCGAACATGTGGTCATCGACGACGCCCAGGTGCTGCCAGGCCTGCGCATGCCCGCCGACAGCCGCAGCGCCATGCGCCTCGACGGCACGCAATCCGTCCGCCTCGTGTCGCGCTAAGCGGGCCAGCATGCGCAGGGAGCCACCGCTCGCCCTGCGCTGCGCCGGCATGTGAAATCTGTCCGGCACACTGAACAATTACCCCCGTTTGCAGCTTACAATGCGATGGAGTACAGCCTGATCCCTTGCAGGCTGGCGCCGCGGGGAGATTTGTCGAATGGAAATGTTCGCGCTCGAACACGAAATAGCGCAGTGGGAAAATGAATTGCTGCCCTTGCGCGGCACCGAGCGCGTGCCCCTGCTGCTGTTGCTGTCCTGGCACTTGCGGCAACGCGATTGCTTGCGGGCAAGTGAACTGGGCACAGAAGCGGGCCGGCTGCTGCCGCTGGCCGGACTGGCACCGGGCGCCCTGGCGCAGGCACAGGCACGCCTGCAACTGGTGCAGGCGGAAGTGGCCTGGCTGCAAGGCGCGCTGGACGCGGCCGAAAGCCTGGCCCTGGCGGCATACGCCACCCTGTGCGCGCACGGCGACGGCGACGGCGCCGGCTGCGCCGACGTGCACTGGCTGCTGTCCTCGATCGCCGTCGACCGCGGCGACCATGCCCGCTGCGACGCCGAACTGCAGGCGGCAAGCGAACAGGCGCGCGGCGCCGGCGACACGGCGCGCGCCAGCCTGGCCGACGCGGCCACGGCACGCTGGGCCGTCCTGCGCGACGCGCCGGCCGCCCAGGCCCGATGGGGCGCCCGCTTCCTGCCCGACAACGGCAAGCTGCCCGCGCCGCTGGCCACCTGGGTGCATGACTTCCGCGGCTTGCTGGCGCACACCTCGCGCGACCTGGGCACGGCCGCCGGCCACTACATGCAAAGCTATGAAGCGGCCCTGGAAAGCGGCCAGATGCGGGGTGCCATCACGGCCGCCATCAATATCGGCGACTGCTTCGCCAGCCTCAACGACCACGAATCGGCGCTGGAATGGATGCAGTGCGCGCTGGACCTGGCGCGCCCGACGGGCTGGCCCCGCAGCATCGGCGCCTGCCAGACGCATACGGCGGAGACCATGCGCAAGCTGGGCCGCCTGGGCGCCGCCGAAGACTTGCTGCGCGAAGCGCTGCACATCCTGGCCCCCGTCTCCGGCGCGCGCACGTATGCGAACGCGCTGTTCCACCTGGGCGAGCTGAGCCTGGACAAGGGCGACTACGACACGGCGCTCGACGCCTTCAGCCGCCTGGCACAGCGGGCCGAAGCCCTGGGCCAGGCCGACTTCCGCAGCATGGCCCAGCGCGGCAGCGCCCACGCGCTGTCCTACCTGGACCGCCCGGAGGAAGCCTACGAGGCGGCGGAACGGGCGCGCCAGCTGGCCACGGCGCAGGGCGACGCCATGCACCAGGTGGCGGCCTTGCGCGTGCTGGCGATGTTGCATGCGCGCCACGAGCTGCCGCCGCCGCCGGGCATGCTGGAGCGCAATCCCGCCCTGCATTTCCTGCACCAGGCCCTGCAGGTAGCCGCCTCCATCGACGGCTATGTGCCGCCGGGCGAGCTGCTCGACGCCCTGGCGCGCGAGTATGCGCACGCGGGCGACTACGCGCGCGCCTACGATATCGCCCTCGACGCGGGCGTGGCGCGGGAAAAGAGCCACACGCAGCAAGCCACCAACCGCGCCATCGCCATGCAGGTGCACCACCAGACGGAACATGCGCGCTCGGAAGGCTATCATCACCGCGAACTGGCCGCCTCCGAGGCGCGCCGCGCCGAAGTGCTGCAGCAGACCAGCGACACCCTGGAGCGCCTGTCGGCCATCGGCCAGGAAATCACCACCCACCTGGACGCCAGCGCCGTGTTCCAGGTGCTCGACCGCCACGTGCACGCCTTGCTTCCCGTCAACACGTTCGCCGTCTACATGCTCGATGCGCCCGGCACGGCGCTGCGGCGCGCGCACGGCATGGAAGCGGGCCGGCCCCTGCCCGACAACGCCATTCCACTGAGCAATCCGCGTGCCTATTCCGTGCGCTGCCTGCTGGGCCGCCGCGAAGTGTACATCGCCCAGGTGCCACTGAAGCGCCATGCCTACACCGTGCCCGGCACCCTGCATAACCAGAGCGTGCTGTACGTGCCGCTGATGGTGGGCGAACGCGTGCTGGGCGTGATGACGGTGCAGGCCTGCCATGCCAACGCGTATGGCGAACGCGAGCGGCTGATCTTCCGCACCCTGTGCGCGTATGGCGCCATCGCGCTCGACAACGCCAGCGCCTACCGCCAGCTGCAAGATGCCCAGGCGCAACTGGTATCGCAGGAAAAGCTGGCCGCCCTCGGTTCCCTGATGGCCGGCGTGGCACATGAACTGAATACGCCGATCGGCAACAGTTTATTGATCGCCAGCACCATGCAGCAGAAGACGGAAGACGTGGAACGCCTGATGAACGGCCCCGGCCTGCGCCGCTCCGACCTGGCCAGCTATATCGAGGATGCGGGCAAGGCGTCGGCGCTGGTGATGCGCGGCCTGCACAGCGCCGCCGAACTCGTCAACAGCTTCAAGCAGGTGGCCGTCGACCGCACCACCGAGCAGCGGCGCCAGTTTGATCTGCAGCAAGTGAGCAATGAAATCATCGCCACCGTCATGAACCGCATCCGCAGCTCGGGCCACCGCATCGAGATGGACATCGCTTTCGGCATCGCCATGGACAGCTATCCTGGCCCCTTCGGCCAGGTGATCACCAACCTGATCAACAATGCCCTGCTGCATGCCTTCGACCAGCGGCACAACGACGGCAGCGCCGGCACGGGCTGCATGCGCCTGTCCGCCACGGTGGAAGCGGCCCGCGTGCAGATCGTGTTTGAAGACAATGGCGGCGGCATCGCGGAACAATATCTGTCGCGCATCTTCGACCCCTTCTTTACCACCAAGCTGGGCCAGGGCGGCAGCGGCCTGGGGCTGTCGATCAGCTACAACATCGTCACGGCCCTGCTGGGCGGCACCATCCAGGTGAGCAGCAGCCCCGCCGGCACGCGCTTCACGCTGGACCTGCCGCTCGTGGCGCCCCAGCTGGACGGGGCCGCGCCGGCCAGCATCTATTAGAGCGGCGCAAGGGTCCGCGTGCTTGCCTATACAAGTACGCGGCCGGACGGTCTTTCCAATCTAAAAGCAAAACCCTTATAATTGAACGGCTGACGTCCTTGCCATTGCATTATTCTCAACTTGGCAAACCGCATCGGCCCGCGCGACAAACCGGCACGGGCACCGATCAACACAGCAGCGCGCCGGGCGAGGCAGTCATCAGCACGAGATGTTGTACGCTGATGCAACCCGGCGGGAAAGGCACGCCGCCGGCGGCCTGCGCATCTTCAAGTGGTCATTATGTCGACAAAAAAACCGATCAAGCACTACCTCCAGTTCTCCGATTTCACGTTGGAAGAGTACGAATATGTGATCGAACGCGCCCATCTGATCAAGCGCAAGTTCAAGAACTACGAAATCTACCATCCACTGATCGACCGCACCCTGGTGATGGTCTTTGAAAAGAACTCGACCCGCACGCGATTGTCGTTCGAAGCCGGCATGCACCAGCTGGGCGGCGCCGCCATCTACCTGAACACGCGCGATTCCCAGCTGGGCCGCGGCGAGCCGGTGGAAGACGCGGGCCAGGTCATGTCGCGCATGTGCGACATCATCATGGTGCGCACCTTCGGCCAGGAAATCATCGAGCGCTTCGCCGCCAATTCGCGCGTGCCCGTGATCAATGGCTTGACGAATGAACACCACCCTTGCCAGGTCTTTGCCGACATCTTCACCTACATCGAACACCGCGGCTCGATCGCCGGCAAGGTCGTCGCCTGGATCGGCGACGCCAACAACATGCTGTACTCGTGGCTGCAGGCGGCCGAAGTGTTCGGCTTCCACGTCAACGTCTCGACGCCGAAGGGCTACGACATCGACCTGACGCAGGTCAAGACCGAGCGCTACACCTTCTTCGACAACCCCTCCGACGCCTGTGCCGGCGCGCACCTGGTCAACACGGACGTGTGGACCAGCATGGGCTACGAAGCGGAAAACGCGGCCCGCATCGCCGCCTTCGACGGCTGGATCGTCGACGGCGCGAAGATGGCCCGCGCCGCGCCCGACGCCCTGTTCATGCACTGCCTGCCTGCCCACCGCGGCGAGGAAGTGGCCGCCGAAGTCATCGACGGCCCGCAATCGGTGGTGTGGGACGAGGCGGAAAACCGCCTGCACGTGCAAAAAGCCCTGATCGAATACCTGTTACTCGGTAAAATCAGCTAATTCGCCAGGCACTGCAGAAAACCTGGCAGCATCGCACTACATACATAGACAACGACAACTGGAAGCAATATGAGCGACATTAAAAAAGTAGTCCTGGCCTATTCGGGCGGACTGGACACCTCCGTCATCCTGAAATGGCTGCAAGATAACTACCAGTGCGAAATCGTCACCTTCACGGCCGACCTGGGCCAGGGCGAAGAACTGGAACCGGCACGCGCCAAGGCCATCAAGTTCGGCATCAAGCCGGAAAACATCCATATCGAGGACGTGCGCGAAGAATTCGTGCGCGACTTCGTCTTCCCGATGTTCCGCGCCAATACCGTGTATGAAGGCGAATACCTGCTGGGCACCTCGATCGCCCGTCCGCTGATCGCCAAGCGCCTCATCGAAATCGCCAACGCCACGGGCGCCGACGCCATCTCGCACGGCGCGACCGGCAAGGGCAACGACCAGGTGCGCTTCGAACTGGGCGCCTACGCGCTGAAACCGGGCGTGAAGATCATCGCCCCGTGGCGCGAGTGGGACCTGCTGTCGCGCGAAAAACTGCTGAAGTACGCGGAAGACGCCGGCATCGAAATCGACATGAAGCACAAGAACGGCGGCGCGCCGTACTCGATGGATGCCAACTTGCTGCACATCAGCTTTGAAGGCCGCCACCTGGAAAACCCGAGCGCCGAAGCGGAAGAAACCATGTGGCGCTGGACCGTCAGCCCTGAAAAGGCGCCGGACGAAGCGGAATACCTGGACATCGAATACGAAAAAGGCGATATCGTCGCCATCAACGGCGTGCGCATGTCGCCCGCCACCGTGCTGGCCGAACTGAACAAGGTTGGCGGCAAGCATGGCGTGGGACGCCTGGACCTGGTGGAAAACCGCTACGTCGGCATGAAATCGCGCGGCTGCTACGAAACCCCGGGCGGCACCATCATGTTGAAAGCCCACCGCGCCATCGAATCGATCACCCTGGACCGCGAAGTGGCCCACCTGAAAGATGACCTGATGCCACGCTACGCGTCGATGATCTACAACGGCTACTGGTGGGCGCCGGAGCGCGTTGCCCTGCAAACCCTGATCGACCACACGCAGCAGACCGTGAACGGCTGGGTACGCATCAAGCTGTACAAGGGCAATGTCATCGTCGTCTCGCGCGATTCGAAGACGGATTCGCTGTTCGACATGAACATCGCCACCTTCGACGAAGACGGCGGCGCCTACAACCAGGCCGATGCCGGCGGCTTCATCAAGCTGAACGCCTTGCGCATGCGCATCGCCGCCATCGCCCGCGAAAAGCGCGGCCAGAAGTAAGCAGGACGGGGGCGGCAACGCTTCCTTTCCTCCCAGCAAAAGCCGCCTTCGGGCGGCTTTTTTGCATTTACAGCGCACTCGTCCGCGATTTACGCCCCGCCACGCCCCCGGATTGCCCCCATTTTGCTGTACGCATGGCAAAATGCTACAGTGCAATTGTGCTGACCTTCCCGCTTCCGGAGCCCTCCCATGTTCAAAGACCTGAGTATCAAGAATAAACTGTACCTGGGCTTCGGCTCGATCGTGGCCATCATCCTGATCCTGCTGGGCGTGGCCTACAACAGCTTTTCGCGGCTGTCCGAAGCCAATGCCTGGGATCGCCACACGATGGAAGTGCTAGTCGAGATCGACAAGATTCACAATTCCATCCTACAAATCCAGGTGGAAACGCGCGGCTACATCCTCACCGGCAATGAAGCGTCGCTGACGCCGGAAACGGACGAAGCGGCCGTGCTGAGCCAGCACACGCAAAAATCCATCAGCATGACGGCCGACAACAAGGTCCAGACGGAACGCTTCCGCCAGATCGACCAGCTGAGCTCCACCTGGGTCAAGGACTGGATCAATCCCCTGATCGAAAAACGCCGCGCGCTGGGCAATGCGCCGGGCGCCACGGAAGCGGTGGCGCGCCTGCTCCCGCCGGCCGGCTCGCCCGGCATCGTGCAAGCCAACAAGCTGCTCGACGAAGCGGCCGCCGAAGAAAACCGCCTGCTGGCCGAACGGACGAACACGACCGGCCGGCTGCAGGAAACCATGCTGCTGACCCTGTCGCTGGGCGGCGTGCTGTGCGTCGTGCTGGCGCTGGGCATCTCCTACCTGCTGGGCCGCTCCATCCTCGGCCCGCTGAACAACCTGACGGACGCCGTGGGCCGCATCGCCGCCGGCGAACAGGGCGCGCGCGCCGCCATCATCTCGCGCGACGAGCTGGGCAAGGTGACGGAAGAATTCAACCGCATGGCGCAAACCATCCAGGACAACCAGGCCAATGAACTGGCCGCCACCAACACCTTGCGGGCCAAGGTCGATTCCCTGCTGGAAGTGGTATCGAAGGCGGCATCGGGCGACCTGACGGGCAAGGTCGGCATCACGGGCAGCGACGCCATCGGCCAGCTGGGCAACGGCCTGGCGAAGATGTTCGAGAACCTGCGCAGCCTGCTCAACAACGTACAGAAGGCCGGCATCCAGGTGACGACGTCCGCCACGGAAATCGCCGCCTCGGCGCGCCAACAGGAAGCCACGGGCATTGAGCAGGCGCAAACCAGCGTGGAAATCCTCAGCACCACCAAGGAAATCTCGGCCAACACGAGCCAGCTGCTGAAAACCATGGAAGACGCCACCGCCGTCGCCGACTACACGACGAATGCCACGGCCGAAGCGCAGAATAACCTCAAGCGCATGGATTCGACCATGCAGCACATGGTCTCGGCCACCGACTCCATCAACGCCAAGCTGGCCGCCCTGTCGGAAAAAGCCAGCAATATCAACAGCGTCCTGATTACCATCACCAAGGTGGCCGACCAGACCAACATCCTGTCGCTGAACGCCGCCATCGAGGCGGAAAAGGCGGGCGAAGCGGGCCGCGGCTTCTCCGTCGTGGCGACGGAAATCCGCCGCCTGGCCGACCAGACGTCCGTCTCCACGTGGGATATCGAGCAGATGCTCAAGGAAATGCAGTCGGCCGTGTCGGCCAGCGTGATGGGCATGGATAAATTCTCGGAGGAAATCCGCCGCAGCGTGGGCGAGGTGCGGCAGGTGGCCGAGCAGCTGTCGTCCGTGATGGACCAGGTGCAGAAGCTCACGCCGCAATTTGATGCCGTGCTGCAAGGCATGCAGTCGCAAGCCATCGGCGCCTCGCAGATTTCCGACACCATGATGCAGCTCAATGATGCCACGCAGCAGACGGTGGAATCGCTGAAAGCCACCAGCGAAGCGGTGCACCAGCTGCAATATGCGGCGGGCGACCTGCAGTCGAGCGTCTCGACCTTTGCCGTGACCATCTGATCCCATGAAAGTACTGGTCTTTCACATCGGACGCGACCGCTACGGCCTGCCCCTGGCCGCCATCGTGCGCGTGCTGCCGCTGCTGGAACTCAAGCAGTTGCCGCTCACGCCCGACTACGTGGCCGGCCTGATGGACTTGCACGGCGCGCCCGTGCCCGTGATCGACCTGTCGCGCCTGGCAGGCTTGCCGGCGGCGGCGGCCCAGTTTGACACGCGCATCGTCGTCGTCGACTACCGCGCGCCCGATGGCGCCACGCATGCGCTGGGGCTGCTGGCCTCGCAGGTGCGCGGCATCGCCGACATCGCCCCGAACAAGCTGGGCGACAGCGGCGTGGCCACGGCGCCCTTCCTGGGCCAGGTGGCCAGCGACGCGGACGGCATCGTGCAGCTGGTGGAACTGGCCCACCTGCTGCCGCCGGACGTGCGCGCGCTGCTGTTTCAAGGCGGGAGCGCGGCATGACGGCGCAATCGCTGCTGCGCCGCGCCACCGGCCTGTCCGTCTCGAAATCGGTGGCGGAACGGGCCGTGAGCCAGCGCATGGAGCAGACGGGCTTTGCCGACAGCGACGCCTACCTGCAAGCGCTCACGCCGGCCGAAATGACGCAGCTGATCGAGCTGGTGGTGGTGCCCGAGTCGTGGCTGTTCCGCGACCCGCAGGCCTTTTACGCCACCGTCGAACTGGTGCAGGAGCGCTGGGCACGGGGACGCGCCACGCGCATCCTGTCGATTCCCTGCGCCGGCGGCGAGGAACCGTATTCCATGGCCATGGCGCTGCGCGACGGCGCCGTGCCGAAACAGGCCTTCAGCATCGACGCGTATGACCTGAGCCCCGGCTGCATCGAGCGGGCGCAGGCCGGCATCTATGGCCGCAATGCCTTCCGCGCGCAGGACGTGGCCTTCCGCGAACGCTATTTCACGCACGTGGCCGACGACGCCTACCGCATCATCGATGCCCTGCGCGAGCAGGTCACGTTCAGGCAGGGCAATTTGCTGCAGTTCGACACCGCCACCTACAGCCGCCATTACGACGTCATCTTCTGCCGCAACCTGCTGATTTATTTCGACAAGCCGACCACGCGCGCCGCCATCCACAACCTGTCCGCCCTGCTGGCCGACGACGGCATGCTGCTGGCCGGCTATGCGGAAGTGCCGTCGTTCTGCCAGAACGGCTTTGCGCCGCTGCAGTTCCGCCAGGCCTTCGCCCTGAAAAAGGACAGCACGCCGCCGGCGGCCGTCATCCAGGTGGCCGCCCTGCCGCCGGCGCGGGCGCTGCGCAGCGTGCCGCCCGCCCCGCGCCCGCTGCCGGCCCGCGCACCGCATGCCGTGCCAGCACCTGCGCCAGCGCCGTCCCGCGCCCGTCCCGTGGCCGTGGCCGCCCCGGCGCCGGCCGCCGCGGCCGACCTGCTGGCCGAGGCGCGCCGGCTGGCCGACCGTGGCCAGCTGCGCGAGGCGGGCGAAAAATGCCACGCCCACCTGGCCCGCGCGCCGGAGGCGGCGGAAGCGTACTTCATGCTGGGCATTATCAATGAACTGGCCGGCAAGATGGACCTGGCGGACGACTACTGGCGCCGCTGCATCTACCTGCAGCCCGACCACTACGAGGCGCTGTGCCACCTGGCCCTGCTGGCCGAACGCAATGGCAACCATACGGCTGCCGCCACCCTGAAGGCGCGCGCGGCGCGCATCTACCAGCGCCGCCAGGCGTCCAACTAAGGGGCACGCATGAGCACCACCATCGAGAGCGGAACCCTGGACGGCATCGAGGACTGCTGGAACCACATCGGCGTGGTCGGCGACCAGAGCTGCCCCAGGCTGCCGGCCAACGTCCATTGCCGCAATTGCGAGGTGTATGCCGACGCGGCCCAGCGCAACCTGCAGCGCCCCGTTGACGAACACTACCAGCAGGAATGGGCCAGCCACTTCCGCCAGCTCGACGCGGGCGGCGAAGTGCGCGACAGCTCCGCGCTCGTGTTCCGCATCGGCCGCGAATGGCTGGCGCTGCCCACGCGCGTGTTCGACTCGGTGGCGCCGCAAGCGCAGCCGCACGCGCTGCCGCACCGCAGCGGGCGCGGCCTGGCCGGCATCGTTAATATCGGCGGCAAGCTGTATCCGTGCATGTCGCTGGCGCACCTGCTGGGCATCGACGAACAGGGCACGCCGGTGGCGAAAGGCCGCCACACCTTTGCGCGCCTGCTGCTGATGCGCTGGGAAGACCAGGCGTATGCCCTGCCCGTGGCGGACCTGCACGGCATCGTGCGCTATGCCTCGGGCGCCGTGCAGGCGCCGGCCGCCACCATCAACAAGGGCCTGTCGCGCTTTCTGTCCGGCGTCATCACCGAAGGCGACATGCGCATCGGCTGCCTGGACACGGCGCTGATCGGCTTTCAACTTGCGAGACTACTACGATGAGCCAGGACCAGCACGGCGACCTGAGTGCCTTTTCCATGCTGGACCTGTTCCGCATGGAGGCGGACAGCCAGACCCAGATTCTCACCGACGGCTTGCTGGCCATGGAGCGCCATGCGGGCGACGCGGCCGCCGTCGAATCGATGATGCGCGCGGCGCACTCGATCAAGGGCGCCGCCGCCATCGTCGGCCTGCAGGTGGTGGTGCAGCTGGCGCACGGCATGGAAGACAGTTTTGTTGCCGCCCAGCATGGCCGCCTGAAGCTCACGCCGGAACGGGTCGACGTGCTGCTGTCGGGCGTGGACCTGATCGTGCAGCTGTCGCGCCTGGACGACGCGGGCGCCGAGGCGTGGCTGGCCGCCAACGCGGCGCAGATCGACCAGACCCTGAACGCCATCGCCGGCATCGCCGAGCTGCCGGAACTGCCCGCCCTGCCGCCGTCCCCGCCGCCGCTGCCACCCGCCGCTGCGCCAGCGCCGCCCGTGCCGGCGGACATCGCCGCGCCGCAAGCCCCCGTGGCCGGCGGCCTGGCCGGCGAGGAAGCGGCGGCGGTCGCCGCGCCGCGTGCCAGCGGAGCGGCCGCCACGGCTGCGGCCAAGGCGCCGGCGCAAAATTTCGACAAGCTGCTGTCGCTGGCCAGCGAATCGCGCATCAATGCGCACCAGATGCATCCCTTCATCGGCGCCCTGCAGCGCTTCAAGCGCAACCAGAGCAGCCTGTTTTCCGCCATCGAGCACCTGCACGAAGCCATTTCCCGCTCCGGCGACGCGGGGCTGATGGAAAAATCCCTGCTGGCGCTGCAAAAGACGCAGCCCCTGAAGCAGTTCATGCTCGAGCACATCGCCGACATCGAAACCTATGAACGGCGCCTGCTGGCCGTCTCGCAAGGCATGGTCGACGAGGTGCTGGCCCTGCGCATGCGCCCTTTCCGCGACGGCATCCACGCGTTTCCCCGCATGGTGCGCGACCTGGCGCGCAGCCTGGGCAAGGAAGTGCAGCTGGAGATCGAGGGCGAAGACACCCTGGTCGACCGCGACATCCTGGCGAAGATCGAAAGCCCGCTGAACCACATGCTGCGCAATGCCATCGACCACGGCATGGAAGGCCCGTACGAGCGCATCGAGGCGGGCAAGGAAGCGCTGGGCACGATACGCATGGAAGCGCGCCACCGCGCCGGCATGCTGAGCATCGAGATCAGCGACGACGGGCGCGGCGTCGACCTGGAAAAGATCCGCCAGTCCGTCATCGAGCGCAAGATGGCCAGCCCCGCCATGGCCGCCGCGCTGTCGCCGGGCGAGCTGCTGGAATTTTTGTTCCTGCCCGCCTTCAGCCTGAAGGCCACGGCCAACCAGCTGTCGGGCCGCGGCGTGGGCCTCGACATCGTGCACGAGACGATACGCCAGCAAAACGGCACCGTGCGCCTGGAGTCGGAGCCGGGACGCGGTTTCCGCGCCCTCATCACCCTGCCGCTGACGCAATCGATCGTGCGCGCGCTGGTGATCGACATCCAGGGCGAAGCCTACGCCATCCCCATCGTCAAGGTGGAAAGCGTCGTGCGCGTGCCGCAAGCGGCCATCCACACGCTGGAAAACAAGCAGTTCTTCGAACTCAAGGGCGAGCATCTGGGCCTGGTGTCGGCAGCGCAGGTGCTGGAACTGGGCGAAAGCGCCAGCGGCGCCGACGACTTGCCGGTGGTGGTCATCGGGCGCGGCAAGCAAAGCTACGCGCTGGTGGTAGACGCCATCCGCGGCGAGCAAAGCCTGGCCGTGCAGGCCATCGACCCGATCTTCGGCAAGATGCGCGACATATCCGCCGCCGCCCTGCTCGACGACGGCGAGCCGGTGCTGATCCTCGACGTGCCCGACCTGCTGCTGTCGATCGACAAGCTGCTGCACGAAGGCGGCCTGCACCAGCTGGCGCAAACGGGCCAGGCGCAGCAGCGCCGCGCCAAGCGCATCCTGGTGGTCGACGATTCGCTGACGGTGCGCGAGATGGAGCGCAAGCTGCTGCTGGCGCGCGGTTTCGACGTCGACGTGGCCATCGACGGCATCGACGGCTGGAACGTGGTGCGCAGCGGCGAATACGACCTGGTGATTACGGACGTGGACATGCCGCGCATGGATGGCATCGAACTGGTCTCGCTGATCAAGAAGGACCTGCACCTGCACAAGCTGCCGGTGATGATCGTTTCATACAAGGACAGGCCGGAGGACCGCGCGCGCGGCCTGTCCGCCGGCGCCGATTATTATCTGACCAAGGGCAGCTTCCACGACGAGACCCTGCTCGACGCGGTGGCCGACCTGATAGGAGATGCGCGCTTATGAGCTGTACTTCATGAAAATTGCCATTGTTAATGATGTCGCGATGGCCGCCGAGGCCTTGCGCCGGGTGGTGGCCAGTACGCAGGAACACCAGGTGCTGTGGATCGCCCGCACGGGACTCGAAGCAGTGCGCATGTGCCTGGATAACCGCCCGGACCTGATCCTGATGGACCTGAACATGCCGGAGATGGATGGCGTCGAGGCGACGCGCCTGATCATGGAACAAAGCCCGTGCGCCATCCTGGTCGTCACGGGGCGCCCGCAGGACAATGTCAACCAGGTTTTCCGCGCGCTGGGCGCGGGCGCGCTCGACGTCACCGCCACGCCCGTGCTGCAGGGACAAGTGGGCGGCGACAGCGAGCTATTGGCCAAGATCAAGACGATCGGCAAGCTGATACGCCATAGTGCGGAGACGCCGCCGCCGCGCCAGGCCAACGGCAACGGCACGGAACGCGGCGACGGCCAGGTGACGTCGCTGGTGGCCATCGGCGCCTCGACGGGCGGTCCGTCGGCCGTGGCCAAGGTGCTGTCCGGCTGGAGCGCGCCGCCCGGCTGCGCCATCGTCGTGGTGCAGCACATCGATGAAACCTTTGCCTCGCATTTCGCCAAATGGCTGGACGACCAGCTCAGCATGCCCGTGCGCGTGATCGCCGACGGCGACGAACTGGTGGCCGGCACGGTGCTGGTGGCCAAGACCAACGACCACTTGCTGCTAGATCAAAATTATCGTTTGGGTTACGATGCAGCACCGCGCGATTACGTGTATCGTCCATCCGTCGATGTCTTCTTCAACTGCGTGGCGCAGCACTGGCGCGGCGATGCCATCGGCGTATTGCTCACCGGCATGGGCCGCGACGGCGGCGATGGCTTGCTGGCCATGCGCCGCGCCGGCAAGACGACGATCGCGCAAGACCAGGCCAGCAGTGCCGTGTACGGCATGCCGCGCGCAGCGGCCGAACTCGATGCAGCACAGCAAATATTACCCCTGGACAAGATCGGCGCCAGCCTGCGCAGCCGCCTGGGCGTCAAACTCAACAATGGGTGGGAACCCTCCCCCAACATCTGAAAAGAATGCAATGCCAGAATTTTCCTCCAGTTTCATCCAGCACGAGCCCGCGCTGACCGAATTCAAGGTCAGCGTGCTGCTGGTGGACGACCAGTTGATCATTGCTGAGGCAATCCGGCGCATGCTGAGCGACCAGCAGGATATCGAATTCCATTACGTGACCGACGCCAGCCAGGCGCTGGACACGGCGCTGCGCCTGCAGCCCACCGTCATCCTGCAGGACCTGGTGCTGCCAGGCATCGACGGCTTCGCCTTGATCAAGCTGTACCGCGAACACGAGGCGCTGGCGCACGTGCCCGTCATCGTGCTGTCGGCCAAGGATGACCCGAAACTGAAGGCGCACAGCTTTGCCGTCGGCGCCAATGATTACGTGGTGAAACTGCCGGATCGCCTGGAATTGCTGGCGCGCATACGCTACCATTCCAACGCGCACATCAGCCGCCTGCAGCGCGACCAGGCATTCCGTTTCCTGCGAGAAAGCCAAAAGAATCTCGCGGACGCGAATATTGAATTACAGAAACTGGCCGCCCTCGACGGCTTGACGGGCATCGCCAACCGCCGCCGCTTCGATGAAACCCTGCACTTCGAGTGGCAGCGTGGCCAGCGCGACAAAGCACCGCTCAGCCTGCTTTTCTGCGACATCGACCATTTCAAGAGCTATAACGACCACTTCGGCCACCTGCCAGGCGACCTGTGCCTGAAAAAGGTCGCCGCCGTGCTGACGGAACACCTGAAGCGCCCGGCCGACCTGGCGGCCCGCTACGGCGGCGAGGAATTCGCCCTGATCCTGCCGGAAACGGAAGCGGCCGGAGCACTGCTGATCGCCGAAGCGTGCCGGCGCCACCTGGAAGGCTTGCAGATCGAAAACCCGGCGGCAGGCACCGGCATCGTCACCATCTCGATCGGCGTGGCCACCGTCGTGCCCTCGCCCGACTCGACGATCGAGCAACTGATCAACCGCGCCGACCAGGCCCTGTACGCGGCCAAGCGCGGCGGACGCAACAGCGTGCTGAGCGCCGATGACGTCCGGGACTGATTTTTAACAGCAAGGAAAGTGAAGCATGAGCACACAACTGGACAATGTCAGCGTCGTCAAGAAATCGAATATCTACTTCGATGGCAAGTGCGTGTCGCACAACGTCATCCTGGCCGATGGCACGAAGAAAAGCGTGGGCGTGATTTTCCCCTCATCGCTGCGCTTCAACACGGGCGCAGCGGAAATCATGGAAGTCGTCGGCGGCCTGTGCAAGGTACGCCTGGCCGACGCGACCGAGTGGAACAGCTATGGCGCGGGCCAGGAATTCAGCATCCCGGGCAATAGCTATTTTGATATCGAAACGGTGGAGACGCTCGATTACGTCTGCCATTTTGCTTGATTAAACAAACACAGGCTCGGGCGACAGGCGCACGCCGTATTTCGCCTCTACATCATCCTGTATCGCTGCCGCCAGCCGGGTAATGTCCGCGCCACGAGCGCCGCCATTATTCACCAGAACCAGCGCCTGCTTGGGATACACTCCCGCGGGCCCCAGGTTTTTCCCCTTCCAGCCACACTGATCGATCAGCCAGCCGGCCGCCAGCTTTTCCGTGCCATCGGGCTGCGCATGGTGCACGAGCGCAGGAAAACGTTCCAGCAGGGCCGCACACTGTGCCTTTGACACGACGGGATTCTTGAAGAAACTGCCCGCATTGCCGATCACGGCCGGATCTGGCAACTTGCGCCGGCGGATGGCCATCACGGTTTCCGCCACCTGCTGCGGCGTCGGTTCGGCAAGATTGCGCTCGGCGATGGCCTGCGCCAGTTCCCCATAGCGCAGATTCGGCTGCCACTGGGCCGGCAGGGCGAACGTCACTTCCAGCACGATCAGCTCGCGCCCTTCTTCCTGCTTGAAGATGCTGTCGCGGTAGGCAAAGCGGCAAGCCGCGCGGTCCATGTCGAAGACGATGCCGCTGGCGCTGTGCATGACGCTCACGCTATGCAGATAATCCTTGATTTCAACGCCATACGCGCCAATATTCTGGATAGGCGCCGCGCCCACCGTGCCGGGAATCAGCGACAGGTTTTCCAGCCCGCCCACGCCTTGCGCCAGGGTCCACTGCACGAAGTCGTGCCAGTTTTCGCCGGCCGCGGCCGTGACGAGGATGGTCTCGAAGTCCGCCTGCGCCAGGCGCATGCCGCGCGTGGCCATGTGCAGCACGGCGCCGGGAAAGTCGCCCGTGAGCACGATGTTGCTGCCGCCGCCCAGGATCAGGCGCGGCATGCCGGACAAGGCGGGATCCTGCAGCGCCGCCTGCAATTCGGCCTGCGAGGTGATGCGTACGTAGGCGGCCGCATTGGCCGCGATGCCGAAGGTATTCAGGCGCTGGAGGGAGTAATTGTGTTCGATGGTGAGCTCTGCAGACATGGGATAGGGAAATTTTGCTCGATTATAGAGCGAAAGCGACAAAAAACCACCTCAGGACAAGGGCGACTTGCCCGTTGTCCGTTAAAATGTCGCATCTTTAACAGGGCCGTCCCATGGCGCAGAATCAGCCGCCAAGGCCCAGCGCGCCGAGCGTGCGCTCGCTTTAACAAGAAAAGGAACAGACCATGCCGTCATTTGATGTAGTCTCCGAAGCCGATATGATCGAAGTCAAGAATGCAGTCGAGCAAGCCAACAAGGAAATCTCGACCCGCTTCGACTTCAAGGGCAGCGACGCCCGCGTCGAACACAAGGAAAACGAACTGACCGCGTTTGCGGATTCGGAATTCCAGCTCAGCCAGGTGCGCGACGTGCTGACGAGCAAATTGACCAAACGCAAGGTCGATGTGCGCTTCCTCGACGAAGGCGACATCAAGAAGATCGGCGGCGACAAGGTCAAGCAGATCATCAAGATCAAGAATGGCATCGAAACGGATGATGCGAAGAAAATCGTGCGCGTCATCAAGGACAGCAAGATGAAAGTGCAAGCGAGCATCCAGGGCGAAGCCGTGCGCGTCACGGGCGCCAAGCGCGACGACCTGCAGGCGGCCATGGCCATGCTGCGCAAGGACGTACCCGACATGCCGCTGGAATTTAACAATTTCCGCGATTAATTTCGCTTAAATGCCCGATGAAGCGCGCTCCGGGCCGCGCCTGCCCCGGCATGGCGGCAAGCTGTCCCGGAGCGCCTGCCCGCTTGGGGTAAAATTGAAGCTGCGCACAGCTACATGCGCCCGCGCGCCGCACCGGCAGCGGGCTTGACCGTACATCTGGCTCAGTGATAACCACGGTAGTCTAAGGATAGCAATGAAACGTGTTGATGATTTCCGCCTGCGATTTGGCAAAAAAGAATATGTGCCCATCATGATAGGCGGAATGGGTGTGGATATTTCCACGTCGGAGCTGGCCCTGGAAGCGGCCCGGCTGAACGGTATCGGCCATATCTCCGATGCCATGGTGGAAGACGTGTCGGACCGCCGTTTCGACACCACCTTCGTCAAAGACAAGACAAAACTGTACAAGTTCAACATCAATAACAGCGACAAGGCCGTGGTGCAGTTCGACCTGGGCCGCCTGGCAGAAGCGCAACGTCTGCATATCGGCCGCACCATGGAAGCGAAAAAAGGTGATGGTTTGATCTTCGTCAATTGCATGGAAAAGCTGACCATGAACGGCCCCCGCGAAACCTTGCGCGTGCGCCTGAATGCGGCGCTGGACGCGGGCATCGACGGCATCACCCTGTCGGCCGGCCTGCACTTCGGCTCGTTTGCCCTGATGGCTGACCATCCACGTTTCCGCGACGCCAAGCTGGGCATCATCGTCTCGTCCGTGCGCGCCCTGCAAATCTTCCTGCGCAAGAACGCCAAGCTGGACCGTTTGCCTGACTTCATCATCGTCGAGGGACCACTGGCCGGCGGCCATCTGGGTTTCGGCATGGACTGGGCCAATTACGACCTGCACACGATCACGGCGGAACTGCTGGCCTACCTGAAGGCGGAACAGCTGGACATCCCGCTGATCGCGGCCGGCGGCATCTTCACGGGCAGCGATGCCGTCTCCTTCCTGGAAGCGGGCGCGGCTGGCGTACAGGTGGCGACGCGCTTTACCGTCACCAAGGAATGCGGCTTGCCGAACAAGGTCAAGCAGGAATACTACAAGGCCTCGGAAGAAGACATCATCGTCAACGGCGTCTCGCCGACGGGCTACCCGATGCGCATGCTGAAGAACACGCCCGCCATCGGCGCCGGCATCCGCCCAGGCTGCGAATCGTACGGCTACCTGCTCGACGCGACGGGCAACTGTGCCTACATCAACTCCTACAACCGCGAAGTGGCGGCCCATCCCGAGCAAAAGACCGTCGTCGTGATGGACAAGACTTGCCTGTGCACGCACATGCGCAACTTCAACTGCTGGACCTGCGGCCACTACACGTATCGCCTGAAGGACACGACGCACAAGCTGGACAATGGCGAATACCAGATCCTGACGGCCGAACACGTCTTCAAGGATTACCAGTTCAGCGTCGACAACCAGATCGCTCTGCCGGAAAAAGAAGAGCCGGTAGCGGGCTGAATCTTGTCAGCCTGAAATAAAAATGGCGCAGCCTGCGAAGGCTGCGCCATTTTTTTATGCGGGCAACATTTCCTGCAACACGCGTTCGATGGCCTCGAATGATGGCCGTCGCCCCACCTCTTCCAGCAGACAGGCATCCGTCAGGGCGTGCAGTTCGGACAAGGGGGCATCCGCATGGGCGATCAACTCTCCCAGCAGCACGCCAAAGGCGCGCGCCTCGATCCCTTGAAGAACGTCCCCTTGCGGCGAGCCGGGCTCGAACAGGGAGGCCGCGCCAAAATCACCGAGCAGGCAGGCACCGCTGTCCGCATGCAGGATATTGTGCGCATACAGGTCGCCGTGCGCGATGCCGCGCGCATGCAGCTGGCGCACGGCCGAAGCGATGCCATGGGCAATGGCCAGCACTTGCGCTGCGTCAAAGCGCACGCCATCGGCATACACGTCGCGCGTGCACGATGCCAGACTCGGCGGTCCTGCCAGGTTGCGGAAAGCAGGGTCGATGAGCGGCATGACGAGCCCCGGCGCGCCTTGCGGATGGGCGTCCAGCGTCCCCAGGATGGGAATCAGGCTGGCGTGCGCGCCGGCGCGGACGCAGGCGGCCATCTCGCTGCGCGGCAAGCCGTCGCTCGTCATCGCCCCCTTGAATACTTTCACCGCGACATCCTCAGCGCCATCCAGGCAGGCCCGGTAAATGACACCCGAAGCGCCCTCGCCCAGCGGCTGCGCCAGCTGCAGGCGCGGCCATGCCACGCTTGCCGTTGCCGCATCGGCCAGGGCCACCAGCTCCTGCGCTTCCGTAAATGGATTGCCCGCATACGCGAGCCAGCCCAGGCGTGGCAAGGCCAGCAGGCAAGCGGGCAGCGCCGTGAAGCGGTTGGCGGCGATGCGCACCAGTTCCAGGCGATGGCAATCGGCTAGCGAAGCGGGCAAATGGCTCAGACAGTTTCCCGCCAGCATGAGTTTCTGCAATTCTCCGCACTGGCCCAGTTCGTCCGGCATGGCGTCGATGGCATTGTCGGTCAAGGTCAGCCAGCGCAGGCCGGGCGGCAAGGCGGCGGCCGGCACCTGGCGTATCCGGTTGGCCTTGAAACCGATCATTTCCAGCGCAGGGCAAGAACCGAGCACGGCCGGCAAGCTGGTAAACAGATTATCCGAGCAAAAAATGATGCGCAGCTTGCGCAGGCGTGGCAAGTCGTCCGGCAGCGATGACAGGGCGTTGCCGGACAGGTCGAGGATTTCCAGGCTGTGGGCCAGGTCGAAGATCTCGCTGGGGAAGTCGGTGAGGCCGCAGGACAGCTTCAGACGGCGCACGCCGGCCAATTGTCCCGCGCGGAGTTGTTCCAACGTATGCAAAGCAGACAAGATATCCCTTTCAAGGCGGCACGCGATCGATGCCATGCATCAGATCAATGGACGTAAAAAAACCCCCACCGGATCACCGATGGGGGTTTTTTCGAATAACAAGCCTGACGATAACCTACTTTCACACTGGTTGCAGCACTATCATCGGCGCAAAGTTGTTTCACGGTCCTGTTCGGGATGGGAAGGGGTGG
>NZ_RFSK01000020.1 GCF_009923995.1 Janthinobacterium sp. | reverse complement strand
TTGCATGAGGTGCTCCCGTCTGGCTGGTCCACTCAGTTAGACCTCAGCCATACTGTGAGTTCCCCTACTTGTCGAGGACAGAGCCTTTTTTTATTTCCCGGTTCCCTTTTTATCTTCTCGCTTGGCAATGTCAGTAGAGCTGAACGCACAAGCGGAGAATCCCATGCAAGACATTCCTATCCAGGGCGATGGCCGCGTTTTCGACAGCCTGCGCGCCGTGCGCCTGCGCCCGACGAGCGCGCGCATCTGCATCCTGCAAGTGCTGGCGGCTACCCAGCGGCAAGCCATGAACGCGGAAGGCATCTACCAGCAGTTATTGCATATTGGCATATCCATCAGCCTGGGCACGATTTACCGCGTGCTCAAGGAAATGGAACTGGCGGGCCTGCTGCTGCGCGAGCGCGAAGCGAGTGCCAGCGGCAACAAGGCGCGCTACCTGATCAAGCCCGACAAGGTGGCGGCGGACAGCTGCTACCTCGTGTGCCGGGTCTGCGAACGCAGCGTGCTGGTGCAGGATGCGCCGCTGGTGGAGCAGGTGCGCCTGACGGCGGCCCGGCATGGCATGGAAATCGGCGCCAACGTGCTGTCCGTGCAGATGCGCTGCAGCCAGTGCGCCGAGGAAGCGCAGGCGGGGCGGGGCCGGCCGCTGCGGGCCGGCTGACGGCGCAGGCCCCGTTGATTGATGCGGCGCAGCAATGGCGGCCATCCCATCCACGCCCTCGCCGGGCGGATTAGGCGCTACAATAGGGAATCTCTTTATTCTTCCTGACTCGTCTTCTGCTGCCATGACCACTTCCACACCGAATCTCGTCGTCACCCCATCCGCCCACCCCCTGTCCGACGCCGAGCGCGCCGCGCGCATGGTCAATCCCGCCTTCGGCCGCATCTTCACGGACCACATGGTGGTGATTCCTTACCGCGACGGCAAGTGGCAGCAGGGCGAACTGAAAGCCTACGGTCCGCTCATGCTGGACCCGTCCGCCTCGTCGCTGCACTACGGCCAGGCCATCTTCGAAGGTTACAAGGCGTTTGCCCAGCCCGATGGCAGCATCAAGACTTTCCGTCCAGAACAAAACGCGGAGCGCTTCAACCGCAGCGCCGCGCGCCTGGCCATGCCGGCCATCCCCGTCGAACTGTTCCTGGAAGCGGGCGACGCGCTGATCGCGCAAGACCGCAACTGGGTGCCGAAGAACACGGGCGAGAGCCTGTACATGCGTCCGCTGATGATCGCCACCGACCCTTACCTGGGCGTGCGTCCCTCGGAGGAATACCTGTTCGTGCTGTTCGCCTCGCCAGCGGGCGCCTATTTCCCGAAAGGCGTGAAACCCGTCACCGTGTGGATCAGCGAAGACTTCGTGCGCGCCGCGCCGGGCGGCACGGGGGAAGCCAAGTGCGCGGGCAACTACGCGGCCAGCCTGATGGCCCAGTCGCAAGCGCAGGAAAAGGGCTGCGACCAGGTCGTGTGGCTGGACGCCGTGCACCGCGAGTACATCGAGGAAATGGGCGGCATGAATCTGTTCTTCGTCTACAAGGATGGCGAGAAGGTCACCGTCGTGACGCCGGAATTGACGGGCACCTTGCTGCCAGGCATTACCCGCCGCAGCCTGCTGGAAATGGCGAAAGACCTGGGCTACGCGACGGAAGAGCGTAAATTGTCCGTCCAGCAATGGCGCGACGACATCGCCTCGGGCCGCATGACCGAAGTGTTCGCCTGCGGCACGGCCGCCGTCATCACGCCCGTGGGCGTGGCCAAGGCCAACGGCTTTGAGATGACCATCAACAACAACGAAAATGGCGCCGTCACCCTGGCCCTGCGTGAAGCGCTGCTGGGCTTGCAGCATGGCACGGCGGCGGATACGCATGGCTGGATGCACAAAGTGTGCTAATGGGTTTGTTGGATCGCGCCGCAGCAGCATGGTCATACCAATAAGTAAGTGGGCGTCCATTTCACCCCCAAAGTGAAGTTCCGGGGCCGGACCCTCAGGGTCCGACCCCGGCTTTCTCGCTGTTCGGGTGTTGCGCCAAAAGCTGCTTGACGCTTATCTCAATGGCATCGGCGCCGGCACCCAGTTGCCGGCGTTTTTATATCTTGAAGGAAACTCGATGAAAATCCGCTCTGTCTTGCCCGCGCTGGCCGCCGTGTTTTTCAGCCTGTCTGCCGGCGCCGTCCACGCGGCCGACGCCACGTGCACCATTCCCCGCAACGTCAGCTATTACGATTACGACGTCAAGCCGTCGGACGAAAAAAACACCTGCTACAAGCAAAGCACGAACGTGCCCACGGATTCCTTCATCCTGGCGCTGTCGTGGTCGCCCGGCTTTTGCGACAGCCAGCGCCGCCGTGGCGAAGTGTCGAAGAAGGCTGCCTTCCAGTGCGCCGAGAGCAACCACTTCGGCTGGATCGTGCATGGCTTGTGGGCGCAGTCGGACCATCCGGCCACCTGCGAAGACATTTCCGTGACGCCGCCGCGCAAGACGGAGCTGCATCCGCGCTATTGCAAGGGCAACCTGCCGAAACTGGCGCCGTCGGAGATCTTGCCGTATATGTGCATGCAGCCGGGCGAAGCCTTGCTGCAGGGCGAATGGGAAAAGCATGGCGCCTGCGACTTCGACACGGCCAAGGAATATTTCGAGAAGGAACGCGAACTGTTCCAGGCCTTGAAATTGCCGGACAGCACCATGCCGAAAAATGAACTGTTCCAGTGGATGAAGCAGCACAATCCGCAGCTGAAAGGCCGCTGGCTCGGCTATGAAAAGCACTCGGGCGAGCTGCGCATCTGCTATTCGAAGGATTTCAAGGTCATCGATTGCAAGAAATAAAACCCACATGATCATCCGATAACAGGGCGGCCAGGACTTCGCCGGGCCGCCCGGCAGACTCCGTTTATCCATGCTAGTGTCTTGCCTGCGGCCATATTCTTGGCCGCTAACAATGCCCGGCGCAAGCGTGGCTGGCGGCGCGGCATGGATTTCGTATCGGATCAATGATGTTCAAGCAAAACAGGGCGCAGCCCTTCCTCGTGGGCGAGGACGGCTTGCCGCCCGGCGCCCGCTTATGGGCCATGCTGTCGCTGGCCATCGGCGTGGGCATGGCCTCGCTCGATACGGCGATCGCCAACACGGCCTTGCCGGCCATCGCCAGCGAGCTGCACACGACGCCGGCCGCTTCCGTCTGGATCGTCAACGTCTATCAGCTGGCCATGGTGGCGACCCTGCTACCGTTTTCCGCCCTGGGCGAAATCGCCGGCTACCGCCGCGTGTTTATCTCCGGCATGTTCCTCTTCACTTTGGCGTCGCTGGCCTGCGCGCTGGCCTGGTCCTTGCCGTCGCTGGTGGTGGCGCGCCTGTTCCAGGGCGTCGGCGCCAGCGCCATGATGAGCGTCAACACGGCGCTGCTGCGCGCCCTGTATCCCAAGCATTTGCTGGGCCGGGCCTTCGGCAACAATGCGCTGGTGGTGGCCGTCGCGTTCGCCATCGGCCCCACGGCCGCTTCCCTGATCCTGGCGACGACCTCGTGGCCATGGTTGTTCGCCATCAACGTGCCGCTGGGCGTGGCCGGCTTCTTCCTGGCCAGCCGCATGCTGCCGGCCACCAGGCTTTCCGGCCACACCCTCGATGCGCGCACGGCGCTGTACAACGTGGGCGCCTTCGGCCTGCTGATTTTGCTGTTCGGCGACGCCGCTCATCACGCTTCCGTTTCCACCCTGCTGCCGGAACTGGTGGCCGTGGCGGTCTTCTTTGTCCTGTTGCTGCGCCGCCAGGCGGGCCATGCGGCGCCCATGCTGCCCATCGACCTGTTCCGCCGGCCCCTGTTTCTGCTGTCGTCGCTGACGGCCGTGTGCACGTTTGCCGCGCAGGGCCTGGCCTTCGTCTCGCTGCCATTCTATTTTGAAGTCACCCTGGGCCGTTCGCCCGTGGAAACGGGCTTTTTGATGACGCCGTGGGCCGTGCTCGTGGCCGTGATGGCGCCCGTGGCCGGGCGCCTCAGCGACCGCTATTCGCCGGGTGTGCTGGGCGGCATCGGCCTGGCGGCGCTGGCGGGCGGCTTGCTGACTTTGGTCTGGATACCGGCCCACCCCAGCGCCTTCGACATCGGCTGGCGCATGGCCGTGTGCGGCGTCGGTTTCGGCTTCTTCCAGGCGCCGAACCTGAAAGCCATCATGGGCAGCGCGCCGCCCGAACGGGCCGGCGGCGCCAGCGGCGTGGTGGCCACCTCGCGCCTGATCGGCCAGGCGACGGGCGCGGCGCTCGTCGCCTATTGCTTCACGGTATCCGCCAGCCGGGGCACGACGTATGCGCTGTGCCTGGCAGCCGGCTTTGCTGCCGTGGCCAGCATCGCCAGCTTTTCTCGCCTGGTGGTGCCGCAGCCGGCGTGGCAGCCCGGCAAGCGCGACTGACGGGCTGCGCTCACACGTCGATGGCCTTGTCGGACTGCATGCGCTTGCGCAGCTCGAACTTCTGGATCTTGCCCGTCGATGTGCGGGGCAGGGGGCCGAAATAGATGGCCTTCGGTACCTTGAAGCCCGCCAGGTTGTTCTTGCAGAAGGCCATCAGCTCTTCCGCCGTCACGGTGGCCCCTTCGCGCAGTTCGACGAAGGCGCACGGCGTCTCGCCCCATTTCTCGTCCGGCTGGGCGATGACGGCGGCGGCCAGCACTTGCGGGTGGTGGTACAGCGCGTCTTCGACTTCCACGCTGGAAATGTTCTCGCCGCCGGAGATGATGATGTCCTTGCTGCGGTCCTTCAGCTTGATATAGCCGTCCGGATACATCACGCCGAGGTCGCCCGTGTGGAACCAGCCGCCCGCGAACGCTTCCTGCGTCGCCTTTTCATTCTTTAGGTAACCCTTCATGCAGATGTTGCCACGGAACATGATCTCGCCGATCTGTTCGCCGTCGGCCGCCACGGGCTGCATGGTTTCCGGGTCCAGCACGGCCACGGCGCTTTGCAGGTGGTAGCGCACGCCCTGGCGCGATTTGAGTACGGCCCGCTCTTCCTGCGACAGGGCCGCCCACTCGTCCTGCTCGGCGCAGATGGCGGCCGGTCCGTACACTTCCGTCAAGCCATACGAGTGGATCAGGTCAAAGCCCATGGCTTCGATCTTCGCCACCATGGCGGCGGGCGGCGGCGCGCCGGCCACCATGCCGCGCACGGTCCAGTCGATTCCTTCGCGCCAGTTGGCGGGCGCGTTGGCCAGGGCCGCATGCACGATGGGGGCCGCGCAATAGTGGGTGATGCGCAAGTCGCGCATCAGGTCGAACACGAGTTTCGGTTCGAACTTGCGTAGGCACACGTTCACGCCGGCACGCGCGGCGATGGTCCACGGGAAGCACCAGCCGTTGCAGTGGAACATGGGCAGGGTCCACAGGTACACGGCATGCTTGGGCATGTCCCATTCCAGGATGTTCGACAGGGCGTTCAAGGCGGCGCCGCGGTGGTGGTAGACGACGCCTTTCGGGTCGCCCGTCGTGCCGGACGTGTAGTTCAATGCGATGGCGTCCCACTCATCGGCGGGCCCCTGCCAGTCATAGTCCGGGTCGCCGCTGGCCAGCAGGCTTTCGTAGTCGAGCTCGGCAAAGGGTTCCACTTGCGGGCCCAGCACGTCGTTGACCTGGATCACGCGCAAGCCGGGAATCTGCGCCGCCATCTGGCGCGCCAGGTCGGCGAATTCCGTGTCGGCCAGCAAGACTTTCGCCTGGCCGTGGCGCAGCATGAAGGTCAGGGAGGCCAGGTCGAGGCGGATATTCAATGCATTGAGGACGGCGCCCGCCATGGGCACGCCAAAGCTCGCTTCCACCATGGCGGGCGTGTTCGGCAGCATCACGGCCACCGTGTCGCCCGTGCCCACGCCTAGCTTGACGAGGCCGGAGGCCAGGCGGCGCGTGCGCGCATAGGTCTCGCGCCACGTCTGGCGGATGGCGCCATGTGCAATTGCCAGGCGATTGCCATATACTGCGGCTGCCCTGGCGATATAGTCGAGCGGGGTCAGGGCGGCGTAGTTGGCGCTGTTTTTGCCGAGGCCGGTGTTGAAATCAGGTGTCATGCTTGTCTCCTGGTAAAAAAATTCTGCTGCTCCCTGTTTCGGGATTGATACCGGTGAGCATAGCACCGGTGCGATAAAATCACTGTCATCTTAGTGACAGGTCTGGAAGATGGCATGGACAGCAACGACAGCGTGATCAGTGCAGTACCCGAACTCGACAGCCACGACTGGTTTGCGGCCCTCGATGCCCGGCATCAGGCGCTGCTGCGCGCCGCCAGCGTCGTCAGACATTATGAGGCGGGCGCCGTCATCACGCGGCGGGGCGAACCGTCGGCGCACTGGATCGGCGTGCATGCGGGGCTGATCAAGCTGGCCGTCTACAACGCCGATGGGCGCGGCGCCACGTTTTCCGGCGTGCCGGCCGGCGGCTGGTGCGGCGAGGGCAGCGTGCTCAAGCGCGAATTGCGCCGCTACGACGTGGTGGCCGTCCGCGCGGCCGACATCATCCTCGTGCCGGCGGACCTGTTTCATCTGCTGCTGGCCGAAAGCCTGTCCTTCAACGCCTTCGTCATCCGCCAGCTCAACGAGCGCATGGGACAGTTCATCGCCACCATCCAGAACCAGCGCCTGCTGGCCGTCGACGCGCAGGTGGCGCAGGCGATCGCGCAGCTGTTCCACCCCATGCTATATCCGCGCACGTCCAGCGTGCTTGAGCTGTCGCAGGAAGAGATCGGCTTGCTGACCGGCATCTCGCGCCAGCGCGTGAACCAGGCGCTGGGCCATCTGGCCGAACTCAAGCTGATCAGCATTGCCTATCAGGCCATCCGCGTCGTCGACCTCGATGGCCTGCGCCGCTACGGCGTGGCGTCGCTGTGATGACAGACTGGCGCCCCGATGTGTGGCATGCTGGCGGCTCGCTCACCACCTTGACCTGACGCATGGCCCTCGTTTCCGATCACCCCTTGCACCTGCTGGGCTTGCGCTTTCCGCTGCGGCTGCGCGTCACTGTGCGCCAGGGCTTTGTCACCTTGCACAATGAAATCACGACCAAGAAGCTGGCCAGCGGCGACAGTTTCGTCGTGCCCGCCTTCCTGCGCTTCGCCTGCGACGTGATGCCGGGCAGGGGCAAGCCGGCCGTCTTCACCCTGGCGCTGGAAGACGACGATGCGCAGGCGGGGCCCGGCGGCGGCAAGCGCTGGAGCCAGGCGCTGGCGCAGCACATCTTCCACTCGCCGCAAGGCAAGTGGACGGCGGCCCGCCTGGCGACCCTGTGGCAAGTCACGCCGCACAAGGCGCGGGCGCGCCTGTTTGCCGAAGGCGAGGCCTTGTTGAGCCTGGTGCGCGAACAGCGCCTGGCGCACGCGCTGCACACGGCGGCGCAGGGGACGGGCGACGGCGACGCCGCGCGCGACCTGGCGCAGGTGGCGGCCGGTTCCGGCTTCGCCTCCATTCCCGCCTTCTGCGATGCCTGCGTGGACGTGGCGGGCGTGCGGCCCAGCCTGTTCCTGCGCGGCGAGGGGGCGCTTGCCGGCCCCGCGCCCGGATAGCCAGACTCCGTTATAATCGGGGCCATGGGACCTTTATCGAAGCGCAAACAGTGGCACATGTGGTTCGCCTGCCTGGCGATACTGCTCAATGCGCTGTCGCCGTCCCTGTCGTACGCGTTTGCCTCGCTGCACGCCAACGCGAACAATGCCGCCGTCGACATCTGCTCGGCCAGCGGCGCCGTCTACACGCAGGCGGACCTGGCGCCGGCCGTCAAGTCCACCACCGATTCCGTGCTGCATCACATCGAACATTGCCCCTTCTGCCTGAACCATGCGGGCAGCGTGGGCCTGCCGCCGCCGGCCCTGTCGCCGCTGGCCGCCGTCACGGGCCACGATGCCTATCCGCCCCTGTTCTACCAGGCGCCGCAGCCGCAGTTCGCCTGGCTTGCTGCCAGTCCGCGTGGCCCGCCGTCCCTGGCCTGAGTACACCTGTTCCGCCTGTCGCCATGCGGCACGGCATCTGCTTCCTGATTTGTATCAACTACGCCCATAGGGCTGGAATTACCATGAAACGTCGTCTCTTCCTTCTCGCCGGCACGGCGGGATTGCTCACGCTCGCCGCCTGCGAGCCTGCGCCGAAACCCCATTACAACGGCCTCGACCTGACGGGCGGCGATTACAAGCCCGACTTCAAGTTGAGCGGTCCCGACGGCAGGGTGTACACCCTGGCCGACTTCAAGGGCAAGTACGTGATGGTCTTCTTTGGCTTCACGCAATGCCCGGACGTGTGCCCCACGGCCCTGTCGCGCGCGCTGGAAATCCGCCAGAAGCTGGGCGCCGATGGGGATAAACTGCAAGTGATCTTCATCAGCATCGACCCCGAGCGCGACACGCCCGAGCTGCTGGGCGAATACATGCGCGCCTTCGACCCCAGCTTCCTCGGCCTGCGCACGGACCCGAAGAGCACGGCGCAGACGGCCTTCAACTACAAGGTCTTCTACCGCCGCGTGCCCAGCGGCAGCTCCTACACGATGGACCACACGGCCATCAGCTATGTGCTCGACACCGAGGGCCGCATGCGCCTGGGCCTGAAGCACCAGCTGACGGGTGATGAGTGCGTGCAAGACATCAAGACCCTGATGCAATCGAAATACACCTTGTAACTCTCACGAAAGGAATTCATCATGACCCACCTGAAAACCATGCTGGCCACGACGCTGGCCGTGCTGTCCTTCTCCGTCGCTGCCCAGACTGCCGTGCAGATCACCGACCCGTGGGTGCGCGCCACCGTGCCCCAGCAAAAAGCCACGGGCGCCTTCATGCAAATCACGGCGCCGAAGGCCATGCGTTTGCTGGAAGTGCGCTCGCCCGTGGCGGGCGTGGCGGAAATCCATGAAATGAGCATGGCCGACAACATGATGCGCATGCGCCAGGTCAAGGACATCGCCTTACCGGCCGGCAAGGCCGTAGAGCTGAAGCCGGGCGGCTACCACGTCATGCTGCTGGAACTCAAAGGCCAGGTGAAGGCGGGCGACAAGATCCCCCTGACCCTCGTGCTGGAAGGCGAGGACAAGCACCGCGAAACCATCGAAGTCAATGCCGTCGCGCGTCCGCTGGGCGCGACCTCGTCGGCCCCGATGCCGGCCATGAAGCACTAAGCTGCGGCGACGCTGTTGAAAAGCCCGGTGCGCCGGGCTTTTTTACGCCCGTTTGAAAATTAAACAGCTGTTTGATACAATGCCGGACGATATTAAACAACTGTTTGAATGGTGATGGACATGATGGACGAGAAAGAAGGCGAGCCGGCGCGCGCGCGCATCCTGCAGGCGGCGGCGGACCTGTTTGCCGAGGACGGCTACAAGGCCACGTCCGTGCGCAGGATATGCGAGGCGGCCAGGGTCAACGTGGCGATGGTCAATTATTATTTTCATAGCAAGGAAGAACTGCACCTGGCCGCCTTCGACCATGCGCGCGCGCTGGCCCGCGCCTCGGCCGCCGACGTGGCCGCCGCCAGCGCGCAGGCGCAGCTGCCGCCCGTGGAGCAGTTGCGCCTGGCCATCGAGGCGCTCGTGTCGGACATGCTGCGCCCGGGGCCGGCGTCGCTGTTCAGCCGTCTGGTGGCGCGCGAACTGATCGAGCCGACGGCCGCCATCCACAAGCTGGCCGAGCGCAACGTGCGGCCCCAGCATGCCCTGTTCACGCAGCTGATCCGCGGCGTGGTGGGGGCCGCCATGCCGGGCGAGGTGGTGCAGAAATGCGTGTTCAGCGTCATCGGCCAGGCCGTGTTCTATGCCCGTTCGCGCACCGTGCATGAGCTGGTGGTGCCGGAAATCACCTATGACGAAGCGGGCATCGCCAGCATCGCGCAGCACGTGGCCGCGTTTTCCCTCGCGGCCCTGGACGGCCTGCGCCGCCAGCACGCTGCACAGGCGGGCGCATGAAGGCCCGCAACCTGACCCTGGTGCTGGCCGGCCTGTCCATGCTGGGCCCGTTCGCCACGGATACCTTCCTGCCGTCGTTTCCTGCCATCAGCACGCATTTCGACGTGAGCAGCGTGCTGGTGCAGCAGACCCTGAGCGTCTACCTGGCCGCCTACGCCTTCATGACCTTGTTCTACGGTACCTTGTCCGACTCGTTCGGCCGCCGTCCCGTGATCCTCGCTTCCCTGCTGATCTTTGCCGTGGGTTCCATCGGCGCCGCCTTCGCGCCCAGCTTTGGCTGGCTGCTGTTTTTCCGCGGCATGCAGGGCGCGTCGGCGGGGGCGGGCAGGGTGATCGGCCAGGCCATCGTGCGCGATACCCTGTCGGGTGCGGCCGCGCAAAAGATGCTGGCCAACATCATGATGGTGTTCGGCATCGCGCCCGCCATCGCCCCCATCATCGGCGGCTGGCTGCACGTGGCCTATGGCTGGCAATCCACGTTCGTCTTCACGTTTTCCGTCACGGTGCTGCTGGCGCTGGCCTGCCTGAAGGGCTTGCCGGAAAGCTTGCCCGCTGCGCAACGCCAGCCTTTCCACCCGGGTACCATCGCCCGTAATTACTGGCAAGCGCTGCGCCACCGGGGGTTCCTGCTGCGTTCGCTGGCCGTGGCCTTCGCCTTCGGCGGCTTCGCCCTGTACATCGCCTCCGCCCCGCATTTCATCCTGGAACTGCTGCGCTTGCCTGAAACGGCCTTCGGCTGGATGTTCGTTCCCATGGTGGCCGGGCTGGTGGGCGGTTCGGCCCTGTCGGGCAAGCTGGCGCATACGGTGAAAAGCACCGTGCTGGTGCGCTGGGGCTTGCTGGTCATGGCGGCCACGGGCGCCCTCAACATCGCCTACAACCACTGGTGCGCCGCCAGCATCCCGTTCGCCGTCGTGCCCGTCATGCTGTATGCCTTCGGCATGTCGCTGGCGCTGCCGGGCATGACCATGGCCACCCTCGACATCTTCCCGCAGATGCGGGGCCTGGCCGCATCCCTGCAGAATTTCGTGCAGATGGTGCTCTTTGCGCTGGTGTCCGGTTTTGTCGCACCGCTGCTGTTCGACAGCGCCTTCAAGCTGGCGCTGGGCCAGGCCTCGGCCGTCGCGCTGGCCGCCTTTTTCTGGTGGCTGGGCAGTCGCCAAGGAGCGGGGCGGGGCGCATCCGCCATGATCAAAACGACATGAACGGCCTGGGAAAAAAGTGGCATGCTTCCTGCTTTGTTACACTGTGACAATCAGACCCCCGCTGCGGGCACAGCAGCACGCGCGCGGGTCTAAGCAGTTTTGCAACTTTACCCTTGGCTATCATGCACTTGATTAACTCCAGTTTGAACCACGCCCTGCGCGTGCCGCTGGCCGCGGAAATCCACTCGCGGCCCTTCCTGCAGCTCGATGCTCCCGAGCTGATCACCCACCTGGCCGTCTACCGGGACGACAGCGCGGCGTCGGGCGCGTCGAACATGACGCTGCAGCACGCCACCCTGGCGGCCCTGTGCACGCATTTCGGCGTCACACCCCCCAGCGCCGAAGCCAAGTATTTCTATTACGACTTTGGCCGCTTCCGCCTGAAATGGGAATGCCACACGGAATTTGCCACCTACACCTTTGCCGAACACCCGGGCGCCGCCTTGCCCCTGGAGCAGGCGTTCGGGCGCATGCCCCTGGAACAGTTGCCGCAGCAGTGGCTGGCGGGCTTGAAGGGCAAGCTGATGGTGGCCGCCCACGTGGTGCTGGAACAGGCGACCGAGCCGGCCGAGATCTTCATGCAGGGCCTGTCGCGCGTCTTCGAGGGCAACACCCTGGCCGGCAGCAAGGTGCTGCAGGGCGGTGAACTGTGGACGGATTTCACTATCCAGTCGGACGGCTTCAGCCGCTTCGTCATCCGCGACGCGGGCATGCGCTCGCAGCAGTCGGGCCGCCTGGTGCAGCGCGTGCTGGAAATCGAAACCTACCGCATGATGGCTTTGCTGGGCTTGCCGTACGCCATGCAGGCGGCGCCGTCGCTGAACGCCATCGAAACTGAACTGGCGACCCTGGCCGCCGCCATGGTCGACACGGACGACGCGCCCGGCGGCGGGGACCAGGGCCTGGCCGAGCAAGCCTTGCTCGACCGCATCACGCGCCTGGCGGCCCGGATTGAAAAATTGTCGCTCGACAACAGCTACCGTTTTTCCGCCTCGAAAGCCTACATGGGCCTCGTCAAGGCGCGCATCGACGAGTTGCGCGAAGTGCGCATCGAGGGCATCCCCACGGTCGAGGAATTCATGGACCGCCGTCTGACGCCCGCCATGAACACGTGCGAGGCGATGGCCAGCCGCCAGGAAGCCATGGCGCAGCGCATCGCCAACACGAATGACTTGCTGCGCACGCGCGTGGGCATCGTGCAGGAGTTGCAGAACCGGCAAATCCTGCAATCGATGAACGCCCGCGCCGCCCAGCAGCTGCGCCTGCAGCAGGCGGTGGAAGGCCTGTCCGTGGCCGCCATTTCCTACTACGTGATCGGCCTGTTCAGCTACACGGGCAAGGCGGCCAAGGTGATGGGGCTGCCCGTGAATCCGGAAATCCTCGTCGGCGCCCTGGTGCCCTTCGTGGCGGCGGCCGTGTGGCTGGGCCTGCGCCGCATGCACCACAAGCTGCACGCGGACTGAGCCGGGTAAGCACCCTGGCGGCTCCGGCGGCGCGTACGCCGCGCGCCGCCAAACTTTGCTATCGTGCGGGCCTCACCGTTCGATACAAGGAAATGACGTGCTTGCCAAGGTTGGAGATATTTACAGCGTGTTTTCGTCCAGGCTGCAGCAGTATGTGGCTTGCCAGGTCACCGCCATCGAGGATGATTCTTCGTCCGGCAGAGCGCCGCTGGCCGCCGTCCTGGAGCTGGACTGGACGGGCGACGCCTTGCCCGATGCGGCGGCCGTGCAAGCGATGCGCCCCCTGGTATGCGATTACTATTTCTGGAACCGCCGCCACGACCACAGTTTCGTCAATGCCAGGGTGCCGCGGGCTTACACCTTGGTGGCCAATATCGCGCCCCTGGTGGACACGCAAGTGAAGAGCTACAGCGGCGGCTGGCACATGGGCGACAGCGTGTGGCGCCAGCGCCGCTGGGAGCAGGTCGACCCGGCCAGGCGCCAGCGTTTCAAGGCGGCATCGAGCGAGGAAGTGCGCATCGGCGGCCAGTCCTTGCGCCAGAATACGAGCCGCATCGGCGACAGCATCCTGCAGGCGCTCGGCGACCTGTCCGAACTGGACCAGCTGCCTTGCCTGACGGCGATCGAAACGCGCCACGGCAGCGCGGCGCTGGCCGCCTATATCAACGGCAATCCGATTATCAGCGAAGTGCAGTGGCAGTCATCGACGGTGAGCGAACTCGACTTAAGCAACAGCAATGTCGGCCGCCTCATCGTGCATGCCGACGGCCTGCGATCGCTGCGCCTGAACGAGGGCTTGAGCACCCTGATACTGAATGGCGCGCCGTCGCCATCGCTGCATATCGACGACCCGCATGCAGGGCGCTTCCTGCGCCTGCAGTGTAGCGGCGCCCTGGCGCCATTTCACGGCCTCGATGAATTGACGCACTTGTCGCTGAGTGCCATGCCGGCCGTGGATTTCGACGTGGTGGCGCAGCGTTTCCCCTGGCTGACTGACCTGACCGTGTGGGGCAAGCCCGGGCTGGCGTCGAACGTGGGCAGCATCGCCGCCTTGGCCCGCTTGCAGGAGTTCACCGCGCATGAACTGTTCGGCTACGGCCCTGACGACTTTCCGGCGCCGGCGCAGTTGCCTGCTTTGTCCAGCCTGTACCTGGCCAGCCTGCCGGCCGATGCGGCCAAGGCCATCAAGGCCAGCTATAAAAAGGCGGCGGCGCTGGGCTTGAACCTGTCGGTGACGCGGCCGCGCAAGCCCGAGTGGCTGGCGGAAAACCTGGACAACCCCTTCCGCGACTGGGATGGCCGCGAGCACATCCCGGCGGCGTATGCCAGGAAGGCCGCGCAGGCGTATAAAAAGCTGCTGGCCACGGCGCGCACCCTTGACGGGGTGAGCGATTCCGGCGCGGTGCAAGCCATGGCGCAAGCGATGGTCGCGGACTACGTCGCCGTGTTCAACCAGATCGAACGGCGTTCCAGCATCATCGAAACGGTGGAGCGCGATGAAATCTACGTGGCGCTGGAGCAGGTGCTGACGCAGGCGCAGTTGCCCGATGCGGCGGCCTTGTATGCCGTGTTCGACGGCTTGCGCGATTTCTAGCCGCCTGCGTAGTATAGAAAAAAAGTTCTAGACATGAAGTTCTAGAATCGGTATTCTAGCGTCATGTTAAAAAATACCTCCACTCCCCATCCCACGGCCGCCGAACTGGACCTGCTGCGCATCCTGTGGCGCCGCGGTCCTTCCGATGCCCGCGCCGTGTATGACGCCCTGGCCGCGGAGCGTGCCGACGCCAGCTATGCCACCGTGCTGCGCCAGTTGCAGCTGATGCATAGCAAAGGCCTGCTGAGCCGCGATGAAAGCCAGCGCCCGCAGCTGTATGCAGCCGTCGAGGCGCAGGAAAAACTGCAGACCAGTTTGCTCAAGGACTTGATCGGCAAGGTGTTTTCCGGTTCCGGCAAGGCCCTCGTGCTGACGGCGCTGCGCGAGCACGTGAGCGACGCGGAGCGCCTGGAAATTGAAAACATCTTGCGTGGCGGCCACAGCGGCAAGGACGGCGGCCAGCCATGAGCCTGCCCGTCTCGGACCTGTTCCTGCCCGCGCTGGGCTGGGTGTTGCTGTATTTCGTCTGGCAGGGCCTGCTCATCGGCGGGGCCGCCGCCGCAGGGCTGTGGCTGCTGCGCGAGGCGGATGCGCGCTGGCGCTATGCGCTGTGCGCGCTGGCGCTGCTGCTGTGTCTGGGCTTGCCCGCCGCCCATCTGCTGGCCCTGCTGCTGGATGGCGCCACCGCGTCCGGGCCGTTTCCGGCCATGGCGCCGCCGCCGTGGCGGCACGAGATGCAGGCCTGGCTGCCCGCGCTGGTGCTGGCCTGGAGCGCCGGCGTCGGCCTGATGAGCTTGCGACTGTGCCTGGGCCTGGCCTGGGTCGGCAGGCTGCGGCGTCAGGCCGTGGCGGCCCCGGCTCTCTGGCAGGCGCGCCTCGATGCCCTGGCGCTGCGCATGGGCTTGCGCCAGCCGCTGCCGCTCAAGCTGCATGCGGGACTGGGCAGTCCCGTGACCCTGGGATTCTGGCGCCCCGTCGTCCTGCTGCCCGTCTCCTTGCTGAGCGGCATGCCCGTGGCGCTGGTCGAAGCCTTGCTGGCGCATGAGCTGGCCCACGTGCGGCGCTGGGATTACCTCGTCAACCTGCTGCAAAGCGTGGCCGAGGCGCTGCTGTTCTTCCATCCCGTCGTCTGGTGGCTGTCGGCGCGCATGCGGGCTGAGCGGGAACAGGTGGCCGATGCGCTGGCCGCGCAGGCGCTGCAGGACCCGCAGCAGCTGGCCACGGCCCTGCACGCCTTGTCCCTGCAGGCGTCCAGCGCGCGGCAGCCCGGCCTGCTGATGTCGGCCCGGGGCGGCGCGCTGCTGGCCCGCATCCGCCGCCTGATGGCACCGGCGCCCGCTGCCACGGGCTGGAAACTGGCCGTGCCCGCCTTGCTGCTGGCCTGCGCCACCTTGCTGCTGCAGACGCAGGGCAAGGGCACGCCGTCCGCGGCGGTGATGGCCGATGCCACGGCCGCGATGCTGGACCTGCCCGTGAGCGCCCGGCACATGCTGGTGCTGGACGAGGGCGGCAAGATACTGATGGCCAAGGATGCCGATGCCGTCGTGCCGATCGCCTCGATTACCAAGCTGATGACGGCCATGGTCGTGCTCGACGCGGGACTCGATCCGCAGGAAAAGCTGCGCATCGTGCGCGCCGATGGCAATGCGTCGATGCAGCGCCACGGCTTGCTGGCCGACGGCGTCGCCGTGCCGCGCGGCGTGCTGCTGCAGCTGGCCCTGCTGCCATCCGAGAACCGCGCCGCCGCGGCACTGGCGCGCACTTATCCGGGCGGCAATGCGGCCTTTGTCCAGGCCCTGCAGGCGAAGATACGGGGCCTGGGCCTGACCCGCACCACCCTGACGGAACCCGTCGGCAGTTCCGCGGGCAATACCTCCACCGCCACCGAAGTGGCGAAGATCGTGGCGGCCGCCGCGCGCTACCCGGACATTGCCCGCATCACCAGCCACCCGCAGGCCAGCGTGGCCGTCGATGGCAAATGGCGCACCTTGCGCAACACCAATCCGCTCGTGGGCGGCGAGGGCTGGGATATCTTGCTGTCCAAGACGGGCAGCAGCCACGCGGCGGGCAGTTGCCTGACCATGCGCATGCGCAGCGGCGGCAGGAACGTCACCGTCGTCCTGCTGGACGCGGATGGCGCACAGCGGCGCTCGCTCGACGCGGGCACCATCCGCGACACCCTGGCCGGCTGGACGGCCCGCATGCACTGATTCCCCCTGGCGCGCCGCGTCGCGGCCGCCTTTTTTTTTACCCATCTGGAGATGAGAATGACACTATTGGCGAAGTTGATGCTGGCAACGGTTGCGACCCTGTCGGCTGGCACGGTACAGGCGAAGGCGCCCGCCCCCCTGCAGGATGCCCCTGTCGATTGCGACAGTTGCAAGGAATGGAATGCGCCCGTCCAGCCCTTCAATATCTATGGCAATAGCTGGTACGTGGGCACGGCCGGCCTGTCCGCCGTGCTGGTGACGAGCCCGCAGGGCCACATCCTGCTCGACGGCGCGCTGCCGCAGTCGGCGCCCCTGATCATCGCCAATATCCGGGCGCTGGGCTTCCGCATCGAGGACGTGAAATACATCCTCAATTCCCATGCGCACTGGGACCATGCGGGCGGTATCGCCGCGCTGCAGCGTGCCAGCGGCGCCACCGTGGTGGCCAGCGCGTCGGGCGCCCTGGGCTTGCAAAGCGGCACCAACGGCAAGGATGATCCGCAGTACCAGGCCCAGCCTGTCGTGCATGTCGCCAAGGTCGCCAAGGTCACGGTGGCGGGCGACGGCGATGCCGTCAGGCTGGGCCCCCTGGCGCTGACGGCCCACATGACGCCGGGCCACACGCCAGGCGCCACGACGTGGACGTGGACCTCGTGCGAAGGCGCGCGCTGCCTGGACGTCGTGTATGCGGACAGCCTGAACCCGTATGCCAGCGGCAATTTCCGCTACACGGGCAAAGATGGCTCGCCCGACCTGTCCGCTTCGTTTGCCGCAAGCATCGCCAAGGTGGCCGCCTTGCCATGCGACATCATCATCCCCGTGCATCCGGGCACGACGGACGTGCTGGGCAAGGCCGCCAGGCGCAACGGCACGGACAATCCCCTGATCGACGCCGGCGCCTGCCGCGCCTATGCGGCCAATGCGCAGGCGCTGCTGTCCAAGCGGCTGGCGAAGGAGCGGGGCGAAGCGCTGCCAGCCGATGGCAAGGGCGCGCCCCACGCCCACTGATCTTCTGCCGATCCACTTTACCCGGCTGCGCCTTCGGGCGTGGCGGCGGGCGCCTGCGCCTGGCTGTCGCGGGCTTTTTGCAGGCGCCGTGCAAACACCGTCATTTCTCTGGCGGCTTGCAGGTCGCCTTGCTGCGTGGCCACCGTCACGCCAGTCGTCCAGGCGGCCTCGGCTTCATCCAGCCGGCCCTGCTGCTGCAGCGCCTTGCCCAGCAGTTTCCATGCCGCCGAATAGCCGGGCTGCTGCACGGTGGCTTGCGCCAGGTGCAGGACGGCTTGTTCCGCGTCACCGTCTTTCAGGCAGGCGTCGCCCAGGCCGAAGCGCAGCAGGGCATTGTCGCGCCCCTGCGCCAGCAGTTTTTCCAGCTTGTCACGCATTTTCAGCCTCGTTTAATATGCAAGTTAATTCTTGCATATTAGCGCTTCACGCTCCGGGAAACAAGCACGCAATCGGCCGGCCACGTGCTCCGCCGGCGTGCGACACGCTGTCCGGGTGCGGCTGTTCGCGCAAGCCTGGCCTGGCTGGAGCCGCTTGACAAGCGGTGCACGCGGGCGGGCGCCAGCCTTGGCGGCGCGCCCATGGTCCGCTGCACCTGTCTCTGCTGCTGGCCAGCGGCATCGCCCTGGCGGCCGTGCCGGGCGCGGTCCATGCCAGCGCTGCGGCGGCCAGCACCTCTGGCAGGTGTGGCGGATCGCGCCGGCCCCGATGCCCGTGCCGTACTTTCCCTGCCGCGCATCTGCCCGATGCAGGCGCACGCCGCAGCAGGCCTGGGGGCGCCATTCCTGAACTCTCCTATTTGCAATAGAGGCGGTCGATGCTATGCGACGACGCCAGGTAATGCCGCGTCTGCCAAGCGATGGCCACGCGGTAGGCGCACGGCGGGTCCAGGGCCACGTTGATGGGAAAACCGCCGTTGTTGCCGGACAAATGAGGGCCGCCCGCGCCGCCGCGGAACAGATAGTTGCCCGGTGGCGGAGGCGGCGTGAAGCTGGCGGCCGGCAGCGGTGGCGGCGGGTGCTGGGTGCCATTGTTGTTGGAAATCGTGATATTGAAGAAGCGCAAATGCGGATGGTCGATCGTGTACAGGATATGCACGAGGCCGCCCGAGATGGGGTTGCAGGCATTGCTGCGCAGCTCTTCCAGGTCCAGCGCCACGATGACGGGCGAATTGTCGAAGACGATGGAGTCCAGCCCATCCGTGGCCACGGTCGCCAGGGTATTGCCGTCGCGCACTTCAAAGCCCAGGCGGTAGCGGCGTATGGGTTCGCTCTCGGCTGTCGTCAGGCTGCGCCCTGCGTCGAGGATGGGCAAGCCGCCCGGCAGCTTGGCCGGATGCAGGCTGGTGATGGCGGGGGTATTCACGGTGAGCAAATCAAAGGTGCGCAGGAAGATGCTGGGCGCCACGTTGACGACGGCCGTCGTGCCGTCGCGCATGTCCACCGTGACGGGCTTGCCATCGACGCGTATCCAGCCGCCCGGCTTCAGGTCGCCCGCATCGACGATCACCTGGGCCGAGTCGGCCAGGCCCAGGCCATTCGTGTAGAAGACATAGCCGACGAGCGTGCCCAGCACTTGCGTGAGCGGCGCCAGGCTGGACGGCGCCACCGTGGGCAGGGCCGTCGGGTCGTCGCTGCCGCCGGGCCACGTCCACTCGCCGATGAGGAAGCGGTATTCCAGCGGATTGGCGGGAATGGCGCTGTTGCGCAGCGGACAGTTGCCTTTCAGGGTGACGCCGCCGCCGAACACATACGAGGCGCCCGCGCCGCCCGCATAGCCTTGCGCGGAGAAGCCGGCCGGCGCGGGAAACGGGTGGATGTCGAACACTTCCACCTGCTGCCAGTGGGGCACGCCTTCCACGTCGGGCGGCAAGACGTCCTTCGAGCACAATTCCACGCAGAAGCAGTGGCCCACGTTTTCGCGGCCCGGCTTGCGGCCATCGGCCTGGGTTTCCGACAGGATGGTCACGCTGCCCAGCTGCGCCGTGAAATACACGTCGGGGCCGCTGGTGAATTCCACGTTGATGAAGGGCGAGAAGGGCGTCAAGGTGAAGTCGGCCGTGAGGTAGTCGATGCGGAAGCGGCCCGTGGCGTCCGTCACGGCGTCGCCCAGCGCATCGTCCTGTAGCCAGTCCGCATCGAAGGCATGCACGGTGGCGCCGGCGATGGGCGTCTGCGGCGCGTCGCAGGTGCGCAGGCGGCCGCAGATGGTCCAGGCGCCGAAGCGGGCGCGCACGAGGCACCAGAAGCGCTGCGGCAGGCAATAATCCCACACGGCGAGGAAGTCATTGTCCACCTGGCGCCAGCGGGGCTGCACGGTGGTGATGGAAAACTGCAGGGGCACGGGGTCTTTCGGCCCCGGCTTCAGGTGCGGCACGGTGGGGCACAGCACGTCCACCTCGACAGCCTCGCCCTGGTAGTCGCCTTCCAGGGTGAAACTGTAGTTGCCGTCCTCGTCCGTGCTCGCCTCGGCCAGCAGGTAGGGGGCTTTCGCCCGCACTTCCTCGTCCGTGAGGATGGCGAAGGTTTCCTTGGCGCTGGCCACGGCCAGGGCCGTGACGTTCTGCGACTCGCGCGGGCGGTACAGGCGCACGGTGACGTGGGACAGCGGTTCAGGACACTCGGCGCAGATCAGGCCGCACAGCTTGCCGCGTAGGATGTAGGCCATGATGGCTCCCTTGCTGGTGTGGACGGGGGCGCCGCTCGCAGTGGCGGCGCTGTTACCACGCTAGCAAATGGAGGGCCGATGGGTTTGATCTGGATTAAGGGCGGCCCCGCTATTTGATTAGCGTCAGCACGTCGCGGAAACGGGGATGCTTGCAGTCGCGCAACCATTCAAAGGCCAGCATTTCCACCGTCACCAGCTGCGCGCCCAGCTTGCCGAGGCGGGCCAGGGCCGCGTCGCGGCTGGCCGCCTGGCGCGAGCCGACGGCGTCGATGGCGATGATGACCTCATACCCCAGCTCGAGCAGGCCGATGGCCGTCTGCAGCATGCACACGTGCGCTTCGCAGCCCGTGACGACGATCTGCCTGCGCCCGGCGGGTAGCATATCCTGCAAGCCGTCGGCACAGGCGCCGAAATGCGTCTTGTGCAAGGTCTGTTCGCACAGGGCGGCGATCTCCTCCACGTTCGGCCCCAGGCCCTGGCGGTTCTGTTCCGTGCCCAGCACTGGCACGTCGAGCAGGCGGGCGATCCTGGCCAGGCGCAGGTTCTGCGCCAGCACGGCACCGGCGTCGTGGATGGCCGGCATCAAGCGGCCCTGCAGGTCGACGATGACGATAACGGCCTGGCTTGCATCCATCAGCATGGCATTCTCCTTTTATGATGTGGCGACAGTGTAGCGCGCCGCAGCCCGCTCACGGGGGCCAGCTGGGCGCGGCCGTCTCGCCCATCAGGTAGGCGTGGTTCAAGTCGATGGCCGTGCGCAGGTAATTCCACAGGGCGCTGACCCGGGCGATGTTGCGCCGCTCGCTGGGCGAGATCATCCAGAACGAGCGCACGAGGTCGATGTCGCCGTCGAGCACGGGCACCAGCTCATCCGACTGCTGCGCCACGAAGCAGGGCAGGATGGCCAGGGCCTGGCCGGCCCTTGCCGCGTGGTACTGGGCGAGCACGCTGGTGCTGCGGAAGGCCCGCAGGGAGTCGGGCGCCACGTTGTCCATGTAGCGCAGTTCCGCGCTGAAGACGAGGTCGTCCACGTAGCCGATGATGGGGTGCTGCGCCAGCTGCGCCACGCCGGTGATGGGCGCATGGCGCGCCAGGTAGGCAGGCGTGGCGTACAGTTTCAGGCGGTAGTCGGACAGCTTGGTCACCACGTAGGGGCCGGACTGGGGGCGTTCGATGGAAATGGCCACGTCCGCCTCGCGCTTGGACAGGCTGACGAAGCGGGGTACGGCGATCAGGTCCACGCTGATGTGCGGATAGCGGCCGCAAAACTGCGCCAGGTGGGGCGCCAGCACGACGGCACCGAAGCCTTCCGTGGCGCCCAGGCGCACCTGGCCCGACAGCAGGCGATTGTGTTCGCCCAGCTCCTCCGTGGCGGCAAACACCGTGCTTTCCATCGTTTCCGCGTATTCCATCAGGCGGTGGCCTTCCGGCGTCAGCTGGTAGCCCACGTAATTGCGGTCGAACAGCTGCGTGCCCACCTGCTCCTCGAACTTGCGCATGCGCCGCGACACGGTGGAATGGTCGATGCCCAGCTTTTTCGCCGCATCGACGAGTCCCGCGCTGCGCGTCAGTTCCAGGAAGACCCGGACATTGTCCCAATCGAGCACTTTGTTCTCCTTGTGCATTTTTGCAAAGGAATTATGCATTAATTTCACTTGAGCGCATATTTTTACACATGCAGAATGCAGATATACATATAAGAAAAACCCTTTTCCCTCAGGAGACACTGCATGAAAAAGACCGTTCTGGCCATGGGCGCGCTGGCGCTTTCCCTGTCTTTCACCGGCGCGCAGGCGCAGATTTCCGATGGCGTCGTCAAGATCGGCATCCTGACCGACATGTCCGGCCCGTATTCGGCCATGGGCGGGCGCGGCTCCGTCGTCGCCAGCCAGATGGCCGTCGAGGATTGTTTAAAAGCCGAATGCAAGGGCATGAAGATCGAGATCCTTTCCGCCGACCATTTGAACAAGGCCGACATCGCCGCCTCCAAGGCGCGCGAATGGCTGGACCGCGACAAGGTCGATGCCATCGCCGACCTCACCAACTCGTCCGTGGCCCTGTCCGTGCAAAAGCTGATGAAGGAGAAGGGCGGCATCGCCATGTTCAGCGGCCCCGCCACGGGACGCCTGACGAACGAGGATTGCTCGCCGAACGGCTTCCACTGGATGTTCGACACGTATTCACAGGCGGCCGGTACGGCGGCGGCATTGACCAAGCTGGGACAGAAATCCTGGTACTTCGTCACCGTCGATTACGCCTTCGGCCACTCGCTGGAAAAGGACGCCAGCGACGTCGTCAAGCGCAATGGCGGCACGGTGCTGGGCGCCGTGCGCCATCCCCTGAACGCCTCCGATTTCTCGTCCTTCCTGGTGCAGGCGCAAGGTTCAAAAGCGCAGGTGATCGGCCTGGCCAACGGCGGCGCCGATACCGTGTCGGCCATCAAGCAGGCGCGCGAATTCCGCATCGGCAGCGGCAAGGACCAGCGCCTGGCCGCCTTGCTCGTGTTCCTCTCCGACGTGCATGCGCTGGGCCTGGACACGGCCCAGGGCCTCGTCTACGCGGACGGCTTTTACTGGGACTACGATGACCGCAGCCGGGCATTCGCCAAGCGTTTCGAAGCCCTCAACAAGGGCGCCAAGCCGACCATGGTGCAGGCGGGCGTGTATTCCAGCGTCTACCACTACCTGAAGTCGGTGGCGGCCGCGAAGAGCGACGACGCGAAGATCGTCGCCCAGAAGATGCGCGAACTGCCCATCCAGGACGCCGTCATGCACAACGCCTCGATCCGCCCCGACGGCCGCGTCATCCACGACATGTACCTGGTGCAGGTGAAGACCCCGGCCGAATCGAAGGGACCATGGGACTACCTGAAAGTGCTGTCCACCATCCCCGCCGACCAGGCCTTCAAGCCCATGGATGCGGCGGCGTGCAATCTCGTTAAAAAATAATTCCGTGGTCAGACCCGCCGGGAGGATTTTCCCTGGTGGGGAAAATCCCGGTTCCGAAGGAACTGACCCCAGATTTCCGCAGCTGTGACGCGACTGTCGCGTATCGAATTATTGGAGCCTCACATGAACCAAGCCCTCACTCAAGTCCCCGCCGTCCCCCTGCATATCGGCGGCAAGCACCACGCTTCAAGCACCACCGAATGGCGCGATGTCATCAATCCGGCCACGCAGGAAATCGTCGCCCGCGTGCCGTTTTCCACGCCCGATGAAGTGAACCTGGCCGTCGCCACGGCCAAGGAAGCGTTTAAAACGTGGCGCAACACGCCGCTGGCGGCGCGCATGCGCATCATGCTCAAGTACCAGCAGTTGATCCGCGACAATATCGGCGCCCTGGCCGAACTGATCACGCGCGAACACGGCAAGACCCTGCCCGACGCGGAAGGCGAAGTCATGCGGGGCCTGGAAGTGGTGGAGCACGCGTGCTCGATCGCCACCCTGCAGCTGGGCGAGATCGCGGAAAACGCGGCGAACGGCGTCGATGTCTACAATATCTACCAGCCCCTGGGCGTGGGCGCCGGCATCACGGCCTTCAATTTCCCCGTCATGCTGCCGTGCTTCATGTTCCCCATCGCCATCGCCTGCGGCAATACCTTCGTGTTGAAACCGTCGGAACAGGACCCGTCCTCGTCGATGTACCTGGTCGAACTGATGTACCAGGCGGGCTTGCCGGCCGGCGTGCTGAACGTCGTGCATGGCGGCGCCGACGTCGTCAACATGCTGTGCGACCATGCCGACATCAAGGCCGTCTCCTTCATCGGCTCGACCCACGTGGGCACGCATGTGTACCGCCGCGCCAGCGAAGCGGGCAAGCGCGCGCAATCGATGATGGGGGCGAAAAACCATTGCGTGGTGCTGGCCGATGCCAACAAGGAGCAGGCCATCAATAACCTGATCGGCGCCGCCTTCGGCGCGGCCGGCCAGCGCTGCATGGCCAATTCCGTCGTCGTGCTGGTGGGCGAGGCCCGTTCCTGGCTGCCGGAAATCGTCGCCCGCTCGAAAGCCTTGAAAGTGGGGCCGGGCAGCGACCGCGAGGCGGACCTGGGACCGATGGTCTCGAAAGCAGCCATGCAGCGGGCGGAAAAGCTGATCCAGGCGGGCGTGGACGAAGGCGCGCAGCTGCTGCTCGACGGCCGCGGCCACAAGGTGGCCGGCTACGAGGGCGGCAATTTCATGGGGCCGACGATTTTCTCCAAGGTGCAGGCGTCCAACTCCGTCTACACGCAGGAAATCTTCGGCCCGGCCATGTGCGTCGTCGAGACGGATACCCTGGACCAGGCCATCGCCTTCATCAACGCCAACCCGAACGGCAACGGCACCTCGATCTTCACTTCGTCCGGCTGGGCGGGGCGCAAGTTCCAGAACGAGATCGACGTGGGGCAGGTGGGCATCAACGTGGCCATCCCCGTGCCCGTCGCCTACTTCAGCTTTACGGGGTCGCGCGCGTCGAAGCTGGGCGATCTGGGCCCGAACGGCAAGCAGGCGCTGTACTTCTGGACGCAGACCAAGACCGTCACGGCGCGCTGGTTTGCCCCGGACGACGGCGGCAGCGGCGTCAATACCACCATTGCAATGAAATAGGGGGCGGCGATGGCAAATATCGTCTTTATCGGCTTGGGCAACATGGGCTTGCCCATGGCGCAAAACCTCGTGCGGGCCGGCCACGCCGTCACGGGCTTTGACTTGATCCCGGCCAGCGTGCGCCAGTTTGCCGATGGCGGCGGCCTCGTCTCCGACGACCAGGCGGCGGCGATAGGCGCTGCCGACATCGTCATCACCATGCTGCCGGCCAGCCGCCACGTGCTGGGCGCCTATTTGGGTAATCCTTTGGGCGAGGCCGGCATCCTGGCGCAGGCGCGGCCCGGCACTTTGCTGATCGACTGCTCGACGATTTCCACGGAGGCGGCCCGCCAGGTGGGCCGCGCGGCGCAGGACAAGGGCATGCCCATGCTGGACGCGCCTGTGTCGGGCGGCACGGCGGGGGCCACCAACGGCACCCTGACCTTCATGGTGGGCGGCGAAGCATCGGCTCTGGAAGCGGCGCGGCCCTGCCTGGAAACCATGGGCAAGGCCATCTTCCACGCGGGAGCATCGGGCAGCGGGCAGACGGTCAAGATCTGCAACAACATGCTGCTGGGGATTTTGATGATCGGCACGAGCGAAGCGATACGCCTGGGCGTGGCCAATGGCCTGGACCCCAAGGTGGTGTCGGACGTGATGGCGAAAAGCTCGGGCCGCAACTGGACCCTGGAGGTGTACAACCCGTGCCCCGGCGTGGCCGAGAACGTGCCCGCGGCGCGCGGCTACACGGGCGGCTTTGGCGTCGATTTGATGCTGAAAGACCTGGGCCTGGCCGTGGAAAGCGCGCTGGCCAGCGGCGCGTCCGTGCCGCTGGGCGCCTTGTCGCGCAATCTGTACAGTTTGCACAGCAAGGCGGGATCGGGCGCGCTGGATTTTTCCAGCATTTACCAGCTGCTGGGAGAGAAGGCTTAAGGCTGTTGCGCCTGCAGGGCGGCCAGTTCCGCCCTGGCTTTTTCCAGCTTGCCTTCCAGCTTGGCGATCTTCTTCGGCTCTTTATTCGCTTCCTGGGCCAGGCGCAGCGAACGCTCCGTCTGGTTGACTTTCGCCTGCGCCTTCAGGATCTTCTTGTTGTGGCGCTCGACCAGGGTACTGTCGCGGCAGTGGGCATTGACTTCGTCGAGCGCGCGCGTCAGGCCCGCGACCTTGTCGGACAGGCCCTGTTCCTGCGCCTGGCGCAATTCGCTGCGGATGCTTTCGCGCTTGGCGGCGCAGCCCGTCAGCTGGGTATCGGCGGCGCTGGCGCCCAGGGAAGCGGCGGCGAGCAGCAGGGACAAGGCGGTTTTCGAGTAGCGGTTCATGGCGTTCCTGGGTGGTGGGGTGGGGTTGGGTGGTTTGATGCAATGTAAGCCCGCCGGCCAGCCCTGTCAAACTTCGCGTGCAGTGCGCGCCTCCTTGGCGCGGCATCGGCTACCATGCGTGTTTTCTCTCTCCCGATACCATCGCATGCCCAAGAAATTTCTCTTGCTGCTCCCTTTTCTGCTGCCGCTGCCCGTCCTGGCCCAGACGTCGCCCACCTTGCTCGACCTGCAGTTGATCGCCATCAAGGCCAGGGCCGATGCATCGGCCAGCAGTCCGGAGAGCATCGCCGAATTTGCCGAGACCCGGCGCGTGGCGGAAACGGGCGACGCGGAGGCGCAGCTGGAACTGGCGCGCATGCTGCAGCTGGGCGTCGGCACGCCGCAGGACACGGCGCAGTCGATGGCCTGGATACGCAAGTCGGCCGAAGGCGGCTATGCGCCGGCGCAATCGGCCTTGGGGCTGGCCTATGCGGTGGGCGGCAAGGTGCCCGTCGACCGCGTGCAGGGCGAATACTGGCTGCGCAAGGGCGTGGCGCAAGGCGACGCACTGGCGCAAACCATCCTGGCGCTGGAATTCATCGACGGCGGCAGCTCTCCCGAAGAACAGGCGCTGGCCATCATATGGTTGAAGAAGGCCGCGCTTGAAGAACACTTTATTCCCGCCTACAACGCGCTCGGCGAACACCTGATGCGCGCAGCCGCCGACGAGCAGGATCGCGGCGAGGCCTTCCACTGGTATGACAGGGCGGCGCGCGAGCAGGAGCCGGCCGGCATGCGCAACCTGGCCCGCGCCCATGAACTGGGGCTGGGGGTGGCACAGTCGGACAAGCTGGCCCTGGTCTGGTACGAGCGGGCGGCATGGAGCGGCGACCTGCCCGCCATGCGGCGCATGCTCGATGTGTATGTCAAGGGTGAACTGGGGCAGGCGGCGAATGCGGAAGACGCCGCGCAATGGCGCGCCAAGCTGGCGCAGAAGGAAAACAAATGAAGACCATCCTGTTTGTATTGAGCGTGGCCCTGGCGCAGCCCTTGCTGGCGCAGCCAGCGTCCACCGGGGAACCGGGCCAGCATCCGGCGCTGGTGGAATTCGATACCAAGGGCCTGGATGACATGCGCGCACGGGTGCAGGCCGTGACCGGCCGCCCGGCCGACCTGTCGCCGGACAAGGTCGCCGCCTTCGGGATGGCCCGTCGCGCGGCCGAAGGGGGCGACACTGCCGCCCAGCTGGAGCTGGCCCAGATGCTGCACGGCGGCGAGGGCGCGCCGCGCGACTTTGACGCCGGCCTGGCGTGGATGCGCAAGTCGGCGGAAGGCGGCTATGGCCCCGCGCAGGCTTTCCTGGGCATCGCCTACACGCTGGGCCAGGGCATGGCCATCGACCGCAAGCTGGGCGAATACTGGTCGCGCAAGGGGGCCGCGCAAGGCGTGGAACTGGCCAACTACACCTTGGCCATGCACTACGAAAGCATCCGCAGCAGCCCGGAAGAGCAGGCGCACGCGCTGCACTGGCTGAAATTCTATGCCGAAAATGGCTTCATCCCCGCCTACAATGAGATCGGCTACCGCCTGATGATGACGGCGAAGGACGAGGCGCAGCGCAAGGAGGCGTTCGGCTGGTACATGCAGGCGGCCAAGGCACTCGATCCGTCCGGCTTGAACAATGTCGCGTATTCCTACGAAGTGGGGCAGGGCGTGCCGCAAAGCGACGAGGCGGCCCTGGGCTGGTACGAGATGGCGGCCATCGCCAAGAGTCCGCCGGGCCAGACGGGCTTCGCCCGCCTGCTGGAGCAGGGGCGCGGCGGCCCGACGCGGCAAGGGCCGGCGCCGCCGCCGTTCGCGCTGTACCTGCTGGCCGCCACGCAGGGCGACGAAGAGGCGATGCAGCGGCTGGTGAAAGTGTTCGAGAACGGGGAACTGGGGCAGCAGGCCAGCCCCATGCGGGCGGCGCTGTGGCGGGAAAAGCTGCGGAGCGCGCCGGCCCCCTGATAGACCGAGACGGCGTGAAAACGGCATGCTATCATCATTGTTATCGATAACAATTATATGAGATATTCATGAATCCCGATTTTCGTTCCAAGGACATGCTCGAAGCGCATATTCTGCACACCATGCGCTTCTACCATCCGCGCGCCATCGATCCCAGCGGCGGCTTCTATCACTTCTTCCTCGACGATGGCACGGTGTACGACGCCAGCACGCGCCACCTGGTCAGCAGCACGCGCTTCATCTTCAATTACGCCATGGCTTGCCGCCATTTCGGCGGCGACGACTACCAGGCGGCCCTGCGCCACGGCGTGGCCTTCCTGCGCGACGCGCACCGCGACCCGGCCACGGGCGGCTATGCCTGGCAACTGAAGTGGCAGGACGGCGTCGGCACGGTGGAAGATGGCGCCAACCACTGCTACGGCCTGGCCTTCGTGCTGCTCGCCTATGCGCATGCGCTGCAGGCGGGCATGCCGGAAGCGCGCGCCTACCTGGACGAAACCTTCGAGCTGATGGAGCAGCGTTTCTGGCTGCCCGAACACGGCCTGTACGCGGACGTGGCCAGCGCCGACTGGGCCACGCTGGACGGCTACCGTGGCCAGAACGCCAACATGCATGCCTGCGAAGCCATGCTGGCCGCGTTCGAGGCGACGGGCGAAGCGCGCTACCTGCACCGCGCGGAAACCTTGGCGCACAATATCACGGTGCGCCAGGCGGGCCTGGCGAACGGCATGATCTGGGAGCACTACAAGCCTGACTGGTCGATCGACTGGGACTACAACCTGCACGACAAGAGCAATATCTTCCGTCCCTGGGGCTACCAGCCCGGCCACTTCACGGAGTGGGCCAAGCTGCTGCTGATCATGGAGCGCCACGCCAGGTTCATGGCGGGGCCGTCCGACTGGCTGCTGCCGCGCGCGCGCGCACTGTACGATACGGCCCTGGCCAAGGCCTGGGACGGCCAGCATGGCGGCATCCACTACGGATTCGGCCCGCACGATGAAATCTGCGATGGCGACAAATACTTCTGGGTGCAGGCGGAAAGCTTTGCCGCCGCCGCTGTGCTGGCCGCCCGCACGGGGGAAGAGGGCTACTGGACCAGCTATGACAGGATCTGGGACTACAGCTGGCAGCATTTCGTCGACCACGAGCATGGCGCCTGGTACCGCATCCTCACGCCCGAGAACCAGAAAATCAGCAACGAGAAAAGCCCGGCCGGCAAGGTCGATTACCACACCATGGGCGCCTGCTACGAAGTGCTGAACGTGATCGGCGGTGCCGTATGAGCGCCGCCGCTTTTCCCTCTTTCCCCCGTTTCGTCTCCGCCGGCGAGGCGCTGACGGACATGCTGCGCACGGGCGCCGATGAATGGAGCAGCCAGGTGGGCGGCTCGACCTGGAACGTGGCGCGCGTGATGGCGCGCCTGGGCGTGCCCAGCGCCTTTGCGGGCGCCGTCAGCCTGGACGTGTTCGGCGACGCGCTGGCGCAGGCGACCGACGTGGCGGGGCTGGACATGCGTTTCTTGCAGCGCCATGCGAAGTCGCCCCTGCTGGCCATCGTGCACGAACTGCATCCGCCCACCTATTATTTCATCGGTGACGACAGCGCCGACCTGCATTTCGACGCGGCCCTGCTGCCGGAAGGCTGGATGGCGGGGGCGCAATGGGTGCATTTCGGCGGCATCAGCCTGGCGCGCGAACCGCTGGCGGGCAAGCTGGTGGCGCTGGCGCAGGAACTCAAGGCGGCCGGCGTGAAGATCAGCTACGACCCGAACTTCCGCGTCATGATGGATGAACGCTACGACGCCACCCTGCACCGCATGACGCAGCTGGCCGACGTGGTGAAGGTGTCCGATGAAGACCTGGCGGGCCTGTTCCGCCACGACGATATCAACAGCGCATTCGCCACCCTGCGCGGCTGGAACCCGCAGGCCACCTATTTGTATACGTGCGGCGCGCAGGGCGCGGCCCTGTACCGGGGCGAGCAGACATGGCAGGCGGCACCGCCGCAGATCGAGGTGGTCGATTCCGTCGGCGCGGGCGACGCCAGCATCGGCGGCTTGCTGTACAGCCTGATGTACCGGCCTGACGCGGACTGGGGCGAGCACTTGCGCTTCGCCGTGGCGGCCGGGGCGGGCGCCTGCCTGGCCGCCGGCGGCTCGCCGCCGTCCGTGGCGCTGGTGGAGTCGCTGGCGGCGCGCACGGTGGTGCGCTAGCTGCAGTAGTCCAGCGAGCCGCCGGGATCAGGCCCGGCGGGGCTGATCCCGCGCAACGGGTCCCGTCGATGCCCGCGTCATCAGGGTAAACGGCATCAGGTGATGCGTGGCGGGCGCCAGTTCTCCCGCGCGGCGCTGGCGGATCTCGTCGATCACCAGGGTGACGGCGGCGCGCGCCATGTCGGCGATGGGCTGGTGGATGGTGCTCAGCTCGGGCCACACGGTGGTGGCGACGGGCGTGTCGTCGAAGCCGCACACGCTCAATGCCAGCGGCACCTGCAAGCCCATGCCGTGCGCCACGGCCAGGGTGGCGGCGGCCATGTCGTCATTGCTGGCGAAGATGGCGCTGGGCAGGGTCGCTGCGGCCAGCAGCTGGCGCGCCGCGTCGAGTCCCGAACGGTAGGTGAAATAGCCTTGCGCCACGCGCTCTGGCCGCACCTGCAAGCCTGCGTCCCGCATGGCGTCGTCGTAGGCCTGGCGGCGCAGCAGGGCGGGCGTATGGGCCGGGTCGCCCTCGATGAAGCCGATGTCGCGGTGGCCCAGCGCGAGCAGGTGGCGCATCATGGCCAGCGCGCCCTCGTAGTCGTCGATGCGCACGGCCGAGACGTCCGGCGAGGGCCGCGCCGTGGCCACGGCGATGGCGGGGATGCCCATCTGGTTCAGCTGCGCCAGCACCTGCGGCGAATCGCACAGGGGCGGCGGCACGAGGATGCCGTCCACGCCGGCCGCCACCAGGCAGCCGATGGCGGCGCGCTGGCTGGCCAGGTCGCCGCAGCGCTCCAGCAGCAGCTGGCCGCCGCCCTGGCGGCACTGGTCCATGGCGCCGACCAGAAATTCGCTGAGGAAGGCGGCGCTGGGGTTGCTGTACAACAGGCCGATGCGCAGGGTGCCCGTGCGCGCCGCGCGCGCCGCCAGATTCGGCTGGTAGTGCAGGCTGGCGATCGCGGCCTCGACCTTGCCGCGCGTGGCGGCGCTGACGCTGGCGCGCCCGTTGATGACGCGCGACACCGTCATGGCCGACACGCCGGCCAGGCGCGCCACGTCGTGCACGGTGGCGCCGCTGCTCGTGTCCAGGGCGGCCGGCGCCGCCTTATTCGAGGTGGCCACCGAATTTCAGCTTGCCGCTGATGCGCATGCCGTGCAACTGTCCCTCTTCCAGTTCGGCCGCGCTGGTGCGCTGCGCCGTATCGCGCCGCGCCAGGCCGACGGACAGGATATCGAGCATCATCAGCTGCAGCAGGCGCACGATCATGGGCACGAAATTGAGGTTGCCTTCCGGGTGGTTCAGGGTCAGCAGCACGTCGGCCACCTTGGCCAGCGGCGAGCCGCTGGCCGTGATGGCCAGCACGCGCGCGCCGCAGCCCTGCGCCACTTTCACGGTGCGCAGCAGGTCGGGCAGGGCGCCCGAGCGGGAAATGACCAGCGCCACGTCGCCCGGTTTCAGCATGGCGGCGCTCATTTCCTGCGCCTGCGGGTCGGCGAAGAAGCTGCTGACGATGCCCAGGTTGAGCAGTTTCTGCTGCATGTCGTCGGCCACCACGCGGGCGCTGCCGACGGCCAGCAATTCCACGCGCTGCGCGCTGCGCAGCAGTTCGATGGCGGCCGTCAGGGCCTTCACGTCGAGCATGTCGCGCAGGGCCAGCGCGGCCGAGGCGTTATTGCCCAGCACCTTGCGCGCCAGTTCGGCGTCGGAATCCGAGATCTCCACGTGGCAGTGGGCCACCGTGATGGCGCCGCCCGTCAGGCCGGATGCCAGCTTCAGCTTGAAATCTGCCAGGCCCTGCACGCCGATCGAGCGACAGAAGCGCATCACCGTGGGCTGGCTCACGCCGACGCGCTGGGCGATTTCCGCGATGGGCAGGGTCAGCATAGCGTTCGGTTCCTTCAGTACCCAGTCGGCCACCTTGCATTCGGAAGGGCTCATGCGCCCGCGCGCCTGGCGCACGGATTCGAGCACGGGCGCGCCGGAATGGGCGCGCTTGAGCTTTTGCGCCAGGATGGCGGCGATGCCCAGGAAGGTCGGCAGTTCGGCCGTGATCAGAAAGGTGGGAATCTGCGCCAGGTATTCGTTCAGGCGGCCCTTCTGCTCGAAACGGGCGCGGAACTGCGACTGCTCGAACAAGGGGCCCAGGCGCGGCACGATGCCGCCGCCGATATAGATGCCGCCCAGCGCGCCCAGGGTCATGGCCACGTTGCCCGCGATGGAGCCGAGGATGGCGCAGAAGCAGTCCACGGCCTCGATGCACACGTCGCATTCGTTGGCCAGGGCGCGGCTGGTGATTTCGGCCGCCGGCAAGGGCAGGGCGTCGGGATGGCCGGCGCGTTCGGACAGGGCGCGGTAGATCAGTTCCAGCCCGCGGCCGGAAGCGAGGCGCTCGGCCGAGACGTGCGACAGTTCGCGCCAGGCGAAGGACAGCACGTCCATCTCGCGCTGGTCGCAGGGGGCGAAGCTGACATGGCCGCCTTCGCTGCCCAGCGCGATCCAGCGGTCTTCCGCCGGGATCATGCCGGATACGCCCAGGCCCGTGCCCGAACCGAGCAGGCCGATGACGCTGTCGGCGCGCGCCATGCCGCCGCCGATCTGCTGGCGCTGGTCCGGCCGCAGGTAGGGCAAGGCCATGGCCAGCGCCGTGAAGTCGTTTACCACCAGCAGGGTGTCGAGGCCCAGCGCGTCGCGCATGGCTTCGATCGAGAAGAACCAGTGGTGGTTCATCATGCGGATGGTGTCGTCGTCGATGGGGTTGGCAATCGCGATGGCGGCGTGGCGCACGCGCGCCGAGCCGGCCGCGCGCGCATCGCTGCTGTCCATGTAGGCGGTGATGGCGTCGAGCAGCGAGGCGTAGTCGTCGCAGGGCAGCACGGCCACGGCCTCCAGGTGGCCCTGGCGCGTCTCGAGCACGAAACGGGCATTGGTGCCGCCGATGTCGGCCAGCAGGCGCGGCCCGTCAGTGAAGCGCTCCGCCGGGTCGCTGCCTGCTACTTCCATTTTTTCATCAATTTTCATGGCGGTGCTTTATCTCGTATGCGTGCGCTGTCGTGGCGGCGCACTGTCGTTATGGGCAAAAACCAAGGATTTTAATTCGTATACGTCCCGCGTGCCGAAAAATGCAGCCCGGTCTTGCAGATGCGCATGCGTGGCGTCAAAAAACGGACGCGCCACGCTGCAAAAGCGGGGCAGGCAGACGGCAAATAAGAGCGCCAATAAAGTGTCGCAGAGTAGTCGTAGGATTACAACATAATATGTTGATATTTGTTCGTAGTATAGTTACTATGTCCCTGCTGGAAAGAATTCTGGCCAGTACATTCGGCCACGAATGACTAGATAAAAAATAACTACTGAGGAGACTTACCATGCTGCATCGCAACATGTTGAAGGCTGTGTTGAAGACACTGCCTGCTGCCATCGTCTTAGCCATCGCCAGCGGTTCCGCAGCTGCCGACCCCATGTACCCATCCGACTCCGAAGGCTTCCACGGCTACCTGCGCGCTGGCGCCGGCAGCAATACCTCGGGCGATGGCGGCTCACAAGGCTGTTTCGGTCTGGGCGGCAATACCATGAAATACCGTCTGGGCAATGAGTGCGACGCCTACACGGAGTTCGGCTACACCAAGTCCATCGCCAAGTCCGGCGGCGTGAACTACCTGGCCACCATCTGGGTCAACGCCTACGCGCCGAATTCCGATTTCGGTGACAACAAGCTGGGCATCGTCAAGGCCTACGTCGAAGCACAGGGACTCGACTTCCTGAACGGCGGCACGGCCTGGGTCGGCAAGCGTTTCTACTACCGTCCCGACATCCACATGCTGGATATGCAGTACATCAATATGAACGGCACGGGTGCCGGCCTGGACCGCATTCCCGCCGGCCCGGGCAAATTCTCGTACGCCTTCTTCAAGGATAACGACATCAATGCCCGCGATCCCGTCACGGGCGCCATCCTCGGCACCCGTTCGGCCGTGCGCCAGAACTTCATCTACGGCGAAATTCCCGTGAATGAAAACGGCACCCTGGACCTGGCCGCCACCATCATCACGGCCGAAGGCAAGGATAACGACATCTACGGCCCGAAACATAACGGCTGGCAACTGTCGGCCTTCCACCGTCAAGGCAAGGTGTTTGGCGGCGGCAATACCTTCGGCGTGCAGTACGGCGTCGGCCCTGGTATCGGCGGCGACGGCAACGGCCAGTTCGGCGCCTCGGGCAACACGGCTTTCGGTTCGGACCGCAAGCGCACCCGCGTCTTCAATGACATGGCGATCCAGCCGATGGAAAACTTCGGCATGGAATTCGTTGCCCTGTGGCAAAAAGATGAGTCCAACGCCACCGGTTCTTCGACCTGGACCTCGGTGGGCGTGCGTCCCGTCTACGCCTTCACCAACAACTTCAAGCTGGTGGGCGAACTGGGCACGGACCGCGTGACGCAAGCCGGCGGCCTGCCGGCCAAGCGCCTGACCAAGCTGACCATCGCGCCGACGATCTCGGCCGGTCCTGGCCTGTGGTCGCGTCCCGAGCTGCGCGCTTTCGTGACGTACGGCAAGTGGAACGATGCGGCCACCGCCTCGGTCAACGCGTCCAACAACGGCGGCCCGATCTACAACAACAATACCAGCGGCACGTCGTATGGTTTCCAAGTGGAAACTTGGTTCTAATTTAGCCGGCGTTGTAAGTCTAGATCAACCTGGCGCATCCTTCGCGGATGCGTTTTTGGCGCCGTCCCGTGATATAAATGCAATGTAGTCATGTCATGGATCACGGCGCCGTCTTTTCACTGTAGATGATGCCCGTTTGCAAGCGGGTCTGAGCACAAGAGCGCCGGCACAGGCGCACATTTCACCTTTTTCGGCCCCGTATGCCGAAGCCCCCTAAAAGCTTGATCAAAAAAGGAATGTGGAGATGAAACTGAAATTCAAGATTACCCAACTGGCCGCATTGACCACCCTCGCATTCGCCGGCAGCGCCTTCGCGACCGACGTGGAAGTGCTGCACTACTGGACGTCCGGCGGCGAAGCCAAGTCCGTGGGCCAGTTGCAGCAAATCGTGAAAGAAAGCGGCTATGGCTGGAAAGACTTTGCCGTGGCTGGCGGCGCAGGCGAAAACGCCGCGACCGCACTGAAAACCCGCGTCATTTCCGGCAATCCGCCAACGGCCGCGCAGATCAAGGGTCCGTCGATCCAGGAGTGGGGCGCGGAAGGCGTGCTGGCCAATATCGATGATGCTGCCATTCCAGGCAAATGGGATGCCGTGCTGCCGAAAGTCGTCGCCGACATCATGAAGTACAAGGGCCACTACGTTGCCGCGCCAGTCAACGTCCACCGCGTCAACTGGATGTGGGTCAACCCGGAAGTGCTGAAAAAAGCCGGCGTGACCGCCACGCCAACCACCTGGCCAGCCTTCTTCGAAGCGGCTGAAAAGATCAAGAAATCGGGCGGCATCGCGATTGCCCACGGCGGCCAGCCATGGCAGGACGCCACCGTGTTTGAATCGGTCGCGCTGGGCGTGGGCGGCACGGAGTTCTACAAGAAGGCCATCCTGAAGCTGGACCAGAAGGAATTGACCGGCCCGACCATGCTCAAGGTGTTCGACACCCTGGGCAAGGTCAAGACCTACATCGACAAGGATGCGGCAGGCCGCGACTGGAACCTGGCGACCGCCATGGTCATCAACAACAAGGCAGGCTTCCAGTTCATGGGCGACTGGGCCAAGGGCGAGTTCACGGCTGCCGGCAAGGTGCCGGGCAAGGACTACCTGTGCGTGGCCGCTCCTGGTACGGACAAGGCCTACACCTTCAACATCGATTCGTTTGCCATGTTCACGCAAAAGGATGCGAATGCGAAGAAAGGGCAGATCGCCCTGGCCAACGCCATCATGAATCCGAAGTTCCAGTCGATCTTCAACCTGAACAAGGGTTCCATCCCCGTGCGTTCGGGCGTTTCGCGCGACAAGTTCGACGCTTGCGCGATCAAGTCGATGGATGACATGGACGCGACCAACAAGACCGGCGGCCTGGTGCCGTCGTTCGCCCACGGCATGGCCCTGCCATCGGCCACGCAAGGCGCGATTTTCGACGTCGTCGCCAAGTTCATGAACACCAACATGAGCTCGAAAGATGCGGTTGCCGAGCTGGCCAAAGCGGCAAAAGTGAAGTAATCGGCACGGGGCGCCCGCTGGCGCATGTGTAACTCCCCCTACACGTGCGCCATCGCGGCGCCTTGCTGCAGCTTGGCGGTCGCCGGTCATGCCGGCGCCACTCACCGTTCTACTTCTACGGCTGTCCTATGTCCTTACGCAAGCATTTCGACCGATGGATACCACAGATGGTGCTGGGCCCTACGCTCATCGCCAGCCTGATCTTCGTCTATGGTTTTATCTTTTTGACCGGTTGGCTGTCGCTGACCGAATCGCGGCTGATGCCGAACTACGAGTTCGCCGGCCTGGTGCAATACATCGAGCTGTTCGATAACGAGCGCTGGTGGACCTCGCTCAAGAACCTGGGCATCTTCGGTGTCCTGTTCATCGGTTGCAGCATCGCCATCGGCCTGTTCCTGGCCATCCTGCTGGACCAGAAAATCCGCGCCGAAGGCGCGCTGCGCGCCATCTACCTGTATCCGATGGCGCTGTCCTTCATCGTCACCGGCACGGCCTGGAAATGGATGCTCAATCCCAGCCTGGGGCTGGAAAAAGTCATGCACGACTGGGGCTGGACCTCGTTTACCTTCGACTGGCTGGTGAACTCCGACATGGCCATCTACACGGTGGTGATCGCCGGCGTGTGGCAGTCGTCCGGCTTCGTCATGGCCCTGTTCCTGGCCGGCCTGCGCGGCATCGATGACGAGATCATCAAGGCGGCGCAAGTCGACGGCGCATCCCTGCCGACGATCTACTGGCGCATCGTGATTCCCGCCATGCGGCCCGTGTTCTTCAGCGTGCTGCTGATCCTGGCGCATATCGCCATCAAGAGCTTCGATCTGGTCATCGCATTGACGGCTGGCGGACCTGGCAACTCGTCGTCCGTGCCGGCCATCTTCATGTACCAGTTTTCCTTCACCCGCGGCCAGCTGGGCCTGGGCTCGGCATCGGCAATGATGATGCTGGCCACCATCGTGGCCGTGCTCGTGCCGCTGATGTACCTGGAAACGCGCAGCGCAAAGGCGATGAGATGACACCTACCCGTAATAATCGCCTCACCCTCGGACGGGTGGTGGTATACCTGCTGCTGATTCTGTTCGCGGTGTACTACATCGTGCCCCTGTACGTGACCCTGTCGACGTCGTTCAAGTCGCTCGACGAGATCCGCAGCGGCAACCTGCTGGCACTACCGCACGTGTGGCAGTTCGATTCCTGGGCCAAGGCCTGGTCCTCGGCCTGCACGGGCGTCACCTGCGACGGCATGCAGCCGTTCTTCTGGAACTCGATCAAGATGGTGATTCCCGCCGTGCTGATCTCGACCTTCCTGGGCGCCTTCAATGGCTATGTGTTCGCGCACTGGCGCTTCCGCGGTTCCGAAGCCCTGTTCGCCGCCTTGCTGGTGGGCTGCTTCATCCCGTTCCAGGTGGTGATCCTGCCGATGGCACGCCTGCTGGGCGAATTCGGCCTGGCCAATACCACCACGGGCCTCGTCTTCGTCCACGTGGTGTACGGCACCGCCTTCACGACCTTGTTCTTCCGCAACTATTACATCGGCGTGCCGGAAGAGCTGATCAAGGCGGCCCGCATCGACGGCGCCGGCTTTTTCTTGATCTTCCGCAAGATCGTGCTGCCGATTTCGGGTCCGATTTTCGTCGTCTGCATCATCTGGCAATTCACGCAGATCTGGAACGACTTCCTGTTCGGGATTGTCTTCGCCAGCGGCGATTCGCAGCCGATCACGGTGGGCTTGAACAACCTGGTCAACACGTCCACGGGCGTGAAGGAATACAACGTCAACATGGCGGCCGCGGTGATTGCCGCGCTGCCGACCCTGCTGGTCTATCTGGTCGCAGGCCGTTATTTTGTGCGCGGTCTGACCGCAGGCGCAGTCAAAGGTTAAGGAAAGAATATGTCCAGTTTATCGATACGCAGCATCCGCAAGGTGTACACGAATGGCGTCGAAGTCCTGAAAGGCATCGACATCGAGATCAAGGATGGCCAGTTTCTGATCCTCGTCGGCGGCTCCGGCTCCGGCAAATCGACCCTGCTCAACATGGTGGCCGGCCTGGAAAGCGTCACGTCCGGCGAAATCCTCATCGACGGCAAGGTCGTCAACGACCTGCCGCCGAAGGACCGCGACATCGCCATGGTGTTCCAGTCCTACGCCCTGTATCCGTCGATGACGGTGCGCGAAAACATCGCCTTCGGCCTGAACGTCAAGAAGGTGCCGAAGGCCGAGCAGGAAGAGATCGTCGCCCGCGTCGCCGAAACGCTGCAGATCACGCACTTGCTGGACCGCCGTCCGGCGCAGCTGTCGGGTGGCCAGCGCCAGCGCGTGGCCATGGGCCGCGCCATCTCGCGCAAGCCCTCGCTGTTCCTGTTCGACGAACCGCTGTCGAACCTGGACGCCAAGCTGCGCGTGGAAATGCGCGCCGAGATCAAGCTGCTGCACCAGCGCCTGAAGGCCACCATCGTCTACGTCACGCATGACCAGATCGAGGCGATGACCATGGGCGATCTGATCGCCGTCATGAAGGATGGGGTGGTGCAGCAACTGGGTACGCCGCAGGAAATCTACGACAATCCGGCCAACCTGTTCGTGGCCGGTTTCATCGGTTCGCCCTCAATGAACTTCATCACCGTCAAGCCGCTGATCGAGGGCAACGAGGTGTTCGTCGCCATCGAGAATGCGGGCAAGAGCCTGCGCCTGGCCCTGCCATTTGCCGCCGACAAGCTGCGCAGCTATGCGGGCCGCGACGTGATCCTGGGCGTGCGCCCGGAGCAGATCACGGACATGAGCAGCGCGCACGGCGACGTGGGCCAGGAACTGGGCTGCCTGATCGACCTGGTCGAGCCGACCGGCCCCGATACCCTGCTGACGACGCGCCTGAACGGCGCGGCAGTGACGTGCCGCACGCACCCGCGTGAAGCCGTGCTGCCGGGGCAGACCATGCAGCTGTCGTTCAACCTGTCGAAGGCGGCCATGTTTGATCCGGCCAACGGCGAACGCATCGCCTAAGCGCTACCTGCCATAGACAACGGCCCGCCTGTCAGCCTGACAGGCGGGCCGTTGTCGTTTACGCCGCAGTTACTTCGTCAGCGATTTCTTGTACGCGATGGAATAGCTCAGCTTGCCCGTCGGCGTGACCAGGTCGTCCAGCGCCGCCTGGCTGAAGACGCCCGTCCAGCCCAGCGCCTGCGCCGTGACGCCGCCGCTGACGATGTCGCCCGCCTTCAGGCCCGCCATCGCCAGCGAAGCCGTCTTGATGGTGGCCATGTAGCTGGTGATGTCGCTGGTATCCGTCTTGGTCAGGTCGACGGCGGCCTGCTTGCGCAGCCAGTCGGCCCAGTAGAACTCGAGGAATTCCGTGGAAGTCGCCGGCACCACGTAGCCCGCGTCGCGCGTGAAGTAGACGAGGGCGCGGTAAGGATCGTTGCCCAGCGATTTCAGGCCGATGGACGCCGGCAGCTGGCTGGTGGCGATCGCCTTGTTGCTGCCATCCTTGAGCCAGACCTTGTTGACCTTTTTCATCTGCGCCCAGAAATCATATTCATTGAGCTTGCTGAAATTGTCCGTCACCTTGACCCAGACTTTCAGCTGGTGGTTCTGGCCATTGTCGGCGTCCCAGAAGGCGCTGAACGTGTGGTGGCCATCCGTCAGGTACAGCGTGCCGTTCGGGCCGATGACGACGGTCTTCATGTCGCCCGGCTTGGTGCCCACGGCGGACTTGCACTGGAAGGTGGCAGGCGGGTTGCTCAGGGTGGCGCCGGCCACGTTGGCCGTCTTGGTGATGACGTCGTCCTGGCCATTGGCTTCGCACAGTTCGGCGAATTTCTTTGGCTTGTTGGTCTTGGCCATGATCTGGTCTTCCGCGCCATAGCGGCCCAGCTTGTAGTAGATCTGGTCGTAGCCGACGGCCGGCTGCGTGGGACGCAGCTCGTCGAGCGACACCTGCAGGAAGACGGGGGCCGCGTCGGTGCCGGCGGCCGTGGCGGCCAGCACTTGCTGGCGCGCGCTCAGGACGGGTGGCGTTTCCAGCACGCTCTTGCCGGTGGCCAGCGGTGCGCCGCCGTTGAGGATTTGCGCGACGATGCTGCCGCTGGCATTGACGATGTCGATATCGGTGCCGCTCTGTTTCACCTGCAGGTTGTCGAGCAGGACGTCGGCCGGGTCCTTGCTGCCGGGCGTCAGGGCGCCGTTGACGAAGTCATAATTGGCCGCCATGCCCAGGGTTTGCAGGGGGGCTGCCAGGGCCGTGCCCAGCTGCGTCTGCGCCGCTTGCAGCTTGGCCGCGTCGATGGCCGCCAGGCTGGCCGCCGGCGCGCTGGCCGGTGCGCTGCCCAGCAGCTGCATGGTGATGACGGAGGTGAGCGGTGTCAGGTTGACGGTTTTTTCCTTCAGCGAGACGGTGTACAGCACGTCGCCGCTGGCGGTGGTGGTGGTAATGAGGAAGGGCGCCTTGGCAGCCGCGCTGATGGCGATGTTGACCTTGCCGCTGGCGTCCGCCGCACTGGCGCCGACCTTGTCCTTGTTGGCATCGTACACGCTGATGACGCTGCCTGCGACGGCCTTGCCCGTGGCGGCCACGACGCTGACGATGCGGGCCGGGGCGATGGTGTCGTTGCTGCTTGCCGGCGTATCGCTGCCGCCGCAGGCGGCCAGGGTGCTGCCCAGTGCGATGGCGACGGCGATGGCGAGGGGGCTGCGGCGCTGCAAGGTGGTGCTGTTGTACATGTCTGTCCCGTGATGTCGGCTGAAAAGTGCCGACATGCTAGCGGGCGCAGATGTCAGGATGATGACATGAGGAAAGGTTACTGGCGTGGCAGCGACTTGCGGTAGCCGATGGCGTAGCGCAGCTTGCCTTTCTCCTGCGTCAATTCATCGAGTGCCTCGTGGTCGATTTCGTCCAGCGCGCCCAGGTCCGCCGCCCGCTTGCCGCCGCTGACGATGGCATCGGGCCGCAACGCCACCATCGCCTGTGCCGCCTGCAGGATGGCGCCGGCATATGCGGCCGGATCGAGCCGGTTCACGCGCGCCAGGTCCGGCGCAGGCTGGGCACGCAGCCAGTCGGCCCAGTAGAACTCGAGGAATTCCGTGGCATGCCCGGGTGGTGCGTAGCCCACTTCACGCGTGAAGTAGACGAGCGAACGGTAAGGGTCGTCGCCGAGCGACTGCAGGCCGATGGACGACGGCAGCTGTTGCGGCGTGATCGGCTGGTTGCGGCCGTTCTTCAGCCAGACCTTGCTTTCCTGCTGCATGCGGGCCCAGAACGCGGGTTCGCTCAGGGCGCTGAAGTTGTCGCTGACCTTGACCCAGACCTGCAGTTGCCCGTTGCGTCCGCCATCGGCCGCGCGGAAGGTGGAAAAGGTGTGGTGGCCGTCCGTCAGGTACAGGACGCCGCGGGGGCCGATGACGACGGTTTTCATGTCGTCGGGACGGCTGGCCACGGCCGCCTTGCAGCGGTAGCCGGGCGGCGGCGCGGCGAGGGTGGCGCCGGCCACGTTGGCCGTGCCGGGCAGGACGTCGCCCTGGCCATTGGCTTCGCACAGGTCGGCAAATTTCTTTGGCTTGGCGATGTGGGCGATGTGCTGTTCTTCGGCCGCATAGCGTCCCAGCTTGTAGTACACCTGGTCGTAGCCGATGGCCGCTTGCGTTGGGTGCAGTTCGTCCAGGCGCACCTGCAGGATGCGCGGATGGGCGGCATTGCCCACGACTGTCGCCATCAGCGCCTGCTGGCGCGGGCTGAGGGCGGGCAGGGTGGCGGCATCGCGGGCCTGCGCCGGCGCCAGGAACGCCGCGTGGCAGGACAGTGCCAGCAGCAGGGCAGGGAGGCGGGAAAGAATCCGGTTCATTGCCTGTGTCTCCAATCAATACAGTATGGATGGCGCCAGGCGCCGTGGCTTGATGCCGCGCAGGAGTGGCCCATAATCGCTGCGCTTTGTCAGCGGCCCAGCATGCGCAGGCAGGCGTCGGCCACGTCGGCGGCAAAGGCGCTGCTGTCTTGCAGTTGCGCGGCGATGGCGTCGTCCGTCACGCCATGCACGGCCGAGTAAATCATCAGGGCCGCCAGGCGCGGCTGGGGCAAGGGCCATGCACCCGCTGCCGCGCCGCCCGCCAGGATGGCGCCCAGCTGCACCAGGATGGCGTTTTTGTCGGGATTGTCTACGGGATCGATGCCGATGCTGCGGCGCTGGTGCGTGTAGACGATGTCGTGCAGGCGCCAGGTGTCCAGGTAGGTGGCCACGTTCGCCTGCACCCACGCGCGCAGGCGGCCTTCCCAGTCGTGCGGCATGCACAGGGCGACGGCCGCTTCCAGGCTGGCCAGGAAGCGTTCCGTATAGCGTGCGGCCAGCGCGGCCAGCATCTCGTGCTTGGACGGGAAGTAATGGTAGAACGTGCCTTTGGCCACGCCCGCCAGGGTGGTGATGTCGCTGACGGTGGTCGCTTCCACGCCCTTGTCCAGGAATAGCCGCTCGGCGGCGGCCATCAGTTCGTCGAGGCGCACTTCCGCCGGCTTGGTGCGGGGGCGGACGGGTGCTGGCGTGGCGGCGGCAGTATCGGGCATGGCAGGGCGGGAAATGGTCATGCAGCCAGTATAAGTGAAGCGCAGGCGCCGCCCAAGTTCCCGCGTGCACACGATTGATTTTCAATTGACTGACGGTCAGTCAATAATTATGATGGAAGCGAATTCATGAACTGGAGCGACTCCATGCAGCCTTATCGCCGCGCGGCCCTGGTGGCCGCTGCCTACCTGGGCACCTTTCTCGCCTCGCTCGATATCAGCATCGTCAACGTGGCCTTGCCCACCCTGCAGACGGCGCTGGCCACGGACATGGCGGGCTTGCAGTGGGTGGTCAATGCGTACGCGCTATGCCTGTCGGCCTGCATGCTGTCGGCCGGACCGCTGGGCGACCGGCATGGCCACAAGCGCATCTGGCTGCTGGGCGTGGCCCTGTTTACGGCCGGTTCACTGCTGTGTGCCCTGGCCGCCAGCCTGCCGCTGCTCCTGGCGGGGCGCGCCGTGCAGGGCGTGGCAGGGGCCCTGCTGATCCCGGGCGCCATGCCGATACTCAGCCATGCCTTCCCCGATCCGCGCGCCCGGGCGCACGTCATCGGCGGCTGGTCCGCCTTCAGCGCGCTGGCGCTGATCCTGGGGCCGCTGCTGGGCGGCATGCTGCTGGAGGCCACGGGGTGGCAAAGCATTTTCCTGATCAATTTGCCGCTGGGATTGCTGGCCATGCTGCTGGGCGCCTGGGGCATTCCGGAGCGCCGGTACCGCGGGCAGGCGGCGCTGGACCGGGCCGGCCAGGCGCTGAGCATCGTCTGGCTGGGCGCGCTCACCTATGGCTTGATTGCGCTGGGTGACGGGAAGACGCCGGCCGGGCCGCCGCTGGCGGTGGCGCTGCTGGTCTTTGTCGCCTTCCTGGCCGTCGAGGCGCGTGCGCCGCGCCCCCTGTTGCCGTTGCAGCTGTTTCGCGAGCGCACCTTTGCGCTGGTCAACCTGGCCTCGCTGGTGCTGGGCTTTGCCTGCTACAGCAGCCTGTTCTTTTTCTCGCTGTACTTGCAGCAGATCCAGGGCTGGGCGGCAGGGGCCAGCGGCTGGCGCATGTTGCCGCAGTTTGCGGCCATGGCGATCGTGTCCCTGTGTTTCGGCCGCCTCAACCGCCATGTGTCCTTGCCGCGCCTGATGCTGGGCGGCTATGTGCTGGCGGGCCTGGTGCTGCTGGCCACGGCGACCCTGGCGCCGCGCACGCCCTATGCCATCGTGGGTATCTTGTTCGGCCTGCTGGGCGTGGCCATGGGGCTGGCCGTGCCTGCTACCGGCCTGCTGGCGATGGCCAGCGTGGGCGCCGAGCGTGCGGCGATGGCATCGGCCATCATGAATGCCTTGCGCCAGGCAGGCATGACCATGGGCGTGGCCGTGCTGGGCAGCGTGATGAGCATGCGCGCCGCCGCCCTGCTGGAACGGGCGGGCCACGTCGCGGCGCTGGCCGCCGGCTTCCAGCTGGCCATGCTGCTGGCGGGGCTGGCGTGCCTGGCGGTGGCCTTGCCGCTGTACCGGCTGGCGCCCGACCAGGCCTAAGGGAGCAGGGCGCTGGGCACGCGTGGCGAGGACATCAGGTCACGGAAGGCGGCCCAGTGCTGCGCGCGCGTCGCGCCCTGGCGTTCGACATAGGCTTTTGCCATGTCCTGGCCCAGGTTGTAGTTGATGACGTAGGCGCCCATGGCGTCGTAGAACTGCAGGCGCTGGGCGGATTTTTCGGCCGGGTACAGGCGCACGTTGACCAGCCATTCCAGCGCTTCTTCACGCGTGAGGCTGCCTTCGAGGTATTGGCGGGCGATGTCGTTGTCGGCATAGCTCAGCCTGGCCAGCAGCCCGTTCAGCTGCGCATAGCGCGGTGCCAGCGCCGGGTCCAGGCCGGCCAGCGGGTACAGCACCTGCTGCTCGAAGGCCAGCCGCTCCGCATCTGTAAAACTCAGTTCGATGCCGTAATTGGCCGTGCCTTCGGCGATCAGCGATTGCGGCGAGTACAGGGGGTAAATGCAATATTCGACCCAGCCCCTGCCGCGCACCAGGTCGCGTTCGAGCAGCACGTTGTACACGTGGTGGCCCGGATAGGCTTCATGGCAGCCGAGGTCGACGGCGCGATCGATATACACGGGCAAGTCCGTATTGATCTGGATCACGCTCTGGTAGTTGCCCTTGTACCAGTTGTAGCCGCTCCATGGCTTGTCGGTGACAAATTCCAGGACGAAGTCTTCCCCCTCCGGCAAGGCGATGTGCTGCAGGGTACGTTCGCGGCCGGCGCGGATGGCCGCGTCCATGACGGCGCGCAGCTTGTCGGCGGGAATGATGAGTTGCGCGCGCAAGGCATTCACGCGTTCGCTGACCGAGCCGGCGCCGGGCAGCAGGGCGTCGATTTCCGCCACCAGCGCCGCGTAGTAGGCACGGTCATGGTGCGGCGAGACGGCGTCGTACAGGCGCGCGCTTTCCGTGTCGAAATCGAGGCGTGTGCCTTGCAGCATGTCCGCCTTGGCCAGCACGGCCTGCAGCTGGGTGCGCAGGTTGATGGCGCGCAAGGAGGCGTCACCAGCCAGCAGGGCCAGCGCGGTTTGTGCCGCAGCCTGGATATCGCGCAAGCTCCGTGGCTGTGCGTTCGCCTCCTCCTGCCAGGCCGGCGGTCCGTAATACGCATCGACATACGACGCGTCGTGCCGGCCCATGGCCAGGACCAGTTTGACGTAGCGTTCGGCCACGTCGGCAAGGAGGGGAGTATTGCTATCGTTATGCGTCATGGCGGCAAGGTTTTCACGGTTGGCAGGCGCTTATTGTATAGCGCATTGGCACAGGTGTGAGGCGTGTACGCGCCACATCATTTCGTTACAGTAACTGGGGAAACGCATCTTGATATAGCTCAGTGAACCCGGCATTCACGGCCTGCATGAGCGGGTTTGGTAGCAAGATGGCGGGGTCTTCTTTTTTTACTTATCTGCGTGATTTTCTCCTTGATCTTTCTTCGTTTATGGACGAATATGATGTACGAGATCCGGCACTACCTGACGTCATCGGGCAGGGATTTATACACGGAATGGCTGAAGCGCCAGCGCGACAATACGGCCCGGGTGGCCATCGTGCGCCGCGTGCTGCGTATGATTCCCGGCAATTTTGGCGACCACAAATTTTGTCGCGATGGCGTGTGGGAGTTGCGCATCGACGTGGGGGCCGGGTACCGTATCTACTATGCCATTGCCGGCGAACAGATTATTTTATTGCTGTGCGGCGGAGACAAGCGCACGCAGCCGAAGGATATCGAATACGCGTGTGCCTGCTGGCACGACTGGAAGGAGAGGGGACATGAGAGAGAACATGAGCGAGGACATCCGTAAACCACCAAGAGACCGTTCGCATGACGACGCGATGGCTGAACTGTACCGCGACGACCCCGCCTTCGCCCTGGAACTGATCAACCATATCCTCGCCGATGGCGAGCATGGCGAACTGCTGGCCGTGCTGCGCCAGCTGACGCGCGCCTTTGGCGGCGTGCCCGCCGTGGCGCAGGCGGCCAGGCTCAATGCCACCCAGCTATACCGTACCCTGTCTCCGGATGGCAATCCATCGCTCGCCACCTTGACGGCCATCCTCGATGCCATGGGCTTGCGCCTGGCCGTGGAACCCAAACAGCCGTTTCCTGCGCCGGCCGCCTGAGTCCCCTGGCGGTTTAAAACTCCACGGGCCGCGCTTCGCGCATCGCCTGCGTCATGGCCAGGCCGATGCGCGTCGCTTCCGTCGCGTCGTGCAAGGTCAGCGACAGGGTGCGCCGGCCCAGCGCCGCATCCGTGAACTCCTGCGCCTCGATCAGAAAGGCGTCGGCGAAGCGGGCGTAGAAGTCGGGCGTGCACTCGTTGCGCACGCCATGCGCATCCGAAATTTCCACCCGGTTCAGGCGCGGATTGCTGCCCACGGCGAGGCGCCCGCCCGTGCCGAACACTTCCGTCAAGGTTTCATGGCCGTGCGCCATGGTGCGCGACGCCATGAAGCTGGCCATGCTGCCATCGGAAAACTCCACCGTTGCCAGGCCATTGTCGACGTCACCGAATGCCTGCAAGCCCGTGTGGATGGCGTTGGTGCCGCTCGCATACACGCGCCTGGGCACGGGATTGCCCAGCAGCCAGCGCGCCAGGTCGATGTCGTGCACGCTGCAGTCGAGGAAGATGCCGCCGCTGGTGGGAGCGAAGCGCATGAAAGCGCCGCTGGGGTCGTTCTGGTCGCAGGTTTGCGAACGCACGAGGTAGGGCTTGCCGATCAGGTTTTGGGCGATCTTTTGCTGCGCGTCATGGTAGCTGGCGTCGAAACGCCGCACGAAGCCGATCATGATGGTCAGTTGCGGGTGGCGCGCCGCTTCCGCTTCCACTTTCAGGCAGTCGGCCAGGTCCAGCGACAGCGGTTTTTCGCAAAACACGTGCTTGCCGGCGCGTAAGGCGGCGATGATCTGCTCCGCATGCAGCGAGGTGGGCGTGACGAGGAAGACGGCGTCCAGGCCCGGGTGGGCCAGCAGGGCGTCATAGTCCGCATAGCCGGTGGTGATGCCGAGCGTGCTGGCGGCCCAGTCCAGTTCCGCCGGCACGGGACTGCAGGCGGCCACGACTTGCGCATTCGGCACGCGCTGCGCCAGGTTGATGGCATGGCGCTGGCCCAGCCGGCCCAGGCCGACGATGCCGACTTTTAATGTTGGGGATGACATGCTGTCTCCAGATATTTTTATTGTTGGGTTATAAGGTGACCACGCGCTGTTCGCGCCACGACAGGGTGGCCGCCTCGGCCAGTTCCAGTGCCTTCAAGCCATCGTGGACGGTGGTGCGCAGCGGCGTGCCGTGGCTGAGGGCGTCAAAGAAGTGGGCCATTTCCTGCGCGTAGGCATGGCGGTAGCGTTCCAGGAAAAAGTCTTCCGGCTTGTCCACGCTGACGTTGACGGTGCCATAGGCCGTCACTTCCGTCGGCTTGTGGTTGCCCGCCTGCAGCATGCCCTTGCTGCCCAGCACTTCGAAGCGCTGGTCGTAGCCGTAGGCGGCGCGGCGCGACGCGTTGATCTGGCACAAGCGTCCCTGCGCCGTGCGGATGGTGACGACGGCCGTGTCCAGGTCGCCCGCCTCGCCGATGGCGGGGTCGACGAGGCAGCTGCCAGTGGCGTGCACGCTGACGGCTTCATCGTCGAGTATCCAGCGGAAGATGTCGAAATCGTGGATCAGCATATCCTTGAAGATGCCGCCGGAAACCTTGATGTAGCTCACGGGCGGCGGACCCGGGTCGCGGCTGGTGACGACCAGCAACTCGGGCGTGCCGATCTCGCCCGCTTCCAGGCGTGTCTTGACGGCATTGAACGTGGGGTCGTAGCGGCGCTGGAAGCCCAGCATGCACAAGACCTTCGCTTCCTTGACGGCGGCGGCGCAGGCGCGCGCCCGGTCTATCGTCAAATCGACGGGTTTTTCGCAAAAGATGGCCTTGCCGGCGGCGGCCGAGCGCAGGATCAGGTCCGCGTGCGTGTCCGTGCTGGAAGCGATGACGACGGCCTTGATGGCCGGGTCGGCCAGCGCCGCTTCCACCGTGGCGCTGCTGCCGCCGTGCCGGGCTGCCAGTGCGGCGGCCGCTTCCTGGTTGACGTCGACGACGTACTTGAACTGCACGCCGGGTTGGGCAGCCAGGTTGGCCGCGTGGATTTTGCCGATGCGTCCGGCGCCGAACAACGCTACTTCAATCATCATGTTCTCCTGGGGTGTGGATTTCTTCGATGTCGAGCTCAAGTTTGTAGGCCAGCGCGATGAACAGCGCCTGGCACAGGCAGATGGTGCTGGTCAGCGAGCGGAAGGCGAAGGCGCTGCCCTCGGTGACGGTGAGCAGCGCGTCGGCGGCCCGCGCGAGCGGGGCCAGCTTGCTGTCGGTTATCACCAGGACCTTGGCGCCCTTGTCCTGCGCCGCCTTGATGCACTGCTGGGTTTCCTTGCCGTAAGGCGAGAAACTGATGGCGATCGCCACATCGCGCTCGCGCACGCTGCGCATCTGTTCGCGGTGCATGCCGCCCAGGCCGCTGATCAGGTGCACGCGCTTGTCCGTGTGTTCCAGCGCGTAGGCGATGTAGGAGGCGATCGGGAAGGACCGGCGCACGCCGATCACATAGATATTCTCCGCTTTCAGCAGCAGGTTGACGGCCGCTTCCAGCTGCGCGTCGTCGAGGCCGGCAGCCAGGTCGTCCAGGCCGGCGCGGCTGGCGCCGACGAACTCGCGCGTCAGGTCGCCCGCGCTCAGGGCCGCGTCGCGCGTGGAAATGAGCTTGCGGATGCGTTGCTGGTAGTCGGGCGTGGCGCCGGCCTGGTCCGTGTAAGCCTGGCGGAACACGTCCTGCATTTCGGAAAAGCCCGTGTAGCCAAAGCGCTGCGCGAAGCGCACGATGGCCGACGGCTGCACGTCGCAGGCGGCCGCGATGTCGCTGATGCGTTCAAGCATCAGGCTGGCCCGGTGCTTCTCGATGTATTGGGCGATGACCTTCAACTGGCGTGACAGGTTGTCGTACTCGGCGGCAATGTGCTGCATCAGTTGTTCGATGGGGGCGGTGGCTGCCATGGTGTTTTTCCTCGGTGTGCTTGCTGGGCCGCTGCATTCTTGCGGCTGCTTCTGGCGAGAATTATAGGAGGGAATCTGAAAAATAGAAACGAATTTCTATTTAAATTTAATTTGAAAATTTTATTGCATTTGTCTTTTTTGTGGCCTAAGCTGTGCGCAGTGCATCGGTTCGTGTGCCGCAAGGCCAGTCCGGTGACACCCTTCATAAAAGCGCGCAACTATAAAAATTAATCCGTCTAGGAGACATTCATGCACAGCAATAAAAGCAAGGGTTTGTTGAAGTGTCTGGCCATCGCCAGCCTGGGTCTGAGCCTGGGTCTGGGCGCCGGCGCCAGCCATGCCGCGGGCGAGAAATTCGTCCTCGTCAGCCATGCGCCCGATTCCGATTCCTGGTGGAACACCATCAAGAACGCCATCAAGCAGGCCGGCGAGGATTTCAACGTGTCCGTCGACTACCGCAATCCGCCGAACGGCGACCTGGCCGACATGGCGCGCCTGATCGAGCAATCGGCCGCCCGCAACTACGATGGCCTGATCGCCGACATCGCCGACTTCAGCGTGCTGCAAAAACCGCTGGGCACGGTGGTGGCCAAGAAAATCATGCTCGTCACCATCAATTCAGGCACCCTGGCGCAAAGCGAACAACTGAAAGCCATCATGCACGTGGGCCAGCCCGAATATGACGCGGGCCTGGGCGCCGGCAAGCGGGCCAAGGAAGCGGGCATCAAGTCCTTCGTGTGCGTGAATCACTATGCGATGAATGCCTCGTCGTTCGAACGCTGCCGCGGCTTTGCCGATGCCCTGGGCGTTGACTTCAAGTCATCCACGCTCGATACGAATGGCGTCGACCCTGGCGTGATCGAAAGCAAGGTCAGCGCCTATCTGCGCAGCAATCCGAAGACCCAGGCCGTGCTGGCCCTGGGACCGGACTCGGCGCCGCCGGCCATGCGCGCCGTCGAGAAAATGGGCTTGAAGGGCAAGATGTACTTTGCCACCTTCGACCTGTCGGAAGAAATCACCAAGGGCATCAAGGATGGCAGCATCCAGTTCGCCATCGACCAGCAGCCCTACCTGCAAGGCTACATCCCCGTCGCCGTGATGGCCATCATGAAGCAGCAGAAGACGACGGATCTTGCCAAGGTGAAAGCTATCCTGATCGCCAACCCGAAATACCAGGCACGCCTGGCGGAATACGGCCTGACGCCCATCTATGGCCCGCGCCACATCAGTTCCGGTCCTGGTTTTGTGACCAAGGACAATATCGCCAAGGTCGAAAAGTACGCCGGCCAATACCGCTGATACACCCCGTTGCCAGAGCTTGAACCGACGCCGCACCGCCTTCCGGCGGGCGGCGCAGGGACCCGCTACGCCTGGCATCAGCGATGCTGGCAGGAAAGTAATTGGAATTGGTACTCAGTATAGTGATAGGTAGTATTGAAAGGACTTCGTATGACCGCGCTCAAATCCAGCCTGGCTAGCCCCGGCATGAATCCTCCTCCGCCTTCGGGCGCCCCCGGCAAGACAGCCGCCACCGCCGACGAGCGCGTGGGTGCGACCAGCTGGGTCAAACGGTTTTTCGGCCGCCCCGAGTTCGCCTCCATTTCCGGCGCCGTGCTCGTGTTTGCCTTTTTCGTCATCACGGCCGGCGATTCCGGCATGTTCAACCTCGATGGCGTCGTCAACTGGATGCAGGTGGCGTCCTACCTGGGCATCATCGCCATCGGCGCCTGCCTGCTGATGATCGCCGGTGAATTCGACCTGTCGATCGGCTCCATGATCGGCTTTGCCGGCATGATGATCGCCATCCCCACCATCTATTTCCACTGGCCATTGTGGGCGGCCATCGTGTTCGCCTTCGCCGGTTCCATGGCGCTGGGCTGGCTCAACGGCTACATCGTCATCAAGACGCGCTTGCCTTCGTTCATCGTTACCCTGGCCTTCCTCTTCATCCTGCGGGGCCTGACCCTGGCCCTGTCGATCATGTTTGCCAACCGCACCATCGTCAGCGGCGTGGGCGACCTGGCGGCGCAGGACTGGCTGGCCAGCCTGCTGTTCCACGGCAACGTGGCCTCGGGCTTGTTCCACTGGATGGGTGCGCATGGCTGGATCGCCGTTCTCGACGATGGCTCGCCGCTCGTGAAGGGCATTCCCAAAGTCATCGTCTGGTGGCTGGTGCTGGCCGCCGGCGCCGCCTTTGTCCTGTCGCGTACCCGCTTCGGCAACTGGATGTTCGCCGTGGGCGGCGATGCCAACGCGGCCAAGAATGTGGGCGTGCCGGTGCGCAAGGTGAAGATTTCCCTGTTCGTCTTCACGGCCTTCTGTGCCTGCCTGTTTGCCACCCTGCAAGTATGCGATGTGGGGTCGGCCGCCGCCGACCGTGGCATGCAGAAGGAATTCGAAGCCATCATCGCGGCCGTCATCGGCGGCGCCTTGCTGACGGGCGGCTACGGCTCCGTCGTCGGCGCCTGTTTCGGCGCGCTGATCTTTGGCGTCGTGCAGATCGGCATCACTTATACGAATATCAATTCGGACTGGTTCCGCGTCTTCCTCGGCGTCATGCTGCTGATTGCGGTGCTGTTCAACAACTTTGTACGTTCACGCGTCACGGAAGCGAGGTAAATCATGAGCGAGCATATTCTTGCCCTGGAGAATGTCAGCAAGCGTTTCGGCTCCGTGCTGGCGCTGCAGAACATCACCATGCGGCTCAAGGAGGGGGAAGTGCACTGCCTGCTGGGCGATAACGGCGCCGGCAAGTCCACCCTGATCAAGACCCTGGCCGGCGTGCACAAGCCGACCGACGGTCAATACCTGGTCGATGGCCGGCCCGTCGTCTTCAATTCGCCCAGCGAAGCGCTGGACATGGGCGTGGCCACCGTCTACCAGGACCTGGCGCTGGTGCCGCTCTTGTCCGTGGCGCGCAATTTCTTCATGGGCCGGGAACCGATGAAAAAACTGCTGGGCCTCGTGCCCGTGATGGACATCGACTACGCGGCCGAAACGGCGCGCGCCAAGCTGGCCGAGATGGGCATCATGGTGCGCGACCCGCACCAGGCCATCGGCACCATGTCCGGCGGCGAAAAGCAGTGCCTGGCCATTGCCCGCGCCATCCACTTCGGCGCCCGCGTGCTGATCCTCGACGAGCCGACGGCGGCCCTGGGGGTGAAACAGTCGTTCAATGTGCTGAAACTGATCTACAAGGCGCGCGAACGGGGCATTTCCGTCATCTTCATTACGCATAATGTGCACCATGCGTATCCGGTGGGCGACTCGTTCACGTTATTGAACCGGGGCAAGTCGCTGGGCACTTTCACCAAGGATACGGTGAGCAAGGACGCCTTGCTGGACATGATGGCGGGCGGTGCGGAAATGCAAACGCTGATGGCTGAACTCGACGGTGTCACGATTTAAGGATAACCATGAATAACCCGACACAATTTGCCCAGGGCCGCGCGCTGGACGTGATCTGCCTGGGCCGCCTGGCCGTGGACCTGTACGCGCAGCAGATCGGCAGCCCGCTGGAAGACGCGACGAGTTTCGCCAAGTACCTGGGCGGCTCGTCGGCGAACATCGCCTTCGGCACGGCCCGCCTGGGCTTGAAGTCCGCCATGCTGTCGACAGTGGGCGACGACCACATGGGCCGTTTCCTCACAGACACCTTGTCGAAGGAAGGCTGCGACGTCAGCCATGTGGGCATCGACAAGGAACGCCTGACGGCCCTGGTAATGCTGGGCATCAAGGATAAAAACACCTTCCCGCTGATTTTTTACCGGGAAAACTGCGCCGACATGGCCATCGCCCCCGAGTCGGTGGAGGCGGCCTTCATCGCGTCGAGCAAGGCGCTGTTGATCACCGGCACGCATTTCTCGACCAGCGCCATGCATGCCGTCAGCACGCAAGCCCTGAAACTGGCGCGCGCCAATAATGTGCGCACCGTGCTCGACATCGATTACCGGCCCGTGCTGTGGGGCTTGTCGGGCAAGGCGGATGGCGAAACGCGCTTCGTCTCGAACGACGGCGTGACCAGCCATCTGCAAGGCATCCTGCCGCAATTCGACCTGGTCGTGGGCACGGAAGAGGAATTCATGATCGCCGGCGGCGGCGCCGACATCATGGCCAGCTTGCGCGCCGTGCGGGCCGCCACCCTGGCCACGCTCGTCGTCAAGCGCGGACCGCTGGGCAGCGCCGTCATCGACAGCGTGGTACCGCACAGCCTGGACGACGCGTATAACTACCGTGGCGTGCGCGTGGAGGTGCTGAACGTATTGGGCGCGGGCGACGCCTTTATTTCCGGATTCCTGAAAGGCTGGCTGCGCGGCGAAGGCTATGAGGCTTGCTGCCGCTACGCGAATGCCTGCGGCGCCCTCGTCGTGTCGCGCCACGGCTGCGCGCCGGCCATGCCGTCGCCCGTCGAACTCGACTATTTCCTGGCGAATGCGGCCAGGCTCACGCAGCCGGACCAGGATGCCACCCTGTCCCGCCTGCACCGCACGACGGTGGCGCGCAAGGAGTGGGACGAGCTGTGCGTGTTTGCCTTCGATCACCGCACGCAATTCTTTGAGCTGGCGCAACAGACGGGCGCGCCCGAAGCGCGCATCGCCGCCTTGAAGCAGCTGATGGTGCAAGCCGTGGCGCAGACGGAAACGGCCTTGCAGCTGGCCGGCAAGACGGGCGTGCTGATCGATGGCCGCTACGGCGTCGATGCCCTCAACGATGCGACGGGGCGGGGCTGGTGGATAGGCCGTCCCGTGGAACTGCCGGGATCGAACCCGCTGCAGTTCGACTGGGGCCGCTCCATCGGCTCGCACCTGCTCAGCTGGCCGAAGGAGCACGTGATCAAGTGCCTGGTGCAGCTGCATCCGGACGACGCCGTGGAAAACCGGCTGGAACAGGAAGCGCAGATCAAGGCCCTGTATGACGCGGCGCAAGTGAGCGGCCACGAACTGCTGCTGGAAGTGATTCCGTCCGACGCACTGCCACAGCATGACGACACCGTCTTGCGCGCCGTCAAGCGCCTGTACAACCTGGGCATCTACCCGGAATGGTGGAAGCTGGAAAGCATGTCGGCCAAGCAATGGCAAGCCATCGATGCGCTCGTGCACGAACGCGATCCGTATTGCCGTGGCGTCGTATTACTCGGCTTGAACGCCCCCATCGATGCGCTGGCTGCCAGCTTCGAGCAGGCCAGCGCCAGCACCACCTGCCGGGGCTTCATGGTGGGGCGCACCATCTTCCAGGAGCCGAGCCGCCGCTGGCTGGCGGGCGAACTCGACGACGCGGGCCTGATCGCCGCCGTGCGTGCCAACTTCGAGCAGCTCATCGTGCTGTGGCAGCGCACGCGCAACCGCCTGGAGCGTGCAGCATGAGCGCAACTAGCCATAACACCATCCGCCTGACCATGGCGCAGGCGCTGGTCCGCTACCTGGCCGCCCTGCGCACGGAAGAGGGCGTGCCTTTGTTCGGCGGCGCCTTTGCCATCTTTGGCCACGGCAACGTGGCGGGCCTGGGCGAGGCGCTGTACCAGTACCGCGAGCAATTTCCCACGTTCCGCGCGCACAACGAGCAGGCGATGGCGCATGCGGCCATTGCCTATGCGAAAGCGCACATGCGCCGGCGCATGCTGGCCGTCACCAGCTCCATCGGCCCCGGTGCCACGAATCTGCTGACGGCGGCGGCACTGGCCCACGTGAATCGCTTGCCCGTGCTCCTGCTGCCCGGCGACGTGTTCGTCTCGCGCGCGCCGGACCCCGTGCTGCAGCAGCTGGAAGATGCCGGCGATGGCAGCGTCTCGGTGAACGACGCCTTCAAACCCTTGTCGCGCTATTTCGACCGCATCGTCTATCCGGAACAGTTGCTCACCGCCTTGCCACGGGCCATCGCCGCCTTGACGGACCCGGCCGCCTGCGGTCCCGTCACCTTGTCCTTGCCGCAAGACGTGCAAACCATGGCGTATGACTACCCGGAAGAATTCTTTACCCCGCGCACCGTGCGTTTCCGCGCCGTGCCGCCCGTGGAGCAGGAACTGGAAGAAGCGGCCGCCTTGCTGAAGAACGCCAGGCAGCCGCTGATCGTGGCCGGAGGCGGCGTGCTGTATGGCAAGGCCAGTGCCGCCTTGCAGGCGTTTGCCGAACGCCACGGCATACCCGTGGCGGAAACGCAGGCGGGCAAGAGCAGCTTGCCGTGGGACCATCCGCTGCAGCTGGGCGCCATCGGCGTGACGGGTTCGCCCGCCGCCAATGCCCTGGCGGCGGACGCCGACGTGGTGCTGGCCGTGGGCACGCGCCTGCAGGATTTCACGACGGGCTCGAACTCGCTGTTTGCGCAGGCGCAACTGGTCAGCCTGAACGTCAACAGTTTTGACGCCCTGAAACGCCGTGGGCTGGGCCTGCAGGCGGACGCGACGCTGGGCTTGCAAGGCCTGTCGCGTCTGCTGGGCAGCTGGAACAGCGCGGGCCAGTGGCTGGACCGGGCACAGCAGGCAGGCCATGCCTGGCGCGCGACGGTGGCCGGCATCACGGGCAAGCGCGAGGTGGCGGGCTTGCCGTACGACGGCGAAGTCATCGGCGCCGTGCAGCGCTCTTCCGCCGACTCGACCAGCCGCGACATCGTCGTCTGCGCGGCGGGCACCTTGCCGGCGGAACTGCATAAACTGTGGCGCACGTCCACGCCCGGTGGCTACCACATGGAATACGGCTACTCCTGCATGGGCTATGAGATCGCCGGCGGCCTGGGCGTCAAGATGGCCAAGCCCGATGCGGATGTGATCGTCATGGTGGGCGACGGCAGCTACCTGATGATGAATTCGGAAATCGCCACCTCCGTCATGCTCGATCAAAAACTCATCATCGTCGTGCTGGACAACCGGGGCTACGGCTGCATCAACCGCCTGCAGCAGGCTTGCGGCAATGCCTCGTTCAACAACATGCTGCCCGACAGCGCACCCCGCATCGACTTCGCCCTGCATGCGCGGTCGCTGGGCGCGCTGTCCGAGCACGTTGCCAATATTAGCGAACTGGAACAGGCCATGCTGCGTGCCCGCGAAGCATCGCGCACGTATCTGATCTGCATCAATACGGATGCCAAGCGCACGACGGAGGAGGGCGGCTGCTGGTGGGAAGTGGCCGTGCCCGAAGTCTCGACCCAGCCCGGCGTGCAAGCTGCGCGCGCCCGTTATGAACTCGACCGCCAAGGACAACAGAAATGAACACATGGAATGTGAAGATCGGCATCAACCCGATTTCGTGGATGAACGACGACTTGCCGTCGCTGGGCGGCGAGACACCCCTGGAAACGGCCCTGAAGGAAGGCGCCGAGATCGGCTACGTGGGCTTTGAATTGGGCAACAAGTTTCCGAAAGATGCCCCGGCCCTGAACGCCGTGCTGGGAAAATATAATCTCGCCTGCGTTTCCGGCTGGTATTCGGGCCGCCTGGCCCATCGTTCGGTCGAAGAGGAGATCGCCTCCGTCGGCCCGCATCTGCGCCTGCTGGCCGACAGCGGCGCCACCGTCATGGTCTATGGCGAAGTGGCCGATGCCATCCAGGGCGAGCCGCGCCCTTTATATAAGCGCCCCCGCTTCCAGACGCAGCAGCAGTGGCAGGAATATGCCGACAAATTGACGGCCTTTGCCGCGCACTTGCTGGCGCACGGCGTGCGCCTGGCCTATCACCACCACATGGGCGCCTACGTGGAAACGCCGGCGGACGTGGATCAGCTGTTGGCCTTGACGGGGCCGGAAGTGGGCTTGCTGTTCGACACGGGTCACATCACCTTTGCCGGCGGCGATGCGCTGGCGGTGCTCAATCAACATATAGCCCGCATCTGCCACGTGCATTGCAAGGACGTGCGCCCCGGCGTGGTGAAGCTGGCGAGGAATGGCCACTGGAGCTTCCTGCAGGCCGTCATCAATGGCGCCTTCAGCGTGCCGGGCGACGGCAGCATCGATTTTCCGTCCATCCTGGCGGCCCTGTACCGCCACGGCTACACGGGCTGGCTGGTGGTGGAAGCGGAGCAGGACCCGGCCGTTGCACCCAGCTATCAATATGCCAAGATGGGCCATGATTACCTGGCGCGGCTCGTCGCTGACATCCCCCGCCTGGGCCGGGAGGCAGCATGAGCCCGCTTCTGGTGAAGGCAGGGCCCGGCGCCACCATCGTCGAAGTCACGCCCGCGTCGGCCGGCTGGACGCACGTGGGCTTTGCCGCGCACCGGCTGGCGGCTGGCGAACAGTTGAATCTGGACACGGGCAGCCGCGAACTGTGCATCGTCGTGCTGACGGGCACGGTGACGGTGCAGGCGGGCGACCAGGCGTGGCGCGAGATCGGTGTCCGTCAAAGCGTGTTTGAAGAGCGTTCTCCCCATGCCGTGTACGTGCCGCTGGAAACAGCTGTGCGCATCACTGCCGTGAGCAGTGCCGAGGTGGCCCTGTGCAGCGCGCCGGCCACCACCCGCCGTCCGGCGCGCCTGATCGACCCGCAGTCGATGACGCGCTCCGTGCGCGGCAAGGGCGCGAATACCCGCTATGTGTGCGACATCCTGCCGCAGACGGCCGAGGCGGACGGCTTGCTGGTGGTGGAAGTGGTGACGCCGTCCGGCCACTCGTCCAGTTATCCGCCGCACAAGCACGACAGCGACAATATTCCGCTGGAAAGTTCGCTGGAAGAAACGTATTACCACCGCCTCAATCCCGAGCAGGGCTTTGCCTACCAGAGAGTCTACACGGACGACCGTTCCATCGACGAAGCCATGGCCGTGGAAAACCACGACGTGGTGATGGTGCCCCGGGGCTACCACCCCGTCACCGTGCCGTATGGCTATGACGGCTATTACCTGAACGTGATGGCCGGCCCAAAACGCGTGTGGCATTTCAAAAACGACCCGGCCCATGACTGGCTGATGACGAAATAAACGAGGACAAGAAAATGACAACGCAACAGATCGGTCACTTTATCGGTGGCAACCCCATGGCCTCGCGCTCCGAGCGCACGAGCGACGTCTACAATCCCGCCACGGGCGCCGTGACGGCCAAGGTGGCGCTGGCCACGCCGAGCGAACTGAACGCGGCCGTGGCCGCCGCCCACGCAGCCTTTCCCGCCTGGTCGCAAACGTCGCCGCTGCGCCGTGCGCGCGTCATGTTCAAGTTCAAGGAGTTGCTGGAAGAACATTCGGACCAGCTGGCCGCGCTGATCACGGCGGAGCACGGCAAAGTCTTCACGGATGCGAAAGGGGAAGTGACGCGCGGCATCGAAGTGGTGGAGTTTGCCTGCGGCATCCCGCAAATGATGAAGGGGGAATATTCGGAACAGGTGGCCGGCGGCATCGACGCCTGGTCCATCCGCCAGGCGCTGGGCGTATGTGTGGGCATCACGCCCTTCAACTTTCCCGTCATGGTGCCGATGTGGATGTTCCCCATGGCCATAGCCTGCGGCAATACCTTTGTCTTGAAACCGTCGGAGCGCGATCCGTCCGCCAGCCTGCTGCTGGCGCAGCTGTTGACGGACGCGGGCCTGCCGGACGGCGTCTTCAACGTGGTGCAGGGCGACAAGGAAGCCGTGGACGGCTTGCTGCACCACCCGGACGTGCGCGCCGTCAGCTTCGTCGGTTCCACGCCGATCGCCGAATACATCTATGCCACGGGCTGCGCCCAGGGCAAGCGCGTGCAAGCCCTGGGCGGCGCGAAGAACCACATGGTCGTCATGCCGGACGCGGATATTGCGCAGACGGTGGACGCCCTGATGGGCGCGGCCTTCGGTTCGGCCGGCGAGCGCTGCATGGCCATTTCCGTCGTCGTGGCGGTGGGCCATGTGGGTGACCAGCTGGTGGAGGCGCTCGTGCCCCGTATCGCTGCCCTGAAGATCACGCAGGGCATGGACTTGAGCGCGGAAATGGGTCCCGTGGTGACGCAGGTGCACAAGGACAAGATCGCCGGCTATATCGCCACGGGCGTGCAGGAAGGCGCCAGGCTGGTGGCCGACGGGCGCGGTTTCGTCCTGCCTGGCCACGAAAAGGGCTTTTTCCTCGGCGGCAGCCTGTTCGACCATGTCACGCCGGAGATGACGATCTACAAGGAGGAAATCTTCGGCCCCGTGCTGTGCATCGTGCGCGTGCCCGACTTTGCCACGGCGCTGGAGCTGGTCAATGCGCACGAGTACGGCAACGGCACGGCCATCTACACGCGCGATGGCAACACGGCGCGCGAATACACGCACCGCGTGCAGGTGGGGATGGTGGGTGTGAATGTACCGATTCCCGTGCCGATGGCCTTCCACAGCTTCGGCGGCTGGAAGCGCAGCCTGTTCGGCGACCACCACGCGCATGGCCCGGAATCCGTGCGTTTCTACACGAAACAGAAGGCCGTGACCCAGCGCTGGCCCGCGTCGACGGCCGCCGGGGCCGAGTTTGCCATGCCGACCCTGAAGTAATTCCGCTGTAAAAACGGCTGGATCGCTTCTTGCTTACTGCAATGGTTAATTGTTTAGCCATTGCAGATCACTTCCATGACGTCCAGCCGTACCCCGCCAGCGCCAGACCGCCCCTTGCGCATCGTTGTCGTCAATACCATCGTCGAGCACGGCGTGCACGGGGACGTGGCGCTGGCGGCCCAGGTGCAGCGCGGCAACGCCTTGCGCATCGGCCTGCTGGAATCGGGCTTCGACATCGTCGCCTCGCTGCCGGCCGACCTCTATCTTCCTGAACGCATCGCGCAGTTGCAGCCCGACCTCATCATCATCGATGCGGAATCGGATGCGCGCGACGTGCTCGAACACATCGTCATCGCCACGCGCGACGAGCGCCGCCCCATCGTCCTGTTTACGGAAGACGGTGCCACGGCCAGCATCGACGCGGCCATGGCGGCGGGCGTCTCCGCCTACATCGTGGCCGGCCTGCAGGCCGAACGCATCCTGCCCGTGCTGAACGTGGCGCTGGCGCGCTTTCGCCAGGAAGAGAAATTGCGGGCCGAATTGAGCGAATCGCGCCACAAGTTGCTGGAACGCAAAGTCATCGAGCGGGCCAAGGGCCTGCTGATGACCCACCACGGCTTGACGGAAGAGCAGGCCTACCAGCGCCTGCGCAGCATGGCCATGAACAAGAAGCTGAAACTGGCCGATATCGCCCAGCGCATCCTCGACGTGGAGGATTTGCTGGGATGAACGGGTATTCTTATTTTCGTGACCTGGTTTGTGACGTATCGTGGTGCAACGCACCATCCTGGTGCATCCATGCCGGGGCCGTCAAGCAAAGGACTTGGGTATGACAGAGCAAACGGGCAGGCAAGCGGACGGCAGCGCCCAGGTGATGCGCTCCACGCAGCCGGAAAAACAGCTGATCCGCATCGGCTACCTGCCGCTGGCCGACTGTGCCTCGCTGGTGATGGCGTCGAAGCTGGGGCTGGATGAAAAATACGGCATCAAGATCGAGCTGAGCCGCGAGATGTCGTGGGCCGGCGTGCGCGACAAACTGAACAGCGGCGAACTCGACGCGGCCCACGTGTTGTACGGCCTCGTGTATGGCGTGCAGATGGGCATCGGCGGGCAGCAGCATGACATGGCCGTGCTGATGAACCTCAACCACAGCGGCCAGGCCGTGACCCTGTCGGCGGCGCTGGCGCGCGAGGGGGCACGCGACGGCGAGTCGCTGGCGCGCCACATGCGCGGCGCGGCGCGGCCGTTTGCGTTTGCGCATACTTTCCCCACCGGCAATCACGCGATGCTGCTGCAATACTGGCTGGCCGCGCACGGCATCGATCCGCTGCGCGATGCGCGCGTGATGACGGTGCCGCCGTCGCAGATGGTGGCCGCCTTGCGCGCGGGCCAGATGGATGGCTTTTGCGCGGGCGAGCCGTGGGGTTACAAGGCCATCGTCGAGGGCGTAGGCGTGACGGCCGTCACCAGCGGGCAGATCTGGCCCGAGCATCCGGGCAAGGTGCTGGGCACCAGCGCCGCCTTCGCGCGCGCGCATCCGCATGCCTGCCGTGCCCTGATCGCCGCCGTGCTGGAGGCGGGGCGCTGGATCGATGCCAGCGACGAACACCGCCTGGCCACGGCCGGCGCCCTGGCCGAGCCCGCCTATCTGAACACGCCGCAGGAAATGCTGGCGCCGCGCATCCTCGGCCACTACCAGGATGGCCTGGGCCGGACGTGGCACGAGGCGCAGGGCTTGCGCTTTCACGGCGACGGTGCCGTCAATTTCCCCTACCTGTCCGACGGCATGTGGTTCATGACCCAGCACCGGCGCTGGGGCTTGCTGCGCGACGAACCCGATTACCAGGCCGTGGCCGGACAGGTCAACCGCATCGACCTGTACCGCCAGGCGGCTGAGATGACGGGCACGCCCGTGCCGGCGTCCCTCATGCGCGCGTCGACCCTGTGCGACGGCGTGGTCTGGGATGGCAGCGCGCCGGAAACGTATGCGGCGTCGTTTGCCATTGGTAATTTTTTTTGAAGGGGGACTTTCTCATGGCACAACTCGGTAGCGTGACCCTGGTGGGCGCCGGCCCCGGCGACCCGGATTTGCTGACGATCAAGGCCGTGAAAGCCATCGCAGGGGCGGACGTGGTGCTCATTGACGACCTCGTCAACCCGGCCGTGCTGGCCCATGCGGCACCCGGCGTGCGCGTGGTCGAGGTGGGCAAGCGGGGCGGCTGCGCTTCCACGCCGCAAGCCTTCATCGAACGCCTGATGCTCGCGGAAGCGCGGGCGGGGCAGCACGTGGTGCGCCTGAAAGGGGGCGACCCGTATCTGTTCGGGCGCGGCGGCGAGGAGCGCGCCTACCTGCGCAGCCACGGCGTGGCCGTCGAGGTGATACCGGGCATCAGCAGCGGCCTGGCCGCGCCGGCGTGCATCGGCGTGCCGCTGACGCACCGCGGCTGGAGCCAGGGCGCCATCTTCGTCACGGGCCATGGCAAGGACAGCGCTTCTGAGCCGAACTGGACGGCACTGGCGCAGAGCCGGCTCACCCTCGTCATCTACATGGGCGTGGCCAGGGTGGCGGCCATCCAGGCGGGCTTGCTGGGCGGCGGCATGGTGCCCGGCACGCCCGTGGCCGTGGTGCAATCGGCCAGCCTGCCGGCGCAGCGCCACCTGCTGAGCACCTTGCAAGCCTTGCCCGCCGACCTGCTGGCCAGCGGCCTGGGCAGCCCCAGCATCATCGTCGTGGGCGAAGTGGTGCGCTGCGCCGATGCGTGGGATGCGCATGGCGCGCCGGGCGTGTTCGCTGCCACCGGACGCTAGCGGATCGGCAGCGCCACGGGACGGATGGGCGCCGCGTCGCCGCCGCGGAATTTCAAGGAGGCGCCGATGAAGGCAAACTGGTAGACCTTGTCGCGCGACAGGGCTTCCAGGTCGACCAGTTCCAGGATGGGCGTGCCCTGCTGCGCCAGCAGATACGTGTGCACGGGCAGGTAATTGCCTGCCACTTCGGACGGGAAGGCCTCGAAGCTGAGGTTATCCGCGCCCACCACCATGGCGCCGCCGTCTTCCACGAGGAATTTCGCCGCGTCCAGCGCCAGGCCGGGCGGATTGGCCATGTAGGCTTGCGCCTGCTCATAGTGCTGCATGCGGCCCGTGCGTATCAGCACCACGTCGCCTTTTTCCAGCGTCACCTTCTGTTGCGCCAGCGCGGCGCGCAAATCCTGCCGCGTGACCCGGTAATTGTCGGGCAGCTGGGACAGGCCCTTGGCCACGGCCACGTCGATCAGCACGCCGCGCGCGACGATGGGCGGCAGCTTTTCCGCGCCCGTCACGGTCCAGCCCCGGTCGCCCAGGTATTGCTCTTCCGTAAAGCCGTTCCAGATCTTGCCGTTCAGGCCGAAGTGATTCAGCGCGTCGATATGCGTGCCCATGTGCGCATACATGGACACGGCCGAGCCCGTATAACTGACGTGGCGGTTCATCTGTTCGCCCACGTGCATGGAATCGGCCACCACGTTGCCCTTCGGCGTATGCGTCATCCACATCTGGTAGGGCGGGTCGCCGGCCGCCTGCCAGCTGGGCATGCCGACATAGAAATCGACGGCCAGGTCATAGCTCCTGCCGCCGTCGATGCGGGCCAGGATGGCGGCGCGCGAGGCCGGCGTCATCAGGTTCAGGCGGCCGATCTCGTCCTTCGGGCCCCAGGGGCTGATGCCCACGTCGGGCAGGGTGGCGCCGGCCGGGGCGGCCGGGCCGGCCTGTACTGCGCCAGCGAGCAGGGCCAGCAGCAGGGTGCCCAGGGCGGTGCTTGGTGTGAACATGGAGTGCTCCTTGTGTCAGGTGAGGAAAGAAGCCTCCATCATATTGTTTTTCATTTCAATGATAATCAGCGATAAAATAATAAGATATTCAACTGTAAGGAAAGAATGATGGATGTCCTGGCGCACATGCGCGTGTTCCGCGCCGTCGTCGAGCGCGACAGTTTCAGCAAGGCGGCGCTGGAGCTGAACCAGTCGGCGGCGGCCATCAGCAAGCAGGTGCGCCAGCTGGAAGAGCGCCTGGGCACCTTGCTGCTGGTGCGCACGACGCGGCGCATGAGCCTGTCGGACGGCGGGCGTGCCTACTATCTTGAATGCTGCCGCCTGCTCGACGAGATCGCCGCGCTGGAAGTGGCCACGCGCGGCTGCGCCGGCAAGGTGGCGGGGCGGCTGCGCGTGAATGCGCCCCTGTCGTTCGGCCTGAAAGTGCTGTCGCCGCTGCTGCCCGCCTTCATGGCGCGCTATCCGGACGTCAGGCCCGAGCTGACCCTGGACGACCGCCTGCGCGACGTGGTGGGCGAGGGCTATGACGTGTCGCTGCGCATCCGCGCCGCCCTGGCCGATTCCACCCTGGTGGCGCGCCGCCTGGGTGATGTGGAGCAGATGATCTGCGCGGCGCCCGCCTACCTGGCGCGGCGCGGCACGCCCCGGCAGGCGACGGATCTGCACGGCCACGATTGCCTGGCCTACCGCCTGGCCGACAGCCCCGGCGTGTGGCAGCTCGACGGCCCGGAAGGGGCCAGCAGCATCGTCCTGCCCGTGCGTTTTTCCGCCGACAACAGCCTGATGCTGGCCGACATGCTGGTGGCCGGCATCGGCGTGGGCGCGTTGCCATCGTTCATCGCCGCGCCGCTGCTGGCCAGCGGCGCCCTCGCGCGCGTGCTGCCGTCGCACGCCATGGCCAGGCGCGGCGTGTATGCGCTGACGCCGGACGGCCGCCACGTGCCGCAACGGGTGCGCGCCTTCTGCGACTTCCTGGCCGAGGCATGGCAGCCGGGCTGAGGTGTTTTCCAGGGCAACTATCGGGCGCGCTTTTTTTCGCCCGCAAGCGCGTCGCGCAGGGGCTTTGATAGTATCCTCGTACCTGCTGTGCGCAAATGCGCCCTACATTCGAGGAACCGGAATAAGCGATCGACAATGCACACTTTGAGCAAGGGCGGGACGGTATCAGGCATCAGGATCTGGGCGGGAGGCTTGCTGCTGGCGCTGGCCGTGGGCGGCGCCCTGTACGCGGGCGCGGCGCGCACGGTCAACGACGACGCGGCGCAGCGTTTCGACAATCTGACGCACGCCGCCCAGCATAGCCTGGCCACGCGCGTCAAAAGCTATTCCGACCTGCTGCGCGGCCTCGAAGCGCTGTTCCGCACCAGCGACCATCTGACGCGCCGCCAGTTCCACGACTACGTGACGGGCCTCGATATCGCGCGCCAGTTTCCCGCCATCGAATCGGTCAACTATGCGGTGGCCGTGACGCCGGCGCAGCGCGCCGCCTATATCGAGGCCGTGCGCAAGGACACCAGCCTGTCGCCGGGCGGCTATCCCGGCTTTGCCATCCGCCCGCCCGGCGAGCGCCCGGAATATGCGGTGCTCACCTACCTGGAGCCCGACTCCCTGCTGGCCGAACGCATGGGCGTCGACATCGGCGCCAATCCGCTGGTGGCGCAGGCCCTGGCGCAGGCGCGCGACAGCGGCGAAGTCGGCGCCTCGGGGCAGGTGATCATGATCAAGGGGCCGCCCGCGCACGTGGGCCTGGGCATGCGCCTGCCCGTGTACCGCAACGGCATGCCGCAGGGCAGCGTGGCCGAGCGCCGCGCCGCTTACCAGGGTTCCGTGGGCATCGGCTTCGGCGTGGCGCAGCTGGTGCACAGCGCGCTCGAACGCAGCGCCCTCGAACCGCTGGGCCTGATCCTGTACAGCGCCACGGAGCCCTTGCCGGCCGATGGCGACGTGCGCATCACGCCGCAGGACCGCCTGCTGTTCAACGATGACGGCGACCTGGCGGTGGCGCCGCCGCAGCCGGGCAGCGATGCGGACTATTTCGACCAGGTGCTGCCCATCGTGTACCAGGGCGGGGTGTGGAAAGCGCATTTCCGCGTGCGCAAGGCGGAGCTGTACAGCGGCTTTGACCGCTATTTCCCGTGGCTGGCGCTGGCCGTCGGCCTGGCGGGCACCATGCTGATCTACGGCTACATCTATACCCTGTACCGCTCGCGGCGCAGCGCCATTACGCAGCGCACCCTGCTCGACACGGTGCTCGACAGCGTCGACGCCTATGTCTACATGAAGGATGAAGACCTGCGCTACCGCTACGTGAATGCCCGCACGGCGGCCATCCTGGGCCGCTCCGTGGACCAGGTGATCGGCCGCCGTGACGGCGAGCTGATGCTCGGTGACGCGGCCGCCGCGTCGCAGCGCACCGAACGCCAGGTCTTCGACAGCGGCACCAAGTTCGTCGGCGAGGAGCGCTTCGTCGATGCGCAGGGCCAGGTGCACCATCTGTGGAGCGTCAAGGTGCCGCTCGGCCTGCCCGGCCCCGTGACGGGCCTGATCGGGCTGTCCACCGACGTGACGGAGCTGCACCGCCTGAAGGAACAGGCCGACGCGGCCAGCCAGGCCAAGAGCGACTTCCTGTCGAACATGAGCCATGAAATCCGCACGCCGATGAACAGCATCATCGGCATGGCGCACCTGGCCCTGAAATCGGTGGCCGACGTGCGCCAGCGCGACTACCTGCAAAAAATCTACCACTCGGGCCAGCATCTGCTGGGCCTGATCAACGACATCCTCGATTTTTCCAAGATCGAGGCGGGCAAGCTGGAACTGGAAGTGCTGGACTTCCGCCTCGATACCCTGCTGGCGAACATCGCCAGCCAGCTGGGCGATGCGGCCGCCGTCAAGGGCCTGGTGCTGCAGTTCGATATCGCGCCGGAATTGCCGCAGCGCTGGCGCGGCGACCCGCTGCGCCTGGAGCAGGTCTTGCTGAACCTGGCCAGCAACGCCATCAAGTTTTCCGACAATGGCAGCATCTTCGTGCGCGTGCGCCAGTCCGAGGAGCGCGCCAGCCATACCGTGCTGCGCTTCGAGGTGCAGGACCGGGGCATCGGCATGAGCCAGGAAGAGGTGGCGCAGCTGTTCCGCTCCTTCCACCAGGCCGACCCGTCGACCACGCGCCGGTACGGCGGCAGCGGCCTGGGACTGGTGATCAGCAAGCAGCTCGCTGAACTCATGAAGGGCAAGGTGGGCGTGTACAGCCAGCCGGGCCAGGGCAGCACCTTCTGGTTCACGGCGCGCCTGGAAAAATGCGCGCAGGCCAGCGACGAAGGCATCGCCGAAGTGGAGCCGGAAGTGCTGGGCGTGATCCGCGGCGCGTCCATCCTGCTGGTGGAAGACAATGTCTTCAGCCAGCAGGTGGGCTGCGAACTGCTGGAAGACGCCGGCGCCACCGTCTGCGTGGCCGGCAATGGCCGCGAGGCGCTGGAACTGCTGTCCCGCCAGCGCTACGACTGCGTGCTGATGGACGTGCAGATGCCGGAAATGGACGGCTTCGAGGCGACGCGGCGCATCCGCGCCGATCCGCGCCTGGCCGGCCTGCTGGTGATCGCCATGACGGCCAACGCGGGCAGCGAGGACCGCGCGCGCTGCCTGGAGGCGGGCATGGACGAATTCGTGACCAAGCCGATCGCGCCCAACCTGCTGTTCCACCTGCTGGCGAAATGGTTCCGCCTGCGCGGCGGCATCGGCGGCATGGGCGGCATGGCCCACGTCCAGGCGGCGGGCCGGGGCCATGCGCCGGCGCCGGCGGCGCGGGCGCCGGAAGGGCGCGACACGGCCATCCTCGACCTGGCCACGCTGGCCCTCACGTTCAGCAATGACGCCATCAAGATGCGCAAGTATGCCCAGCTGTTCCTCGACACGGCGCGCGACGGCATCGCCGAAATGGAGCAGGCCATGGCGCTGGAAGACCTGGGACGCCTGGCGGACCTGGGCCACCGCAGCAAATCATCGGCGCTGGCCGTGGGCGCGCACGCGTTCGCCGCCCTGTGCCTGTCGATCGAAGGCTTGCGCCTGGGCGGCGACATGCAGCAGGCGCGCGCCTTGCTGACGGCGCTGGGCCCGGCCCTGGCGCAGGTGGCGGAACAAATTTCGCTGGAATTTGCCGCCAGCGACGCCCCCTGACGCAGGCAGCGGCGATAATACGTCTTTGACGTCTCCGGCCATGCGGCTGGAGACGCGCCAACTCATCGGATCAGCATGCAAACAACCGTCACGCCCGGCCTCCTCATCCTGCACGGCAACCAGCTGGAACAGCTGCGCGCCGCCGTTTTCCAGTGGCTGCGCAGCCACCCGCTGGCGCCGCTGGAAACGGACATCTTCCTGGTGCAGTCGAACGGCGTGGCCGAGTGGCTGAAGATCGCCCTGGCCGAGGAAATGGGCGTGTGCGCCGCCACGCGCATCGCCCTGCCGGCGCGCCTGCTGTGGGAAAGCTACCGGGGCATGCTGGGCCGCGAGCGCGTGCCGCGCGTCTCGCCGTTCGACAAGTCGCCGCTGACGTGGCGTTTGATGCGCCTGCTGCCATCGCTGCTGGCCGATCCCGCCTTCGCGCCGCTGCGCTACTTCCTCGCCGACGGCGACGCGGAACGCCGCCTGCAGCTGGCCGAGCGCCTGGCCGACCTGTTCGACCAGTACCAGGTCTACCGCGCCGACTGGCTGGCCGACTGGGCCGCGGGGCGCGACCAGCTGCGCACGGCCAGAAACGAAGCCATCGCGCTGAAGGAGGAGCAGCGCTGGCAGGCGCAGTTGTGGCGCGCCGTGGCGGCCGACGTGGCCGAAGCCGAACGCGATACGGGCCGCGCCGACATCCACGACGCCTTCCTGGCGGCGATTTCCGCCGGAGACCGGCCCGCCGGCAAGCTGCCGCGCCGGGTGGTGCTGTTCGGCGTGTCGGCCCTGCCATACCAGACCCTGCAGGCGCTGGCCGCGCTGGCGCGCCACACGCAGGTGGTGCTGGCCGTGCCCAACCCGTGCCAGTTCTACTGGGGCGACATCATCGAAGGGCGCGACCTGCTGCGCGCGGCGAACAAGCGGCAGCAGCAGCGCAACGGCCATGACCTGGCGCAGATCCCGCTGGAAGAACTGCATGCGCACAGCCATCCGCTGCTGGCGAGCTGGGGCCGGCAAGGGCGCGATTTCATCCGCATGCTCGACGAATTCGACGAGCATGCGCAAGCCGAAGGGCGCGACGACAGCCTGCGCATCGACCTGTTCGGCGAGGAGGAGGGCGCAACCCTGCTGCAGCAGGTGCAGGTGGCCATCCGCGAACTGCGTCCGCTGGCCGAACACGCGCAAACGCCGCCCGATGCGGCCGACCGCTCGATCGAATTCCACGTGGCGCACAGCGTGCAGCGCGAAGTGGAGGTGCTGCACGACCAGCTGCTGGCCATGTTCGCCCACAGCGCCGAGACGGGGCTGCGCCCGCGCGACGTGGTGGTGATGGTGCCCGACATCGACACCTTCACGGCCGCCATCCACGCCGTCTTCGGCCAGTACCGGCGCAACGACGAGCGTTTCATTCCGTTCGAGATCGGCGACGTGAAGGACCGCAGCGTCAATCCGCTGCTCGTCGCGCTCGAATGGCTGCTGCACCTGCCGCAGCAGCGCTGCCGCCAGAGCGAGGTGCGCGACCTGCTCGACGTGCCGGCGCTGGCGGCCCGCTTCGGCCTGCAGCCGGATGACCTGGCCACGCTGGGCGCGTGGATCGAAGGGGCGGGCGTGCGCTGGGGCCTGGACCGGGAGCACCGCGCCGGCCTGGGGCTGGGCGCGGCGGGCGAACAGAATGCGTGGATCTTCGGCGTGCGGCGCATGCTGCTCGGCTATGCCAGCGGCGGTGGCGCCAGCTTCGGCGGCATCGAGCCGTACGCGGAAGTGGGCGGCCTCGATGCGGCGCTGGCAGGCTCCCTGGCGCAGCTGGTCGAGGCCCTGCTGCACTGGCGCGGCGTGCTGGCCGGCAGCCGCACGCCCGCCGAATGGGGCGAGCAGGCGCGCGCCCTACTGGCCGCCTTCTTCGACGCCGACGACGAGGGCGACCGCCTGACCCTGGCGCAGCTGGAAGGCGCCTTGCTGCGCTGGCTGGAAACGTGCGAGCACGCGGGCTTCGTCGAGCAGGTGCCGCTGTCCGTGCTGCGCGTGGCGTGGCTGGGCGCGCTCGACGAGCCGACCCTGAACCACCAGTTTGTCTCCGGTGGCGTGACGTTCTGCACCCTGATGCCGATGCGCGCCGTGCCCTTCCGCGTCGTCTGCCTGCTGGGCATGAACGACGGCGACTTCCCGCGCCGCGCGCCGAAGGCCGATTTCGACTTGCTGGCGCTGCCCGGCATGGCACGCCCGGGCGACCGTTCGCGCCGCGACGACGACCGCTACCTGATGCTCGAAGCCCTGCTGGCCGCGCGCGACAAGCTCTACGTGAGCTGGGTGGGGCGCAATGTGCGCGACAATTCCGAACAGCCGCCATCCGTGCTGGTGTCGCAGCTGCGCGACTACCTGGCCGCCGGCTGGTCGCTGGACCGCCACCTGGCGAGCCTGACGACGGAGCACGCGCTGCAGCCGTTCAGCCGCCGCTATTTCGAGGCGGGCGGCCTGCTCACGTACGCGCGCGAATGGCGCGTGGCGCATGCCGATGCCGATGCCGATACGCAGGCCGGGGAGCTGCCGCTGGGGCCCTACGAACTCGATCCCGGCACGCGCCTGAAGCTGGGCGAGCTGGCCAGCTTTTTGCGCCAGCCCGTCAAGTACTTCTTCCGCCGCCGCCTCAGCGTGCATTTCGCCGATGCGGCCATGCTGGGCGAGGACGAGGAACCGTTCGGCCTGAATGCGCTCGAGCGCTATCTGCTGGAAGACACCATGCTCGATGATGGCGGCGCCGTGGAAGCGCTGGACGATGTGCGCGCCAGCCTGGAGGCGCGCGCGGAAAAGCTGGCGCGCGAAGGCGTGCTGCCCATCGGCCTGATCGGCCAGCAGGTGCAGGCGCAGCTGGTCGAGGCGCTGGTGCCCGTGCGCAGCGCGTGGCTGTCCCTGCGCGCCTCGTTCCCGCTGCCGGCCGACAAGCGCGCCATCAACCTGCCTTTCGGCGAGGTGCAGATCGACGACTGGCTCGACAGATTGTGCAGCAACGGCCAGGAAACGGCCTGGCTGATGCAGATTTCCTCGAAAGTGACGGACAAGGGCGGCCAGGCGCGCGGCGACAAGCTGATGCTGATGTGGCTGCGCCAGCTGGCCGCCGCCGCCCTCGATTTTCCCGTTACTGGCTACCTGGTGGCGCGCGACGCCATCGTCAGCATGGCGCCGCTCGATCCGGCCGCGTCGCGCGCCGCCCTGGCCACCCTGCTGGCCTTGTGGCGCGAAGGCATGAACCATCCGCTGCCCACGGCCTGCAAGACGGGCCTGGCGCTGGTGCAGGAGGGCGACCCGCGCGCCGTCTACGATGGCGGCTTTGAAGTCTCGGGCGAGCGCGAGGAACTGTGCCTGGCCCGCCTGTGGCCCGAGTTTTCCGCCCTGGCGGCGGACGAAGCATGGCAGGACTGCACGCGCGAGCTGTATGGACCGCTGGCCGACTGGCTGCAACAGCACATCACCATCGACCCGATCAGCGCGCCCCATGACGGCGCCGGAGAAGAACAATGACGAGTCATCTGCTCAACCCCCTGGCATTCCCCCTGCATGGCTCGCGCCTGATCGAAGCGTCCGCCGGCACGGGCAAGACCTGGACCATCGCCGCGCTGTACGTGCGCCTCGTGCTGGGACACGGCGACGACGACAGCCGCTTTGCGCGGCCCCTGCTGCCGGCCGACATCCTGGTGATGACGTTTACCCGCGCCGCCACGCGGGAACTGTCGAACCGCGTGCGCGAGCGCCTGATCGAGGCCGCCGCCTATTTCCGCCATGAATCCGGCGCCAGCGACCCGTTCCTCGACGCCCTGCTGGAAGCGTATCCGGACGAGAGCGAACGGCAAAAGGCGGCGCACCGGCTGATGCTGGCCGCCGAGACGATGGATGAAGCGGCCATCTTCACCATCGACGCCTGGTGCCAGCGCATGCTGCGCGAGCATGCCTTCGACAGCGGCAGCCTGTTCGACGAGGAACTGGTCAGCGACGAGCAGGCCCTGTTCGAGGATGCGGCCCACGATTACTGGCGCCAGCAGGTGTATCCCCTGTCGCCGCAGGCGCTGGAGGTGCTGCTCGATTGCTGGCCCGACGTGGATGCGCTCAAAAAAGGCGCGCGCGACCTGGCGCGCCGCGCGGACATCACGGGCATGGCGCAGGAAGAACCCTTGTCCGCGCTGATCGGGCGCGAACAGCGGGCGCTGGCCGCGCAGCTGGCCAGCCTGAAGGCGGGCTGGGTCGAGCGCGTGGACCGCATGGCCGCGTGGATCAACGAGCACCGCGCCATCAATCCCAAGTGTTTTAACGGCGTCAAGATGAAGCCGGAGAACCTGGCGAAATGGTTCGACGGCTTGCGCCGCTGGGCGCAGGACCCGCTGCTGCTGCAGCCGGCCATCACGGCCAAGGCCTGGGAGCGATTGACGCCCTTCGGCATCGAGGATGCGTTTGCCAAGAGTTTCACGGCGCAGGTGCCCGAGTGCTTCGAACACACGGAGGCGCTGGGGCTGGCTCTGGCCGCCATCACGCCGCTAGCGCACAAGCTGCACCTGCACGCGGCGGCGTCCATCGCCCGGCGCATGGATCAATTGAAGCGCCAGTCGCGCCAGTTCGGCTTTGCCGACATGCTGCAGCGCCTGCACGACGCGCTGGCGGGCGAAAACGGCGCGGCCCTGCGCCAGCGCATCGTCGAGCAGTATCCGTTGGCCATGGTCGATGAATTCCAGGATACGGCGCCGGCCCAGTACCAGATCTTCAACCTGCTGTACCGCATCGCCGACAACGATAAGGCGCTGGGCCTGTTCCTGATCGGCGACCCGAAACAGTCGATCTACGGCTTTCGCGGCGCCGACATCCAGAGCTACCTGGCGGCGCGCCGCGCCACGGCTGGGCGCCACTACCAGCTGGGCACCAACTACCGCTCGACGGCGCCGCTGGTGGCGGCCGTCAACCAGCTGTTCCTGCATGCGGAACGGGCCGAGGTGCCGGCCGGCGCCTTCCGCTACCGGATAGGGGACGAGAATCCGCTGCCGTTCGAGGCCGTCGACGCCAAGGGGCGCGCCGAATACCTGGTAACAAAGGACGGCGCCATGCCGGCGCTGCTGGCCGCCTGCGCCAGCGACGAAGGGCTGCGCGGCGACGGCTACCGCGAGTATTTCGCGCAGCACTGCGCCGAGCATATCGTCGCCATGCTGGGCGACCCGCAGGCGGGTTTCGATGGCCCCGACGGCTTCGTGCGCCTGCAGCCGGCCGACGTGGCCATCCTCGTGCGCGACCGCAAGGAGGCGGCCGCCATCCGCCGCGCGCTGGCGCGCCGCCGGGTCGCCAGCGTGTATTTGTCCGACAAGGATTCCGTCGTCGACAGCGAGGAGGCGGCCGACGTGCTGCGCTGGCTGGCGGCGCTGGCCAACCCGCTCGACGGGGGACTGGCGCGCGCCGCGCTGGCCACGCGCACCATCGGCCTGTCGCTGGGCGAGCTGGCGCGCCTGTCGAGCGATGAACTGGAATGGGAGCGCAGGGTCGAGCAGCTGAAAGCCCTGCATTTGATCTGGCAGCGCCAGGGCGTGCTGGCCATGCTGCGCCGCTTCATCCACGAACTGCAGCTGCCCGCCATGCTGCTGCAGCAGACGGGCGGCGAGCGGCGCCTGACGAATCTGCTGCACCTGGCCGAACTGCTGCAATCGGCCAGCCGCCAGCTCGATGGCGAACAGGCGCTGATACGCTGGCTGGCCGAGCAGATCGCGGGCGAGGGCGACAACGGCGACGAGCGCGTGCTGCGCCTGGAAAGCGACGCGGAGCTGGTGAAGGTCATCACCGTGCACAAATCCAAGGGCCTGGAATACCCGCTCGTGTACCTGCCGTTCGCCGTCACGGCGCGCAAGGTGGACAAGCGCAACCGCAGCTTCTTCGAATATGCGGATGAAAACGGCGAGCGGCGCATCGACCTGTCGCTGTCCGACGAGGCCATGGCAGCCGTGGAAGAGGCGCGCATCGAGGAAGACTTGCGCCTGCTGTACGTGGCGCTGACGCGCGCGCGCCACTTCCTGTGGCTGGGCGTGGCCGCGCTGGCGGCGCGCAAGGCGGGCGAAAATACCCTGCACGAATCGGCGCTGGGCTATTTGCTGACGGGCGGCGACAGGCTGCCGGCGGAACAATTGCTGCTGCGCTGGCAGCAGGTGGCGGGCAGTTGCGACGCCATCTACGTGGCCTCGCTGGCGCACTCCGACGCCTGCACGGTGCTCGACCGCATCGAGCGGCGCCCCGAGCTGCGCCCCGCGCCCGTGTTCGCGGGAGACTTCGAGCGCGACTGGTCGGTGGGCAGCTTTACCTCGCTGACGCGCCAGATCGGCGCCGTGGCCGCGGCCCACGTGCCGCAGCGGGCGCTGGAAGAGACCCTGCTGGAAGACGGCACGGGCGCCGGCGTGCCGGCCCTGCCGCAGCAGCAGGCGGCCGACGCGCCGTGGCACCGCTTCCCGCGCGGCTCCGTGCCCGGCAACTTCCTGCACGAGCAGCTCGAGTGGATGGGCGGCGAAGGCTTCGACTGCGTCCACGATGACAACTTCGCCACGCGCCTGGCCGCGCGCTGCGAGCGGGCCGGCTGGGGCCACCGCCAGGAAGACGCCATCGCCTGGCTGACGCAGGTGGCCGTCACGCCGCTGCCGCTGCTGGACGCGTCGCTGTCCGAACTCGACAGCACGCTGTCCGAGATGGAATTCTGGTTCCCCAGCGAGCACCTGTCCACCGGGGCGCTCGACCAGCTGTGCACGCGGCTGCTGCTCGACGGCGCGCCCCGTCCTGTGCTGCCGCGGCGCCAGCTGCATGGCATGCTGAAAGGCTTCGCCGACCTGGTCATCGAAAGGGAAGGCCGCTACTGGGTGCTCGACTACAAGTCGAATGCGCTGGGTGCCAACGACGCCGCCTATCACACGGCCGCGCTGGCGGCCGGCATGGCGCAGCACCGCTACGACATCCAGGGCGCCATCTACATGCTGGCGCTGCACCGCCTGCTGCAAAGCCGCCTCGGCGACGCCTACGACCCGGCCGAGCACCTGGGCGGCGCCATCTTCCTGTTCCTGCGCGGGATCGCGAATGGGGACACGCACGGCTGCTACTGGCTGGCGCCGCAGCGGGAACTGCTGGACGGCCTCGATCAACTGTTAGAAGAAACGGAACACCATGCAGCATGATGCGCAGATGGAGGCCTTGCAGATGGACGCCTTGTTTACCCACCTTGACGGCATCGCGGAAGCGGGCCACCTGCGCCGCCTGAGCGCCGCCTTTGCCCGCTTCATCGCCACGCTGGACGGCGAGTCGCGCGCCAGGCCCGACGCCCCCGCCGTGGCCGTGGCCAGCGTGGTGCTGTCCGAGCTGGAAGGGCGGGGGCACAGCTGCCTGATGCTGTTTGATCTGGCCAGTGAGCCGTCGCAGCTGCTGGGCTGGAGCGAAGAGCTGTGGCACGCCGTGCTGGCCGTGGCCGGCCCGCTGCCGGCATCGCTGGACGCCTGGTGCGCGCTGCTGGCGCGCGCGCCGCAGGTGTGGCAGGTGGATGCGCCCGACGCGCGCCAGCCCCTGGTGCTCGATGGCGCGCGGCTGTACCTGCGCCGCTACTGGCGCGACGAGCGCCTGGTGGGCGGCAAGATCGCCGCGCGCGCGCGGGCGCTGGAGCAGCCGCCGCTGGCGCAGGTGCGGCAATGGCTGGACGTGCTGTTCGACCAGCCGGCCAAGGACGGCGCCCCGGACTGGCAAAAGGTGGCCTGCGCCGTCGCCCTGCGCGGCAAGGTGGCCATCATCACGGGCGGCCCGGGGACGGGGAAAACCTACACGGTGGCCAGCTTGCTGACCCTGCTGTTTGCCGTCTCGCCGCAGCCGGAACAGCTGCGCATCGCCCTGGCCGCGCCCACGGGCAAGGCGGCCGCGCGGCTGAAGCAGTCGATCGACAAGGCCCTGGAGGGGCTGGCGGCCAAGGCGGGCGAGGCGCTGCCCCTGCTGGAACTGGCGCGCCGCATGGGCGCCGCGCGCACTTTGCACAGCCTGCTGGGCGCCCGGCCCGATACGCGCGCCTTTGCCCACCACGCGGGCAATCCGCTCGACGTCGACGTGCTGATCGTCGATGAAGCGTCGATGGTGCACCTGGAGATGATGGCGTCCGTGCTCGACGCCCTGCCGCCCGCGGCGATCCTGATCCTCCTGGGCGACAAGGATCAACTGGCGTCCGTGGAGGCGGGCGCCGTGCTGGGCGACTTGTGCCACGACGCGCAGGCGGGCGGCTACACGCCCGCCACCATCGCGTATGCGCAGGCGGCCAGCGGCGTGGCCATCCCCGCCGCCTTTGCGGGAACGGCGGGCGCGCTGGCGCAGCAGACGGTGATGCTGCGCCACAGCCACCGCTTCAGCGGCCCGATCGGCGAACTGGCGCTGGCCGTGAACGCGGGCAGGCCCGACCTGTCCAAGGCCTGTTTCGCCGGCGACAGCGGCGGCCAGCTGGCGTGGAACGTGACGGCGCAGCCGGACGAGGTGCTGCGCCTGGCCTTGCGCGGCCGCGCGGACGCGCCGGGCGGCTATCTGCCCTACCTGGAACTGGTGAATGCGGGCGGGGAGGGCTACGCGCAGCACGACGACTGGGTGCGCGACGTGCTGCACCGCTTTGAAGCGTTCCGCATCCTGTGCGCCGTGCGCGAGGGGGAGTGGGGCGTGGCGGGGCTGAACACGGCCATCGAACTGCGGCTGGAAAGGGAAGGCCTGATACGCCGCAGCGAATGGTATGTGGGCCGCCCCGTGATGGTGACGCGCAACGACTACGGCACGGGCGTGTTCAATGGCGACATCGGCCTGACCTTGCGCGATCCGGCGCGGCCCGGCTCCCTGCGCGTGTACTTTTTGGAAGGCGAGAACGTGCGCAGCGTGCTGGCCACGCGCTTGCGCCACGTGGAGACGGCGTTCGCCATGACGGTGCACAAATCGCAGGGCTCGGAATTCCGCCACACCGTGCTGGTGCTGCCGCAGGAGGGCGGCGCCATGCTGGCGCGCGAACTGGTCTACACGGGCATCACGCGGGCGCGCGACTTCTTCACCCTCGTCTCGCCCACGCAGGCCGTGCTGTTCGACGCCATTTTGCGCCGCACGCAGCGGGCCAGCGGGCTGCGGGAGGTGATCGGCTGAGCGCCTGGCCCGGCACGCGCGCCGCTGCCCGGGAGGGTGTTGCTAAAAGGTAATATATGTTGTGTATTCCGAATATTGAGTGATAATGTTCCGATTTTTATGTGAGAATGCGTAGGCTGGCAGGCACGGCATCGCTGCCGGTTCACACCATAAAAATCACAATCGAGGAGTACACCATGTTTTCATCGTTGCGCACGCGGCTGGTGCTCATTTGCGTCGCCATCGTCATGCTGTCCATGCTGGCCCTGTCGGTCGCCAATTACGTCACCACGCGCGGCAGCATGCTGGCGTCGGCCGACCAGCAGATGCAGCAGCTGCTGCACAGCCAGTCCGCCGTGCTGGCGCAATGGGTCGATGGCAAGAAAAAGGTCATGGCGTCCGTGCTGATGTCGGCCGAGACGCCCGAGCCCCTGCGCGCCTTCCAGATCGCGGAAAAGGCCGGTGACTTTTCGGAAGTCTTCGTCGGCTACGCGGACAAGCGCTCCGTCTTCACGCATCCCGGGCGGCCGGCCGATTTCGATCCCACGGCGCGCGCCTGGTACACGGATACCGTCAAGGCGGGCGTGCCGATGCTCACGCCGCCATACGTGGACGCGGCCAGCCACCAGCTGGTGGTGTCGTTCACGGCGCCCGTGGGACCGAAGGGCGCGCCCGTGGGTGTGGCGGGCGCGGACGTGCCGCTCGATGCCGTCATCGCCAACGTGGTGGCGATCAAGCCCACGCCGCACAGCTTTGCCTTCCTCGTCGGCGAGGACGGCACCATCATCGCCCATGCGGACAAGGAGCTGAGCCTGCAGCCCGTGTCGAAACTCGACGCGGCCCTGTCGGCCGCGCAGATCCAGGGGCTGGAAAGCGCGCGCCGGAGCGAAGCCGTGCGCCTGGGCGGGCGCGACGGCATGCTGTACGTCACGCGCGTGGCGGGCACCGGCTGGCTGCTGGCCGTGGTGCTGGACCAGCAGGAAGCCATGCAGGCCCTGCAGACGATGCTGACGACGGCCACCGTCACGGCCGTGGTGCTGACGGGGCTGGCCGCGCTGCTGCTGTCGCTCCTGGTGTTCGCCATGCTCAAGCGCCTGGAACTGGTGCGCGCCGCGCTCGACGACATCGCCTCGGGCGAGGGCGACCTGACGCGCCGCCTCGACGCTGCCGGCGCGGATGAACTGGCGCAGATCGCGGGCGCCTTCAACCGCTTCATCGACAAGATCGCCGCCGTGCTGGTGAAGATCCGCACGGCCAGCGAATCGGTGAAGGTGTCATCAATGGAGATCGCCGCCGGCAACCAGGACCTGTCCTCGCGCACGGAACAGCAGGCCAGTTCGCTGGAAGAGACGGCCGCCTCGATGGAGGAGCTGACGTCCACGGTGAAACAGAATGCGGACAATGCGCGCCAGGCCAACCAGATGGCCGTGTCGGCCTCCGGCGTGGCCAGCAAGGGCGGCATGGTGGTGGCGCAGGTGGTCGATACCATGACCTCGATCAATGCCTCGTCGCGCAAGATCGTCGACATCATCGGCGTCATCGACGGCATCGCCTTCCAGACGAACATCCTCGCGCTCAATGCGGCCGTGGAAGCGGCGCGTGCGGGCGAGCAGGGACGGGGCTTTGCCGTCGTGGCGACGGAAGTGCGCAGCCTGGCGCAGCGCTCGAGCGCGGCCGCCAAGGAAATCAAGGCCCTGATCGACGACTCCGTGAGCGCCGTCGATACGGGCAACCGCCTGGTGGGCGAAGCGGGTGCGACGATGCAGGAAATCGTCGACAGCGTGCAGCGCGTGACGGACATCATGGGCGAAATCACGTCCGCCAGCGTGGAACAGAGTTCCGGCATCGAACAGGTGAACCAGGCCATCGCGCAGATGGACCAGGTGACGCAGCAGAACGCGGCCCTGGTGGAAGAGGCGGCGGCGGCCGCCGAAAGCCTGCAGGAGCAGGCCAGCACCCTGGCGCAGGTGGTGGGCGTGTTCAAGCTCGATGAGGGACAGGCGCCCGCGCAGCAGCACCGGCCCGCGACACCGGCGGTACGCCCGCCCGCCGCGCCGCGCATCGCCAGCCGTCCTGCCGCCAGGGCAGCTGCCCGCAAGGCGGAACCGTCGGAGGAGTGGGAGACTTTTTAAGCAGCTTTGTCGACGCGCTGCCAGGCGCGCCGCGGCGCCAGGGTCGGCGCCATCTGCCTGGCCACCTCGAAAAAGGCGTTGGTGGCGGGCGTGTTCTGGCGCCGGTCGCGCACGGCCAGGCCCACCTTGCGGCTGACGGGCGGATTCAAGGGCAGGGCGACCAGTTCCGGATACTGCTCGCGCAGGCGCTGCGGCAGCGCCAGTTCGGCGACGATGGACAGGCCGTCGCCGCGGCTGACCATGTCGAGGATGGTGATGACCTGGCTGATACGGTAGGGCACCTGCGGCTGCAGGCCCGCGTTGGCGAAGAGGGGCTCGATCAGGCAGGCGCAGCCCGCTTCCGACATGATGAACGGCCCCTCGCACAGCTGCGCCAGGGTGATCGCTTCCAGCCGCGCCAGCGGATGGCTGCGCGGCACCAGCGCCATCATCTGGTCTTCCACCAGCGGCGCCGTGTCGAAGCGCTCGTCGGGCAGCACGACGAAGCCCACGTCGACCCTGCGCTCGCGTATCCACTGCACCACTTCATGGTCGGCCCCTTCGTCGATGCGCAGGTCGATGCCCGGATAGCGCAGGCGGAACTGCGCCGTGATGGCCGGCAGCAGGTTCAAGGAGGAGGTGGGGCCGAAGGAGCCGATGCGCAGGGTGCCCTGGCGCTGGCCCAGCACGTCGGCCGCTTCCTGGCGCATGGCTTCGGACAGGCCGAGGATTTCGCGCGCCCGCACCAGCAGCTGGCGGCCCACGTCCGTCAACTCGGCCGAGGCCTGGTGGCGCACGATCAGGTCCACGCCCATCTCCTTTTCCAGCGCTTTCAAGGCATGCGAGACGGCCGACTGGCTGATGCCCAGCTGCGCGGCGGCGGCGGAAAAACCGTGCAGTTCGGCCACCAGGGTAAAAATTTCCAGTTGTGTGAAGGTCATGGCGTGGCTTTTGTGAGCTATGAGTATTTGCTCATTATTTCATGAGTTGATATTAGTATTAATATATATGGACACTACCCGCCGCGCAAGCGGCATCACAGGACTTTCCATGCCTACTACCGCCGCACCTCCTTCGCCGCTGCTCGCCGTGCAGTCGCCGCTCGTCTACATCAAACTGATCTTCGTCGCCCTGTTCTGGGGCGGCACCTTTATCGCGGGGCGCGTGCTGGCGCAGCAGATGCCGCCCATGACGGCGGCCAGCGGGCGCTTCGGCGTGGCCGTGCTCTTGCTCGTCGTGCTGGCATGGAAGCTGGAAGGGGGCTTGCCGCGCCTGGACCGCAAGCAGCTGGCGACGACGGCGGCCCTGGGCCTGACGGGCATCTTCCTGTACAACCTGTGCTTCCTGGCGGCCCTGTCGCGCATGCCGGCGGGGCGCACGGCGCTGTTTGTCGCCCTCAATCCCATCGTCACGGCGCTGGCCTCGGCCATGCTGTTCCGCGAGCGGCTCGGCTCCTTCAAGTGGCTGGGCATCCTGCTGGCATTCTGCGGCACGGCCATCGTCATCACGCGCGGCGACCTCGCTGGCATGCTGCACGGCAACGGCGGCGGCATCGGCGCCGGCGAGGTCTTCATGTTCTGCGGCATTTCCAGCTGGGCCGCCTACACCCTGATCGGCAGGGTGGCGCTGAAGGGCCTGAGCCCGATCGCCGCCACCACGTATGCGGCCATGTGGGGTCTGGCCTTCCTGCTGGTGGGGGCGGCCGTGGAATTTCCGACCGTGCCGTGGCACAGCTTCGGCTGGCAAGTGTGGGCCGCCATCGGCTACCTGGGCGTGTTCGGCACGGTGATCGGCTTTGTCTGGTATTACGAAGGGGTGAAGGCGCTGGGGCCGTCGCGCACGGCCGTGTTCAACAACCTCGTGCCCGTGTTCGGCATCGTGCTGGCGGCGGCGCTGCTGGGCGAGCCGGTGCTCGTCTCCATGCTGGTGGGCGGCGCGGTGACGATCGCCGGCGTCATCATGACCAACCGGCAAGCGAAATAGTTCGGGGGTCAGACCCGTCGGGTCTGACCCCGGCAGTCAGTTGCGCTCAGCGGGCGCGGCGGCGTTTACTCGGTTTCGCCGGCGCTTTTTTATGCCGGCTGGCGGAAGCGCGCATGACCTTCGGCTCTTCGATGCCGTTTTCGGCCGCCAGCATGCGGCGGATGTTGACGGCGTCCATGGCGCGCACGGAATTGGCGCGCGCGTTGAGCAGAATCATGGTGGCGAACTTGCCGGCCGACTTGATGCGCATGATCAGGCAGCGGCCCGCTTCATTCGTGTAGCCCGTCTTCGACAGGCCGATGTCCCAGCCCTTGGCGCCCACCAGGCGGTTCGTGTTGTGGTATTCCACGTCGCGGCCCTTGATCTGGATCACGTCCTTCGAATCCGTCGTGATGCGGCTGATTTCCGGGTAGCGCGAAGCGGCCACGGCCATCTTGACGAGGTCGGCCGCCGTCGACTGGTTATTCGGCGACAAGCCCGTCGGCTCCTCGATCACGGTCTGGTGCATGCCCAGGGCCTTGATCTTGGCGTTCACGGCGACGGCGAACGCCGTCGGGCCGCCCGGGTAGGTGCGCGCCAGCGAGGCGGCGGCGCGGTTGTCGGACGACATCAGGGCCAGTTGCAGCACGTCGTGGCGGCTCAGGGTGGCGCCCACGGGCACGCGCGAGGTGCTGTGTTTCAGGGTGTCGACATCCTCGCGGTCGATGCTGATCTCTTCCTGCATGTTCGCCTTGGAGTCGAGCACGACCATGGCCGTCATGAGTTTGGTCAGCGAGGCGATGGGCACCACCACGTTGGAATTTTTTTCAAGCAAGACTTTACCTGTGCCGTCTTCGACCACCAGTATCGACTGGGAACCGAAGGGCACGGCGATGGCCGCTGTCGAAAGCGTCATCAGCACCGCGGCGAACATTTTTTTGAGCATGGGATCGTATGTGGGAAAGCAGTTTTGGGGCGCCATCGAGGGCGCTGCGCGCAAAGCCGGGACAGGACCGCGCGGGGACGCGGTATGTGTCTCGGAGGCAATATTTGCCAAGTGTAGACAATACCATTAAAAATATTGCGATGTCTACGGCACACTGGCCGCGCCGGCCGCTTTGCGGCGAGAAAGGTGAAAATAATCGCGATCCGGCATGTAACTATTGCCTGACTGAAAATTGTCGCCGTATTATTGATTTCATTTAGGAAATCTAATACTCTTTCTGCAATCTTGCTGGTTGGCATACAGGTTGGCATACACCATGGGCCGCCATCGTCGCTCGTACCCGCAAACTCGTGCCTGGTCATGTGCCCCTGTGCCCCGGGCCATCCTGCCCCCAGACTGCGTTCATGCATCTGAACTTATCAAGGAGAACGCACCATGTGGGGAAAAATCAAGCAGCTGCACCAGCAAATGGACGACGACGCCATCCTGGTGCTGGAATCGCCCGGCGCCGCCGCCACCTTGCCGGCCGGCTACCGGCGCTGTATCGGCACGCGCCTGGCCACCATGTCATTGATCGAGCGCCAGCAATTCCGTGCATTCCTGCTGAAATACCGCGGCGCCCGCTTCTACAAGGCGGCCGCCAAGCTGCTCATCCCCTTCAGCGCGCTGGGCGTGCTGCAGCACCTGCTGTGGCCGGGCAAGCTGAGCTGGGTCGAAGCCTTGGTGTTGAGTAACCTGATCGGCTTTTCGCTCGCTTGCGGCCTGATGGGCGTCTGGTTCAACTACCGCACGCTGGTGGCGAACCGCTCGGTAAAGCCCTTGCTGCGCATCTTGCTGGCCTGCATGGGCGGCATGGCCGTGGGCATGGGCGCGGCGGCCGTCTTCAGCGACCAGCCCATGGTGTTCTCGCCGGAGAAAATCGCCCGCAACCTGGGCATCGCCCTGCTGGTGGTGAGCCTGCTGTACATCGTGCCGCTGGGGATCGTCGCCATGTGGCGCAACCGCCAGTTCGAGGCGCTGACCCTGCAGCTGCAGCAGGATGCCGAGCGCGACCGCCTGGCGCGCGAGCTGAGCGAATCCCAGCTGCGCCTGCTGCGGGCGCAGATCGAACCGCATTTCCTCTTCAATACGCTGGGCGCCGTGCAGCAGCTGGCCGAGCAGGGGGCGGATGGCGCCGCGCGGGCCGCCGCCCTGACGGCCGACCTGATCGCCTTCCTGCGCGCCAGCCTGGCCGAGATGCGCAGCGAGCAGGTGCCCCTGCAGAGCGAGTTCGACATGGTGGCAGCCTACCTGCGCGTGATGCAGGCGCGCATGGGCCAGCGCCTGCGCTATCGCCTGGACTTGCCGGCCGGCCTGGCGCAGGCCATGGTGCCCAGCATGATCGTGCTGACCCTGGCCGAGAACGCCATCAAGCACGGCATCGAACCGGCCCTGCGCGGCGGCGACGTCATTATTTCGGCTGAGCACGTCGACGGCATGCTGCGCCTGCGCGTGCAGGATACGGGCATGGGCATGGCGGAGCACGGCGTGCCCGCCGCCGGTGGCGGGCTGGGCCTGGAAAACGTGCGCAGCCGTCTGCGGCTGGCGGGGCAGGACGGCGCCCCGGCAGGCCGCCTGGAGCTGCGCAATGGGGAGGAGGGCGGCGTCATCGCCGATATTTTGTTACCCGTCAATGCAAAGGACAGCAGCACATGAAAACGACGATCATGATTGCCGAGGATGAACCCCTGATGCGCGAGCGCCTGCAGGGCTTGCTGGAACAGGCATGGCCGCAGGCCCGGGTGGTGCTGGTGGCGGAAAACGGCAACGACGCCTGGGACGGCTTTCTCGAGCATGAGCCGGAAGTGGTGTTCCTCGACATCCGCATGCCGGGCCTGTCCGGCCTGGAAGTGGCCGAGCGCATCGGCAAGCGGGCCCACGTGGTGTTCGTCACAGCCTACGACCAGTATGCCGTCGATGCGTTCGACGCGGGCGCCGTCGACTACCTGTTGAAACCCGTGCAGGCCGAGCGCCTGCAGCGGGCCCTGGCCCGCCTGGGCGACAAGCTGGGCGGCCAGCCGGCGGACATGGCGCACCTGCTGCAGTCGCTGCGGGCCGCGCTGCCGGCGCCGCCGCGCGAAAAGATGAAATGGATCAAGGCCAGCGTGGGCAAGCAGATCCGCCTGATCGATATCGACGACGTGCTGTTCTTCCAGGCCGATACCAAGTACACGCGCGTGGTGCTGGCCGGCTCGGAAGCGCTGGTGCGCACGCCGCTGAAGGACTTGCTGGGCGGCCTGGACCCGGAGCAGTTCTGGCAGATCCACCGCGGCACCATGGTCAACGTGAAGGCCATCGAGGCGGCCGAACGCATCGACGCCGAGCGCATGCAGGTGCTGGTGCGGGGCAGCACGGAAAAGCTGCCCGTCAGCCGCACGTTTACGTATCTGTTCCGGGATTGATATGATGGCAATCTTTCATTAACGCCACTGACTGGATTTTCCATGACACTGCTACGCCGCTGTTTCGCCGCCTTCCTGCTTTCCCTGTTGTCGTACACGGCCGTCCAGGCGGCGCCGAAGGTGGAAAAGGTGGTGTACCACGTTAACGACACCGCCAATGCCGCGGCGGCGCTGCGCAACATCCGCAATCACCTGGACGCCAGCCCGCAGGCGACCATCGTGCTCGTCGCCCACGGCGCCGGCATCGATTTCCTGCTCGATGGCGCCATCGACAAGGATGGCTACCCGTATGACGTAGCGGTGCGCGAACTGGTCCGGCGCGGCGTGGGCTTTCGCGTCTGCAACAACACCTTGCAGGGGCGCGGCATCGAGCGCCAGCGCGTGCTGCCGGAAGCCGTCATCGTGCCTTCCGGCGTGGCCGAGCTGAGCCGCCTGCAGACGCAGGAAGGGTACGCCTATATCAAGCCGTAGAGGCCGGTCCATGCGACAACGCCGCGCCGCTGCCGGAGGGCAAGGGCGCGGCGTCGGCAGGTGGGGCGAGGCTTACTGGATCTTGGCGATCGACACTTCCGTCGATTTCACCAGGGCGATGACTTCGCTGCCCACCTTCAGGTCCAGGTCCTTGATCGAGCGCGAGGTGATCACCGACGTGACGATGCCGTGCGGCGTTTCCACGTCCACTTCCGAGACGACGGGGCCAAAGATGATTTCCTTGATCTTGCCGCGAAACTGGTTGCGTACATTCACTTCCGAGATAGCCATGATGTTTCCTTTGTGCCCGTAATACGCCGTGCGGCGCGACATGGCCAGAGTACGGCCCGCGCGCCCTTTTGACCACGAATCGATGCGCATATCGATATGCGCAAAGCGTGCGCCAGCCCTGGCGCAAGCAGATTATTCGCCTATACTCGTCCGTACATCCTCGGCAGGCTTGCCATGCGGCCATGGAAACCGCAGTGACGGCGCGCCAATAAAAAAACCGGGACGTATCCCGGTTTTCTTGATGTGGCGCAAACTTACTTCTGATAAATCTTGTCGAATTCGCCGCCATCGTCAAAATGTTTCTTTTGCGCTTGTTTCCAGCCGCCGAACACATCGTCGATGGTAAACAGGCTGATGGGCTTGAAGCTGGCCGCGTATTTCTTCGCCACCGTCGCCGAACGGGGACGCAGGTAGTGCTTGGCGACCAGTTCCTGGCCCGGTTCCGAGTACAGGTATTGCAGGTAGGCGGTGGCTTCCTTGCGGATGCCGCGGCGGTCGACGACCTTGTCGACGACGGCCACGGGCGACTCGGCCAGGATGGAGATGCTCGGGTAGACCACTTCGAAGTTGTCGCCGAATTCGGCGCGCACCAGTTGCACCTCGTTTTCAAACGTCACCAGCACGTCGCCGATTTCGCGCTGCGTGAAGGTGGTGGTGGCGCCGCGGCCGCCGCCGTCGAGCACGGGCACGTTCTTGAACAGCTTGGTGACCAGGTCGCGCGCCTGCGCTTCGCTGCCGCCTTTTTTCAGGGCATAGCCCCAGGCGGCCAGGTAGGTGTAGCGGCCGTTGCCTGACGTCTTGGGATTGGGCACGATGACCTTGATGCCGGGCTTGGCCAGGTCGTCCCAGTCCTTGATGTGTTTTGGATTGCCCTTGCGCACCAGGTACACCATGGTGGAATAGAACGGCGCCGCATTGTTCGGGAATTTCTTGGCCCAGTCGGCCACCACGAGACCGCGGTCGACGAGGATGTCGATGTCATTGGCCTGGTTCATGGTCACGACGGACGCTTCCAGGCCATCGGCGACGGAACGCGCCTGCTTGCTGGAACCGCCGTGCGATTGCTTGATAGTAATGGTTTCGCCTGTCTTGGCTTTCCAATCAGCAATAAATGCGGGATTCACGTCCTTGAACAGCTCGCGCATCACGTCGTAGGAGGCGTTCAGCAAGACCACCGGTTCGGCTGCGCTGGCGGCCATGGGCAGGCTCATGGCGGCGGCGGAGGCGGCCAGGGCGCTGGCCAGGAACCAGCGGCGCGAGCGTTGGGTGAGCGTCGGGACGGCGGTCTTTACGGCGTTGAATGGGGACATGGTGAACTCTTGTTGTGAGAATAGATAGACATAGTCTAAAATTCCGGCCGGAAAAGAAACGAATTTTTCGTAATATGCTTAGATCACATTCCCGTTTCTGCCAAAAAACAGATATGGATTTTTGAAATGATTCGTGGGCAAGGCGCGTATCCGGGCTTAGTCTGCAAGCAGGCTGCCACAGGCAAAACGGGCCCGTGGCGCGGCGCGAAAAACCCCGAATGCGCCGCTTGGTGTATAGTCGAATGGCGCGATACACGGTGAAACGGCCTGCATCGGCAACTGGAATATTTTGTGAGCGTACATGAGTCTTGAAATTCGTATTGCAACATCGACCGACGCTTTCGAGGCGTGCAATGTATTACGACGCTCGATCGTCGAATGCTGCAGCCTCGATCACCGGGACGATCCGGCCATCCTGGAAGCCTGGCTGGGCAATAAAACACCGCAGATGGTGGCGTGCTGGTTCGCGTCGCCCACCAATTTTTCGCTGGTCGCCGTCGAGCAGGGCGCCGTCGTCGGCGTGGGCCTGCTGACGCGCGCCGGCAAGCTGGCCCTGTGCTACCTGCTGCCCGAGGCGCAAGGCCGCGGCGCGGGCAAGGCGCTGGTGGAAGGGCTGGAAGCGCAGGCGCGCGAGTGGGGCATCAAGGCCTTGCAGCTGCACAGCACGGCCAGCAGCCAGGCCTTTTTCGTCAAGCAGGGCTATGTCGAGGCGGGCAATGTGCGTTCGCCCTATGGCGTGGAAACGATTTTTTGCTGGAAACAGATTGATCCCGCAGGCATCGCCAGCGGCGACCCCAAGCGCAAGCGCTTTTGCAACTGCAATTCGGCCTGACGGCCAGCCGGCGCTGCAGCCCGCCCATCCGGCGGCGGGCCTTTTCTTCCCCTTCAATATTTCTCCTCAGTAACTGATCTGGATGTACACGCCCCGTGGCGCGCGCTCGTCCGCCTGCAGCAGGGTGCCGCCGGCGAACAGTTTCAGTTCGCCGGGCGCAAACGCCAGCCACTGCTCGTTCTCCGTCAGCGGGTGCGTGGCGATGACGGCGATGCGGTCGTCGAGGTGGTTGTGCTGGCGAAAGTCGATGCTGCGTTCGCAGTCGATCAGTTGCGCCACGGAAAATGGGTATTCGCGGATCACATAGTGCAGATGCGTGGAGCAGTGGGCGAACAGCAGTTCGCCGTCCGACAGGATGAAGTTGAACGTGCCGTGCGCGGCGATCTCCTTGGCGACCTCGGCTATGGCGGCGCGCAGGTCGGCGCGCGTCGGTTCGCCGGCGGGAAAGCGCGCGCGCAGGCTGGCCAGCAGGTGGCAGAAGGCCTGTTCGCTGTCCGTGTCGCCGCAGGCATGGTAATGCGCGTTGGCGGGCGCGCGCCACGTCTTCAGGTCGCCATTGTGGGCGAAGGACCACGTCCTGCCCCACAGTTCGCGGGCGAACGGGTGGGTGTTTTCCGGCGCGATGCGGCCCTGCGTGGCCTTGCGGATGTGCGCGACGATGTTTTTCGCCTTGACGGGATGCTGCTGCACCGTGGCGGCCAGCGGCGAATCGATGGCGGCCAGGTGGTCGGTGAGCAGGGTGCAGCCGCTACCGGAATGATAGGCGATGCCCCAGCCGTCGCGGTGCTCGTCCGTGCGGCCGCCCCGCTCGGCGAAGCCGGCGAAGGAAAATCCCAGCGCGGCCGGCTTGCTGCTGTTCATTGCGAGTAACTGGCACATGGCGGCCCTTCCTGATGATATCGGTACCCGGCCACAGTACTGGCCGCGGGCGGGGGCGGGAAGGAATGTTTCTGACTATCGATATGCGCTGGCCGTCGCTACGCCCTTATGCGCCGGGTGCATATCAAATGGCGAAACCATTCGTTCTCCTTTGGTTCACCCTGCCTTAGTCTGCACACTTTGGCGTCGCCTGCCCCACGAGGGCCGGCGGCGCAGTCCTACGAAGGAGCTTCCATGCCATTTCCCGTCCTGAAAAATTACCTGGCCCGCCTGTCGCACCAAACCCAGGCCGGCACCAGCGTCTGGCTCGATGACGAGGGCAGGGCGCTGGGGCGTTTTTTCAATTGCACCATGACGAGCGCCTTCCAGCCCCTGCGCGAACTGCAGAGCGGAAAACTGCTCGCGTTCGAGGGCCTGGCGCGCAGCGTGTCGAAGGCGGACGAAGGCCTGTCGCTGTGGCGTTTGCTCGACCATGCAGCCAGCGACGACGAATCCGTGGAACTGGACCGGCTGTGCCGCATGCTGCACGCCATTAATTTCTTCCGCCAGCCGGAAGCGGAGCAGTCCGACCTGTACCTGAACGTGCACGACCGCCTGCTCAGCGCCGTCAGCAGCAACCATGGCCACGCCTTCCAGCGCATCCTCGATGCGCTGGGCCTGCCCATCGAGCGCATCGTGCTGCAATTGCCGGCCGTCACGCCGAACCAGGGCTGGCTGCTCAACTACGTGGCCGACAATTACCGCCGCAACGGTTTCCGCCTGGCCATCAACGTGGCCAGCGTGCATGAAGCGACGGGCATGCTGGAGCGGCTGCATCCGCACGCCTTCAAGCTGGACGCGGGCAACCTCAGCGACGAGGACGCGGCCGCCAGCTTCGTCACCCTGTGCCACGCGGCGAAGATCCGCGTCGTCTTCAAGCGCCTCGACACGCCGGCCGCGCTGGCGGCCCTGCAGCGCATCGCCGCCGCCACGGGCTTGCCCATCGTGGCGCAGGGTTATCTGCTTGATAAGCCATTGACGGCCCTGGCGACGGCGAAGGACGGCATCGCGCCCGTCGCCGCCGCTGCCTGACGAAAAATGCGCTGAAATCAGGGCGGCACGATAGGGATACAGGGTTTTTCTTCGCAGCACAATAGGCTATAGTATTCGTATCGTTATATTGGAATGACTATGGCATCGCGCAGAAATTTTCTACACCATGGTATGGGCCTGGCCGCGCTGGGCCTGGTAGCCACACCTCTCATCGGCTGCGCCTCGCGCACGGCCGCTCCCGCCTCGGCTTCGGCCAGCGCCAAGCCCCGCGCGCCGCGCACGGCCGTGCCGCCCCAGCCCACGCAACTGGCCAGCGTGGACCGCTCGCTCACTTCGCAGTCGCGCCAGGCCATCACGGAACTGGAACCGCCACCCGACATCTTCGACGCGCAGGCGCTGGACCTGGAATTCTGGCTCAAGCCCCGCACCCTGGAAGTGGTGCGCCCGGCCAGCAATGAAAAAGCGAAACTGCTGTACTGGAAAGATGGCGAAGTCATCGATTCAGCCTACCAGGAACTGTGCCATTTGCTGCGCGACGTGAACGGCAAGAAGACGGCGCCCATCGACCCTAAACTGCTGGAAACCCTGTGGGGCACGCAAGCCTTCGTGGCCCGCTACGGCATCGAGCAGCCGCTGGAGATCTTGTCGGGCTACCGCACGGCCGAGTCGAACAGCCGCCTGCGCGAAGCGGGCGTGCCGGCCGCGCGCCAGTCGCTGCACATCTCGGGCCGCGCCGCCGACATCCGCGTGGCCAACCTGAACGCGGAAGTGCTCGGTTCGCTCGTGCGCAGCTTCAAGCAGGGCGGCGTGGGCTTCTATTACCGCTCCGGCCCCCGCGGCGGCTGGATCCATGCCGATACGGGCCTGCAGCGCACCTGGAAGGGTTGAACCGATCACTGCTCGCGCGGCCGCCCTGCGGCCGTTCGCGCTGGTGCGTCAGGCGTTTGCCTGATCAGTCATAGTGATATGGCGGTTCCGGCACGCTGTCGGTGCCGGCCCGCTGCAGCTCCCCGAAATTCACGGGGCGCTCCCAGAAAATACGCCAGCCCTGGCGCTGGCTGGCCTGCACCTCGGGATGGGCCTGCAGATAGCCATCGATGAAGCGGGTAAATTCCGAAACATAGCCGCTACGGCGGTAAGTGAATCGATGGCGCATGTGTACTCCCGGGTGTTGCTGCCGTTCCCCCGTTTGACCGCGCGCGCGGCCGGAAGTGCCGCACTTTCCACCTTTCCCATGAAACTTTCCAGCCATAACATCGAACTGTTCCTGGCCGTCGTCGACGGCGGCTCGTTTTCCAGCGCCGCGCGCACCCTGGGACGGGCGCCGTCGGCCGTCAGCATGGCCATTGCCAACATCGAGGCGGAACTGGGCATCGTCCTGTTCGACCGCAGCGCCCGCGAAGCCATGCCCACGCCGGCCGCTTGCGCCCTGATTCCCCATGCGCGCCTCATCGCCGAGCAGCTCAAGCAATTGCACCTGCATGCGCAGGAATTGTCGCAGGGGCTGGAAAGCCGCATTTCGCTGGGCATCGCGGCCGAGCTCGACCATGCACCCTTCCTGGCCGCCGTGCGCGCGCTGTCGCTGCGCCACCCGCTGCTCGACATCGAAGTGCTGACGGCGCCGCAGGACGACGTGCTCGACATGCTGCACCGGGGCCGCATCAGCGCCTGCATGGCCTTCGCCGGCGGGCGCATCAATCACGAGGAGCAGTTCCAGCTGGTGGGCAGCGATGCCCTGCTGGCGATTATTTCCACGCAGCATCCACCGAGCGCGGCGGGACGCCCCCTGTACATCGAGGAATTGGTGAATTTGCGCCAGATCATCGTCGCCAGCCGCGAGCTGGACCTGGCCGATGCGCGGCCCGTCGTGGGCCTGTCCTATTGGCGCACGGACAGCCTGCCGATGGCCCTGTCCATGGTCGAAGCGGGCTTGGGATGGGGCAACTTTGCCGCCTCGGCCATCCAGCATTCTCTGGCGGCGGGGCGGGTGCGCTGCGTGGCGTTCAAGAACACGGGCAATGGCCTGGTCGTGCCCATCCACCTGGTGTGGATGAAGGACCGGCCGCTGGGCATGGCGGCGCGGTCCTTTCTTCAGTTGCTCAGCGAAGCGGCCTGAACATTGGTGGCGTCTTCCTTCGGCTGCTGCGCCGACAGGGGCACGCCGAACAGGCCGTCGAAGAAGTAATTGAAGATGAAGCTGTAGCACGGGATGATCAGCATCAGCGCGAAGTCCAGCACGAAGGCTTGCCACAGGCTGATGTCCAGCCACCAGGCGATCAGCGGGATCAGGTAGATGACGAGGGTGATCTGGAAGCCGATCGCGTGCAGGATGCGGCGCCAGACGGTGCGCGTGCGCGATACCTGGCGGATTTCCCAGTATTCGAAGGCCGTGTTGTAGAGCAGGTTCCAGATCACGGCGATGGTGGTGATCATGACCGCCAGCGGTCCCGTGCTGGTGGGCGATTCGCCCGAAAGCAGGGTCAGCCAGGCCGTGGAAATGGCCATGCCGATGATTTCAAAGGCGGTGACGTAGACGATTTTGCGTTTGATGCCTTGCATGTAAAGCCTGTAAAGGTGAAGTGGCGGCCATTTTAAGTCAGTCATGCTGACGTTAAAAGTTAATAGCTGTCAGTTTTTCTGATGTATTCATGACGGCAATACCCTGCGCGCTGCGAACGGGGGATAATGACGGCTGGCGGGCAAGTGGTCCCGCCGCATCACCGCAAGAG
>NZ_RFSK01000019.1 GCF_009923995.1 Janthinobacterium sp. | reverse complement strand
CTGCCGGCCGGCCGGCAGCGGGTTTTTTTCGGGAGGATGCCATGCCTGCAACTGCCTTGTGCGACTTGCTGTTGCTGTGCTTCGTGACGGCCGCGGCCGTCAGTGATTTGATCCGCCGCAAGATCCCAAATGCCCTGGTGCTGTCCGGCATCCTGGCCGCGCTGACCCTGCATCTGTGGCTGTGGCCGCAACAAGTGCTGCCGCTGTGGCTGGGCGGCATGGCCACGGGATTCTTCCTCTTCCTGCCCTTGTACGTGCTGCGCGGCACGGCCGCCGGCGACGTCAAGCTGATCGCCATGGTGGGGGCGTTCGCCGGCCCCTGGCCCGTGCTGCAGATCTGTTTTGCCACCTTTGTGCTGGGTGGCCTGATGGCCGTGCTGATGATCACGTATCAGGGCAAGTGGCGCGCCTGCCTGCGCAATCTGCGCCAGCTGCTGTGGCCGATGATCGCGCGCACGGCCGGCATTCCCCTGGCGCCCGCCGCGCTGGCCAGCCATGCCAGCGTGGGCAACATGCCCTACGGACTGGCCATCGCGCTGGGCAGCCTGGCCGTGCAGGGACGCCAGTATTTCTGAGTTGTATTCATTGCTCTCGATCAATGGGCGCCGGTCCCCGCTCGCTAGAATGAAATCTGTGCAATGCAGTCTTAACCGGCTTGGAGACAAAGCATGACCGAGGTCGACTATTTCACCACCGACAGTATGCCGCGCCCCGCCGACGCGACCCTGATGCCGCCCCTGCCGCCGCAGCCGAAGAGCCTGCGCGAGACGGGCCTGGAGCGCCAGCTGGTGGTCGAGCTGATCGCCAAGCTCATGTTTGTCAGCGGCAAGACGCACCTGTCCGTGCTGACCACGCGCTTGCGCCTGTCGATCAATGTCTTGCGCGAAGTCATCGATTTCATGGTGACGGAACAGATGGCGGAAGTGGCCTGGCGCGGCGAGTCCGAGATCGACGTGCAATACCAGCTGACGGGCGCGGGCAAGCAGCGCGCCAGCGCCTTCCTCGAGCGCTGCGCCTACATCGGCGCCGCGCCCGTCACCCTGGAAGCCTACCGCGCCATGGTGGCGCGCCAGTCGTGGCAGGCACAGGCGCAGCGCGTCGCCAGCGACGACCTGGCGGCCGTGCTGGGCGGCGCCCATGCGGGGCCGGGCATGCTCGACCTGGTGGGCGCGGCCCTGCATTCGGGGCGTTCGCTGCTGCTGTACGGCCCGCCCGGCAGCGGCAAGTCGACCCTGGCGCTGCAGCTGGGACAATTGCTGCACGGCCTGGTCGCCGTGCCCTACGCCATCGTCGTCGGCCAGGACATCATCCAGCTGTACGATGCGGCGCAGCACCTGCCGCCGGCGCCGCAGCACGTCAGCCATGCGCGCCAGGCGCTGGAACGGCGCAGCACGGACATCCGCTGGGTGCTGTGCCAGCGTCCCGTGATCCACGTGGGCGCCGAGCTCGACGCGGGCATGCTGGAACTGCGCCAGGACGCCAGCGGCGGCTGCTACCAGGCGCCATCCCATGTGCGGGCGAATAACGGCATGCTGATCATCGACGACCTGGGCCGCCAGCGCCTCGGCGCGCCGGAACTGCTGACGCGGCTGATGCAGCCGCTGGCGCGCGGCGTCGACCAGCTGGGCTTGCCAGGCGGCATGCAGATCAGCATGCCGTTCGACAGCGCCCTCGTGCTGGCGACCAGCATGGCGCCGGGCGAGCTGTTTGACGCCTCCCTGCTGCGCCGCATCGGCTACAAGGTGCAGGTGGGGCCGCTGGGCGACGGCGCCTACCGCGCCCTGTTCCGCCAGCAGTGCCGGCTGGCGGAGATCGCCTTTGACGAACAGGTCCTCAATCACCTGATGCAGCTGCATGGCCAGCAGGGGCGGCCCCTGCTGGCCAGTTATCCCCGCGAACTGCTGGCGCGCATCGCCGATTTCGCCGGCTTTGCCGGCAGCGAGGCGTGCCTGACGGTGGTCACGCTGGAGCAGGCCTGGAACAGCCTGTTTGCCAGCTGCGACATGCCGGCCGCCAGCCTGTGCGAGCGTATCGCATGAAAGACCGCCGCGCCCTGCTGATGATGGCCATGGCAATCGTGCTGGGCCTGCTGGCCGTGCTGCTGGCCTCGCACTGGCTGCTGCGCCAGACGCCGGCCGGCAAGGGCAAGATCGTCGTCGCCGCCAGCGATGTCAACCTGGGCCAGCGCCTGACCCCCGAGATGCTGCGCCTGGCCGAATGGCCGGCGGAAAGCCTGCCGCAGGGCGCGCTGCAAGACCCGGCACCGCTGGCGGGACGGGTGCTGAAGACGAGCGTGCTGCGCGGCGAGCCGCTGAGCGAAGCCAAGCTGGCGCCGGCCGGCACCCTGGGCGGCCTGTCGGCCCTGATCACGGAAGGGCGGCGCGCCATCACCGTGCGCGTCAACGACGTGATCGGCGTGGCCGGCTTCGCCCTGCCCGGCAACTATGTCGACATCATCGTCAGTACGCAGCAGGATGCCGGCGACCGCGCCTTCCCCCAGAGCCGCAACATTTCCAAGATCGTCCTCGAACGCATCCTCGTGCTGGCCGTGGCGCAGGAAGTGGGGCGCGACGAGACCAAGCCGCGCGTCGTCAATGCGGTGACCCTGGAAGTGACCCCGGAACAGGCGGAAAACCTGGACCTGGCGCGCAGCGTGGGCAGCCTGTCGCTGGTGCTGCGCAACCAGGTCGACCCGCAGCCGGGCGTCACGGCGGGCGCCACCAAGCTGACCCTGCTGGGCGGACCGCACGAAGCCGACGCGGCGCCGGCCGCGCCGGCTCCCGCCGCCGTGCCCGTGGCGCCGCGTCCCGTGCGCGTGGCGAAGGCGCCGCCGGAGCCGCCGCGCCAGTGCAGCGGCGTCATCGATGGTACGCGCCAGTCGCGCGAATGTTTCTAGCTTTCCGCCCCGGATCAACCATGGACACGCTCATGAACCGCGCCCTGCTGACTTTATGCTGCCTGCTGCCGCTCGCCGGCGCCGCGGCCGAACCCGGCCCCCGTTGCGGCGGCGAAGCGGCCACGCCCGGCAACTTGCAGCTGCACGTGGGCAAGTCGAGCATGCTGCGCCTGCCCGAGGCCGTGCTGGCCCGCAGCGTCGGCAATCCGGCCGTGCTGCAAGCCATGCTGGTGGCGCCCGACACCCTGTACGTGGTGGGTGTCGACGTGGGCAGCACGAACATGATCATCCAGGGCAAGAGCGGCGCCTGCAGCGTCGTCAACGTCAGCGTCAGCATGGACCCGGCCGGCCTGCAAACGACCCTGGCGGCCCTGATGCCGGAAGAAAAAGCCATCCGCGTCACGGCCGTGGCCGATACCTTGGTGCTGTCGGGCACGGTGCAGGATGCGGGCGCCGTGCTGCGCGCCACCGAGCTGGCGCACGCCTACGTGCGCCGCGCCACGGTGCCGCTGGCGCTGCCCAAGCCCGCCGATGGCGGCGCCGTGCCGCCCCTGGCAGGCGCGCCCGCGCCCAGCGGCGGCACGGGCGGCGCGAGCAGCCGCATCATCAATATGCTCGACGTCAGCGCGCCGCAGCAGGTGATGCTGGCCGTGCAGATCGCCGAAGTGTCGAAGTCCCTGCTGGAGCGCCTGGAAGTGGGCGCCACCCTGCGCTTCGCCTCGGGCAGCTGGGCCACGACCCTGCTGTCGAATTTCCTCAGCGGCACGGCCAACGGCTTGCTCGACGTGCGCAAGTCGAATGGCCAGCAGCTGACCATCGAGGCGCAGAAGCAGGATGGTCTGGTGCGCATCCTCGCCGAGCCGACGGTGATGGCGATCAGCGGGCAGGAAGGCAGCTTTTTGGCCGGCGGCAAGATCTTCATTCCCGTCGGCCAGGACAACAACAAGATCACCCTGGAAGAGCGCGAATATGGCGTCGGCCTGCGCTTCACGCCTACCGTGCTGTCGGGCGGGCGCATCAACCTGAAGGTGGCGCCGGAAGTGTCGGAGCTGTCGCGCGAAGGCGTGGGCATTTCCGCCGCTGGCGTCAGCGGCCGCTCGATCCTGCCCGTCATCACGACGCGGCGCGCTTCGACCACGGTGCAGCTGTATGACGGCCAGAGCTACGCCATCGGCGGCTTGATCAAGAACAACCAGGTGAGCAACATCACGGGCGTGCCCTGGCTCAGCGAAGTGCCCATCCTCGGCGCCTTGTTTCGCAGCACGGATTTCCAGCACGACCGCACGGAGCTGCTGTTCGTCATCACCGCCCACCTGGTGAAACCCTTGCCCGCCGAGGCCGTGCTGCCGACGGCGCAGCTGGCGCCGCCGTCGCGCACGCAGCTGCTGTTGGGCGGCAAGATGGAAGGGACGCTGCCGCTGGCCGCGCCCGCCGTGCCGGCGCCGCGCGTGGACGGCGGCTTCGAATTGAAATGATCGCCTTGCCATGAGACCGGGAGACACGCCATGCCGACATCGCTTGTGACCTCGCTGCGGCGCCTGGGCGCGCTGCTGGCCGCGCTGCAGCTGGCCGCCTGCGCGCACAGCAGCACGCCGCAGCTGGACCAGCGCTTTGGCGACGCCGTGCGCCTGGCCATGGCGCAGCAGGTGCGCTATCCGGCCAGCGCCGTCCGCCGCACGCCGGTAGACGGCCTCGACGGCCCCAGCGCGCAGGCCGTCATGCAGCGCTACCGCGCCTCGTTTGCCGAGCCGAACGGGCAAGCCCTGCCGCCGGTGCAGTTCATGCTGGGCAGCGGCAATGGAAAATAGACGCCGCCAGCGCGGGGCGATGCTGATCGCCTTCTCCATCCTGCTCATCCTGGTGCTGGGCTTTATCGGCCTGGCGCTCGACGTGGGGCAGGTCATCGGCCGCAAGACGGAATTGCAGAACCTGGCCGACAATGCGGCGCTGGCGGCGGCGGCCGAGCTGACGGGCACGCCCGAGGGCCTGCTTGCCGCTGTGGCGAAAGCCCGGAGCAGCGCCTCCGACAGGAGCGCCTGGCGGCGCCGCATGGATGGCGCCATCCTGTCGGAGGCCAGCATCCGCTTCGCCAGCGCCGCCCACGCGCCGGCGAACGAGTGGCACGCGGCGGGCGCCGTGCCCGATGCCGCCGCGGCGCTGTTCGTGCGCGTCGATACGCAGGCCAGCGAGCCGTCGCTGGGCAAGGTGGCGACGGCGTTCCTGGGCGCCTGGTCGCCGGCCCTGCGCACGCTCGACACGGGCGCGCGCGCCGTGGCCGGCCGCAGCAGTTTGCACCTGACGCCGCTGGCCATCTGCGCGCTGTCGGCCAGCCCGGCCAGCCCGCGCACGAATGCGGCGCTGCTGCCGGCCGTCGAGCTGCTGGAATACGGCTTTCGCCGCGGCGTGGCGTATAACTTGTTGAAACTCAATCCGAACGGCCCGGCGCCCGAACATTTCATCCTCAATCCGCTGGGCCAGCCGGGCGTGCTGGGTCCCGCGATGGAGGTGGGCGATGCCAGCGTGCTGCCGTTTGTCTGCAGCGGCACGGTGCTGTACCCGCGCATCGGCAGCGCTGCCGTGCACGTGCACCGGCCCTTTCCCGCCGCGCTGTGGCCGGCCTTCAATGCGCGCTTCAACCAGCATGCGGGCAGCGGCTGCCATCCCGTCACGGCGCCGCCCGACACGAATATCCGCGCCTACCCGAATACGGCCAGCAACTGGTGGATGACGAATGCGCCCGACGCGCCCAGCGCCCTGAGCACGGGCAATCCGCTGCTGTCCGTGGCCGATCCGGAATCGAACGCGACGCCGCCCGGCGTCGGCAGCTATGGACCGCTGTGGTCCTTCGCCAGGGCCGCCAGGTACAGCGGCGTCAAGCCCGCCGGCGGCTACCTGCCGTTTGCCACCAGCGACTGGGCCAAGCTGTATCCGGCCCTGCCTGCCGCGCCGGCCGCCAAGTCCGGCTATCCTGCCACGCCGCCCTACCTGACGCTGGCCTTCCAGACGGCGCCGACGGGCAACACGGGCATGGCGCAGCGGCGTCTGCTGCACATCGCGCTGCTGGCCTGCCCCGTGCCGGCGGGCAGCGACGTGCTGGCGCAGGTGCGCGGCATCGGCCGCTTCTTCATGACGGCGCCGGCCACGAATGGCGTGCTGAGCGCCGAATTTGCGGGCCTGGTGGCCGAAGGCGCGCTGCTCGGTCCCGCGGAGCTGCTGCCATGATGCCCCGCAACCGCGCGCCACGCCGCCAGGGCGGTGTCGCCGCCATCGAGCTGGCGCTGATCCTGCTGTTTTTCATGGGGCTGCTGCCCTTCGTGCTGCTGTTCGGCCGCGCGCTGCTCGTGTACACGGCCCTGCAGAAAGGCACCCACGATGCGGCGCGCTACCTGGCCACCATGCCGCTGCCGCAGATGGCCAGCATCGGCACGGCCAGCCAGGGCGTCGCGTTTGCCCGGCAGATGGTGGCCGATGCCATGGCGGAAAGCTGGCCGCAAATGGAGGCTGCCAGGGTCGTCGTGGAATGCGTGTATGCCGATGATTCCTACGGTTGCGGGACCTATGCGACGCCGCCGCTGCAGGTGCGCATCAAGGTGGCCGTGGACATGCCCGTTGACTTCCTGCCCGAGCTGACGCGCAAGTGGCTGCCGCAGCTGGCGCCCATCCCCGTGCGTGCCAACGCGACCTTACGCTATGTCAATTAACCTGCTCCCGCGCCGGCAGCGCCAGGGCGGCGTCTTCGCCGTCGAGTTCGCCATGCTGGCGCTGCTGTTCTTTTTCTTCGTGTTCGCCATGCTGGAACTGGCGCGTGCCGTGTACGTGTGGCACATGGTGCACGAGATCACGCGGCGTGCGGCGCGCGATGCCGCCGTCACCGATTTCAGCAACGCCGCCGCCCTGCAAGCCGTGCGCACGCGCGCCGTGCTGCGCGCCACGCCCGGCACCTTGCCGCTGGGCGGCGGCATCAGCGACGCCCACGTGCGCATCGACTACCTGTCGCAGGCCGCCGGCGGCGCCGCCCTGGCCGCGCTGCCGGTGACGGCGATGCCGGGCTGCCCGCAGCGCAACCGCATCAATTGCCTGAACGATCCGCATGGCGCCAGCTGCATCCGCTTCGTGCGCGCGCGCCTGTGCCTGCCCGGCGCCGGCGCGCGCTGCGACAGCGTGCCGTACCGGCCCATGCTGCCCTTGCTGGGGGTGATGTTCCCCTCCGGCGCGGGCGCCGTGCGCCTGCCCAGCGGCGCCACCATGGCGGTGGCCGAGTCGCTGGGCTATCCGGACAATCCGGATTTCTGTCCCTGACCGGGCGCCGCTGGCCGGGCGCAGCCGAACGTGTTGACCTGAAGGAAGCGAGGAAGTGCGATGAAAGCCTTGATGATTAGCCGCGACGCCAGCCTGCACGATGAAATCGCCGCGCAGGGCGCGGCGCGCATGCCCGTGCTGCGCCTGCTGGAGCGGCGCGGCGGCCTGCGCGACGCCGTCGAGCGCATGCTGCCCGAGGCGCCGGAGCTGGTGATCGTCGACGCCAGCGGCATCGAAGCCGACGAGGCCGACCTGCTGGAACGGCTGGCGCGCCAGTATCCGCTGGCCGTGCTGATGCTGCTCACGCGCGGCCAGCAGCAGGATGTGCTGATCCGCGCCATGCGCGCCGGCATGCGCGAGGTGCTGCAGCTGCCGCTGGTGCACAAGGCCTTCCATGAGGCGATGGACCGGGTGGATATCCAGGCCGGCGTGACGCAGATGCGCGACGGTAAAGTGCTCGCCTTCATCTCGTGCAAGGGCGGCAGCGGCGCCACGTTCTTGTCGACGAATTTTTCCTACGCGCTGGCCAGCCTGGCCGGCTGCAAGGTGCTGTTGATCGACCTGCACGGCCAGTTCGGCGACGCCACGCTGTATGTCTCGGACCAGAAGCCGGCCATGACCCTGTCCGACATCTGCGCGCAGATCGCGCGCATGGACGGCGCCTTCCTCGCCTCGTGCCTGGTGCACGTGACGCCCAATTTCGGCGTGCTGGCGGCGGCCGACGATCCGGCGCACAAGGTCGACATGCAGCCCGAGCACATGGACCGCATCCTCGCCGTGGCGCGCCAGCACTACGATTACATCGTGCTCGACGTGGGGCGCCAGATCGATGCCCTGTCGCTGCGGGCGCTCGACAACGCCGACGCCATCTATCCGGTGCTGCAGCTGGCCCTGCCCGACATTCGCGACGGGCGCCGCCTGCTCGACATCTTCCGTTCGCTCGGCTATCCGGGCGAGCGCCTGCGCCTGATCGTGAACCGCTATGAAAAGGGCGGGCGCCTGCGCCTGGCCGACCTGGAACAGGCGCTGGGCGCGGAAGTGGTGCATACGGTGCCCAACGATTACCTGGCCGCCACCGATTCCGTCAACCAGGGCATCCCGCTGCTGCTGCTGTCGCGCACCAGCGCCGTGGCGCGCAGCCTGGCCGAGCTGGTGGAACTGGTGACGGCGCGCCGCGTGACGGAAAGCCGCGGCCTGTTCGACCGCCTGTTCAGCCGCAGCGAAGCCTAGGCGCGGCCGGCGCAGGTACTGCACAAGGCTCCCGCCGGGAGCCATCATGGGAGCCGAGATGACTTTACGCGAACGCCTGGCGGCCAATGAAACGGCCCGCCCCGCCAGCAACGGACAAGGGGCGCTGGCGCTGCACGCCTACCAGGAACTGAAAAAGACCATGCACCAGACGATACTCGACCGTATCGACCTGGAGCGGCTGAAGCGCCTGACGGCGGAACAGTTCAAGCACGAGCTGGCGCTGCTGGTGCAGCGCGTGATCGAGGAAGAGCGCATCGTGCTGAACCAGCACGAGCGGCATAGCCTGGTGCTCGACATCCAGCACGAGATGCTGGGCTTCGGCCCGCTGGAACCCTTGCTGGCCGACGCCAGCGTGTCCGACATCCTCGTCAACACCTGCGACAAGGTCTACGTGGAGCGGGGCGGGCGGCTGCAGCTGACGGACGTGACCTTCCACGACAATGCGCACCTGATGAAGATCATCGAGAAGATCGTCTCGCGCGTGGGACGGCGCGTCGATGAATCGAGTCCGATGGTCGACGCGCGCCTGCCGGACGGCTCGCGCGTGAATGCCATCATCCCGCCGCTGGCCGTCGACGGGCCGATCCTGTCGATCCGCCGCTTCGCCGTGCAGCCCTTGAGCATCGCCAACCTGCTCGACTACAAGAGCCTCACGCCGCCCATGGTGCAGGTGCTGCAGGCGCTGGGGCAGGCCAAGGTCAACATCCTCATCTCGGGCGGCACGGGCAGCGGCAAGACGACCTTGCTCAACGTGCTGTCGGCCTTCATCCCCGGCAGCGAGCGCATCGTCACCATCGAGGATGCGGCCGAACTGGCGCTGCGCCAGCCGCACGTGGTGCGCCTGGAAACGCGCCCGCCCAACATCGAGGGCAAGGGCGAGGTGAGCCAGCGCGCGCTGGTGCGCAACGCCCTGCGCATGCGTCCCGACCGCATCATCCTGGGCGAGGTGCGCGGCGCCGAGGCGCTCGACATGCTGCAGGCGATGAACACGGGCCACGAGGGTTCCCTGGCGACGATCCACTCGAACACGGCGCGCGACGCCCTGGCGCGGCTGGAAAACATGGTCGGCATGGCCAATGTGAACCTGACGCCGCGCGCCACGCGCCAGCAGATCTGTTCCGCCGTGACGGTGGTGATGCAGGTGTCGCGCCTGACGGACGGCGCGCGCAAGCTGGTCAGCCTGCAGGAGGTGACGGGCATGGAAGGCGACATCATCGCCATGCATGAAATCTTCCGCTTCGAGCAGACGGGCGTCGATGCGGCGGGCAAGGTGCTGGGCCACTTCTGCGCCACGGGCGTGCGGCCCCGCTTCACGGAACGCCTGCGCATGTTCGGCGCGCCCGTGCCGGACACGGTGTTCGACCCGGACCGCATCTACGAATGAAACACCGGCTGCGCGGCACGCCTTGCGGCCCTGGATGTCCGCTGTGGCGAAGCACCGCTGCGCTTCCCGGCCGCACATCACGTCCGCCCGCGGCGGTTTGACTCTGTGTTTGATGGAGGTGTCATGGACCTCGTGTTCTACGGTTTTGCCGTGCTGCTGTTTGCCGCCTGCATCCTGCTGGTGGAAGGGGCGTGGCTGTGGTGGTCGGGCACGCATGGCAGCGCGGCGCGGCGCATCAACCGGCGCTTGCGCCTGATGGCGGCGCGCGGCGAGGCGGGCGGCGAGCGCGTCTCCATCCTCAAGCAGCGCCGCTATGCGCAGGCGCCTGGCCTGGAGCGGCTGCTGCGGCGCGTGCCGCAGGTGGCGCAGCTGGACCGCCTGCTGCTGCAATCGGGCCTGTCCTGGTCGGTGGCGCAGTTCCTCGGCGGCGCCGGCGGCCTGCTGCTGGCGGCCCTGCTGCTGCTGGCCGCCTGGCCCATGCCCGTGCCGGGCGCCTTGCTGCTGCTGGGCGTGGCGGGCGGCGGGCCGCTCCTGCTCGTGCTGCGGGCGCGCGCGGCGCGGCTGCAGAAGATCGAGGCGCAGCTGCCGGAGGCGGCCGATTTCCTCGCCCGCGCGCTGCGGGCCGGGCACTCGTTTTCCAACGTGCTGCAGATGGTGGGCGATGAACTCAATGAACCGATCAGCGGCGAATTCAAGATGGCGCACGAAGAGATCAATTACGGCGTGCCGATGAACGAGGCGCTGCAGAACCTGGCCGCGCGCATCCCGCTGACGGACTTGCGCTACCTCGTCATCGCCGTGCTGGTGCAGCGCGAATCGGGCGGCAACCTGGCCGAGGTGCTGGTCAGCATCGCCCGCATCATCCGCGCCCGCCTGAAACTGCTGGGACAGGTGCGCGTGCTGTCGGCCGAGGGGCGCATGTCGGCCTGGGTGCTGGGCCTGATGCCGGTGGTGATGATCGGCGTCATGACGATCGTCAATCCGCAATACATCCGCCTGCTGTGGACGGACCCCAGCGGCATCAAATTGCTGTGGTACGCGGCCGGCATGGTGGCGCTGGGCGTCGTCTGGATGCGCAAGGTGATCCGCATCCGCATCTGAGGGCGCCCCCGATGAGAGAGGAAACACATCATGACCGGTTCGCAACTGCTGTTCCTGCTGATCGTCTTCGCCGTGGTGGTGGCCCTGGCCCTGCTGGCGTGGCTGATCTTCTTCCCCAGTGCCCTGCGCCAGCGCCTGTTCGGCGCCACGGCACCGGCCGCCAGCGACGTGGTGCTGGAAAACGGCTGGGTCGAGCGCGTGGCCCGCGTGGCGCAGCCGTTCAGCAAATTGTCGCTGCCGGAAGAGGGCTGGGAACGCTCGCCGCTGCGCACGCGCTTCATGAACGCCGGCTGGCGCCAGGCCAGCGCGCCGGCCCTGTACTTCGCGGCGAAAACCGTGCTGGCCCTGCTGTTTCCCACCGTGCTGGGCCTGTACGCGGCCAGCGCCATGGCGGCGCAGCTGCGCAGCGTGCTGCTGTTGCTGCTGTGCGTCAGCGCCACCGTCGGCTATTACCTGCCGAACCTGGTGCTGGCCAGCACGGCCAAGCGGCGCCAGCGCGACATCTTTGAAAACATCCCCGACGCGCTGGACCTGCTGACGGTGTGCGTGGAAGCGGGACTGAGCCTGGAGCGCGCGCTGGTGAAGGTGTCGGGCGAGATCCACATCAAGAGCATGGTGCTGGCGCAGGAATTGCAGCTGGTGCTGATGGAAATGCGCGCCGGCTTTTCCAAGGAAAAGGCGCTGCGCAACCTGGCCCTGCGCAGCGGCGTGGAAGACGTCGATACCCTCGTCGCCATGCTGATCCAGTCGGAGCGCTTCGGCACCAGCATGGGCGATTCGCTGCGCGTGCATTCGGAAAACCTGCGCGGCAAGCGCAGCCTGCTGGCCGAGGAAGCGGCGGCGAAGATCGCCCTGAAACTGCTGTTTCCCCTGATTTTTTGCGTCTTTCCCACCCTCATGCTGGTGCTCATGGGACCGGCCGTGATCGAAGTCTATCGCGTGCTCGTGCCGGCCATGGCCAACCGCTGAAAGGAGCTACCATGCGCTTGACGATTTCCCGCCTGGCAGCCGCCAGTGCCTGCCTGGCGCTGGGCGCCTGTGCCAGCCACGTGGCGCACGCGCCGCTGCTGGCGCCGCCGTCCGACGCCGATGCCGCCTACGTGGCGGGACGCCGCCATTTCGACGCGGGCGATCTGCCCGCCGCGCAAGCGGCCTATGAACTGGCCTTGCGCAGTGCGCCGCGCCACGTGCATGCGCGCAACGGCCTGGCCGTGCTGCACGCGCAGCGGGGCGAGCATGCGGCCGCGATCGCCCACTGGCTGGCCCTGACGCAGGAGGCGGGCACGCCGCGCCCGCAGCAGGCGTATTTGTTCAGCAACTTGGGCCATGCTTATGCCCTGAGCGGCCGCGACGCGCTGGCCTTGCCGGCGCTGGAACAGGCTTGCCTGCTCGATCCCTTGAATGCACTGGCCTGGCAGCACCTGGCGCAGGTGCTCGAGCGCCTGGGGCAGTCCGAGCGCGCCGCCGTCATGCGGCGCCAGGCGCACAGCCTGCAGGAGCACGACTTGCGGCGCGATGCGGCCCTGCTGCGCGGCGAGGAGCCGGCGCCCCCGTCCGCGCCGGTGCAAGCGCTGGCGCCGGTGCAGGAAGCCCCGGCCATGGCGCGCATCGACATTGTCCAGAGCGACGGCATGGCCCGCCTGCGGCGCGTGCCAGCGGCGGTGCGCGGTGCGCCCGTTGCCGCGCTGGCGCCCGCGGTAGCCGCGACGCCTGCTGTCGGCGTGGCGCGACCGCGCCTGGAAATCCTGAACGGTAACGGCGTGCCCGGCATGGCCGCCGCCCTGGCGCGCAGCCTGGCCGGCGCTGCCGTGCAGGTGGTGCGCCTGGGCAATGACGCATCGTTCCAGGTGGCGCGCACGCGCGTCGAATACCGGCCCGCGCAGGAACAGGCGGCGCGCCAGCTGGCACGCCGCCTGGGCAGCCAGGTGCAGGTGGTGGCCGCCGATTGTCCGTCCAGCGAGCTGCGCCTGATACTCGGGCGCGACCTGGGCGATCCGGCCGTGCTGCACCGTTATTATCTGCAGCAGCTGCACCTGGCGCGCCAGGCGCTGGCGCGGCTCGGTTAAACGCCGCAGCCGGCACGACGACACGCGGCGCCTGAGGAGGCGCCGCGTGTCGTGTGCCGTGCCGCAGCTCATTGCGGCAGGCGGCGGCGCGTGAAGGCGAGGGCCGCCAGGCCCGTGCCCAGCAGCAGCAGGGTGGCCGGCACGGGCACCGCAGGAGGGTCCATGACGACGATGTCGGTGCGCGTGGACTTGGAAAAATTCAGGGTATAGCTGCCGGCGGGCAGGGCGAAATTCGAGGTCAGGGAAAACATCGCAAAGCCATTCGTGAAGGCGCGCGAGGTGGCGGGGTCGTTGGTGCCGGCCGTCATGTTCAGGCTGAACGGGTCCAGGCTGCCGACCGCATGGTTGCCATTGATGTCGCTGCCATTATTCGGGTCGCCATCGGGGGCGAACTGGAAGATCACGCCATCGGCATTCGCATGCGACAGGCAGCCGGCGGGGCTGGCGGCATTGCAGGAAATATTGAAGATATCCATGATCGACACGTTCGACTTGTCGCCCATCGTCGTCACGCTGGTGCGCAGGTCGCGCCGTCCCATGAAGCTGAAGGTGATGAAGCCGGCGCTCGACAGGGTCAGGTTGATCGAGCCGGTGAGCGTGTCGCCGGCCGTGGCCGTGGCGGCGCCCACCGTGTCGCGCCGGGCTTCCGATACGGATTGCACGGTGGCGCCCGTGCTAGTGAGCAAGTTGCCGAAGGAATGCGCATCGCCGCGGGCAAATTCCAGCACGGAACTGGGCGTGGGCCCGTAGTGGTTTTGCGGCAAGCCTGCGCAGCCGCTGCCGGAGCACACTTGCAGCACGTCGGCATCGGCTGCCGGGCCCGTATTGACGGCGCGCGGGTTGACGGCCACGCCCCCCTCGAAGAAGGCGCTGTCGCTGGCATTGCGGTTGGCGCCCGTCAGCGACAGGGTGCCGGCACTGGTGGTGATGCGGAAATTGTTCAGTTCATTGACGGCCAGGCCGTACGCGCCCGCCTGCGCCTGGCCGCTGGCCAGCCAGCCGGCGGCGGCCAGGATGCCTAGCCAGCCCAGGGCCTTGCTTCGTGTGTGATCGACGTTCATCGCAGCCTCATTATCGTGGTCATTGTCGGAGGGGAAATCCGGGGGAGCGATCCAGGACTGCTTGCCTGAATTCATCTCGTAGACCGTGATAAGCAGCTTGCGTGCCACACGAAAAAAACATGGCGAATCAACCACTTGCGCAAAGCGGGCTGGACTGGAAGGGCCCAAGTGTAAGAAAGGCCGACGCCGTCTGGCGGGCAGCGGTGGCCGGCCTCAGGTGCCCCGGTGGTAGCCCAGGTGGCCGCCCGAATTGCGCGCGCAGCCGCAGCCGATGCGCGCCACTTCGTCGCCTTCCGTCAGTTTCCAGTTGGTAATCGTCGTATTCTCCCAGTCGATGTCGCTTTTCTTGACAGGTTTTATCGTCAGGATGCGCTGCTGGGCATCCGTGTATTCCATCATTTCCTCATCGTCGGCGATGTCGAAATGGCGGTGGATCAGGGAAATGCCGAAGCGCTCCAGCGCGCCGTAGCGCTGCAGCACGTCGCGCAGCTCGCGAAAGCAGGCCAGGTCATCGGTTTGCAGGGATTGGACGGCGGAAATATCGGCGACGGGCTGCCATTGCATGGCTTGGATGTTCAGGCTGTGCATGATGTTCTCCTGTGCCCCTGGTAGCAAGCCCAGGCTGCCGGAGGGGTGCCGGCACGTCTGGCGAAACCCCTATCCTGGCCGCCATGCCTGAGCGCCGCTTGCGCTGCATCAAAGGTGCGCCAGGTGGCCGCATCGGCGCGCAAGCCCGTTAGAATAGGCGATGGCAAACAAAACCCCCACTTTCCCCGGCGCCCGCACGGGCCGCGGCCAGGTCCTGGCCGTGCTGCTGTCGAACCGCGACCAGTCCGGCGCGGAACCCCTGCAAGGCCGCGTCTCGCTGGCCGCCATCGTCAAGGCACTGAAGCGCAAATACCACTGGCCCATCGAGACGCACAGCTTCCCCGCCAACACGCAGGACGGCCGCGCCAGCTGGGCGACCGTCTACAGCCTGCCGGACCAGGTGATTCAGGCCGCGCTGGAAGCCGGCGGCCGGGACTGGCTGGAGAGCCGGGGAGCGGCCGGGCGGCGGTGAGAGGAGCACGCCGGTGCCGCCCATGCCGCCCGGCCCTATTCGAGCCGGAAGCCGACCTTCAGTGTGACCTGGAAGTGCGCCACCTTGCCGTCGACGATATGCCCGCGCGAATCGGTCACTTCATACCAGTCCATGTGCTTGACCGTCAGCGCCGCCTTGGCAATGGCATCGCGTATCGCCTGATCGCTGCTCTCGGTCGACGTGCCGACCAGTTCGATGAGCTTGTAAGTATGTGCGGACATGATGTTTCCCCAGGTAGGAACGCCAGACATCGAAAGCTTGTTCTTCGCAAGCAAGTCCATACTGCGCCTAAACGCGCTGGCCGTCATGGCGCGGTGCAGCAACGGGCCATGCGGCGGTGCGTCCCGATGGGATGCGGTTCAGCGGTGCAGGGAACGTCCTGCCGGCAGGGGAAAAACAAAAAAGGGCTACCAGCCGAAGCGGGTAACCCTTTGATTTCCTACTGAATTCTGGTGCCGACTGCCGGTTTCGAACTGGCCACCTGATGATTACAAATCAACTGCTCTACCAAATGAGCTAAGTCGGCAAAAACTGCGCGTTGCGAATTATACGCTATTTAATGCGGGTCAGGGTCGGGCGGCCGCCTTTTTTTGGTGGCTCGTCGTCGCCTGGGGTCGCGGCGTCGCGTTGTTCGGGGGAACCGGTGGGCACGGACGACAGGGCTGGACCGCTGGCGGCGGGGGCGAGCACGGGCGGCGGCACGTCGGCGGAGGCGGGGCTGTCCGTCGGTTGCGCGTCCGGGTCATCGTTGCCCAGCACAGGCTCGAAAGCCATGCCCTGGCCGTTTTCGTTGGCGTAGATGGCCATCACGTTGTCGACCGGTACGTAGATTTCGCGCGAGACGCCGCCGAAGCGGGCGTGGAAACGGATGGCGTCGTTGTCCATCTTCAGGCCGCTGGTGGCGCCGAAGCTGATGTTGAGCACGATTTCGCCCTTTTTTACGTATTCCATCGGTACCGTGGTGCGCGAATCGACTTTGACCGCGAGATAAGGCGTGTAGCCGCTGTCGGTGCACCACTCGTAGATGGCGCGCAGCATATAAGGTTTGGTTGAGATTTCAGACATGGTAGGCACGGTGAGGCGGGAGCGCCCCCGTCAGCATGAGGCGGGCGCACCGGTAGTTCAATGAGGCAGAGCAACTAGCCAAACGGCGCGCCAGTTGACTCAAGATGTCCCGGCAAGCGTTGCTTGCCGGGAATATCTTAACGACGCATCACTTTTTCGGATGGCGTCAGCGCTTCGATGTAGGCCGGACGCGAGAAGATGCGTTCGGCGTATTTCATCAGCGGTGCAGCCGTCTTCGACAGTTCGATGCCGTAGTGGTCCAGGCGCCACAGCAGCGGCGCGACAGCCACGTCGAGCATCGAGAATTCGTCGCCCAGCATGTACTTGTTTTTCAGGAACAGCGGCGCCAGGGTCGTCAGGCGGTCGCGGATTTCCGCGCGCGCCTTGTCGTGGGCCTTGTCGTTGCTCTTGGCGCGTTCGCTTTCCAGCACGTGCACGTGCACGAACAGTTCTTTTTCGAAGTTGAACAGCATCAGGCGCGCGCGGGCACGCATCAGCGGATCGGCCGGCATCAGCTGCGGATGCGGGAAGCGCTCATCGATGTACTCGTTGATGATGTTCGATTCATACAGGATCAGTTCGCGCTCGACCAGGATAGGCACCTGGCCGTACGGATTCATGGTCGAAATGTCTTCCGGTTTGTTGAACAGGTCGACGTCGCGCACTTCGAAGTCCATGCCTTTTTCAAACAGGACCAGGCGGCAGCGTTGCGAAAATGGGCAGGTTGTACCCGAATAGAGAACCATCATTTTTTATAGTTCCTTAGAAACAAAGGGGGTGAAGCCGCGAACGGCTCACCCCAGGTCGCTTGTCCACTCGTGCGGACAACGCAGAAACAGGCACCAACCGGCCTTCGGCCGGCGCCTCACTTATTTGACTTCTTTCCAGAACGACGCGTTAAGGCGCCATGCCAGCAGAGCAAAAGCCGACAGGAACAGCAGCACCCACACGCCCAGGCGCTTGCGTGTCTGCTGTGCCGGTTCGGCCATCCACTCCATGTAGCCGACCAGGTCGGCTACCGCAGTGTCATACTCGATCTTGTTCAACGTGCCTGGCTTGACTTGTTCGAAGCCGACAAATTTGTGGATTTTCTTGCCCGCTTCGTGCGGATCATTCTCTTCCACGAACTTGGCAGTCTGGATACCTTGCAATTCCCATAACACATGCGGCATGGCAACATTCGGCACGACCATGTTGTTCCAGCCGGTCGGACGAGTGTCGTCTTTATAGAACGTACGCAGGTAAGTATACAGGTAGTCGCCGCCTGTGCCAGCGGAAGATGATTTCGCGCGCGAAATTACCGACAAATCGGGCGGTACGACGCCAAAGAAGGCCTTGGCATCCTGCGGCGCCAGGGCCGTCGTCATCAGGTCGCCCACTTTATCGCTGGTGAACAGCAGATTCTGCTTGATCTGGTCTTCCGTCAAGCCCAGGTCGCGCAGGCGGTTGTAGCGCATCGACACGGCAGAGTGGCAATTGAGGCAATAGTTGACGAACAGTTTGGCGCCATGCTGCAGCGCTGCCATGTTGGTCTGGCGGTCGGGTGCCTTGTCGAGCGGAAAGCCGCCTTCGCTGGCGAGGGCCATGGCGGGCACGAGGGCCAGGATGGCGAGCAGTTTTTTTGCAATCTTCATATGATGTATGTCCTTTGAGCGTGGCGTGGGATCGGCTTAGTGCGGGTGAAACGTCACACGCGACGGCACGGTCTTGAACTTGCCCATTGCACTCCACCATGGCATCAGCAGGAAAAAGCTGAAGTAAATCAGGGTGCACACTTGCGACACGATGGTCTTCGTATCCGTCGGCGCCTGGGTGCCGAGGTAGCCCAGCACTAGGAACGACAGGCCGAAGATGGCATAGATGTATTTATGCCAGGTCGGACGGTAGCGGATCGATTTCACGGGCGAATGGTCGAGCCATGGCAGGAAGGCCAGGATCACGACGGAACCGCCAAAGAACACGACGCCCCAGAATTTCGCGTCCAGCACCTGCGGCAGCATGCCGACGATGGCCAGCAGCGCGATCACGGCGATGGCGGCCTTGACCTTGGTCGACAGGCGCGACTTGAGCCAGATGAACACGACATAGGCGGCCACGGCAGCCATCAGCACGTACATGAAGTCGGCCGTGGTGGCGCGCAGCACCGAGTAGAACGGCGTGAAGTACCACGTTGGCGCGATGTGCAGCGGGGTCTTCAGGGAATCGCCTGGCAGGAAATTGTTGTATTCCAGGAAATATCCGCCCATTTCCGGCGCGAAGAAGACGACGGCGCTGAAGATGACGAGGAAGATCGATACGCCGAACAGGTCGTGCACGGTGTAGTACGGGTGCGAGGGGATGGAATCGACGGGGTGGCCGTCGGCGCCCAGGTTTTCCTTCACTTCGATGCCGTCCGGATTGCTCGAGCCCACTTCATGCAGGGCGATCAAGTGCGCGGCAACCAGGCCCAGCAGGACCAGCGGGATGGCGATCACGTGGAAGGCGAAGAAGCGGTTCAGGGTGGCGTCGGAGACGACGTAGTCGCCGCGGATCCACAGCGACAGGTCAGGGCCGATGAAGGGGATGGCGCCAAACAGGTTGACGATCACTTGCGCGCCCCAGTACGACATCTGGCCCCATGGCAGCAGGTAGCCGAAGAACGCTTCGGCCATCAGGCACAGGAAGATGGCGAAACCGAACAGCCAGATCAGCTCGCGTGGCTTGCGGTAGGAGCCGTACAGCAGGCCGCGCGTCATGTGCAGGTAGACGATGATGAAGAAGGCCGAGGCGCCCGTCGAGTGCATGTAGCGCACCAGCCAGCCCCACGGCACTTCGCGCATGATGTATTCGACGGAATTGAAGGCCAGGGCCGCATCCGGCTTGTAGTGCATGGTGAGGAAGATGCCGGTGACGATCTGCAGCACCAGCACCAGCATGGCCAGCGAGCCGAAGATGTACCAGAAATTGAAGTTTTTCGGTGCGTAGTACTTGCCCCACTGGTCATTCCACAGCTTGGTCAGGGGAAAGCGGTCATCCACCCAGCCCAGGGCTTTTTCGGCGGCGGGCGCATCGGCAGGAAATTTCGTTTCTTTGAAAGCAGCCATGATCAAGCCTCGCCTTTCTCGTCTTTACCTATCAGCAGTTTGGTGTCGCTCAAGTACATATGGCGCGGCACTTGCAGGTTGTCCGGCGCAGGCTTGTTCTTGAACACGCGACCCGCCATGTCGAAGGTGGAGCCGTGGCAAGGGCACAGGAAGCCGCCTTGCCAGTCATCTGGCAGCGACGGTTGCGGACCGGGGGTAAATTTCGAGGAAGGGGAGCAGCCCAGGTGGGTGCAGATGCCGACGGCGACGAGAATTTCAGGCTTGATGGAGCGCCATTCGTTCATGCAGTACGGCGGCGTGAATTCGGCGGGGTTGCGTTGGGAATCGGCGTCGGCGACTTTGTCGTCCGTTTTTTTCAGCGAGGCGACCATCTCCGGGGTGCGCTTCAGGATCCAGACCGGCTTGCCGCGCCATTCGACGGTGCGCATTTCGCCGGGTTGCAAGGTGGTGATGTCTACTTCGACCGGCGCGCCAGCCGCTTTCGCGCGCTCCGACGGCTGGAAGGTGCTTACCAAGGCTCCCGCGGTTGCCAATCCAACTACACTGCCCGCCGCGCACGTGGCGACGAGCAAGCCGCGACGGCCTGAATCGACCTGCTTTTCGTTACTCATGCAAACCCCAATCAGTCAAAATGCGAATCTTTATTATGAGTGGCAGCCGCGAAAAACCGTCGCCGAAGCTCTTTCCCACTGTTTGCCGCAACCCGCATCTTTGTACGGTAAAGTGGCAACATCCCTGCGGAACTTCGGCCAATGGCGCAGCCCGTGCCAGTTTCTTGTTGATTATCCGGAAGCGAAAAAGTCACTTCTGGCAACCGCAAATTATAAGTGAAGCAAACAACGAATAAAACAAAAACGTTGCTTGTACCATAATTTATATACTTTTGCAGGAGGTGGCTAGTTCTTTCGAACTAGATGCGCGCGGCTGTGCCAGAATGGGCCTCGCACGCAACCGCAAGTTGGTGTCGATGGGAATCAATAGTATGATCGGCATGTTTTTTATACATACCCGAAGGAGAAATTCATGGCAATGATGCAAGAATTCAAAGAATTTGCAATGAAGGGCAACGTCGTCGATCTGGCGGTCGGTGTCATTATCGGTGGTGCCTTCGGCAAGATCGTCGATTCCCTGGTGCAAGACGTCATCATGCCGCCCATCGGGCGCATTTTCGGCGGTCTCGATTTCGCCAATTACTACCTGCCCCTGAACGGCCAGGCCACCACCATGACCCTGGTGGAAGCGAAGAAAGCGGGCGCCGTGCTGGCCTACGGTAATTTCATTACCATTTTGCTCAACTTCGTCATCCTCGCCTTCATCATCTTCCAGATGGTGCGCCTGATGAACAAGGCCCGCCGCAGCGAACCGGCCGCACCGGCACCGGCGCCGGCCACGCCGGAAGACATCGTGCTGCTGCGCGAAATCCGCGACTCGCTGCAGCAGAACGCACGCAACAGCAACAATCTGGCAAAATAAGCCGGACCGGCACCGGGCCGGCTGACCTGGACAGAGAGCCCTATGCGACGATTCTGGTTGTTGTTTGCGCAAACCGTGACCATCGCGTTGGCGCTGTACTTTGTCTACGGCGCGCTGCGCCCCGCCAGCCGGGTGCAGCAGCTGGGCTCGCCGGCCAAGCCGGTGCCCGTGGTGGAAACGGCGTCCAGCAGCCTGGCACCCGGCTCCTACCGCGACGCGGCGGCGCGCGCCATGCCCGCCGTCGTCAACATCCTCACCCTGCAAGTCCCCAAGCGCGGCGCCCATCCGCTGGCCCGCGATCCCTTCTTCAAGCGTTTCTTCGGCGACCGCGATCCCGGCCTCGACGACGATGACGACCTGCGCAACAGTCTCGGTTCCGGCGTCATCGTCAGCCATGAAGGCTATGTCCTGACGAACAACCACGTGGTCGAAGGCGCCGATGAAATCGAAGTGGTGCTGACGGACGGCCGCAAGGCGCCCGCGAAGATCGTCGGCCTGGACCCGGAGACGGACCTGGCCGTCATCAAGATCGACCTCGACAAGCTGCCCGTCATCGTCCTGGGCCAGTCGGAACTGGCGCGCGTGGGCGACGTGGTGCTGGCCATCGGCAACCCCTTCGGCGTGGGCCAGACGGTGACCATGGGCATCATTTCCGCGCTGGGACGCAACAACCTGCACATCAACAGTTTTGAAAACTTCATCCAGACGGATGCGGCCATCAACTTCGGCAACTCGGGCGGCGCCCTCGTCGATACGCGCGGCAATTTGATCGGCATCAATACGGCCATTTATTCGCAAAGCGGCGGCTCCGTCGGCATCGGCTTCGCCATTCCCGTCTCCACGGCGAAAACCGTGATGGAAGCCATCATCAAGGATGGCCACGTGGTGCGCGGCTGGATCGGCGTGGAAACGCAGGACATCACGCCCGAACTGGCGCAAAGCTTCGGCCTGCAGCGCTCCAGCGGCGCCATCATCGCCGGCGTGGTGCGCAATGGCCCGGCCGACAAGGCGGGCATCGTGCCCGGCGACATCCTGCTGGCCGTCGATGGCAAGCCCGTGGGCGACACGACGGAAATGCTCAACCTGATCGCCCAACTGCCGCCCGGCGGAAAAGCTAAAATGACGGTGCTGCGCAAGAATCGCGAAGCGGCGCTCGACGTGGTGGTGGGCAAGCGCCCCATCCCGAAAGAGCTTTCCAAATAGTTGCTGATCGGAAGCTGACACATGCATGTGCGTGACTTGACCCAATTTTTACGTGAACTGAGCGATAATAACAACCGTCCCTGGTTTGTCATGAACAAGCCCCGCTACGACATCCTGCGCGAGGAATTCCTCGCCCTGGTGACGTCGCTGATTGCCGAACTGGGCAAGTTCGACCCGGCCGTGAAATACTGCAATCCGAAGAAGGCCTTGTTCCGCATCAACCGCGACGTGCGTTTTGCGCACGACAAGAGCCCGTACAAGACGCGCTTTTCTGCCGCCATCGCGCCGAACGACATGCGCCGTCCCAGCAAGGCGGGCGGCCCCACGTATTATCTGCAGATCGATGGCCAGGGTCATCTGCTGTTCGGCGCGGGCGAATACATGCCGCCCCCTGGCCGTCTGAAGGCGCTGCGCGAACACATGGTCAACGATGCGCCAGGCTTTTCCAAAGTGCTGAAGAATAAGCGCCTGAAGGCCCGTTACGGCACCATCCAGAACGAAGGCAAGCTGCAGCGTCCGCCCAAGGGTTTCGAGGCCGATGCCGAGCATATCGAATTCATCAAGCTGAAGAGCTTTTTCGTGTGGACCGAGATTCCCTTGCCGGTGAATGCGCCGGAACAGCTGCTGCCGACGCTGGCGGAAGGCTTGAAGGATGCGTGGCCGCTGGTCGAGTGGATGCGCGGCGCGAAAGAGCCGGAGGAAGTCACCGGGTAATTACTGAAGGAGCACATGATGGCATTGGAGCACGCAAGTTCAGGACAGGTGATCGAAGTGCTGCGCAGGGATGGCGACGACCTGTCGCAGTTTTCCGCCATCGCGCTGGCCAAGACGGACGAACTGGAATTGATCCGCATGTGCATGCCCAAGGGCAAGACCATGCCCGAGCATCATGTGCTGGGAGAAATCACCTTGCTGTGCCTGCAAGGGCAGGTGGCGGTCACGGCGCATGGCGGCGAGCACCTGCTGGGGCCGGGGCAGATGCTGTACCTTCTCGGCGGCCAGGCCCATGCCCTGGCCGCGCGCGAGGACAGCCTGCTGCTGCTGACCATACTCATGCACAAGGCGGGACGTTAACACCCAGGCAAACCGACTGCGCGGCGTGAGTCGCGGCCTCCGCCGCTACTCACATCCGCGCGCCACGGTGTTGTCCGGTGGTATTTTTACTGGAACACGTATCAGGCTGCCTCGGCGCGCGGATCGCGCGACAGCAGCTGCTGCACCATCACCTGCGGCAAATCGCCGTCGAACAGCACGCCGGCCACGGCATTCGTGATCGGCATGTCGACGCCCATGCGGCGCGCCAGCTCGCGCACGGCCTTGGCGCAGGGCACGCCTTCGGCCACGTGACCCAGTTCCGCCACGATGGTGTCCAGCGCCTTGCCTTGCGCCAGGCCCAGGCCGACGCGGCGGTTGCGTGACAGGTCGCCCGTGCAGGTGAGAATCAGGTCGCCCATGCCCGTCAGTCCCATGAACGTTTCCGTCTGCCCACCCAGGGCCGTGCCCAGGCGCGTGATTTCTGCCAGGCCACGCGTGATCAGCGCGGCACGGGCATTCAGGCCCAGGCCCAGGCCGTCGGCCACGCCGGTGGCGATCGCCAGCACGTTCTTGACGGCGCCGCCCACTTCCACGCCCACCAGGTCTTCGCTGGCATACACGCGGATGGTGCCGCCGTGCAAGGCCGAGACGACGGCGCCGCGCAAGGCGGCGCTGTGCGAGGCGATGGTCAGCGCGCACGGCAGGCCGCGCGCCACTTCCTGCGCGAACGAGGGGCCGGACAGGGCGCCGCCGGCAATGCTGTCGCCCAGCACTTCCTGCACGACCTGGTGCGGCAGCAGGCCCGTGCCGCCTTCAAAGCCCTTGCACAGCCACACGAGGTTGGGGATGGCCTTGTCTTTCAATCGATGCAGCATGGGCCGCAAGCCCGCCACGGGGCAGGCGGCGATCAGCAGGCCGTGTTCGCCGCCGGCATGCGCGACGGCGGCGTCGAAGTCGGCGCCGATGCGCAGTTGCGGCGGCAAGGGGAAACCGGGCAGGTAGGCGTTTTCGCCGCTGGCGGCCATGGCGGCCATGGCGTCGCCGTTGCGGCCCCACAGCAGCACGTCGTGGCGGCCGGCCAGGGCCATGGCTACGGCCGTGCCCCAGGCGCCGGCGCCCAGCACGGTGATCTTGCACCGTGCGGTCCTGGCGGCGGGAGCGGGAATGACTTCAGGGGAAACTTGCATGCAACCTCAAAGGGGAAGGTGGGCGGCGCGGGACAGCGTTACAGGCCCCACACTTCGCTGGTCTTGACGTAGCCGCTCTGGCCATCCTTGTGGCGCACCTTGACCCAGCCGGAGCTGGGCTGTTCGCTCATTTCCAGCAGCACGCCCTTGTCGACGAGGATGAGGGGGGAGGCGTTGTCGTCGGGGCTGGCGCGAACCTTGAGGTTCGCGGCGCGCGCCACGACGTTGCGCTTGGCGGACAGGCCCTTGGCTTCCGTCCAGGCCATTTCGCCGCTGGCATCGCGTACCTTGACCCATTCGCCGTAGCTGAGCACGACTTCCAGCGGCATGCCGCGGGGGGCCACGTACAGCTTGCCGCCCTTGGCGGACGGTGCGTCATACAGGATGACGGGGTTTGCGCCCACCGTCTTGAAATCGACGGCGTGGCTGGCAGCGGTGGCCAGCAGCAGCACGGCGCCGGCCATCCAGCGGAACTTGCTCAAGAGCGCACTTTTCAACATGATATTTTTTGAACCTTAACGAAACACGGCGGCCAGGCCGCCGTTTCTTACCCGCAGTATAGAACACTCACAAAACCGTCGCGGGCGGCAGTGCATGGTGGCCGGGAAGCGCAGCTGTGCCAGGGCACAGCGCGTATCACGACTTGCAGGCGCGCCGCGCCGCAGGTTTGGTGAGCTGTTCTTAGTGCGTTTCGCTGGCTGCTGGTGCTGCGGCAGCGGCGTCGGCAATAGCTTGCAGACGTTGTTGGTAGAACACTTCGAAGTTGATCTCGGCCAGGTGCACTGGCGGGAAGCCGGCACGGGTGATCACGTCGGCGATGTTGGCGCGCAGGTAAGGGTAGATGATGTTCGGGCAGCCGATTCCCAGCAGCGGATCGAGTTGATCAGCAGGAATGTTGCGTGCTTCGAAGATACCAGCTTGCTTGCCTTCAACCAGGAAAGCGACTTTTTCGCCGACCTTGGCCGTCACGGTGATGGTGACGGTAGCTTCGAAGATGCCGTCGGCCAGAGGCGCGGCGCCCACGTCCAGTGCCACTTCGATGGCCGGCGCTTCTTGTTCCAGGAAAATAGCTGGGGAATTTGGTTGTTCCAGCGACATGTCTTTCAGGTAGACGCGTTGGATTTGGAAGACTGGTTGCAGATTTTCGTCAGACATGGAACGCTTTCGTTGTAAAGGACAAGAACGGCACACCGTTCAAATATGGTGCTTGCGGTATTCAAACCGCGCCGGATAGGCGCGGCCAGATCAGGTGCGAGGGCAATTGTATCAAAACAATACGACAAAAAACCAAGCAATTTCTCGAACCCGCTTTATATCAGGCTGCCGTGCCATTTAACAAGGGGTCCAGCTTGCCGGCTTGATCGAGCGCATACAAATCGTCGAAACCGCCCACGTGGGTATCGCCCACGTAGATCTGCGGCACCGTGCGGCGGCCCGTGCGCTCCATCATCTTGATGCGCTCTTCCGGGTCGAGGTCGACGCGGATCTTTTGCACGGTCACGCCCTTGGCTTCCAACAGGCGCTCGGCGCGCACGCAATACGGGCACACGGCGGTGCTATACACAATTACTGGGACAGTCATGATGATTCCTTCAGTTAATGCTGGTTTATTTCGCCAGCGACAAGGTTTTCAATGGCAAACCTTGCTTTTTCCACTCGTCGAGGCCGCCTTCCAGGCTCGTTGCCTCAGCGAAACCGGCCTTGCCCAGCAGGCCGACGGCCGTTGCCGAACGCGAACCTTTCTGGCAAACCACTACAATGGGGCGCGTTTTGAATTTTTCCAGCTCGCCCAGGCGTTTTGCCAGTTCCGGCAGCGGAATATTTTTCGCGTCAGGCAGGTGGCCCGTGGCGAATTCTTCCGCGCTGCGCACGTCGACGATGATGGTCTTGCCACGGTTGATCAGTTGCGTGACTTCCAGCACGGTCGCGCGCTTGCCGCGCATCGACAGCAGTGGCCAGAGGAGGGCGCCGCCGGAAATAATGACGATGGCAAACAGAAAAATGTGGTCGATAATGAATTTCACGTAGGGTCCAATGGTTTAAGTCAATCCGCGCATTATAAAATAGAAGCTGGACGAGGTCTTTTTACGTTTTGCTTTTTTGATTTGAACCCCTTGAGAAGATAGAACTATGTACAAAATCGTTTTCATGCGTCACGGCGAGTCCACCTGGAACCTCGATAACCGCTTCACCGGCTGGACCGACGTCGATCTGACGGAAAAGGGCGTCAACGAAGCCAAGGCCGCCGGCCAGATCCTCAAGCAGGAAGGTTTTACGTTCGACGTGGCCTACACTTCCGTCCTGAAGCGCGCCATCCGCACCCTGTGGCTGGCCCTCGACGAGATGGACATGATGTATCTGCCGATCAAGAACGACTGGCGCCTGAACGAACGCCATTACGGCGCCCTGCAAGGCCTGGACAAGGGCGAGACGGCCGCCAAGTATGGCGACGAGCAAGTGCTGGTATGGCGCCGCAGCTACGACACGCCGCCGCCGCCGCTGGCCGAGGATGACGACCGCGCCTCGTTCAACGACCCGCGCTACGCCGGCCTGCCGAAAGCGTCGATTCCCCTGACGGAATGCCTGAAGGACACCGTGGCGCGCGTGATGCCGGCCTGGGATGAGGAAATCGCCCCGGCCATCCGCGCCGGCAAGAAGATCATCATTTCGGCCCACGGCAACAGCCTGCGCGCCCTGATCAAGATGCTCGATGGCATCAGCGACAGCGACATTGTCGGCCTGAACATCCCGAACGGCCAGCCGCTCGTGTATGAACTGGACGCCGACCTGAAGCCGATCCGCCACTACTACCTGGGCGACCCGGCAGCGATTGCGGCAGCGCAAGCGGCCGTGGCGAACCAAGGGAAGGCCAAGTAACTTGTTGTCTTTCTTCCGCGGCACAGCAATCGCCCCCTCTGCTGAAACACCCTTGCCGGCGTGGCGCGCCGCTGCCTTGCTGTGCGCGGCGCTGCTGGTGTCCAGCGGCGCCGCGCACGGTGCCAAACCCACCGAGCGCAGCAAGCAGAAGGCGGCCGCGGAAGCACAACGTGCCGGATTGCAACAAAAGCTGACGGCCCTCAAGCGCGACATCAGCCGCACGGAAAGCGCCAAGGATGACGCGGCCGATACCCTGGCCGAGTCGGAAGAGGCCATTTCCAACGCCAACCGCGCCTTGCGCGACCTGGCGCAGGAACAGAGCGAGACGGGCGTGAAACTCAATGCGCTGGGGCAGGAGCACCAGCAGCTGACGGCCACCGTCGCGAAACAGAAGGCGCAGCTGTCCAAGTTGCTGCGCGAACAATATGTTGCCGGCAATGAAGACCGCATCAAGCTGCTCTTGTCCGGCGACAACCCCAACCGCATCAACCGCGACCTGCAATTCATGGCCTACGTGTCGCAGGCGCAGGCGCGCCTGCTGGACGCCTTGCGCGCCAACTTGCTGGCCGTGGAGAAAAACCAGGCGGATGTGCAGAACGCCAAGGATGAGCTGGAAGAGATCGCGCAGGAAGAGCGCGACCAGAAAGCCCTGCTGGTGCAGGAAAAGGCGCGCCGCGCCGCCCTGCTGGCGAGTTTGTCGCAGCGCCTGGTGGCGCAGCGCAAGGAAGCGGGCAATGTCGAGCGCGACGAACAGCGCATGGGCAACCTGGTCGACAAGCTGGCCAAACTGATCGAGGAACAGGCCGCCGCCGCCGCGGCCGAAAAGAAACGCCAGCAATTGCTGGCCGAGCAGCGCGCCGCCGCGAAAGCGGCCGCCGACGCCAAGATCGCGGCGGAAAAACGCGAACGCCAGCTGGCCGCGCGCGCCAAGGCCGCCCAGGCACAGGCCGAACGCGAACGCATTGCTAAAGAGCAACAGAATAAATCGGGCAAGATCAAGCCGCAGACGCCGCCACCGCCCGTGAAACTCGACCCCATCGACGACGATGAACCGCCGCCGGTGGCCAAGGTCACGCCGAAACCAGAACCGAAGCCGGAACCGGAGCCGGAACGCCCGAGCCTGGGCCCGGCCGCGCCGGCCGGCGCCTTTGCCAGCCTGAAAGGGCAGCTGCGCGCACCCGTGGCGGGCAAGATCGCCGCCCGCTTCGGTAGCAAGCGCGGTGACGGCCCCAGCTGGAAGGGCGTGTTCATCCGCACGGGCGAGGGCAGCGAGATCCACGCCATCGCCGCCGGCAGGGTCGTGTTTTCCGACTGGCTGCGCGGTTTCGGCAACCTGATCATCGTTGACCATGGCGGTCAGTACATGAGTATTTATGGCAATAACCAGTCCCTGCTGAAACGCGTGGGCGACGCCGTCAAGGGCGGCGAGACCATCGCCAGCGCCGGCAACAGCGGCGGCAACGAGGAATCAGGGCTATACTTTGAGCTGCGTCATCAGGGCCGCGCCTTCGATCCAGCCACCTGGGTGAAGTTTTAAGTTCCCCACCATTGCTGCGGCATCGAATTGTAGATTGCGAAGAACATATGGGCATCAAAGTCAAAAGTATCGGCCTCATCGGTCTGGGCGTGCTGGCCGGCATCGGCATGTCGCTGCAATTCCCCGCCGTGGCGCAGAAAATCACGAATGCCCCGCTGCCGCTCGACGAGCTGCGCCAGCTGTCCGACGTGTTCGGCCTGATCAAGTCCGATTACGTCGAGAAAGTGGACGACAAGAAACTCCTGACGGAAGCCATTTCCGGCATGGTGTCCTCGCTGGACCCGCATTCCGTGTACCTGGATAAAAATGCCTTCAAGGAAATGCGCGAAAGCGTGCAGGGCAAGTTCGTCGGCATCGGCATCGAAGTGAGCATGGAAGACGGCTACGTAAAGGTCGTCTCGCCCATCGAGGACAGCCCGGCCGCCAAGGCCGGCATCCAGGCGGGCGACCTGATCACCCGCCTGGACAATATTCCGCTGAAAGGCTTGCAGCTGGAAGAGGTCATCAAGAAGATGCGCGGCCAGCCCGGCAGCAAGCTGGTGCTGACCATGTCGCGCAAGGGCGAGAGCAAACCGCTCGTCTTCCCCATCGTGCGCGAGGAAATCCGCGTGCAGAGCGTGAAGGCCAAGATGGTCGCACCCGGCTATGCCTGGCTGCGCATCGCCCAGTTCCAGGAACCGACCGTCGACGACATGGTCAAAAAGATCAATGCCCTGTATGCGCAAGACCCCAAGCTCAAGGGCCTGGTGCTGGACTTGCGCAACGATCCCGGCGGCGTCGTGCCAGGCGCCATCGGCGTGGCGACAGCATTTCTGCCGGGAAACTCCATCATCGTCTCGACCAAGGGCCAGTTGCCGGAATCGAAACAGGTGTTCTATGGCCGCCGTGAATTCTATGCCGCGCCGGGCACCAAGGCCGACCCGCTGGCCAAGCTGCCGGCCGCGCTGAAAACCGTGCCGCTGGTGGTGCTGGTCAATGCCGGTTCCGCTTCCGCCTCGGAAATCGTCGCCGGCGCCCTGCAGGATTACCAGCGCGCCACCGTCATCGGCACGCAGACCTTCGGCAAGGGTTCCGTGCAGACCTTGCGCCAGATCACGGCCGACACGGCCGTCAAGCTGACGACGGCCCGCTACTACACGCCGAAAGGCCGGGCGATCCAGGCGCGCGGCATCGTGCCCGACCTGCTGGTCGATGAGACGGCCGAGGGCGACGGCTGGAACAGCCTGCGCGTGCGCGAGGCGGACCTGGAAAAACACTTGAGCAGCGACGACGGCAAGCCGGAAGCGGCCAAGCCGACCATGGAAGGCATGCAGGATCATCTGGAGGAAGAGCAGCGCCTGATCGCCACGGCGAAGAAGCGCAAGCCCCTCGAATACGGCGCCAAGGACGATTTCCAGCTGCAGCAGGCGCTGAATCACTTCCAGGGCTTGCCGGTGCAGCTGGCCAAGGCCGATGCCAAGGTTGAGAAGATCGGCGCCAAGCCGGAAATTGCTTCCGACATCAAGGCGGACGATAAAAAGATTCCTGTGCAAAAACCGTAGTCACCGCCGTGAACGACGCCCAACTGCTGCGCTACTCGCGCCATATCCTGTTAGATGAGATCGGCATCGAAGGCCAGCAAGCCCTGCTGGACGCGCATGTGCTGGTGATCGGCGCGGGCGGCCTCGGTTCGCCGGCCGCCATGTACCTGGCCGCCGGCGGCGTGGGCAAGCTGACCCTGGTCGATGACGACACGGTCGATCTGACCAATCTGCAGCGCCAGATCGCCCACACCACACAGCGCGTGGGCCAGCCGAAAGTGGCGTCGGCGCGCGAAACCTTGACCGGCATCAACCCCGAGATCGACATCGTGGCCTTGCAGGAGCGCCTCGACGGCGCGCGCCTGGCCGAACTGGTCTGCTCCAGCACGGTGGTGCTCGACTGCACGGACAACTTCGCCACGCGCCATGCCGTCAACCGCGCCTGCGTGGCGGCCGGGGTGCCGCTGGTGTCGGGCGCCGTGATCCGCTTCGATGGGCAGGTGAGCGTGTTCGACCCCCGCACGGGCACCCAGCCCTGCTATTGCTGCCTGTTCCCAGAGGACCAGCAGTTCACGGATGAGGCGTGCTCGACCATGGGCGTGTTCGCCCCGCTGGTGGGCGTGGTGGGCGCCATGCAGGCGGCCGAGGCGCTGAAACTGGTGATGGGCGTGGGGGAATCGCTGGCCGGACGCCTGCTGCTGCTCGACGGCCTGCACATGGAATGGAGCAGCATGCGCGTGGCGCGCGACCCCGGCTGCGCCGTCTGCGGCGAAGTGGTCTTGTCGCTCTGAAAACCCGGCGCAGAATTTTTTCCCCATATGACAGGCTTTGTCATATTTCCGCTTTATACTCTGCCTTCATTACTCACCTTCTTCTCTCTTTCTTATGCAAAACGCAGCAAACCATCCGACACGCCAGCGCCGCGCGCGTGGCTTCACCTTGATCGAAATCATGGTCGTGGTGGTGATCATGGGCATCCTCGCCTCGCTGGTGGTGCCCAAGCTGATCGCCCGCACGGGCGAGTCCAAAGTGGCCGCCGCGAAAGTCGACATCGCCACCGTGATGCAGGCCCTGAAACTGTACCGCCTGGACAACCAGCGCTATCCGACCACCGAGCAGGGCTTGCATGCGCTGATCGAAAAACCGACGACGGGACCGGCCGCGAACGGCTGGAAGGCGGGCGGCTACCTGGAAAAGATGCCGAAAGATCCATGGGGCAACCCGTACCAATACCTGTCGCCGGGCATCAAAGGCGAAGTCGACATCATTTCGCTGGGTGCAGATGGCCAGCCCGGCGGTAGCGGCGACGATGCCGATATCGGCTCGTGGGAACTGTAAGTTTTCCATTGCATGCCTGCCATGACCACCGGCCGTGCAGTGCCCCGGCGACGTGCCAGCGGCTTTACGCTGATCGAACTGCTGGTGGTGATGGTCATTATCGGCGTCACCCTGGGCCTCGTGTCGCTGAACGCCATGCCGAACGGGCAGCAGGCGCTGCAGAAGGAAGCCGAGCGCATCGCCCTGCTGCTGCAGCTGGCGCGCGATGAAGCCATCGTGCGCAGCCGCCAGGTGGCGTTCGAGGCGGATGAAAATCAATACCGCTTCCTGGTGCTCAATGAAAAGCTGTGGCAGCCCGTGACGCAGGACGATCTGCTGCGCGAGCGGGCGTTTGCCAACACGCCCATGCTGCTCAGCGTGCAGCCCTCGAACAGCGTGGCTCAGCCCCTGCGCATCATCTTCGGCCGCGAACCGGTCGACAAGCCCTTCGTCCTGACCCTGGCCAGCGGCGAGCGCAGCGTGGCCATCCGCGCCGACGGCATCGGCCACTTCACGGTCGAGCAATGATGCCGCCCTCACGTTCCCGCCGCCAGCGCGGTTTTACCTTGCTGGAAGTGCTCGTCGCCCTCGTCATCGTCGGCACGGCCCTGGGCGCGTCCCTGCGCGCCGTCGGCAGCCTGACGCAGAACAGCGACGGCTTGCGCAGCGCCATGATGGCCACCTGGTCGGCGGAAAACCACCTCGTGCGCCTGCGCCTGGCGAAAACCTTCCCGCAGACGGGCAAGCGCACGGTCGACTGCCCGCAGGGCGACCTGAAACTCATATGCGAGGAAGAAGTGGTGGCCACGCCGAATCCCCGCATCCGGCAAGTGCGCGTGAACGTGTATGACGCGCAGTATCCGGCCCGGCGCATCGTGCGCCTGGTCTTGCTTTCCTTTAACGACTGATGGCGCGCCGCCCGCTCTCCGCCGGTTTCACGCTGATCGAGCTGCTCGTGGCGATCGGCATCCTGGCCATGGTCGCCGTGCTGGGCTGGCGCGGCCTGGACAGTATCGTGCGCTCGCGCGAAGTGCTGACGAGCCAGCTGGAACAGGCGCGCGGCATGCAGCTGGCCTTTGCCCAGATGCAAAGCGACTGCGACCACCTGGCCGGCGCCGGGCAGAACAACAGTCTGCTCAATGGCCGCACCAACCTGACGGCCGAGAACGACCGCCTGACCCTGGTGCGCCTGGCCGCCTCGGAACAGGAGCCGCAACAGTTGCAAGTGGTCACTTACCGCCTGCGCGGCGGCGTGCTGACGCGGCGCGAGTCGAACGGCACGCGCGACCTGGCCGTGCTCGACACCCTGTGGCAGGCGGCGCGCGACGATACGGATACCTCCAGCGCCGACGTGGCCCTGATGCGCGGCGTCGACAGCATGGTCATGCGGGGCTGGAGCAATGGCGCCTGGAACGTGCTGACGGCGGGCGCCACCATCTCCACGCAGGTGCCGGGCCTGGAAGTGACCCTGCAGATGCCGGGCCAGGACGCGGGCCTTTCCAAGGTCTTTTTACTGGGGCCGGGATGAAGCGTCATCTGCGTCCCTCGCGCCAGCGCGGCGTGGCCGTCATCACGGCCTTGCTGCTGACGGCGCTGGCCATCACCGTCGTCGCCAGCCTGTTCTGGCAGCAGCAGGTGCAGGTGCGCTCGATGGAAAACCAGCGCCTGCGCCTGCAGACGCAGTGGGCCATGCGCGGCATGGTCGATTTCGCCCGCTTCTGGCTGCGGCAGGACAATCCCTCGCTGACGGCCCTCGACGGCGTGTGGGCCACGCCCATCGAGGAAGCCCGGCTCGACGATTACGTGGACCGCGAAAAGGTCGACACGGAAAAATTCGATGCCACCGTGTCGGGCCGCGCGCTCGACGCGCAGGCGCGCTTCAATATTGCCAACCTGATCAATGCCACGGGCGGTGTCAATGCGGGCAATGTGCAGGCCTATCAGCGCCTGCTGTCCAACTTGCAGCTCGATAGCGGCCTGGCGCAGGCGACGGCCGATGCCGTGCTGCGCGCGCGGCCGAAACCGCGCGCCCCCGACAGCGGCACCGATGGCAAGACGCCCGCCGCCGCCGCCGCAACGGGCGGCGGCAGCGAGCCGGTGGCGTTTACGCAAGTCGAGGATTTGCTGGCCGTGCCCGGCTATACGCCGCAGATGATCGAAAAACTGCGCGACTTCGTCATCGTGCTGCCGGAATTGACGCCCGTGAACGTGAATACGGCGCCGGCCGAAGTGCTGGCGGCCGTGACGATGATGTCGCTGTCCGAGGCCAGCGCCCTGACTTTGAGCAATCCGCGTAAAAAGTTTGTTGATTTGGCAAACTTCAAGAATAATATTGATGCGAAGCAAGTGATCGGAGGTGTCGAGCTGGACGTGAAGAGCCGCTACTTCCTCACCGTCATCCGCGTGCGCCTGGACCGCGCCGCCCTTGATGCCGTGGCGCTCGTCAATCGTAAAACGGATCCGCAGCGCACCACCAGCCTGGTCTGGCTGCGGGAAAATTAACCCCTGAAAGCGAGTCACTTTGACAACTTTGTATATCCGTCACCCGGCCAAGGCATCCACCGACAGCGCGCCTGCCTGCTCCTTCGTGCTGGCTGGCGACGGCGGCGCCTTGCTGCAGCAGGGCAGCGCCCCGCTGGGCAGCCTGGGCCAGCTGATCGCCGGCGCGAAGCAGGTGGTACTGCTGCTGGCGGCGGCCGACGTGACCCTGCTGCGCCTGAAAACCCCGCCGCTGGCCGGCGCCCGCCTGCGCGCGGCGTTGCCGGGCCTGGTGGAAGAACACATCCTGGGCGACGCCCAGGATTGCCTGCTGGCCGCTGGCGCGCCCGATGCGCAGGGCATGCGCACGGTGGCCGTGGCGCAGCGCGCCTGGGCCGAGGTGCTGGTCAAGGCCTTGCTGGCGCAGGGCGCGCGCAAGTTGGCGCTGCTGCCGTCGCAGCTGTGCCTGCCCCTGCAGCCGGGCAGCGTGACGGCCGCCTTGCAGGCGGCTGGCGACGGCCTGGAACTGGCCTTGCGCCAGGCGCCGCAGGAGGGCCTGGGCCTGGTGCTGCCGGCCCAGCCGCAGCAGGCGCTGCTGGCGACGCGCGCCTTTGCCGGCGACGTGCCCCTGACCGTCTACGTGGCGCCAGCCGAGCTTGCGCAGTATCAAGAGCTGGCCGCCGGCATGGAAGGCGTGACGGTGGAGCCCGATCACTGGGCGCACTGGATCGCCGGCGCCAGGGGCGCTGCGCTGGACCTGGCTGCCGCGCTGGGCACGGCCACGGGATCGGCCGCCGACTGGCGCCGCTGGCGCTGGCCCATCCGCCTGGCCCTGCTGACGGTGGTCGTCAACCTGGCCGGCATGAATATCGAATGGATGCGGCTGAAGCGCGAGGCAGCCACCGTGCGCACGTCGATGCAGCAGACCTTCAAGGCCGCGTATCCGAACGAAGCGCCCGTGTTTGGCCAGGAAGCGGAGCAGATGCGGCGCAATATCGCAGCGGCCAAGCTGCAGGGCGGCCAGGCCAGCATGGATGATTTCACGAGCATGAGCGCGGCCCTGGGCGAGGCCCTGGGCGGCCTGGCCGGGCGCGGCGTGGTGGCGTCGCTGGAGTACCGCGACCGCAGCCTGATCGTCAAGCTCAAGCCGGACATGGTCGACGCCAGCGCCCAGGCGCAGGTGCGCGACGGCCTGGCCGCGCGCAAGCTGGCCCTGAATGAAACGGCGCCGGGCGTGTGGAAGATCAGCCTGGCCACGGGAGTAAAAGCATGAGTACAGCCGTCAACAAGATCCGCGCCGCGCTGGTGGGGCAGGAGCAGAACCTGCAAACGTTCTGGGCCGAACGCACGCAGCAGGAGCGCAAGCTGCTGGCCCTCGGCGGCGTGGTGGCGGGCCTGGCCCTCGTCTACGCCGTGTTTTTCGAGCCGGCCTGGACGGGGCGCATCGAATTGCAGAAGAGCTTGCCCGAGCTGCGCCAGAACGCGGCCCAATTGCAGGCGCTGGCGCGCGAAGCGGGCGAGCTGGCGCGCCAGGCGCCCGTGCAGGTGGCCCCCATGAGCCGCGCCAGCCTGGACGCGTCGCTCAAGGCGCGTGGCTTGACGCCGCAATCGCTGTCGCTGACGGGTGAATATGCGCGCGTGCAGCTGAACGGCGTGCCGTTTGCCAGCGTCATGCTGTGGCTCGACGGCTTGCGCCGCGAAGGGCGCATCGCCGTGCAGGAAGCCACCATCACGGCGCAGGACAAGGCGGGCCAGGTGAATGCCACCTTCAGCCTGCACCAGAGCCCGGGCGCGACGCGATGATGCGCGTGCTCGGATGGCTGCTGGCCATCGTTGCCAGCGTCTGCATCACCCTGCTGGTGTTTTTCCCGGCCGGCTGGGTGGCGGGCATCGTGGAAAAGCAGACGGGCGGGCGTTTGACCTTGGGCGACGCGCAGGGTACCCTGTGGCGCGGCTCGGCCTTTGTCGGCGGGGCGGCCAGCGCGAATGGCGCCGTGACGCCCTTGCTGCCGGGGCGCTTCAGCTGGCGCATCTCGCCCTCGGTGCTGTGGGGATCGGCGGACGTGGAACTGCAGAATCCGCAGGCGCTGTCGCAGCCCGTCAACCTGCGCGGTTCCTGGTCGCACTGGCAGGTCAGTCCGGCGGCCCTGCTGCTGCCTGGGCGCGCCCTTGAATACCGTGGCGCCGACGGGCAGCATGCGCCTGTCGTGGAGCACCCTGGAGCTGGCCCTGGAGCAGCGGCAGTTTTCCGCCATCGGCCGCACCACCCTGCAGATGACGGACATGGCGTCGCGCCTGTCGTCCCTGCGTCCGCTGGGCAGTTATGAACTCGATTTCGATTGGCAGGGGCAGCAGGCGACATTGACCTTGCGCTCCATCAAGGGACCGCTGCTGCTGGACGGCAGCGGCAGCCTGAATCAGGGGCGCATGCAGTTTTCCGGCCAGGCCCAGGCCGCAGCAGGATATGAAGAGACCTTGGCGAGTTTGTTGAATTTGCTGGGACAGCGCCGTAGCAATAGCGAAAAAAACATCATCGCCTTAGAGTTTAGACAATGAAAAAACCATCCGTGAGCCCAAATACCTTCTCCTTCTCGCTGCGCCGCCTGTCGGCCGCCGCCCTGCTGTGCTGTTCCGTGGCCGGCATGCCGGCACCCGCCTGGTCCGCGCCCGGCGACGAGGCGGCACTCAACTTCGTCGGCGCCGACATCGAGTCGGTGATCAAGGCGGTGGGCCATTACACCAACATCAACTTCGTCATCGATCCCCGCGTCAAGGGCACGATCACCCTGGTGTCGGAAAAATCCATCAGCAAGACGCAGGCCTTCGGGCTGCTGGCTTCGGCCTTGCGCCTGCAGGGCTATGCGGTGGTGTCCGGCGACGGCTATGCGAAAGTGGTGCCGGAAGCGGACGCCAAGCTGCAGTCCGTGCCGACCCAGGTGGGCAACGGCAGCAGCCAGGTGAAGGGCGACCAGATCGCCACCCAGGTGTTTTACCTGAACTACGAATCGTCGGCCAACCTGCTGGCCGTGCTGCGGCCCCTGATTTCGCCGAATAACACGATCAACGCCAACCCGGGCAACAACTCGCTGGTGATCACCGACTACGCGGATAACCTCAAGCGCCTGGCGAAGATCATCGCCGCGCTCGACGTGCCCGCCTCGACGGACCTGGACGTGATCCCCGTGCGCTATGCCATCGCCTCCGACCTGGCGTCGATGGTGAACAAGCTGATGGAAGGCGGCGGCGGTGGCGCCGGCGCGGCGGGCGACACGGGCAAGGTCTCCGTGCTGGCCGATCCGCGTACCAATTCGCTGGTGCTGCGCGCGCCGTCGGCTGCGCGCGCCAACCTGGCCAAGTCGCTGATCTCCAAGCTGGACCAGCCCACCACGCAGCTGGGCAACGTGCACGTCGTGTACCTCAAAAATGCGGACGCCACCAAGCTGGCGCAGACCCTGCGCTCGGTCGTCACGTCGGACGGCACGGCCGCCTCGGCGCAGCAGGGCACGAGCAACCTCGCCACGAACAACCAGATCAGCCAGAACAACAGCGGCATGAACAGCACTGGCCTGGGCGGCAATACGCAAAGCGGCACCTCGGGCGGCGCTTCACTGAGCAACGGCCCGCAGCAGCTGTCCTCGGGCGGCGCGGCCGGCTTCATCCAGGCCGATGCCTCGACGAATACCCTGATCCTGACGTGCAACGAGGCCGTCTACCGCAACCTGCGCGCCGTGATCGACCAGCTCGACGTGCGCCGCGCCCAGGTCTACATCGAGGCGCTGATCGTCGAAGTGACGTCGTCCAAGGCGTCCGAATTCGGCGTGCAGTGGCTGGGCCTGTCGGGCGACAGCACCAGCAACTACCGCGTGGGCGCGCTGCAGTCGTTCGCCGCGGGCACCAACAACAATATCGGCGCCATCGCCACGGGCGGCGGCAAGACCTTGCCGACGGGCGGCCTGACGGTCGGCATCTTCAAGCAGATCAACGGCGCGCTGGGCCTGGGCGCCGTGGCGCATGCACTGGAATCGGACGGCAACGCCAACATCCTGTCGACGCCGAACCTGATCACCCTGGACAACGAACTGGCGACCATCAAGGTGGGCCAGAACGTGCCTATCCTGACGGGCCAGTACACCAGCACGGCCGGCACCAACACGAATCCGTTCCAGACCATCGACCGCAAGGAAGTGGGCCTGACCCTGAAGGTGCGCCCGCAGATTTCCGAAGGCGGCACCATCAAGCTGGGCATCTATCACGAGACGTCGAGCGTGGACAAATCCACGGCGTCGGCCGTCAGCGGCATCACCATCAACAACCGCGTGATCGAGAACAATGTGCTGGCCGACGATGGCCAGATCATCGTGCTGGGCGGCTTGATCGAGGACACCACGGGCGACAACGCGGAAAAGGTGCGCGGCCTGGGCGACATTCCCCTGATTGGCAACCTGTTCAAGTACCAGACGCGCGAGCGCACGAAGACCAACCTGATGATCTTCCTGCGCCCCGTCATCGTGCGCAACAAGGAACAGAGCGGCAGCCTGGCGGCCGACCGCTACGACTACATGCGTTCGGCCGAGACGGCCGCCGTGCCGGCCACGGGCAATTTGATGCTGAAGGACCTGGGCACGCCCGTGCTGCCGGCCCTGCAGGATGGCCAGCCCGTGGGCGGCAACATGGTGACGCGCCCCGTGCCGCCGGCGCCGACGCCGCCGCCAGGCGCGCCGGCCAATGCGGCCACGCCGCCGCAGCCGCTGCTGCAGCAGTACCAGCAGCAGCAACTGCCGCAGCAGCAGAAGTGACGGGGCAGCCATGAGTAATTTGCTTCCCTACGCCTACGCGCGCGATTTCGGCCTGCTGGCCCGGCCGGGCGCCGTCGACGGCGCCCCCGTCGAGGTGCTGGTGGCGTCATCGACGGCGCCGGCGGCTATCGCCGAGGTGTCGCGCCGTTTCGGCCGCATCCAGCTGACGGTGCTGCCGCGTCCCGACCTCGATGCGGCCATCGCCGGCGCCTACGCGGGCGGCGGCGGGGATGCGTCGCAGATGGCCGATGAATTCGACGCCGACCTCGATCTGACCAAGCTGCTGCAGGACGTGCCGGCCATCGAGGACTTGCTCGAATCGTCCGACGACGCGCCCGTCATCCGCATGATCAACGCCTTGCTGACGCAGGCGCTGCGCGAAGGCGCGTCCGACATCCACATCGAGCCGTTCGAGCAGACCTCCGTCGTGCGCTTCCGCATCGACGGCAGCCTGCGCGACGTCGTGCGCCCGCGCAAGGCCATCCACGGCTCGCTGATCTCGCGCATCAAGATCATGGCGCAGCTCGACATCGCGGAAAAACGCCTGCCGCAGGACGGCCGCATCACCCTGCGCGTGGGCGGCAAGCCCGTCGACGTGCGCGTCTCGACCCTGCCCACGGGCCATGGCGAACGGGCCGTGCTGCGCTTGCTGGACAAGGAAGCGGGCCGCCTTGACCTGCAGCACCTGGGCATGAGCGCGCCCATGCTGGCGCAGTTCGATGGCCTGATCACGCAACCGCACGGCATCGTGCTCGTCACGGGCCCCACCGGCTCGGGCAAGACGACCACCCTGTACGCGGCGCTGTCGATGCTCAACGCCACCACCACCAACATCCTGACGGTGGAAGACCCGATCGAGTACGACCTGGCGGGCGTGGGCCAGACGCAGGTCAATCCGCGCATCGACATGACATTTGCCAAGGCGCTGCGGGCCATTCTGCGGCAAGATCCCGATGTGATCATGATCGGCGAGATCCGCGACTTGGAAACGGCGCAGATCGCCGTGCAGGCTTCCCTGACGGGCCACCTGGTGCTGGCGACCCTGCACACGAACGACGCGTCGGCGGCCGTCACGCGCCTGCTGGACATGGGCATTGAGCCCTTCCTGCTGTCGTCGTCCCTGCTGGGCGTGCTGGCGCAGCGCCTGGTGCGCAAGCTGTGCGGCTCCTGCAAGACCTTCGACGGGCAGTACTGGCAGGCGGTCGGCTGCGAGCATTGCGGCCAGACGGGCTACCAGGGCCGGGTCGGCGTCTACGAGCTGCTGCGCACGACGGAGCAGATCCGCGCGCAGATCCACAACCGGGCCTCGGAAGCGGACGTGCGCGCCGTCGCCCTGCAGGACGGCATGACGGGCATGCGCGAGGACGGCGAACGCTGGCTGCGCGACGGCACCACCACGCAGGCAGAATTGCTGCGCGTGACCAAAGACTAGGCCCGCCACCATGCCCGCATTCCGTTATGAAGCCGTCGACGCCCTGGGCGCCACCCGCAAGGGCGTGCTCAATGCCGACAGTCCCCGTTCCGCGCGCGCCGAGCTGCGCGTGCAAGGCCTGGTGCCGCTGGCCGTCGAGCAGATCGCCGCGCAGGTCGACGCCGCCGGCGTGACCCGCCGGCGCGGCTTCGGCGAGCGCCTGTCGAGCACCGAACTGGCCCTGTTCACGCGCCAGCTGGCCAGCCTGCTGGAAGCGGGACTGCCGCTGGAGCAGGCTTTTTCCGCGCTGCTGGAACAGGCCGAGCGGCCCTACCTGCGCGACCTGATCGCGTCGATCCGCTCCGAAGTGATCGGCGGCGCCGCGTTTTCCGACGTGCTGGCGCGCCATCCGCGCGATTTCGCGGAGATTTACCGCGCCCTCGTGGCGTCGGGCGAGCAGATCGGCCATCTGTCGCGCGTGCTCTCGCGCCTGGCCGACTATATCGAGCGGCGCAATGCGCTGGTGCAGAAGGTCAAGCTGGCGTTCACCTATCCGGCCATCGTCACGGTGGTGGCGTTTTCCATCGTGATGTTCCTGCTCACCTACGTGGTGCCGCAGATCGTTTCCGTGTTCGCCAACACCAAGCAGAAGCTGCCCATGCTGACGGTGATCATGCTGGCGCTGTCGGACTTCGTGCGCCATTACGGCATCATCGTGGCCGTGATCCTGGCCGGCGCCTGGTTCGCCTGGCGCCGCGCCTTGCAGCAGCCGGCCCTGAAGCGGCGCTGGCATACCTGGCTGCTGACGGCGCCCCTGTACGGCAAATTCGAGCGCAGCCTGAACACGGCGCGCTTTGCCAGTACCCTGGCCATCACCACGGGTTCCGGCGTGCCGATCCTGCGCGCGCTCGACACTAGCCGCGATACCTTGACGAACGTGGCGATGCAGGAGCTGGTGGCGGACGCCAGCGGCGCCGTGCGCGAGGGCGTGAGCCTGGCGCGCGCGCTGTCGGCGCAAAAGCATTTCCCGCCCATGCTGATCCACATGATACGCGCCGGCGAAATCACGGGCGAGCTGCCGGCCATGCTCGAGCGCGCCGCCAGCGCGCAGGAGCAGGACCTGGAGCGCCGCACGCTCACCATCGCCGGCCTGCTGGAGCCGGCCCTGATCCTGGCCATGGGCGTGGTGGTGCTGCTGATCGTGCTGGCCGTATTGATGCCGATTATCGAGATTAATCAATTGGTGCGTTAAGAGAAATATCAAGGAAGCCATGAAGCGTTTGCCCCAATTTACAAGTTTGCTCGCCGTCGTGGCGTTGTCCGTATCGCTGGCCTACTGGGCCATGCAGCTGTTCAAGGCACCGCAACGCCCCATCAATCCGCCGGCCGTGCCGGTGGTGCAGGATGCCAGCGTGGAGGCGGGCGCCTCGCTGTTCGGCGGCCAGGTCAGCGTGGCCACGGCCAGCAACTACCAGCTCAAGGGCGTGGTGGCGGCGGAGAACGGACGCCGCAGCGTGGCCATCATCTCGACGGACGGCAAGCCTTCCGTGGCCGTGCCGGAAGGCGCCGAGGTGGTGCCCGGCGTGACGGTGCAGGAAGTGCATGCGCGCCACGTGCTGCTGCGCGACGGCGGCGTGAGCAAGCGCATCGACCTGGTGGCCGACGACAAGGCGCTGGCCCTGCCGGCGCAGGTCGCCGCCGCCCCGACGCCCGCGCCGGCGGCGAACCTGGTGCCGCCGCCCTTGCCGACGGAAGCGCAGCGCCCGGCCGTGCAGATGCCGGCACCGCCGCAGGTGACGGCCGTGCCGCCACCGCCGTCGAATTGACCTGATTTTCAGCGACACCCCGTTACCATCATGCTGACGGCGCCATGCCGCTGTCACCACAGGAGTCTTCATGTTTTCGATCCGTGCCGTCCTGGCAGCAGGCTGCGTGGCGGCGCTGTGCGCCCTGCCGCAAGCTGGCGCCGCCGCCGATGTTCCCGCCGCCGCGCCTGTCCCCGTCTCCGCGCAGGCAGCGCCCGCGCCCGCGCGCCCGCGCATCGCCCTGGTGCTGTCGGGCGGCGGCGCGCGCGGCCTGGCGCATATCGGCGTCCTGAAAGTGCTGCAGGAGCTGCATGTGCCGGTCGACATGGTGGTCGGCACCAGCATGGGCGGCGTGGTGGGCGGCGCCTATGCGGCCGGCGCCTCCGTCGCCGACCTGGAAAAGATGGCGCGCGAAACCAACTGGGCGCGCGTGGTGGCCGACCGTCCGCCGCGCGACGAACTGGCCTTCCGCCGCCGCGAGGAAGACTTGCTGCTGCCTTCGCGCATCGAATTTGGCCTCAGCCGCAACGGCATTTCCACGCCGCCGGCCGCGGCCAGCAATGCGGCGCTGGAGATGGCCTTGAACCGTCTTCTGCCCGCCGGCATGCGCGACCGTCCGGCCAGCCAGCTGCCCTTGCCTTTCCGTTCCGTGGCGTCGGACCTGGTCAGCGGCGAACTGGTGGAACTGGTCGACACGCCGCTGTTCCTGTCGATGCGCGCCTCGCTGGCCGTGCCGGGCGTGTTTTCTCCCGTGCGCGTGAATAACCGCCTGGTGGTCGATGGCGGCCTGGTGCGCAACCTGCCCGTCGACATGGCGCGCGCGATGGGCGCCGACATCGTCATCGCCGTCAACGTGGGCACGCCGCTGGCGCCGGAAAAGGACCTGGGCAGCGCCATCGGCGTGGCGCAGCAGATGCTGCAGATCCTCACGGAGCAGAACGTGCAGCGCTCGCTGAAGGAATTGCGGCCGCAGGATATCCTGGTGGCGCCGGACCTGACGGGCGTGAGCTTCCTCGATTTCGAGAACTACGCGCGCGCCATGCGCGCCGGCGAGCAGGCGGCGCAGGCGCTGGCCGCCCGCCTGGCGCCGCTGGCCCTGCCGCCGGAGCAGTATGCGGCGCGCGAGCAGCTGCGCCTGGCCGCGCCGGCCCTGCTGGACGTGGCCTTGCCACTCACGCGCCTGGCCGTGGAAAGCGAGGGCGACATCAACCCGCGCATCCTGCAGGCCCAATCGGGCCTGGTGGAAGGGCAGGCGGTCAGCCAGGAAGACGTGCTCAAGGCGGCCGCCAGGCTGTATGGCCGCGGCGACGTGGCGCGCGTGGAGACGGAAGTGGTCGACGCGGGCGACCAGCGCACGGTCAACATCAAGGCCGTCGAGGCGCCATGGGCCAGCAACCGCCTGCGCGTGGGCCTGGAGCTGTCCAGCGATTTCAGGGACAGCAACAGCTTCGCCCTGAAACTGCTGCATGTGCGCTCGAACCTGAACAGCTGGGGCGGCGAGCTGCGCAGCACGGCGCAGATCGGCAACGCGCGCGGCTTCGGCGTGCAGTACTGGCAGCCGCTGGGCGCCGGCAACCCGTGGTATATCGCGCCGCAGCTGCAGTATACCTCGTCGGCGATGGACCTGTTCGACCAGGGCCGGCGCAGCGCGCGCCTGGCGTACAACGGCCAGGCGGGGGCGCTGATCCTGGGACGCGAGTTCGGCAACTGGGGCGACCTGCAGTTCGGCGTCACGCGCAGCGAGGTCAAGGGCAAGCTGGCGATTCCGGCCGACCCCACGCTGCCGGAGTCGCGCGCGCTGGGCACGACGCAGTTCGTGCAGTTCCGCGCCGATACGCTCGATTCGCCCGGCTTTCCCACGCGCGGCGTGCTGTTTGACGCCACCTGGACGCGCGCCTCGACCACGGGTTCGGGCGAAGCGGCGCTGGGCCGCTCCTCGGTCACGGCGCTGAAGGCTTTCGGCTACGGCAACTGGGCCGGCCACGTGTATGGCGAGTGGGCGCGTGCCCAGCGGGGCGAAGCGCCGCTCAGCCTGGGCGGCTTCCTGCGCCTGTCCGGCACGGAATTTGAATCCGTGAGCGGGCGCAGCATCGCCCTGGCGCGCGTGGTGATGGCGCGCCGCATCGGCTCCCTGCCGAGTACCCTGGGCGGCGCCGTGCGGGCCGGCTTTTCGCTGGAAATGGGCGGCGGCTTCGACCAGAGCGAGCGCTGGAAGGCCAGCAAGTTCACGCAGGCCAGCAGCGCCTTCATCTCCGTCGATACCCGCTTCGGTCCCGTGTACATGGCTTCGGGCGCCTCGAAGGGCGGCGAGAGCACCTTCTATCTGTTCCTGGGCCCCGTCTGGTAACTGGCGCCCGGCGTGGCGGGCAGGGCGCTGGCCGGGTTGCGCCGCAGGGCCGTGAAGGCGGCAAATTCCCATGAACGGAAGCCCAGCAGCAGGGTGAAGCCGTCGCGCTCCTGCGGCGCCAGGCGCCGGTCGTTCTGGTGCAGGCGCGCCAGTTCCTCGGCCAGCTGGCGGATCTTCTGCACCAGCTCCTGCGCGCTCGACAGCGACAGGCGGGCGGGGATGCACATCAGGGTTTCGCCGGCGCCGTCGAAATGCCCGCTGAAATAATCGGCCACCACGTATTCGCGGAAGTACTGCTGCACGGGTCCGTCGGCCAGCCAGTGGAAGGCGTTCGAGACGCGCAGGCTGTAGCGGTTCAGCGGCTTGAGCTCGATCAAGCCCAGGCGGTCCAGCTCGGCCAGGCAGCCGATGCACTCGGCCTGCGTCAGCGCATACGTTTCCACCACCTGTTCCAGGCTCCAGTGGCCCAGGCAGCAGATCGCCACGAGCAGCAGGCGCGGATGCGCCACCAGCGACTTTTCCTGCACCAGGGTGAGCGTGTCGGCGTGCGGCGTGATGTCGGCCGCGCCGCGCAGCACGTCTTCCATGGCGATGCCGGAGGCCTTGCAGATCAGGGCCAGGCGCGACAGCGACATGTCGTGCTGGCCGAACATGCGCTTGACGCTCGACTCGCTCATGCCGATGCGCTCGGCCAGAACCTTATAAGTGATGCCGGCGGCGCGCAATTGGGTGCGCAGCACGCGTAAGACCAGTTCAGGCGAACTCACGATATATCCTTTTTACAAGTTTGGTAGCGGATGCCGGTACCGAATGTAGCCCGTAATGACACTTTGCACAAGGTGATAGTACTTTGGCGCAAAAGCGATGACACTCCCGTTGGTGGCGCCGAAGCGTGGTTCACGCAGTGCGCTACAACCAGGCAATCCACCCACTTGTAGAGGTTATCCATGTTCCCAACTTTCCGTTTTCCCGCAGCATTACTGGCGCTGGCCGCCATCGCTCCCCTGCATGCCTCGGCTGCCGCAGCCGATCCTGCGCCGGGTCCCGTCTACGCGGGCGCCAGCTACGGCTTTCGCGCCAATACCGGCCTTGACTGCGTGCCAGGACAAGCCGATTGCGACAAAAGCAGCAAGCGCAATGGCAAGGCCTACGTGGGCTACAGTTTCAACGCGCTGCCGTTTCAGGGCGGCGTGGCCCTGCCTGCGATTGAACTGGTGGGGTACACGGGCGGCGAGGTCAAATCCGGTTTTGACACGGGCGCCGGCAAGGCGGCAGGGCGCGGCAAGTTCACGGGCGCCGGCGTGCAGGGCGTGCTCGGCTACCAGTTCGACGCGTTTACGCTGAGCGGGCGTGCGGGCGTGGCCTACACGCAGGGCAAGGTCGATTATCTGGGCGGCGGTTCGGACAAGAAGAACAAGGCTGGCCTGATCTATGGCATCGGCACGGCGTATGCGCTGAACCAGAACTGGTCGCTGCACCTCGACTGGGACCGCGTGCCCGTCAAGTACAACGACAAGCAAACGACCAAGGTCGACATGTTTTCGCTGGGCGCGTCCTACCGTTTCTGACGGCGGGCGGCTGGCAAGGATGGCCTGATGGCGGACGCCCCGGGAGCGGGGTGTCCGCGGGCGGCCTGACATGTCCCTGGCGGCGTAGCACGGCGTCGCCATGCTCATGCTGTCTTCGTCCATGCGCCTTGCCATGGACATTTGCAGATCAGTCTTTGACGTCTGCCTTCAGCAGCAGTTTCGCCAGCAGGCGTTTTTCGTGCTGGCGCTGGCCGGAGACGGTTTTTACGTGCGCCCCGGCGCTGCGCTGCAGGGCAGCGCTGGCCACGGGGTTGCGCGGTTTTTGCGAGGGTTCGACGCGGAACTGCATCTTCTGCCGCGTCGCCAATGCCTTGTTTGCCATCGGTCCCCTCCCTGATTACAGCACGTAGCGCGACAGGTCTTCGTTGACCGACAACGCTTCCAGGCGCTCGTTGACGTAGGCGGCATCGATCACCAGCACATTTTCCGTCGTGCTGCTGCCTTCGCTGGCCGTAAACGACACTTCTTCCAGCAGTTTTTCCATCACCGTGTGCAGGCGGCGCGCGCCGATGTTTTCCGTGCGCTCGTTGACCGAATAGGCGATTTCCGCCAGGCGCGTGATGCCTTCCGGCGCAAACTGCAGCTTCAAATTCTCCGTCGCCAGCAAGGCTTCGTACTGCATCGTCAGGCAGGCGTCGGTGCTCGTCAGGATGCGCTCGAAGTCCGCAATCGACAGCGATTCCAGTTCCACGCGGATGGGGAAGCGCCCCTGCAGCTCGGGAATCAGGTCCGACGGCTTCGACAGGTGGAAGGCGCCCGAGGCGATGAACAGGATGTGGTCCGTGCGTATCATGCCGTACTTGGTGTTGACGGTCGTGCCCTCGACCAGCGGCAGCAGGTCGCGCTGCACGCCGGCGCGCGAGACGTCGGCGCCGCCGGACTCCGAGCGCGAGGCGATCTTGTCGATTTCATCGAGGAAGACGATGCCGTTCTGCTCGACGTTCTGGATGGCCTTCTGTTTCAGCTCGTCCTCGTTGACCAGCTTGGCCGCTTCTTCCTCGACCAGCAACTTCAACGCTTCGCGGATCTTGACCTTGCGCGCCTTCTTGCGCTGCCCGCCCACGCCGGAGAACATGGACTTGATCTGCTCCGTCATTTCTTCCATGCCCGGCGGCGCCATGATTTCCATCTGCGGGCCTGCCTCGGCCAGCTCGATCTCGATTTCCTTGTCATCGAGCTCGCCCTGGCGCAGGCGCTTGCGGAAGGTCTGGCGCGTGCTGTCGCCGCCCGTGTCCACGGCCGCCGCCGTATTCGGCGTGAAGCCGAAGTCGCGCGCCGGCGGTACGAGGATGTCGATGATGCGGTCTTCCGCCGCGTCTTCGGCGCGGGCGCGCACTTTCTTCATTTCCAGCGCGCGCGTCTGCTTGATGCCGATGTCGATCAGGTCGCGGATGATGGTATCGACGTCGCGCCCCACGTAGCCCACTTCCGTGAACTTGGTCGCTTCGATCTTGATGAAGGGCGCCTCGGCCAGCTTGGCCAGCCGGCGCGCGATTTCCGTCTTGCCGACGCCCGTGGGGCCGATCATCAGGATGTTCTTGGGCGTGATTTCATGGCGCAGGGGCTCGGCCACCTGCTGGCGGCGCCAGCGGTTGCGCAGGGCGATGGCGACGGCGCGCTTGGCCTTGGCCTGGCCCACCACGTGCTTGTCGAGTTCGGTGACGATTTCCGACGGGGTCATGTTCATGATCATAATGGCTTTCTATCCTTCATTTGCGTAGAGTGCCCGAAAAACGTTCAGGGCAAGGCCCTTGGCCGCAGGCAGTACCTTTTTTTACGCCCAGGCCAGGCAACGCAGCCATGGGCGTTTTCTCGGGGACGCTTAGTCCAGGGTCTCGATGATGTGGGACATATTGGTGTAGATACAGAGTTCCGCGGCGATGGTCAGCGATTTCCTGACCACGTCGGCCGGCGACAAGTCCGTATTTTCCTGCAGCGCCTTGGCGGCGGACTGGGCGTAGGTACCGCCCGAGCCGATGGCGCCGATGCCGTCTTCCGGTTCCAGCACGTCGCCGTTGCCCGTGATGACCAGGGTCGATTCGCTGTCGGCCACCAGCAGCATGGCTTCCAGGCGGCGCAGCACGCGGTCCGTGCGCCAGTCCTTGGCCAGTTCGACGGAGGCGCGCAGCAGGTTGCCCTGGTGTTTTTCCAGCTTGCCTTCGAAGCGGTCGAGCAGGGTGAAGGCATCGGCCGTGCCGCCGGCGAAGCCCACGAGGACCTTGCCCTGGTACAACTTGCGCACTTTGCGGGCCGTGCCCTTCATGACGATGTTGCCCAAGGTAACTTGCCCATCGCCGCCCAGGGCCACTTGCTTGCCGCGCCGGACGCAGAGGATGGTGGTGCCGTGAAATTGTTCCATATTGACCTCAAAAGTTTCATGCCTATGCGTGCAGCGTCATGCGGTTGCGCGCCCATGGCTCAAAAGTGGGGATGGAAAAGGCAATTGCAAGCGCCGCTTGCCGCTGCCGTGCCTGCTTCAGTGTAGCTGGCGCGGGGCGAAAAAAAAGCACGCATCCGTAGAGTGCGTGCTTTTTCATGCGCCGTCGCGCGGCCGCCGGGGCGGCTTGCGCGGGGGCGGGCGATCAGTCGCCGTAGAGTTTCTGCTTCAGCTCGCGCCGTTGCTGGGCTTCCAGCGACAGGGTGGCCGTCGGACGGGCGATCAGGCGCGGGATGCCGATGGGCTCGCCCGTTTCTTCGCACCAGCCATAGTCGCCGGCGTCGATGCTGGCGATCGATTGTTGTACTTTCTTCAGCAATTTGCGCTCGCGGTCGCGCGTGCGCAGTTCCAGCGCATGCTCTTCCTCGATGGTGGCGCGGTCGGCAGGGTCCGGTACCAGCACGGTTTCACGCAAGTGTTCCGTGGTTTCGCCGGCGTTTTTCAGCAGCTCTTTTTCCAGCTGTTGCAAACGTGCCTTGAAGAATGCCAGTTGTGCCGGATTCATGTAGTCATCGTCGCTCATGGCGCGAATTTGCTCTTCGCTGATGAGAGGGATGTCTTGGTTGGCGGCCGGGGTCGATTTATTAGTTTTGGTCATGACTTCGCTTACCTTCGATACGACAGAGTTTTCAAATTGATCAGTTGATGCGGCGATGCCGAGCAACTGTACAGGTTCCGCTGGGCATTGCTGTCCGGATGTACTGCTTGCGACCTTGGCTTGCCGGCGGCGGCCAGGACTACCGGCCGGCTATATTTGCCATGTTGATAACTTTTTACCGCTCTATGCCAGTCGCGCTGCGCGCGCGTTACCGGCGTGTTGGGTGGATCGGTTGCATGCCTGGCATGCGGCCAGCGGCAGTTTGCCAGCATTTCATGACAGGCGAACGACAAGGGCCGTTTTCGTCGCTGATTTTGGCACGCTTTGCTTTATATTGCCATCCCGATTTGTTGACTAGCCGATCAGGAACGGCGACTTGTTGGTTTATGCCAGCAAGATTGGTGTCGGACAGCGGGAAAGCGTGCTTAACTTTCCCTTTTGTTTCTGCTTTGCAACGGGTACTTTGCAAAACCCGGCTAGTTTATACCAAACATTGTTCGAGTCCGCGAATAAAAATGTCTTTTGGTAGATTTTTGCCAATAAAGACCATTTTGCTGCTGCGTACTTCGTTTTCGCCCCATTTGGCGCCCAGGTCGCTGCCCATCAGCTGGTGCACGCCCTGGAAGACCACCTTGCGCTCGGCGCCCTGCATCAGCAGCACGCCCTTGTAGCGCAGCATGCGCGGGCCATACACCTGCACCAGACCGCCCAGGAACTCGTCGAGCTTGGCGCTGTCGAACGGTTGCGTGCTCTTGAAAACGAAGGCGGCGATGTCGTCGCTGTGCTGGGCATGGTGGTGGTCGGCATGGCCGCAGTCGGTGGCGCAGGCGTCGCTGTGTTCGTGCTGGTGCTCATGGGCGTGCGCATGGCCATGCTCGTGCGCGTGGTCATGGTCATGCACGTGCGCCGTTTCCGTGGCCAGGAAGTCCGGGTCCAGTTCCAGCTTTTCGTTCAGGTTGAAGCCGCGGATGTCGAGCACCTCGGCCAGCGGGGCGCGGCCGAAATCGACCTTGGCGATGGGCGCGCGCGGGTTGATGCGCTTCAGGCGGCGCGTCAGCACGGCCACGTCCTCTTCACTGACGAGGTCGGTTTTCGACAGCAGCAGCTTGTCGGCAAAACCCACTTGCCGCTGGGCTTCCTCATATTCGTCGAGTTGCTTCATGGCATGGCGCGCATCGACCACCGTGAGGATGGCGTCGAGCATGTAGTGGCTGCCCACTTCCTCGTCGACGAAGAAGGTTTGCGCCACGGGGCCGGGATTGGCCAGGCCCGTCGTTTCGATGACGACGCGGTCGAACGCCAGCAGGCCGGCGTCGCGCTTGCGCGCCAGTTCCGTCAGGCCCACGATCAGGTCGCCGCGCACGGTGCAGCAGATGCAGCCGTTGTTCATCTCGATGATGTGCTCGTTGCTGTCCTGCACCAGGATCTCGTTGTCGATGTTTTCCTGGCCAAACTCGTTTTCGATCACGGCGATGCGCATGCCATGCTCTTCCTGCAGTATGCGGTTGAGCAAGGTGGTTTTGCCGGCGCCGAGGAAGCCGGTGAGTATGGTGGTGGGAATCATTGCCATGAGAATGCCTATGCTGGAATCAGGGATGCCGCCGCGCAAGCGGTCGAATGCGGACGATTATGCCGGAATTTTGCAAAAGCTTGCAAATGGGGGCCGGTTCGCTTGATATGGATCAGGCCGGACGGCGGGCAGGGGCGTCTACTTGGCCTTGGCGCGGGGGTGCGCCTGGTCGTACACGTGGGCCAGGTGCTGGAAATCGAGGGCCGTGTAGACCTGGGTCGAGGTGATGCTGGAGTGGCCCAGCATTTCCTGCACGGCGCGCAGGTCGCCCGACGATTGCAGCACGTGCGAGGCAAACGAGTGGCGCAGCACGTGCGGGTGCACATTGGCGGGAATCTCCGTCGCCAGCGCGTGCGCCTTCAGGCGCAGCTGCAGCACGCGGGGCGAGATGCGCGTGCCGCGCGTGCTGAGGAACAGGGCGGCGCTGCCGTCGGCCGCCGGCGGGCGCACGGCCAGCCAGGTGCTCAGGGCCACGAGGGCGGCCTTGCCGACAGGCACCTTGCGCATCTTGCTGCCCTTGCCCGTGACGATGACTTCGAAGCTGGCCATGTCGAGCCAGCCCTGCGAGGCGGGCTGGCCGTTGTCGGCCTTGCAGTAATGGGTGTCCAGGCTGGTCAGCTCGGAGACGCGCAAGCCGCTCGAATACAGCAGCTCGAACATGGCGCGGTTGCACAGCTGTTCCGGCTCGGCGCCACCCTGCTGGTGCGGCGCGGGTGCGACGAGGCGCACGGCATCGTCCACCGACAGGGCTTTCGGCAGGGTCCTGGCCCGCTTGGGCGCGCGGATGCCGTCGACGGGGTTGGCGTCGAGTGCCGTTTCACCGCTGAGCCAGTTGAAGAAGCCGCGCCACGACGACAGCTTGCGGGCGATCGAGCGTGGGTCGAGGCCGCCAGCGTGCAGCTTGGCCGCGTAGCGGCGTACGTCGTTATGGGCGAGGGCCGTCCAGGGCGCATCGCCGCTCAGGGCCAGCAAGGCGCGCAGGTCGCGCCCGTAGGCGTCCAGCGTGTGCGGCGACAGCTTGCGCTGCGTGGCCAGCTGCGCCAGGTAGGCATCCAGCCAGTCGCTCTTGCCGCGCGCCGCATGCATGGCGTGCTCAGGCAGGCGAGCCGGCGCGCAGGTGCGCCAGGGCGGCGCTGGCCGTGGCGCCGATGTGCACGAGGAAGTCCGTGCCCATGCTGGAGGTAAACCGTTCGCTGTCGGGCGAACCGAGCACCAGCAGGCCGAAGGTGCCCGTGGTGCCGGGGGCGCGCAGGGCGATCATGACGGTCGATTCGATCTTGTCCGCCTGCAGCCAGTGCACGGCTTCGAAATCGCGGTTGCTGCCGCAGTACGGCGCCTGCAGGCTGTTGGCGAACATGCGCACGTCGGCCGTGACGTCTTCCGTGAACCAGCCGCTGGCGTGTTCCGGCAGCACTTGCCACAGGCGCAGGCTGACGTGGGGCACGTCGAAACTGCTTTGCAAGGCGTCGACCAGCACGCGCGGCATGTTGGCATCGCTGCGCACCTGCAGCATGGCCTGGTTCCAGCCGTGAAACTTGCTGGCGATGTCGCCATTTTCCTCGGCCAGGCGGCTCAGCTTGGACATGCGCAGTTCCAGCGCCTTGTACTTGTCGCGCATCACTTCCATCTGCCGCTCCTGCAGCGAGATGGTGCGTCCCGTCAGCGGGCTGCTCAGCTTGACCTCACCGAGCAGGGCGGTATGCTCTTCGAAGAAATTCGGATGCTCGCTCAGATACTGGGCGACGGTGCTGGAATCGAGAGTGGCGGTCATTGAGAATGTCTGTCAGTGAAAGTTGAACGCTTCATTCTAACCGAGAGTGCCGCGCCATAGGCGCAAAGGGCGCGGCACCGGTGCATTTTCCGCGCGCCCATGAAAAAGGCGGCATGGTTGCCCATGCCGCCCGTTCTTCCATGGTCGTCAGCCCACCCGCAAGGGGTGGGCCGCGGCGCCATTAGAAGTTGTGATGCACGCCTACGCCGATGTAGTTGACCGACGTGGTGTTGTTGTAGTTGGTGACGCTAGCCGATTTCTTGTTCGAAATATCTGCGTACAGGTAGGTACGCTTCGACAGGTTGTAATCGTAGCCCAGCGATGCCTGCTTGGTCTTGGCGACGCCATCCGGCGTTTTTTGACCGTAGCCAGCGCGTACCTTGCCTGGGCCCACATCGTAGTTCATGCCCAGCACCCACGATTTGGTGTCGGTGTTGATGATCTTGAAGTCGCCGTCATCCTGGTGCTGGTACGTTGCCATCAGTTTCAATTCCGTGACGGGATTGAACGAGGCGCCGATCGACCACAGCTTGGCTTGCACGCCATTGCGCTCGTAGGCGGCCATGGCGGCAAATTGCGCGTAGTTGTAGGTCAGCGAGACCGAGTACGGGCTCGACGCCGGTGCCACGTTGGCTGCCAGAGCGTAGTTGCCGCTGGCATTTGTCGTCAGGTTAGGCAACGTCACTGGAACGGCGGCGTTGTTGTTCGCTTCCTTGGCGGCCACGGTGGCGTTGAACTGGAAGCCGGCGATGACGGGCGAGTTGTAGAACGCGGCGTTCGAGAAACGGTTACGCGAGTTGCCCGGGGCGCTCAGCGGATCGCTGGTGTAGCCGGCCACGGTCAGGTCGGTCTGGAAACCGGCTGGCGTCGGCATGCCCGACCACGGTTCAAACGCGGTGCTCGTTTCCTGGAAGGCGGTCAGGCCACGGCCCAGGCGCACGGTACCGAAGTCGCCTTGCAGGCCGACGCGGCTCTGGCCCTGGAACAGGGGACGCGAATTGGTGCCCGAAGTGTTTTCGATGGTGCCGGTATCGGATTCATAGCGAATTTCCAGTTGGAAAATAGCTTTCAAGCCATTGCCCAGATCTTCCGTGCCCTTGAAGCCCAGTTTGTTGTTGTCGCGTTTGGTCACGATGGCGGAATTACCAGTCGCCTTGGCCACGCCTGCATCGATCGTGCCGTAGATTTGAACGGACGACTGCGCTTGTGCGGTTGCGGCGAAAGCGCCGAAGAGTGCGAGGGCAACGAGTGATTTTTTCATGTTTTAATCCCTATTAAAAGTGAGTTCCGTCCGAGATCCGAGCAGATTGAAAGGCATTAACGATCGCGTTTCGATGAATGAACCTTAATTCGTTGGCACGCAAGACGTGCGGGATTGGTCAAATGTGCGTGAAAAGGTTGGTGGAAAGCGTCATAAATCCATGACCCTGTTGTATTTTTGTAACGCGCGATTTCTGCCGACCGTATGCTTGAGGCAAGCGTTTTCCCATTGCCACGGTAGCGGCATGTCGCCATATTGACTTGTTGGTGGGTAGGCATTGTTGCGTTGAATCAAGTTCTTGCGCCGGCTTTGGCGGATTTCCCACACAAGGACGGTACACTAGGGGACGGCCTGCATGGACGGGCCTGGAGACGGCATACTCATTATTAGAATCATTGACTCAATATCGAGAATCGATGGCAAATCGCGAAACATTAGGATTGATCAAGGGGGCGCGGGCGGGCGATGTGGCCTGCCAGTTGGCGTTGGGAAGGGTGTATCTGTTCGGCCAGGGCGTGCCGCAAAGCCTGCCCACGGCCTTGCACTGGCTGGCGCGGGCCGCCCAGGAAGGCAGCCAGGAAGCCTGCATGCTGATCGGCACGCATGTGCCTTTCGAGGTGGCGCGCCCGGCGGCCCAGGCCCTGATTCCGTATTATGCGCAAGCCTTCGATGCGGGGCTGGCCCAGGCCGGGCTGGTGCTGGCGCAACTGGTGCTGGGCCATCCGGGCAGCTGCGACACCTTGCGGGCCACGGCGCGCCGGGGACTGGAAGCGGCGGCGGCGGCCGGTTTGCCCGATGCCCGCTGGCTGTTGTCCCTGCAGGACGGCGCGGCTGCACCGCTGGTGCGGCATGCGGCCGAGCCCGCCAGCGACATCGACGTCACCCTGTACGCGGCCCTGGAGCAGGCGTGGAGCAGCGGCGACCATGCCGGCTTCCTGGCGCAGGGCTTGCCGCTGGCGCGCGAGCTGTTGCAGCGCCAGGCCGCCGCCGGGGCGCGCACCCTCGCGCTCGACGCGCAGCAGGTGCTGCTGCTGTCGCGCTGCGCCCAGGCGCTGGCCCCCGCTGGCGATGCCGAAGGCTGGCAGTGCTGCGAACTGGCCGCGCATGGCGGCGACCGCACGGCGCAGCTGGAACTGGGACTTGGCTATGCGCGCATGGATGCGCAGGGCCAGCGCCTGGCCACGCGCCATGGCGCCGCCAACTTCAAGCGGGCCGTGCGCTGGCTGACGCAGGCCGGCGAACAGGGCCTGGCCGAAGCCTGGTTCGTGCTGTCGCGCATTTATACGAAACCGGAATTTTCCCAGCGCAATGTGGTCGAAGCCCATTGCTGCCTAGAACGTGCTGCCGACCTGGGACATGCCCCGGCCCAGCTCGAATGCGGCATGCATGCCTGGCGCAACCGGCGCGAAGGCGTCAACAGCGACGTGCGGGCCGCCTACTGGCTGCTGCAGGCGCAGGCGCAAGGCAGCCGCGAAGCGGAAGCGGCGCTGGCGCGCATTGCGCCGCGCGGCGAGCCGGGCGACTGGGGCCAGTGCGGCGCCGTGCATGCGGGCGCGCACCTGCGCCAGCTGGGACAGAATCACCCCTTGCTGGCGGCGCGGCTGGAGCTGGCGCGCTGGTTTCACCTGTCGCGCGCCGAAGCCCTGCTGCTCGACGTGCATGCGGCCGACCAGGGGCACTGCCTGCTGGTCGATATCAGCGCCACGCATGGACGGGGCAAGCGGCGCCTGGTGCTGGTCCGCACGGCGCAGGAACGCCAGGTGCTCGACCAGGTCGCGCGCCTGTTCGAGCGTGTCGACTGCGGCGTGACTGGCCCGGAAGGCAATTACCGGCAGCGGCTGTACCGCCTGAAGTGCTATCTGACGGAACTGGAGTTGTCGCAGGAACATGTACCGCAGGAACATGCGCCGCAGGAGCGGCAGTTCCTGGCGGCCTGAGGCAGGGGTTACAGCTCGATCGTGCCTTCGAAGACGGTCACGGCCGGACCCGTCATCAGCACGGGCTTGCCCGGGCCTTGCCAGGCGATCGACAGTTCGCCGCCGCGCGCGCTGATGCGCACGGGCGAGTCCAGCAAGCCGCGGCGGATGCCGGCCACGGCGGCGGCGCAGGCGCCCGTGCCGCAGGCCAGGGTTTCGCCCGCGCCCCGCTCGTACACGCGCAGTTTCACGTGGTGGCGGTCGATGACCTGCATGTAGCCCGCATTGACGCGGCGCGGAAAGCGCGGATGGTGCTCGATGCGCGGGCCCGATGTTTCCAGGTCTTGCGCCTCGACGTCGTCGACCACCTGCACGGCATGCGGATTGCCCATCGAGACGACGGACACCAGCACGGGAGCGTTGTCGCCTGGCAAGTCCAGCTCCAGCGGCCACAGCAGATCGCTGCCTTGCGACACGCCGTCCAGGCCATGCGCATCGAACGGCACCAGCTTTGGCTCCAGCACGGGCGCGCCCATGTCGACCGTGATGCTGCCGTCGGCTTCCAGGCGCGGCGCGATGACGCCGGCCATGGTTTCCACGCGGATGCTGGCCTTGTCGGACAAGCCTTTTTCGCTGACGAACTTGACGAAGGCGCGCGCGCCGTTGCCGCATTGCTCCACTTCGCCGCCGTCGTTGTTATAGATGCGGTAGCGGAAGTCGCAGCCGGGCAGGCGCGGCTTTTCCACCACGAGGATCTGGTCGGCGCCGATGCCGAAGCGGCGGTCGGCCAGGCGCTGCCACTGGGCCGGCGTGAAATCGATGTCCTGGCTGATGGCGTCGATGACGATGAAGTCATTGCCGGCGCCATGCATCTTGGTAAAGTGGAGTTTCATGTTCTGCCGTATCACTTGTGCTGGTTATAGAACGACGCTTCGCCTTCGGGGCGCGTTTTGAAGCGCTTATGCGTCCAGAAATATTCGGCCGGCGCTTCGCGCACGCGTTCTTCGATGAATTCGTTCATGCGGCGCGTGGCGGCCGTGATGTCGTCGCCCGGATAATCGTCCCAGGCCGGGTAGTACGTCACTTGCCAGCCTTCGTAGTTGGGCAGGAAGGTGGCGATGACGGGAATGACCTGCGCCTTGGCGGCCAGCGCCAGGCGCGCCGTGGCCGTCAGCGTGGCGGCGGGTACGCCGAAGAAGGGCACGAATTCCGCATCCTTCTCGCCGAAATCCATGTCCGGCAGCATGAAGTAGGGCAAGCCGTCGCGCAGGGCGCGCAGAATCGTCTTGATGCCGTCCTGGCGCGTAAACAGCTTGGGCGGCTTGAAGCGCGAACGGCCGGCGCGCAAGGCCTGGTCGAAGGCGGCGTTCTTTTGCTGCACGTACATCGAGGAAGCGGAAATTTCCATGGCCGTGGCGGCGCCGGCCACGTCGAGGCAGACGAAGTGCGGGCACAGCAGGATGGTGGGCTTGGCGGCGATCTGCTGGCCCGGGAAGGCGGGCACTTTTTTGATCAGGCGGTTCAGGCGTTCTTCCGGCGCCCACCACAGGATGCTGCGCTCCCACACGCTGCGCGAGTAGGCCTGGAAATGCTGGCGCGCCAGGGCCACGCGTTGCTGTTCCGTCAATTCCGGCATGCACAGGCGCAGGTTCGTCAGGGCAATCTTGCGCCGCGTGGGCATGGCGATGAACAGCAGGCTGCCGACGGCCACGCCAAAGCGGCCGAGGATGGGCAAGGGCAGCCAGTGCAGCAGCCACATGAAGGCGATCAGCAGTCTCATGCCGGCTCCTTGGCGGCATCGGGCGTGGCGGGCGTGGGCGGCGGCGCGCCGCGCGGCACCTTGTAGCGGTTGTAGCTCCACAGGTATTGCGCCGGGCTGCGGGCGATCAATTGTTCCATGGCGGCATTGATGGTACGGGCCTGCTCCGCCGAGGTGCAATCGAGCGACTCGGTAAACGGCACGAAGTGCACGACGTAGCCGCGTCCGCCCGGCAGGCGCTCCGCGTAGGTGATGATGACTTCGGCGCCGCCCATCTGCGCCAGCTTGGCCGGTAGGGTCATGGTGTAGGCGGGACGGCCGAAGAAATCGGCCCACACGCCTTCGCCTTCCTGCGGCACCTGGTCCGGCAGCAGGCCGATGGGCTGGCCTTTTTTCAGGCATTTGGCGAAGATGCGCACGCCCGACATATTGGCCGGCGCCAGCATCAGGTTTTCGCGCGCGCGGGCCCCTTCGATCAGCGGCTTCAAGGCGGCGCGCTTGGGCGGGCGGTACATCACGGTGAGCGGCGTGCGCAGGGCGATCTGCTGGGCGACGATTTCAAAGCAGCCCAGGTGCGGCGTGAGAAAGACGATGCCGCGGCCGTGCTGCAGGGCTTGTTCCACCAGCTCCCAGTTTTCCACCGTCGCATGGCGCGCCACGCGCTCGGCGGGGGCGCACCAGATGAAGGGCAGTTCCAGCACGCTCTTGCCCGCTTCGGCCACGGCCGTATGCAAGTGTTGCGAAAAACCCGCACCCTGCATGTTCTCGCGCATGCGGCGGCGGTAGGACGGTGAAATGGCGTAAATCACCCACCCCAGCACAGCGCCTAGGCCATGCAGGACGGGCAAGGGAAAGATCGATAAGAAGCGAAAAATGGGGACTAACATGAATGAGCTGTTTCCAGGAATGGCGTGTTGCCGTGCCAAAATTTTTTAAGAAGCGTAAAATACCACGTATGCAGTAACCGCTGAGTTAATAGACAACTTGCGAAGCGGAATATAAATATCGCTAAAGCGTCGCAGGCAAAATCCTCTTTACTGCGACAGAACATTCACATAGTAATCAGGAGCTTGCAATGTCAAACGACTATCTCTTCACTTCCGAATCCGTCTCGGAAGGCCATCCCGACAAGGTTGCCGATCAAATTTCCGACGCCATCCTTGACGCCATCCTGACCCAGGACCCGGCCGCCCGCGTGGCTGCCGAAACCTTGTGCAACACGGGTCTGGTGGTGCTGGCTGGCGAGATTACCACCCACGCCAATGTGGATTATATTCAAGTTGCGCGCGAAACCATCAAACGCATCGGCTACGACAACACGGAATACGGCATCGACTACAAGGGTTGCGCCGTGCTGGTGGCCTACGACAAGCAGTCGCCGGACATCGCGCAAGGCGTTGACGAAGGTGCGGGGATTGACCTGGATCAAGGCGCTGGCGATCAGGGCCTGATGTTCGGCTACGCCTGCGATGAAACGGCCGAGCTGATGCCCGCCGCCATCCACTACGCGCACCGCCTGGTCGAGCGCCAGTCGCAGCTGCGCAAGGATGGCCGCCTGCCATGGCTGCGTCCGGACGCCAAATCGCAAGTCACGCTGCGCTACGTCGACGGCCGCCCTGTCGGCGTGCACACGGTCGTGCTGTCGACCCAGCATGCGCCGGAAATCTCGCACTCGCAGATCGAAGAAGCCGTCATCGAAGAAATCATCAAGCCCATCCTGCCGCGCGAATGGCTGACGGACACGAAATTCCTCGTCAACCCGACAGGCCGTTTCGTCATCGGCGGTCCGCAAGGCGATTGCGGTTTGACCGGGCGCAAGATCATCGTCGATACCTACGGCGGCGCAGCCCCGCACGGCGGCGGCGCGTTCTCGGGCAAGGACCCGTCGAAAGTCGACCGTTCGGCAGCGTATGCGGCCCGCTACGTGGCGAAAAACATCGTTGCCGCCGGCCTGGCGCGCCAATGCCAGGTGCAGGTCAGCTACGCCATCGGCGTGGCCAAGCCGATCAACATCACCGTCTACACGGAAGGCACGGGCGTGATTCCCGATACGGAAATCGCCAAGCTGGTGCTGGCGCACTTCGACCTGCGTCCGAAAGGCATCGTGCAAATGCTCGACCTGCTGCGCCCGATCTACCAAAAGAGCGCCGCCTACGGCCACTTCGGCCGCGAAGAGCCGGAATTCACGTGGGAACGCACGGACAAGGTCGCCCTGCTGCGCGACGCGGCCGGCCTGAAGTAATCCAGCCCGCTTGCTGATGAGCGCCCCGGCCGCTAGGCCGCGGGCGCTTTTTTTATGTGTTGTTGCGGGGCCATGCATGCCGAACAGGCTGGCGCGCGCGGCTTGACAATGTTAAAATCCGGCGTCCGAGGAGCGTTGCGACGAAGAAATTCGCCAGGCTCGGAATATCCTGCAACCGCGCTCACGTACCTTTTTCAACAACTGAAAGGAGGGCGTGATGAACGCCGTACTCAAATCGCAACACGACTACACCATCGCCGATATCACTCTGGCCGCATGGGGCGACAAAGAAATCAAGATTGCTGAAACGGAAATGCCAGGCCTGATGGCCATCCGCGAAGAATTCGCGGCAGCGCAGCCTCTGAAAGGCGCGCGCATCACCGGTTCCATCCACATGACCATCCAGACCGCCGTGCTGATCCAGACCCTGGAAGCACTGGGCGCGCAAGTGCGTTGGGCATCGTGCAACATTTACTCCACGCAAGACCATGCCGCCGCCGCCATCGCCGCCGCCGGCACCCCTGTGTTCGCCGTCAAGGGCGAGTCGCTGGATGACTACTGGGAATACACGCACCGCATCTTCGAATGGCCGGATGCGAACGGCAAGGCCGTCTATTCGAACATGATCCTCGACGATGGCGGCGACGCGACCCTGCTGCTGCACCTGGGCGTGCGCGCGGAAACCGACCTGTCCGTGCTGGCCAACCCTGGCTCGGAAGAAGAAATCTGCCTGTTCAACTCGATCAAGAAGCACTTGCTGGTCGACCCGACCTGGTACTCGAAGCGCCTGCCGGAAATCCTCGGCGTGACGGAAGAAACGACGACCGGCGTGCACCGCCTGTACCAGATGCACAAGGAAGGCAAGCTGGCTTTCCCTGCCATCAACGTGAACGATTCCGTGACGAAATCGAAATTCGACAACCTGTATGGCTGCCGCGAGTCGCTGGTCGATGGCATCAAGCGCGCCACCGATGTGATGATCGCCGGCAAAGTGGCCGTCATCGCCGGTTACGGTGACGTGGGCAAGGGTTCGGCCCAAGCCATGCGCGCCCTGTCGGCGCAAGTATGGGTGACGGAAGTCGATCCGATCTGCGCACTGCAGGCGGCGATGGAAGGCTACCGCGTCGTGACCATGGATTACGCCTGCGAACACGGCGACATTTTCGTTACCTGCACCGGCAACTACCATATCCTCACGCACGATCACCTGACGCGCATGAAAGACCAGGCCATCGTCTGCAACATTGGTCACTTTGACAATGAAATCGATGTTGCTTCGCTGAAGCAATACGAGTGGGAAAACATCAAGCCGCAAGTCGACCACATCATCTTCCCGTCGGGCCGCCGCATCATCCTGCTGGCCGAAGGCCGCCTGGTCAACCTCGGTTGCGGCACGGGCCACCCGTCGTACGTGATGAGCTCGTCGTTCGCCAACCAGACGATCGCGCAGATCGAACTGTACGCGAACACGGCCAACTACCCGGTCGGCGTGTACACCCTGCCGAAACACCTGGATGAAAAAGTCGCCCGCCTGCAACTCAAAAAGTTGAATGCGCAGCTGACGGAATTGACGCAAGAGCAAGCCGACTACATCGGCGTGCGCACGGAAGGTCCATACAAGCCCGACCACTACCGCTACTAATTTGGCTGGTTGCTCCGCGAGCCTACTGCGCGACGCGGGGCGAGGCCGGCGATGCTCGCTGTACATAAAGTACAGCTGCGCTTCTCGGCCACGCCGCACGTCTGCTCGCTACGGCTCCCGAAGCAACGATACTTCGCGGACTACTTGAAAGCCGGCTGCGGCCGGCTTGCCCCTCTTTTTTGACAGGCTAGAGAAATGCGCTTGCTACTGATTTGGTTTATCAATGCGGCAGCCCTGTTTGCCGTTCCCTACCTGATGCACTCGGTGACGATGAGCAGCGGCTGGACCGCGCTGCTGGCCGCTGCCGTGCTGGGGCTGGTCAATGCGCTGATCCGCCCCCTGCTGATCCTGCTGACCCTGCCCGTGACGTTCTTGTCACTGGGCCTGTTCATCCTGATCATCAACGGCTTCATGTTCTGGCTGGTGGCGCAGATGATCGCTGGTTTCCATGTCGCCAGTTTCTGGTCGGCCGTGGGTGGTGCCATTCTGTACAGCATCATTTCCTGGGCCTTGTCGACCTTACTTTTGAGTAATGACAATGGCAACCCATAACTTCAGTATTGAGTTTTTCCCGCCGAAAACCCCGGAAGGGGCGGAAAAGCTGCGCGCCACGCGCGCCAAGTTGTCTGAATTGCATCCGAAGTATTTTTCGGTGACGTTCGGTGCGGGCGGCACGACGCAGCAGGGTACGCTCGACACCGTGCGCGAGATCCTGGCGGCCGGCGAAGAAGCCGCGCCCCATCTGTCTTGCGTGGGCGGTTCGCGCGCATCGATTCGCGCCGTGCTGGCCGACTTCAAGGCGGCGGGCGTGAACCGCATCGTCGCCTTGCGCGGCGACTTGCCCAGCGGCTATGGTGCCTCGGGCGAGTTCCGCTACGCCAACGAGCTGGTGGAATTCATTCGCGCCGAGACGGGCGACCATTTCCATATCGAGGTGGCCGCCTATCCGGAAGTGCATCCGCAAGCCCGTTCGCCGCAGGACGACCTGCAGGCGTTCGCGCGCAAGGTGCAGGCCGGTGCCGATGCCGCCATCACCCAGTACTTCTACAATGCCGACGCGTATTTCCAGTTCGTCGAGCAGGCGCAGAAGGTGGGCATCAACGTGCCCATCGTGGCCGGCATCATGCCGATCACGAACTACACGCAGCTGATGCGTTTTTCGGACATGTGCGGCGCGGAAATTCCACGCTGGGTGCGTCTGAAGCTGGCCAGCTTCGGCGACGACAGCGCGTCCATCAAGGCCTTCGGCCTGGACGTGGTGACGGGCTTGTGCGAACGCCTGCTGGAAGGCGGCGCGCCAGGCTTGCATTTCTATAGCATGAACCAGGCGGCGCCCACGACCGCATTGTGGCAGCGCCTGGTCAAGTAATCCCCGTCTGATGCGTCAGAGCAGATCGCCCTCGGTCACGATGTGATCGAGGGCGATGTCGTATTCGCCCTTGGGAAAGTGTGCCGCCAGGCACGCATAGGCGATGCCGACCGTGCGCGGGCGGGGCGTGGCCGCCAGGGTGCGGTCGTAATAGCCGCCGCCATAGCCGAGCCGGTAACGTTCTTCATTAAATCCCAGGCAGGGCACCAGCAGGGCGGCGGGTGCCGGGCGCAGGCGCAGCTGGGCCGGCACGGCCACGCCCATGCCATCCTTGACCATGGGCTCGCCCGGCGTCCAGGCGGAAAACGCCAGCGGCGCATGTTTTTCCAGCACCACCGGCAAGCTTAACTGCACGCCGCGCGCGGCCAGCCGGGCATAGGCGTCGTGCAGGTCCGGCTCGCCATGCAGGGGCCAGTACACGCCCAGTTCCCTGACATTTTCCTGCGCGCACCAGTCCAGCAGGCGCCGCGCGATGGCCGCATCCCACGGCGCGCGCGTGGCGTCGGGCAGGGCGCGGCGGGCCGCCAGCAGGGCTTTGCGCAAGCTGGCTTTTTCCTGTGGCGCAATGGGTGGCCGTGTAGCCGGATCGCATGTTATTCTAGGGTCGCTATTCATATCACCATCAAGATTGAGAGTCGTACATTGATTTCCCCACTGAAATGGATTGCCGGCTCGATGCTGTGTGCCGCATCGGTCCTGTCTCCCCTGGCCGCCCTGGCACAGGTGACCGCCACCGTATCGCCTGCCGCAGCGCTTGCGTCCGATACGCGCAGCGAGGACGATGCCTTCCTGCTGCTGCGCGACGCCGCGCGCAAGGATGACGCCGACAAGGCGGACTTCTATGCGGCCCGGCTGACGAATTACCAGATTCCATCGTATGTTGACTATTATCGGCTGAAACCGCGCATCAAGCAGTTGACCGAAGCACAATTTCGCGATTACCTGAACCGCTACAAGGGCAGCGCCATCGCCGACCGTTTCCGCAACGACTGGCTGCTGGAACTGGGCCGCAAGCGCGACTGGGTCGTGTTTGATGAGCAATATCCACAATTCGCCCTCGACGACGATACCCAGCTCAAGTGCTACGCGCTGATGTCGCGCGCGGCCAAGGGGCAGAACGTGGCGCCCGAGGCGCGCAACCTGCTCGTCTCGCCGCCCGGCTATGGCGAAGCGTGCGGCAGCCTGATCGCGGTATTGGCGCAAAATGGCCAGTTCGATACGAACGACCTGTGGGCACAGATCCGCCTGGCGGGCCAGACGAATGCCACGGGCCCGGCGCGCCGCATCGCGCTGCTGCTGGGCGCGTCCGACGCGAAGATGGCGCAGGCGATCGACTTGCCCGCCTTGGTGCTGGCCAAGGGCGCGGGCGCCAGCCGCGCCGACCATGAAATGTATCTGGTGGCCGTGGGCCGCATGGCGAAAAGCACCCTGAAACTGGGCGTGGTGGCCCTGCAAAAGGCCAGCCCGTCCCTGACGGCGCAGGAGCAGGCCATCGGCTGGTCCAACCTGGCCCTGCAGGCATCGTATTCGCTGGCGCCGGAAGCGTTTGAATATTGGCAAAAAAGTAATGGCGCACCGCTGACCCTGGAGCAGATGCAGTGGAAGGCGCGCATTGCCTTGCGCGAAGGCAACTGGCCCGTGGTCAAGTCGTCGATCCAGGCCATGCCGGCCTCGCTGCGCACGGACCCCACCTGGGTGTACTGGCTGGCACGGGCGCAGCAGGCGGAAACGCCGGGCCGCCCGAACGCGCAGGCCGATGCCCTGTACCGCACGATCAGCGATCAATCGAACTTCTATGGTCTGCTGGCCAATGAAGAGCTGGGCAATCACCTGGTCTTGCCGCCGCCGGGCCAGCCCGTCACGCCGATGGAAATCGCCGCCATGGCCGCCAATCCGGGCTTGCAGCGGGCCTTGAAATTCTTCAACATGCGCTTGCGCTTCGAAGGCACGCGCGAGTGGAACTGGGAACTGCGTTCGATGACGGACAGGCAACATCTGGCGGCCGCGGAATTTGCGCGCCAGAACAATGTGCTCGACCGCATGGTCAACACCTCGGACCGCACGCGCCTGGAAGTGGACTACACGCAGCGCTACCCGACGCCGCACGACGACGTCATGCATCCGGCCACGCAAACCCTGGGCCTGGACAAGGCCTGGGTATATGGCCTGATCCGCCAGGAATCGCGCTTCATCATGGATGCGCAGTCGCACGTGGGCGCCTCCGGCTTGATGCAGGTCATGCCGTCGACGGCCCGCTACGTGGCCAAGAAGATCGGCCTGACCGATTTCGTCACGGAAACCCTGAGCGATGTGCGCACGAATGTCTTGCTGGGCACGAATTACCTGAACATGGTGCTCGGCGGCCTGGACGGTTCGCAAGTGCTGGCCAGCGCCGCCTACAATGCGGGGCCGGGACGCCTGCGCATCTGGCGCGCCACCATGACGCGTCCGCTGGAAGGCGCCGTCTTTGCCGAGACCATTCCATACACGGAAACGCGAGGCTATGTGAAGAACGTGATGGCCAACGCCACCTTTTACGCGGCCCTGTTCGAGAAAAGCCCGCAGTCGCTGAAGGCGCGCCTGGGCACCGTGGGACCGAAAAACAGCGCCGTTTCTGCCGATTTGCCATCATCCAACTAAATTTCGCCGACCATGCAAACGACCATCCTTGACCCCAGTCTGACACAAGCCCTGGCCAGCGCGCGCGAGCCGGGCCTGACCCTCATCATCGGCAACAAGAATTACTCGTCCTGGTCGATGCGGCCGTGGGTGGCCATGACGGCCTTCGGCATCCCGTTCCAGGAAGTGCGCGTGCTGCTCGACCAGCGCGACACGGCGACGAAAATCGCCGCATACTCGGCCTGCGGCAGGGTGCCCGTGCTGCTGGCGGGCGAAATGACGATCTGGGACAGCCTGGCCATCTGCGAATACCTGGCCGAGCAGTTTCCTGACAAACATCTGTGGCCGCAGGACGTGGCCGCGCGCGCCATGGCGCGTTGTGTCTGCGCGGAAATGCATTCCGGTTTCGCCGGCTTGCGCACGGATATGTCGATGAATATCAAGGCGAACTTGCCGGGCCGGGGCCGCACGCCCGCCGCGCAAGCCGATATCGGCCGCATCAGCGAAATCTGGGAAGAGTGCTTGTCGCGCTTCGGCCATCACCAGTTCCTGTTTGGCGATTTTTCCATCGCCGACGCGTATTTCGCCCCCGTCGTCATGCGTTTCCGCACCTATGGCGTGAGCCTGGCGCCGGCCCTGAACGCGTATTGCGAGCGCGTGCAGGCGCATCCGGCCGTGGCGCGCTGGATCACGGAAGCGCTGGCGGAGACGGAAACGGCGCCCAAGCACGATGCGGAACTCCCTGATTAAGAAAAGAGCAACATGAAGATTTACACGGTCGGTGGCGCGGTGCGCGACCAACTGCTGGGCTTGCCCGTGAAAGACCACGACCACGTCGTCGTCGGCGCCACGCCCGACGACATGCTGCGCAAAGGCTTCCGTCCCGTGGGCAAGGATTTCCCCGTCTTCCTGCACCCGAAGACGCAGGAAGAATACGCGCTGGCCCGCACGGAACGCAAGACGGCGCCCGGCTACCGGGGCTTCGTCTTCCACGCGGCGCCCGACGTTACCCTGGAAGAAGACCTGGTGCGGCGCGATCTGACCATCAACGCCATCGCCCGGGCCGAGGACGGGACGTTGACCGACCCGTTCGGCGGCATTGCGGATATTCAGGATAAAGTGTTCCGCCACGTGTCCGACGCGTTCGGCGAAGATCCCGTGCGCATCCTGCGCCTGGCCCGTTTTGCCGCCCGCTTCGACACTTTTACGGTGGCGCCCGCCACCATGGCCCTGATGCGCCAGATGGTGGCCAATGGCGAAGTCGATGCGCTCGTGGCCGAGCGCGTGTGGCAGGAAGTGGCCAAGGGGTTGATGGAGCGCCGTCCTTCGCGCATGCTGGCCGTGCTGCAGGAATGCGGCGCGCTGGAACGCATCATGGGGGAAATCACCGTCAGCGCGCACCTGCTGCAGGTCATCGACCATGCGGCAGCGCAAGGCCATGACTTGCCCGTGCGCTTCGCCGCCCTGATGTTGCATTTGAGTAAAGAGTCCATCGAGCAATTGAGCGTACGTCTGCGCGTGCCCAACGAGTGCCGCGAACTGGCCGTCATGGCGGCCCGCGAACGTGACACTATCAATGGCGCGCTGGCGCTGGACGCCGACGCCATCGTCGCCCTGTGCGAACGCTGCGACGGCTGGCGCAAGCCGCAGCGTTTTGCGCAGCTGCTGCAAGCCGTGGCCTGCGACGGCCTGGTGGCCGGCGAGTTTGTCCAGGCGGCGCGGCTGCAGGGCGGCCTGGACGCGGCGCGGGGCGTGAATGCGGGCGCGCTGGCGCAAGCCTGCACGGAGCCCAAACGCATCCCCGACGTCATCCATGCGGCGCGGGTGGCGGCCGTGCAGGCGTTCCTGGCCCAGGCTTGAACGGCGGAACTACGTTACAATGTTGCACTGCACAATGCCGGCCTGACGTGCCGCCGCACCGCTTCCAGGAGTCGTCGTGATCTTACCCAAGCTGTTTCAAAACCCGTTTCGCCGCTGGCTTGGCCGTAGCGGCGGCGGGCGTCCGACCGTGCTCGTCAAGCAATTGCATGAGCGCGACCGGCGCCGCATGATGAAGCATTTCCTGTCGCTGGAGAAAAGCGACCGCCTGCTGCGCTTCGGCAGCGCCTTGCCCGATGAACTGGTGGCCCAGTACGTGCAAAAGATGGATTTCTCGCGCGACATGATTTATGGCGTCTACAACAGCCTGTTCAAGCTGGTGGGCGTGGGGCACCTGGCCTTCGCGCCGAAGGACAAGTCGCCGGCGAAAAGCACCGTGACGGACAAGGAACAGGTGGCCGAGTTTGGCGTGTCCGTGTCGAAATCCATGCGCGGCATGGGCGTGGGCTCGAAGCTGTTCGAACGGGCGGCGATTCACTGCCGCAACAACGATGTCGATACCCTGTACATGCATTGTTTGTCGTCCAACAAGACGATGATGCATATCGCCAAGAAGGCGGGCATGGAAATCCAGCGCGACTATGGCGAAGCCGATGCATATTTGAAACTATTGCCGCCGAACCCCAGCAGCATGCTGCAGGAAGCCGTGCAGGAGCAGTTCGCCATGTTCGACTACACCTTCAAGGCCAATGCGCGCGCCGCCTACAAGCTGTTCGAGCGCTTGCCCGGGCGCAAGAAGCCGGCGCCGCCGGCACCCCCGCCGGCTGATTGATTACAGCAGGGGCAGGGCCGTCGTATCCTTGATGCGCTGCAGGGCGAAGCTCGATTTCACGTCCAGCACGGCCGGGTGGCGTAGCAGGGTCGCCATCATGAAGCGCGAAAAGTGCTCCATGTCTTCCACGTGCACGCGCAGCAGGTAATCCATTTCGCCCGTCATCGCATAGCAGGCCACCACTTCCGGCCATTGCGCCACGGCCACGGCGAAGTCGGCGCGCGGCGAGGTATTCGTCACCAGGTTGGGCGCCAGCACGCGCGCCGTGCTGTGGGCGGTGGCGTCGCTGTGCTTTTCCAGGCGCACGTTGACGTAGGCCAGCAAGCCCAGGCCGATCTTTTCCGGGTCCAGCAGGGCCACGTACTGGCGGATCACGCCCGCTTCTTCCAGCCGTTTGACGCGGCGCAAGCATGGCGACGGTGACAGGCTGACTTGCTCGGCCACGTCCTGGTTCGACAGGCGGCCATCGGCCTGCAGGACGGCCAGGATCTTGCGGTCCGTTTTATCCAGCGTAATTTTGCTCATGCTTCCTCCGGTGGTTCGACTTTCACGCAATATTATTGCGCAAATCATGATTGTTCGGGAGATCTTTGGCATTTAATGCCCACAGACCGCGCCTATACTGTGCGCTACTTCTTGGAGGAGACATCATGCAATTTCAGCCTTGGGATAACCCGATGGGTACCGATGGTTTCGAGTTCGTCGAGTATGCAGCACCAGACCCAAAAGCATTGGGCAAGCTGTTCGAGAACATGGGCTTCACGGCCATCGCGCGCCACCGCCACAAGGATGTGACCCTGTATCGCCAGGGCGACATCAATTTCATCATCAATGCCGAACAAGATTCGTTCGCGCAGCGTTTTGCCCGCCATCACGGCCCGTCCGTGTGCGCCATCGCCATCCGCGTCGACGACGCGGCCTTCGTGTACCGCCGCGCGCTGGAACTGGGCGCCTGGGGCTTCGACAATAAAACCGGCCCGATGGAGCTGAACATCCCCGCCATCAAGGGCGTGGGCGATTCCCTGCTGTACTTCGTCGACCGCTGGCGCGGCAAGGGCGCGGACAAGCCGGATGCGGCCGCTCCGGGCGGCATCGGCGACATCAGCATCTATGACGTCGATTTCGTCGCCATTCCCGGCGCCGTCGCCAACCCCGTCGGCCATGGCCTGACGTATATCGACCACCTGACGCACAATGTGCACCGCGGCCGCATGAAGGAATGGGCGAGCTTCTATGAAAACCTGTTCAACTTCCGCGAAGTGCGCTATTTCGACATCGAAGGCAAGTTGACGGGCCTCAAGTCGAAGGCCATGACTTCGCCGTGCGGCAAGATCCGCATTCCCATCAACGAATCGTCGGACGACAAGTCGCAGATCGCCGAATACCTGGACCAGTACCATGGCGAAGGCATCCAGCACATCGCCCTGGGCACGGACGATATCTACGCATCCGTGCAAGGCATGCGCGATACGGGTATCGATTTCCAGGACACGATTGAAACTTACTATGAGCTGGTCAACCGCCGCCTGCCGAACCACGGCGAGCAGCTGGAAGAGCTGCGCCGCCTGCGCATCCTGATCGACGGCCACAGCACGGAAAACGAACGCGAACTGCTGCTGCAGATCTTCACGCAGACGGTGATCGGCCCGATCTTCTTCGAGATCATCCAGCGCAAGGGCGACCAGGGCTTCGGCGAGGGCAACTTCCGCGCCCTGTTCGAGTCGATCGAGCTGGACCAGATCAAGCGCGGCGTGCTGAAAGATACGAACGCGGCATAAGTATTGCCCTGTAAAAATAGTAGTAAAAAGGCATTAACATGGGAGTGCAGCGCAGCAAAGAACTGCGCGCATTCCTGTGGTAGTCTACGACAAACAAGTCATTTTTCCGCATCGGCATTGCCCACAAGGCACCGCCGGTACGTGTGAGTTCAACCGACTTTGCACGCGTAGCACAGAGAATAATGGAGACAAGTAATGAATGCACCAATCAAGGGCTCGAGTCTTGAGCCGGGCGCGCACGCGTCCGAAATTTCCCTGAACGACAAATACACGCTGGAGCGCGGCCGCGCCTTCATGACGGGCACGCAGGCGCTGATCCGCCTGCCCATGCTGCAGCGCGAGCGCGATTTGAAGGCTGGCCTGAATACGGCCGGCTACATCACCGGCTACCGCGGTTCGCCTGTGACGTCCGTCGACATGACGGCGATCAAGGCCAAGAAATACCTCGATGAACACCACGTCAAGTTCCACCCGGGCCTGAACGAAGACCTGGCCGCCACGGCCGTCTGGGGCACGCAGCAAACGAATCTGTTCGAAGACGCCAAATACGACGGCGTGTTCGGCATGTGGTACGGCAAGGGCCCCGGCGTCGACCGCTGCGGCGACGTCTTCAAGCACGCGAATAATGCCGGTTCCGCCAAGCATGGCGGCGTGCTGGTACTGGCCGGCGACGACCATGCGGCGAAATCCTCGTCCACGGCGCACCAGTCCGACCATATCCTGAACGCCTGCGGCATCCCCGTGCTGTACCCCTCGTCTGTGCAGGAATACATCGACTACGGCTTGCATGCGTGGGCCATGAGCCGCTACACGGGTCTGTGGGTGTCGATGAAATGCGTGACCGACATCATCGAGTCGGGTGCCGCCGTCGATTTCGACCCGGACCGCGTGCAGATCACCCTGCCGACGGACTTCGAGATGCCGGCCGGTGGCCTGAACATCCGCTGGCCCGACACGGTGCTGGAACAAGAAGTCCGCATGAACAGCTACAAATGGTATGCGGCGCTGGCGTATGCGCGTGCCAACAAGCTCAACAAGATCATCTGGGACAGCCCGAAGGCGCGCATCGGCATCATCACGGCCGGCAAATCCTACCTGGACACGCGCCAGGCGCTGGCCGACCTGGGCATCGACGAGCAGACGGCGTCCGACATCGGCATCCGCCTGTACAAGATCGGCATGACCTGGCCGCTGGAAGCGGACGGCGTGCACGAATTTGCCAAGGGCCTGGACGAAATCCTCGTGGTGGAAGAAAAGCGCCAGATCCTCGAATACGCGCTGAAGGAAGAGCTGTACAACCTGAAGGACGGCGAACGTCCGCGCGTGGTCGGCAAGTTCGACGACACGGGCGAATGGAGCAACCAGAAGGGCACGGGCCACGGCGACTGGCTGCTGCCGGCCACGTATGAACTGAATCCGGCCATGATCGCCCGCGCGATTGCCAGCCGCATTTCGCGCTACTACGCGGGCCACCCCGTCGAGCAGCGCGTGAAGGAACGCATCGCCTACCTGGAAGCGAAGGAAAACGTCCTCAAGGCCATCAGCGTGAAACCCGATCCGCAGAAGGACCGCACGCCGTTCTTCTGTTCCGGCTGCCCGCACAACAGCTCGACGAAGGTGCCGGAAGGCTCGCGCGCGCTGGCCGGCATCGGCTGCCACTACATGGTGCTGTGGATGGACCGCGAAACGTCGACCTTTACCCACATGGGCGCCGAAGGCGTCACCTGGGTGGGGCAGGCGCCGTTCACGAATGAAAAGCACGTGTTTACCAATCTCGGTGACGGCACGTATTTCCACTCGGGCATCCTGGCCATCCGCGCCGCCGTCTCGGCCAAGGTGAACATCACCTACAAGATCCTGTTCAACGATGCGGTGGCCATGACGGGCGGCCAGGAATTCGACGGCCCCCTGTCGCCGGCCATCATTTCGCGCCAGATCGCCGCCGAAGGCGTCGGTCCCATCATCGTCGTCACGGACGAACCGGAAAAATACCCGTCCGACTACGCCTGGGCGGAAGGCGTCACCGTGCGCCACCGTTCGGAACTGATGGACGTGCAGCGCGAACTGCGCGACATGCCGGGCGTGTCGGCCATGATCTACGACCAGACCTGTGCGTCGGAAAAACGCCGCCGCCGGAAACGCAATGAATACCCGGACCCGGCCAAGCGCGCCGTCATCAACGAAGCCGTCTGCGAAGGCTGCGGCGACTGCTCCGTGCAGTCGAACTGCCTGTCGGTGGAACCGCTGGAAACGGAACTGGGGCGCAAGCGCCAGATCAACCAGTCGTCCTGCAACAAGGATTTCTCATGCACGACGGGTTTCTGCCCCAGCTTCGTGACGGTGGAAGGCGGCGGCCTGAAAAAGCCGAAGAAGGCGGCCAGCGCCGACAAGGGCGGCCCGGAAGTGCCGGCCCTGCCGACGCCAGCGATTCCCTCGACGGCCGAACCGTTCGGCATCCTCGTCACCGGCATCGGCGGCACGGGCGTCGTCACCGTGGGCCAGATCCTGGCCATGGCGGCCCACGTGGAAGGCAAGGGCTGTTCCGTGCTGGACATGAGCGGCCTGGCGCAGAAGGGCGGCCCCGTGATGTCGCACGTGCGCCTGGCGGACCGCCAGGAAGACATCCACTCGACCCGCGTCGGCACGGGTGCGGCTGATCTGGTGATCGGCTGCGACCTGATCGTCACGGCCAGCCGCGATGCCCTGTCGCGCATGGGAGAAGGCCGCAGCTGGGCCATGATCAACTCGACCAGCTCGTCGACGGCGGCCTTCGTGAAGAACCCGGACTGGCAGTTCCCCGGCGTCGGCGCGCGCCTGGAAATCGAAAAGGCCTGCGGCGCGGACCACGTGGATTTCATCGACGCGGGGCAGATCGCCACGGCGCTGATGGGCGACTCCATCGCGACGAACATGTTCATGCTCGGCTACGCTTGGCAAAAGGGCAAGGTGCCGCTGTCGGAGGCATCCATCATGAAGGCCATCGACTTGAACAACGTCTCCGTGGCATTCAACAAGGCGGCCTTCAACTGGGGCCGCGCCGGTGCGCACGATACGGCCAGCCTGGTGCGCATGACGACGCCCGCCAAGGTAATGGAATTCAAGCGCATCGAAACGCTCGACGACCTGATCGAAAAGCGCGTGGCCCTGCTGACGGCCTACCAGGACCGCGCCTATGCGCAGCAATACCTGGACTTCGTCGGCCAGGTACGCGCCGCCGAAAGCGCCCTGAATGGCCCGCACCTGCGCCTGACGGAAGCCGTGGCCCGCTACTTCTACAAGCTGATGGCCTACAAGGACGAGTACGAAGTGGCGCGTTTGTACACGGACGGCGCCTTCCAGGCGAAGATCGCATCCATGTTCGAAGGCGACATCAAGCTCAAGTTCCACCTGGCGCCGCCGATCATGGCGAAAACCGACGCCCAGGGCCACCTGGTCAAAAAGGAATTCGGCCCGTGGATGATGAAGGCATTCGGCGTGCTGGCCAAGATGAAAGGCTTGCGTGGCACGGCCTTCGACGTGTTCGGCCATACGGCCGAGCGCAAGATGGAGCGCGCGCTGATACTCGAATACCGCGCGACGGTGGGCGGTCTGCTGCCGAAGCTGACGACGGCCAAGCTGGCGCAAGCCGTGGCCATCGCCAGCATCCCGGAAGACATCCGCGGCTATGGCCACGTGAAGGAGCGTCATCTGAAGGCGGCGAAGGAGAAGGAAGCTAGTTTGCTGATCGCCTTCAACGCGCCGACGCCGCTGCCGTCGGCGACGGCCGCCGCCCCTGTGGCGGTAACGCTGGCCTGATGCTGCAGGCGCAAATGTCCGCATTTGCATGAAGAAATGAAATGGCGCCTGCGGGCGCCATTTTTTCATGTTCTTTTCAATACCGTAATGGGCAACTATTTTTCCAAAAGGTACTATAATTTCCTGATAGTTTCTTTATGGAAAAGATTGTGATGACAACCCGTTATTCCTCTGCCTGTTTGCCTCTAGTGCTGGCGCCCCTGTTCATGCTGCTGAGCGCCTGCGGCGGTGGTGGAGGCGGTGGCGGAAGCAGCACGCCTGCCGGCTCGGACGGCAGCGGCACGCCCCTGATCGTGGCCTCGTCCAGCGTGCAGAACCTGTGCGAAAAGCCCCGCAGCGGCAATGCGACGGACCGGCAAGGCACCTTGCTCAACGAACAGACGTGGGTGCGCAGCTGGATCGATGAAACGTATCTGTGGTACCAGGAAGTGCCGACGACCTATCTGCCGCAGAATTTCGCGACCCCGATCGCGTATTTCAACGTGCTCAAGACGCCTGTCATCACGCCCTCGGGCAAGGCCAAGGATCAATACCATTTCACCTATACGACGGCGGAATGGGAAGCGTCGCTGAAAGGCGTCGAGTTCGGTTATGGCATGCTGCTGGGCATAGGCCGCAACACGCCGCCGCGCAATGCCGTGGTGGCGATTGTCGAGCCGGGTTCGCCCGCGGCTCTGGCCGGGTTGCGCCGCGGCGACGTGCTGCAGGCCGTCGATGGCGTCGATTTCATCAGTGCCACGGGCACGGACAATGTCGCCGTCATCAACGGGGGCCTGTCGCCTGCCACGCAGGTGAATCACAAGCTGGACTTCAGCCGGGACGGCCAGCCGCTGAGCGTGACCTTGATGCCCGTCAACGTCAATACGACGGCCGTGCAAAACCAGCGCATCATCGATACGCCCACGGGCAAGGTCGGCTACCTGACCTTCAATACGCATAACAATGTTGCCGAGCGCCAGTTGATTGATGCGATGCGGCAATTCCAGGCTGCCGGCATCAGCGACCTGGTACTCGATGTGCGCTACAACGGCGGCGGCTTGCTCGATGTCGCCAGCGAACTGGCCTACATGATTGCGGGACCGCAAACGGCGGGCAAGACCTTCGAGCAACTGGTCTTCAATGACAAGACGAAAGCGGCGACACCCTCGCTGTTCCTGTCGCGCAGCGTCGGTTTCGCGGCCCCCAATCCCGTCGCCGCCGGCCAGGCCCTGCCGACCCTGGGCCTCAAGCGCGTCACCCTGCTGACCACGGGCAGTACCTGTTCGGCCAGCGAATCGATCATCAATGGCTTGCGCGGCGTCGACGTGGAAGTCAACCTCATCGGTGGCACCACCTGCGGCAAGCCCTACGGTTTCTATCCGACGCCCAACTGCGGCACCACCTATTTTGCCATCCAGTTCAAGGGCGTCAACGCCAAGGGCTTTGGCGACTATGCCGATGGCCTGCCGCCCACTTGCAGCGTGGCGGACGATTACCAGCATGCGCTGGGCGATACGTCCGAAGGCATGCTGGCGGCAGCGCTGCAGTACCGCAGCAATGGCAATTGCACCCCGACGACGGGCGCCATGAGGCTGCTGGGCACGCTGGAAAGCCCGGCCGACGTCGCCCTGCGCGTGTTGCGGCCCCAGTATAAGGAAATTTCCGTCAGGTAAGCATAACGGAGCATGTTCTGCTGCAAGCCGCACCGGGAACGGTGCGGTTTTCTCCTGTGAAATATTTCTATATAACAATTATGGTATATAGAAAGACGAATCGATTCGTTCTGTAATTACTTGCATTTTGATATCTTTTGGCTTTTCTTCCACCTTGAGAAGCGTAAAGATGCCTAGACAATTCAAGTTAACCCCGCTCAGCATTGCCGTACTGGCCATCCTGGGCGGTTCCGCCAGCGTGGCGCAGGCACAATCTGCCGCGCCGGCTGCCGAGGGCCAGGCCGACACCGGCGCCCACTCGGTTGTCGTGACCGGTTCGCGGATTCCCCGCGCCAGCCTGGAAGGTCCGTCGCCCGTCACCATCCTGACCGGCGATGAAATCACCAAGCAAGGCTATAAAAACGTCTATGACGCCCTGAGCAACCAGGTGCAGAACAGCGGCTTTACGCAAGGCGAAGACTTCGGCAATACCTTCACGCCGTCGGCCAACACCATCAGCCTGCGGGGCCTGGGCCCGAATCACACCTTGATCCTGCTCAACGGCCGCCGCCTGGCCGATTTCCCCGTCGCCTACGAAGGCACGGTGAACTTCACCAACCTGGCGAATATCCCGTCGAGCATCGTCGACCGCATCGAAATCCTCAACGGCGGCGCCTCCGCCATCTATGGTTCGGACGCGATCGCCGGCGTGATCAACGTGATCCTGAAAAAACAGACGGAAGGCTTTGACATCAACCTCAAGGCGGGTACCACCACGCGCGGCGGCGGCGGCAACCAGCGCGTGCAGCTGACGGGCGGCGGCAACTTCGACAAGCTGCATACCCTGTTCAGCGTGGAGCTGAGCCAGCGCGATCCGCTGTCCAGCCTGGAGCGTGACTTCATGTCCACCCGCTCGGGCACGCCGACGAACATCGCCTCGCGCCGCGTGGTGCAGTCGGGCACTTCCGGCACCTACGTGGACCTGGGGGACACCTGCAAGCAGTTCGGCGACCTGTTCGGCGGCAGCGTCGTGAAATACCAGGCGAAGAACGGCAGCTATTGCGCCAGCCCGAAAGTGGGCCCGACCTACTGGACCACGCAGACCAAGAACCAGAGCCAGAACGTGTTCGGCAGCGCCAATTACGAGCTGTCGCCGGAAACGACGCTGTTTGCCGATTTCCTGATCGGCAAGAACGCGACGGAAAATAATACGCGCGGCCCCACCTGGACCTCTGCGTCGACGGGCAACAGCTACTTCAAGAACCAGAACACGGGCAATTACGAGGCGTGGACGCGCTACATCTCGCCCGAGGAAATGGGCGGCGTGTCGCGCTACAACCGCAAGTGGGACGACCTGGCCACCGCCATCTCGCTGGGCGCCAAGGGCCGCATTCCCGGCACGGCATCGTGGCAGTATGAAGCCAACTACAACGCTTCGCTGTACAAGAGCGAAAGCCACACGCCGCGCGCGCTGGCCAATATCGACAGCTTCTTCCTGGGACCGAAACTGGGCACGGACGCGAATGGCGTCGCCATCTACGCGCCGGACCCGGCCCGTTTGTCGCGCCGCCTGACCGCCGCCGAGTTCGACAGCATCACGGGCAATTCCGACAGCGACGACAAGGCCTGGACGAATACCCTGAGCCTGGCCACCAACGGCGACCTGTTCCAGCTGCCGGCCGGCGTGGCGAAGATCGCCACCATCGCCGAGGCGGGCAAGCAGGGTTTCAGCAACGTGCCCGATGCGCGCCTCAACGAGGGCTACTTCAACGTCGCCACCAAGTCCGACATCACGGCCGGCACGCGCACGCGCTACGCGCTGGGCGCCGAAGTCAACCTGCCGCTGCATGACAAGCTGACGGGCACCCTGGCCGGCCGCTATGACCGCTACAACTTTGCCGGCCGCAGCGATGGCAAGTTCACCTATAACGGCGGGCTGGAGCTGCGTCCGACGAAGGAAGTGCTGTTCCGCGCCAATTACGCCACCAGCTTCCGCGCGCCGGACATGAACTACATCTACAAGGCGCGCGGCACGGGCTATTATTCGAGCACCACCGACTACTACCGTTGCGGCGCCGCCGGACAGGCCATCGAGGATTGCGACTACGCGAACAAGTCGCCGGGCGCCGACTATGTGCAGAACGGCAGCAAGGATCTGCAGTCGGAGAAGGGCAAGTCCTTCGGCGTGGGCGCCGTCTGGTCGCCGAGTGCCAGCTTCGACGTCTCCGTCGACTATTGGAACATCAAGATCGACGATCTGGTGACCAACCTGAGCGCCGACAAGATCCTGCGCGATGAAGCCGATTGCCGCCTGGGCAAGACCGACATCAATTCGCCGACCTGCGTCGATACCCTGAACCGCGTGGAACGCTTTGCCGCGAATGCCTTGAACCGCGCCGGCGAGATCAAGACCATCACCGTCAATCCGATCAATGCGGCCAAGCAGAGCACCAGCGGCGTCGACATCAGCCTGAAGTATTTGCTGCGCACGACGGACTATGGCCGCTTCGCCTTCAAGGCCAACTACGCCAAGGTGCTGAGCAAGAAGTCGCAGCAGTTTGCGGGCGACGAAGAGATCGACGAGCTGAAGGACATGAGCAGCACGGATTGGCCTGACAAGCTGAACCTGAGCGTCAACTGGAGCGCAGGCGACTGGTCGAATACCTTGCTGGTGACCCGTTACGGCAAGATCCCGAACGGCGCCGGTACCGCCTACCTGACGCCAACGGCGCTGGCCAATATCAGCACCGTGTACCGCTTCAGCGACCGCGCCACCCTGTCGCTGATCATCAACAACGTCCTCGACACGGTCAAGCGCGACAACAGCGGCGGCTGGCCGTACTACCCGGTGGGTAACTACAGCCCGCAAGGCCGCCAGGGCTGGGTTGAGTTCAACTACCATTTCGGCAGCTGATCTCACCCAGGCGCCAACCTGAAACCTGGGGTCGGACCCGCCGGGACTCGGCGTCCCCGTCTGACCCCGGCATTGAAGATGCTGGGGCATAGCCTCCCAAGCCGGGATCGCACACGCTGCTTTCCCGGCTTTTTATTTGTCCTCCCGCTCGATACTCCCCCTATAATTGCCCGCTTGTCCTCTCTCGATGGAGCCCGTCCCATGCTACGCCACGCCCTGCTGTCCGCCGCCCTGTTGTCCACCTTTGCCTTGCCCTCCTACGCCGCTTCGCCGTTGACCACGGTGGCCGAACGCTCGGGCTTTTTGCAGACGGGCCGCTACGCGGAAGTGGAAGCGCTGTGCCGCCAGTTCCAGGCACGCTATCCGAAGCAGGTGCGCTGCGTGGAGTTTGGCCGCACGCCGGAAAACCGGCCCATGCTGGCGCTGGCCGTGAGCAATACGGGGGCCCTGACGCCGGCCGAGGCGGCGCGCCGCAAGCTGCCCGTGCTGCTGGTCCAGGGCGGCATCCATGCGGGCGAGATCGACGGCAAGGACGCCGGTTTCCTGGCCCTGCGCGAAGTCCTGGAAGGCAAGGCGGCGCCCGGCGCGCTGGACAAGCAGGTCTTGCTGTTCGTGCCCGTGTTTAACGTCGATGGCCACGAGCGCTATGGCCAGTGGAACCGGCCGAACCAGCGCGGCCCCGTGGAAATGGGCTGGCGCAGCACGGCGCAGAACTACAACCTGAACCGCGACTATGTGAAGGCGGATGCGCCCGAGATGCAGCACATGCTGGCGCTGGTGAACGCCTGGGACCCGCTGGCCTATGTCGACCTGCACGTCACCGATGGCGCGCAGTTCGAGCCGGACATTTCGATCCAGGTTGAACCCGTGCATGCGGGCGATCCCGCCTTGCGCGTGGCTGGCACGGCCCTGCGCGACAACGTCCTGGCCGACCTGGCGCGGCAGGGCTCGGACCCGAAGCCGTTCTATATCTCGTTCGCGGAAGAAGACAACCCGCAATCGGGCTTTGTCGACTCGGCGCCGAACCCGCGCTTCTCGCACGGCTATTTCCTGCTGCGCAACCGCTTCGGCATGCTGGTGGAAACCCATTCGTGGAAGGATTATCCGACCCGCGTGCGCATCACGCGCAACACCATCGTCTCGCTGCTGTCGCAAATGGCGCAACATGGCGCGCAGTGGCGGCAAACGGCGCTGGAAGCGGACAGCCGCGCGGCGCAGCTGGCCGGCGCCACCTTGCCGCTCACGTACAAGACGACGGAGAAGAGCCACTTGATCGCGTTTCGCGGCTATGCCTACACGCGCACGCCATCCGACATTTCCGGCGCGCTCATGACGCGCTATGACGAGACCACGCCGCAGCTGTGGACGGTCCCCCTGCGCGACGAGATCGTGCCCGACCTGCAGCAGGCCGCACCGAAGGCCGGCTACCTGGTGCCGGCCGCCCAGGCGGGCATGGTGGCCGCCAAGCTGCGCCAGCATGGCGTCGCTTACCAGGTGCTGGCGGCGGACTGGGGCCGGCAGCCGGTGCAGGCCTTCCGCGCCACGCAGGTGGCATTCGGCGCGCAGTCGTTCGAAGGCCGGCAGACGGCGACCGTGCAGGGCGAATGGCAGGACGAGGCGCGCGTGATCGGTGCCGGAGCGCTGTACGTGCCCGTCCGCCAGGCCAAGGCGCGGCTGGTGGTGGCCCTGCTGGAGCCGCGCGCGCCCGATTCCCTGCTGGCCTGGGGCAGTTTCAACATGGCCTTCGAGCGCAAGGAATACATGGAAGCCTATGTGGCCGAGGACGTGGCGCGCGCCCAGCTGGCGGCCGACCCGGCGCTGGCGGCGCAGTTCCACGAGCGCTTGGCCAGCGATCCCGCCTTTGCCAAAAGCCCGCAGGCGCGCCTGGAATTCTTCGCCCGCCGCCACAGTTCGTGGGACGAGCGCCTGAACCTGTATCCGGTGCTGCGCACGGACGTGGCGCCCGTCGCCGCCGCGCCATCCGCCCAATAAGCGACACTTCCCGGCCCGGGACAAACCCGGGCCGGGCATTTCAGGCATGATGTCGTTTCATCCACATCTCTGCCCGGAACCTGCATGGAACACCACAGCTTTCTCATCAACATACTGTTTTACCTGGTGGCCGCCATCATCATGGTGCCGCTGGCCAAGCGCCTGGGCATGGGGGCCGTGCTGGGCTACCTGGTGGCCGGCGTCGTCATCGGGCCGTGGGGCCTGGGCCTGATCAAGAATGTCGAGGTGATCCTCAGCTTCTCCGAGTTCGGCGTCGTGCTGTTGCTGTTCCTGATCGGCCTGGAACTGGAGCCGAAGCGTCTGTGGCTGCTGCGCCGCCCGATTTTCGGTTGGGGCGGGGCGCAGGTGGCCGTCGTCAGCGCGGGACTGTGCGCCGTGGCCATGGCCTTCGGCGTGGACTGGCGCACGGCGCTGGTGGGCGGCCTGGGCCTGTCGCTGTCGTCGACGGCCATCGTGCTGGCCACCCTGGGCGAACGCAAGCTGATGAGCACGCCGGCCGGTTCTGCCGGCTTTTCCATCCTGCTGTTCCAGGATATCGCCGCCATTCCCATGATCGCGCTGGTGCCGCTGCTGGGCGGCCTGGTCACGCATGGGGGCGAGCCGGGCTGGCTGCGCGTGGCCAAGCTGGCCGCCGTGCTGGCCGCCCTCGTGATCGGCGGGCGCTTCCTCGTGAACCCCATCCTGCGCTTCATCGCCAGGACGGAATTGCGCGAGATCTTCACGGCCTTCGCCCTGCTGCTGGTAATCGCCATCTGCGTGCTGATGGAATCGGTGGGCCTGTCGATGGCGCTGGGGACGTTTGTCGCCGGCGTGCTGCTGGCCGATTCCGAATACCGCCATGAGCTTATTTCCGACTTGGAGCCGTTCAAGGGCCTGCTGCTGGGCCTGTTCTTCATGGCCGTCGGCATGTCCGTCGATTTCGGCGTGCTGCGCGCCCAGCCGCTGCTGATCCTGGCCCTCGTGGCGGGCCTGCTGGTGGTGAAAATCGCCTTGCTGTACGTGTTGTCGAAGTTTTTCGACATTCCCCGCGGCCAGCAGCTGTTCTTCGCGCTGCTGCTGTCGCAGGGCGGCGAGTTCGCCTTCGTCGTGTTTGCCGCCGCCGTGGCCGCCCACGTCTTTGCGCCGGAGACGGGCGCCTTGCTGGTGGTGGTGGTGACGGTGTCGATGGTGGCCACGCCCCTGCTGCTGCTGGCGCACGACAAATTCGTCGCGCCGCGCCTGCAAAGCGAGAAGAAGCGCCGCCCCGACGACCATATCGAGGCGCAGGACAACCCCATCGTCATCGCCGGCTTTGGCCGCTTCGGGCAGATCATCGGCCGCCTGCTGGCGGCCAACAAGATCGGCGTGACGGTGCTCGACCACGATCCGGACCAGATCGAGCTGCTGCGCAAGTTCGGTTTCAAGGTGTTTTATGGCGATGCCACGCGCGTGGACCTGCTGGTGGCGGCCGGCATCGAAAAGGCCAGGGCCCTGGTGATCGCCATCGACAACGTGGACGACAGCCTGGCGCTGGTCGACGCCGTGCGCCTGCGCCTGCCCCAGCTGACGATTCTGGCGCGGGCGCGCAACGTCACGCATTACTATGAACTGATGAAGCGGGGCGTGACCATCATTGAGCGCGAGACGTTCGCCGCGGCCCTGCTGCTGGGCGAGCAAACCTTGCGCCAGGTGGGGTTCAGCGAGGAGCGGGCGCAGCGCGCGGCCGGCATCTTCCGCGCGCATAACCTCAAGACCTTGCTGGAGGTGGCGCCGCACTTCCAGGATCAGCAAAAAGTCATGTCGCTCACGCGCCAGGCACGCGAGGAGCTGGAAGACATGTTCGAGAGCGATGCGGCCGCGTTTGCCTCGGAGCAGGCGGCAGAACCGGGGGCAGACCCTCAACACCGCTAACGCCAAGGCTTGTGCTAGCGGTCGAAAGGGGCTGACCCCGGCCTTTGCCCGGGGCTTGCTGAAGCTTATTTCCCCCGCTTCGCTTCGATCGCTTCGATCTGGTCCATGATGCCGTTCATGCGCGCCACCAGCGCCTGGTACGGTTTCGGCGAGGCCAGGTCGACGCCGGCCGCCTTCACCAGTTCATACGGATAGGCCGAGCCGCCGGCACCGAGCATCTTCAGGTAGGCGGCCAGGGCGCCCGGTTCCTTGTCGAGGATGCGCTGCGCGAAATCCTGCGCCGCGGCGATCGAGGTGGCGTACTGGAACACATAGAAGCCGTGATAAAAATGCGGCACGTAGGCCCATTCCAGCGCGTAGGCGGGGTCGATGGTCATGACGCCCTGCGCTTCGCCGTGGTAGCGCTTGAGGATGCCGGCGTAGATGGCCGTGATCTCTTCGCCCGTCAGTGACTCGCCCTTGTCCACCTTGCCGTGGATGGCCGCCTCGAATTCGGCGAACATGGCCTGGCGGAAGAAGGTGCCGCGCAGGTTTTCCAGTGCCGCGCCCAGGTACAGCAGGCGCTCGTCGTCATCCTTGGCCTGTTTCAGGCGCGCGTCGAGCAGCAGGGCCTCGTTGGTGGTCGAGGCGATTTCCGCGACAAAGATGCTGTACGGCGCATAGATGGACGGCTGCGCCTTGTTGGCCAGCACCGAGTGCATGGCGTGGCCCCATTCGTGCGTCAGGGTGCTGACGGCTTCATAGTTGTCCGTGTAGTTGAGCAGCACGAACGGGTGCACGTCATACGCGTCGCCATTCATGTAGGCGCCCGCCACCTTGCGCGGGCGCGGATACACATCCATCCAGCGCGCGTTGACGGCGGCCGTCAACGCGTTCACATAGTCGGGGCCCAGCGGCGCGACGGAATCGAGCATCATCTGCTTGCCGTCGGCCAGCGGGAAGGTGCGCTCGCTTTTCAGCAGCGGCGCATAGATGTCGTAATACGCCAGGTCCTTCACGCCCAGCATGCGCGCGCGCAGCTTGAAGTAGCGGTGCAAGGTGGGCAGGTTGGCGTTGGTCTGCGCGATCAGGGTCTGGTAGACGGCCGGCGGCAAGTTGTCGGCGTCGAGCGCGGCGCTTTGCGAATCGGCATAGTGGCGCACCTTCGCATAGGCGGCGTCCGTCTTCAGCTGGCCGTACAGGGTTTCGCCAAAGGTGCGCTCGTACTCCTTCCACTTGCCGAAGAAGGCATCGAACACCCGCTTGCGGTCGGCGCGGTTGTCGTCGCCGCGATACTTGGTGTAGGCCGCCTGGTCGAGGCGTACCTCCGTGCCATTCGACAATTTGATGGTCGGCCACGGGATTTCCGCGTTGGCCAGGGTACGGTAGACGCTGGCGGCCGAGCTCGTCGCCAGGCCGAACTGCGCCACCAGCTGTTCGCCGGCAGCGTCCAGCGTGTGCGGCGCGCTGCGCAGCATGTTGCTTAACTGGAAACGATATAACTGCAAGCCCTTGTCTTTCGCCAGCATGGCGTCGATGCGCTTGGCGCCCAGGGAGAGGATTTCCGGCTGCAGGAAGGTGGTGGCCTGGTTGAATTCATTGCCCAGCAGGGCGGCACGCTGGTTCAGCTGGTTGCCCTTGCTGTCGCCCGTATCCTGGTCGTAATACTGTCCCGCATACGTGTAGAGCATGTTGACGCGCTTGCGCGCATCCGCGTACAGGTCCAGGCAGCTTTTCAGGCGGGCCGGCGAAGCGCTCAGCTGCCCTTTGCAGGTGGCCAGCTGCTGCAGCTGGGCCGACAGCTTTTTCGCGTCGGCATCGAAGGCGGCGTCGCTGGCATACAGCGCCGTCAAATCCCAGCGGTCGGCCTGCCTGTCGGCGGGCGCGGGGGCAGTTGCGGCGAAGGCGGTGGCGAGGCTGAGGGCAAGCAGGGAGAACAGCAGGGGGCGCTTGAGCGCGGATGGCGTCATGGTTCATTCCAGTGAGGTTGTCGGAAGAATGCGTGCTGACCGCCGGGCAGGGATGCGCGCGTGACACACCGCGTACCGGCAGAGTTGTCTACGGTACATCAAATGAAGGGAGGGGGGAAGAGGCAGGGGGAAGATACTGTCCGCCACCGTGATGGTGGCGGCGAAACAACACGGGCTGACAACAGCCGATTACAACGGTTGCAGGGGGATCGTGCCGAAGGTGGTCGGCGTCGAGCACGGCTCTTCGTCAAAGGCGATGTCGCCCATCGGATTGGCCACGCCGTCCGCCTTCAAGTCCTTGAAGCCGAACAGTTTCGGGTCCATCAGGTGCGATGGGGCCACGTTCGACAGGGCCGAGAAGATGCTTTCCACGCGGCCAGGGAATTTCTTGTCCCATTCGCGCATCAAGCCCTTGATCTGCTTGCGCTGCAGGTTTTCCTGCGAACCGCACAGGTCGCACGGGATGATGGGGAAGCCCTTCACTTCCGCATAGCGCTGCGTGTCTTCTTCCTTCACGTAGGCCATCGGGCGGATGACGATGTGCTTGCCGTCGTCGGATTGCAGCTTGGCCGGCATGCCTTTCAATTTTCCGCCGAAGAACATATTCAGGAAGAAAGTTTCCAGAATGTCATCGCGGTGGTGGCCCAGGGCGATCTTGTTGGCGCCCAGCTCGTCGGCCACGCGGTACAGGATGCCGCGGCGCAGGCGCGAGCACAGCGAGCAGGTCGTTTTGCCTTCCGGAATCAGGCGCTTGACGATGCTGTAGGTATCCTGGTTTTCGATGTGGAAAGCGACGCCCAGTTCCGTCAGGTAGGCGGGCAGGATTTCCGGCGGGAAGTTCGGCTGCTTCTGGTCCAGGTTGACGGCGACGATGTCGAAGTGGATGGGCGCGCGTTCGCGCAGGGTCATCAGGATGTCCAGCAGCGCATAGCTGTCCTTGCCGCCCGACAGGCAGACCATCACCTTGTCGCCATCCTCGATCATATTGAAGTCGCCGATGGCCTGGCCCACGAGGCGGCACAAGCGCTTGTGCAGCTTGTTGTTTTCCAGGGCGATCTTTTCCGCCTTCTTGCGCGCCAGTTTCTGCGCGTCCACGTTGGCGGGAATCTCCACGGCCGTTGTCATCGTTTCCAGCACTGCGGTGTTGTTCATGTTGCTCATACTTCATCCTTGATCTTGAATACTTCCACGCCCACGCCTTCGCAGTCGGGATACACGTCCGGTTTCATGCTCGACACGCGGGCCGCGCGCACGCGCGGGTGCGACAGCATGGCCGCCAGCACGTCGTCGACCAGGCTTTCCTGCAGCTGCACGTGGCCTTGCGCCATGCGTTTGGCGATGGTTTCGCGCATGAAGTCATAGTCGACCACTTCTTCCAGCTGGTCATCCTTCGGCGTCGACAGGGCCAGGGGAATGTACAGGTCGACGTTGATGAGGACGCGTTGCTCGCCCTTTTTCTCGAAGTCATAGACACCGATGTTGATGAGCACTTCGTAATTGCGCAGGAACAGGCGGCGGCAATCGGCCAGGCGGGGGTGGAACAGGGCGGACGACATAGTTTTACCTTTTAGGGGATGCTGGAATGCTGGTTTGTCTGGTTTGTCTGGTGTGGCTGCTGATTATTTGGTCAAAAACATGACGTCGCGGGGCAGGCCGATCAGGTGCTGGCCGCCATCCACGAGCAAGGTCGTGCCCGTCAGCGCGCGGGCGCCGGCCACGTAACAGACGCAATCGGCCACATCCTCGGGCGTGCTGGAACGGCCCAGCGGCGTGTTTTCATGCGCCTTGGCAAAGTTCGCCTGGCTCTGGTCGCCGGAGACCATGGTGATGCCGGGGGCGATGCCGACCACGCGCACTTTCGGCGCCAGGGCCTGGGCCAGCATGGTGGTCGCCGACAGCAGCGCCGCCTTGGACAAGGTGTACGACAAAAAATCAGGATTGAGATTGTACAGTTTTTGGTCCAGCAAGTTGATGACAACGCTTTGTTCGCCGCTTGGCGTCGCCTGGTACAGGGCTTGCGCCAGCAGGATGGGCGCGGCCAGGTTGGCGTGCATGTGGGCGTCCAGGGCGCCGGTGGAGAAGGTGCCGGCATTGTCGTATGCAAACAACGATGCGTTGTTCACGACACAAGTCACGGCCCCAAGTTCCGCCTGCACCTGCGGCAGCAGCTGGCGCACGGCATTTTCCTGGGCCAGGTCGCAGGGGAAGGCGTGGGCGCGCCGGCCCAGCGCGATAATTTCCGCGACGAGGCTGAGCGCTTCATCGTGCGACGCGCGGTAATGCACGGCAATATCCCAGCCGTCGCGCGCCAGGCCCAGGGCGATGGCGCGGCCGATGCGGCGCGCGGCGCCCGTGACGAGGGCGACGCGGGGTGTGCTGTGTGGCGATGTCGATGCTGGTGTCATGTCTTTACTGTGTCGAGGTGTGGAGTGAGCGGGCTTGCCGTGGCCGGTACTGGCGGCCTGCGCCGCCGATTCGCTACAATACGGTATGTCTCTTCCCGTACCCGATAGCGACGCGCTGGCCGCGTCCCATGCCTTGCAGCACCAGATTGCCGCCGAAATCGCGCGCAATGACGGCGCCATTCCCTTTGTCCGCTTCATGGAGCTGGCGCTGTATGCGCCTGACCTCGGCTATTACAGCGGCGGTGCCGCCAAGCTGGGTAAAGATGGCGATTTTACAACCGCACCGGAAATCTCGCCCCTGTTCGGCGCCACCCTGGCCCATGTGGCAGCCGCTATTATGGCGCAAACGGCCCCGCGCATCCTCGAATTCGGCGCCGGCACGGGCAAGCTGGCCTGCGACATCCTGACGGAAGCGGCGCATGCCGGCATCCATATCGAACAGTATGCGATCGTCGAATTGTCCGGCGAATTGCGCGCGCGCCAGGAGCTGGCGCTGGCCGCCTTCCCGCAAGTGGTGTGGCTCGACGGCTTTCCCGACAGTTTCGACGGCGCCGTGTTCGGCAATGAAGTGCTCGATGCCATGCCCGTCAATCTGATCAGCAAGACGCCCGCCGGCTGGTGCGAGCTCGACGTCAGCATCGCCGATGGCCAGTTCGTCTTTGTCGAGCGGCCCGCCGGTGCAGACGTGGCGGCGCAGATCGCCGCCCAGATCCCCGATGCCGATGCCTTGCCTGTCGGCTACGTCACGGAAATCCACGGCGTCGCCAGCGGCTTCATGCGTTCGCTGGCGCGCATGCTGACGGCCGGCAAGGGCGGCGCGGCCGTGCTGTTCGACTACGGTTTTCCTGCGCACGAGTATTACCTGGACTTGCGCGCCACGGGCACGCTGATGTGCCATTACCGCCACCATGCCCACGCGGAACCGTTTTATCTGCCCGGCTTGCAGGACATCACGGCCCACGTGGACTTCACGGCCATGGCCGTGGCGGCGCAGGATGCGGGCCTCGATGTGCTCGCCTACATGAACCAGGCCACCTTCCTGCTGGGCGCCGGCATCGGCGACTTGCTGCTGCGCACGGACCCGCAAGAGGTCAAGACCTACCTGCCGCAGGCCAGCGCCGTGCAGAAACTGCTGTCACCGGCCGAGATGGGCGAGCTGTTCAAGGTGCTGGTGGTGGGCCACCAGGTGGAACTGCCGGAAGCCCTGTTGTCGGGTGACCGCAGCCACCGGCTCTGATATCAAGGCAGGGCATGAAGGCCCTGCAATTTCCTGTCCGCCGGTGGTTATTATCTTGTCATATCGTATATGATGACCGATACAGCACGGTTCCATCCTGCAAGAACCCGTCGCCGCGCACCGATTTCAAGATAGAACGATGGGAAAGATACATACACACTATGACAACCTGAAAGTGGCGCGCCTGGCGCCGCAGGAAGTCATACGTGCCGCGTACAAGGCCCTCAGCCAGAAATACCATCCCGACAAGAATCCCGGCGACGAGAAGGCCGCGCGCATCATGGCCATCCTCAACAGCGCCTATGGCACCCTGTCCGATCCGCAGCGCCGCAAGGAGCATGACGAGTGGATTGCCGCCGAGGAGTGGGAAATCGAATGGCTGGAAAGCACCCATCACGAAGAAGGCAAGCCCAAGGATGGCCGGCAGAAAGGTCATGCCCCGTCGCAGGAACAGGCCTGGGCGCAGGACGTGCCGCCCCCCACGGGCAAGCCGCGGCGCGGCCAGGCACCCATCTGGCGCAACTGGCGCTGGTGGCTGAGCCTGGTGGTTTGTTTACTGCTGGGCTGGCTGGGTGCCTTGCTGATGCTCGATACGTCACGGCCGATGCCGTCCGCGCTGGCCTTGGCCTGGAGCGGCCTGGCGCGCGATGGCGCCAAACCGCAGCCGGAGCCGGCAGCACCCGGCGCCGGCGCCTTGCTGCCACCATCCAAGGGGGAGGCCGTGGCCATCGACAGCTGGGCGGTGGGCAAGCCGTATGCGGCCGAACCCGCGCAGGCCAAGGCGCCCGAGATCCGCGTGCTGGCCGTCTCCCAGCTGAGCCTGAAAGCCACCCGGCCCGTCTGCGATGGCGCGGCCCAGGCCGAGTCCGCGGCGCTGGTGGCGCCGAATGGCGAGCCATGGCCGGCGCAATCGGGGTATGTGGATGGATTTCCGATCAGTAACAAGGGCGAAGAGCTGGCTGTCACGCTCGACAACAGCGCCAATGCGGCACCCGTGTTCGTCAAGCTGTATGACCTGGAGCGGCGCTCGAACGTGCGCTACCTGTACATCCTGGCGCATGACAAGCTGACGGTGGAGCATCTTGGCGCGGGCAAGTATGAAGTGCGCTACCAGGCCGTCGGACCCGGCCAGGACAGTTGCGGCGTCAAGCCGCTGAGTGCTGCGCCCGCGCCTGCATCGGCGCCGGCCAGCGGCGAGGGTGGCACGCAGAATCCAGTTGTAAGCAGCATCTAATCTGATTATGCTTGACAGGCGTCAAGGCAGCGTCCACATCGACCTTATCCATTAGGAGTATTCATGACCGACATCAAAGCCGATGCAGATGATAACTGGCTGCTCGACGAGGATGAGCCGGTGGCGAGTCCTGCGGGACTGGCGGCACCCGACCAGCGCCTGTGGCGCGTCCTGATTGTCGATGACGACGTCGATGTGCATGCGGTCACGCGGCTGGCGCTGCGCAATGTCAGCTTCAAGGGCCGCGAGCTGGAACTGTTTTCTGCCTACAGCGGCCGCGAAGCGTATGAGATCCTGCGCGACACGCCCGATATCGCCCTGGTGCTGCTCGACGTGGTGATGGAAACGGATGACGCGGGCCTGATCCTCGCCAAGCGCATCCGTGCCGACCTGAACAACTCCATCGTGCGCGTCGTGCTGCGCACGGGCCAGCCGGGCCAGGCGCCCGAGCAGCGCGTCATCATCGAGTACGACATCAACGATTACAAGGCCAAGACGGAGCTGACGACGCAGAAGCTGTTTACCACCGTCATCTCGGCCCTGCGCGCCTACGAGAGCCTGATGATGCTCGAACGCAGCCGCATCGGCCTGGGCAAGATCCTCGCCGGCGCCACCAATCTGTACCAGATCCATTCCCTGCGCGAATTCGCCTCGGGGGTGCTGAACCAGGTCAGCGCCATCCTCGACGTGGGCGCCGACGGCGTGCTGTGCCTGATGCAGGGCGGCGCGGGGCGGCCCGAGGTGGTGGCCGCCACGGGCACGTATGCCGTGCTGGCCGAATCGGAAGCCATGCCGGCCGACCATGCCCTCACGCCCACCATCGACAAGGCGTTTGCGGAAAAGCGCAGCCAGTTCGAGCATCCGGCCAACGTGCTGTTCATCCATACGGAAGGCAACCGCGAGCTGGCCATCTCCGTCACGCCGCCGTGGCCGCTGGCGCAGATCCAGCGCGACCTGCTGGAAGTGTTTTGCCAGCGCATCGCCGCCGCCTTCGACAACCTGTACATGTTCGGCCAGCTGCGCAAGGCGCAGGAAGCGACCGTGGTGGCCCTGGCCGACCTGGCCGAATTCCGCGACAGCGACACGGGCGGCCATGTGCGGCGCGTGCAGCAATTGTCCGACGCCATCGCCCGCCGCATGCAGCAGCGCGGCGTGTATGCCGATGAACTCACGCCGCAGCTGCTCGACATGATCGGCCTGGCCAGCATCCTGCACGACGTGGGCAAGGTGGCCACGCCGGACGCCGTGCTGCTCAAGCCCGGCAAGCACACTGACGAGGAGCGGGCGCAGATGCAGCTGCACGCCAGTGTCGGGCGTACCATCCTCGAGCGGGCGGCGAACATGGTCGACGGCGTCAGCTATCTCACCTACGGCGCGCAGATCGCGGGCGGCCACCATGAGCATTTCGATGGCGCCGGCTATCCGCATGGCCTGAAAGGGCGCGACATACCCGTGGCCGCGCGCATCGTTGCCGTGGTCGACGTGTTTGACGCGCTGCTGCACGAGCGGCCGTACAAGGAACCGTGGCCGTATCCGCAGGTGCGCGAGTACATCGAGCAGCGCCGCGGCAGCCAGTTCGATCCGGAAGTGGTGGCCGCGCTGCTCGACCTGATCGACCACGAGCCGCAACTGTGGCATCCGGAGCGCGCCATCGCCTGATTTACGGCTTTTCCGGAGCAGTTTCCGCGCCGTGCCATTCCCTTGCGCGCGGCGCCGGCATATACTCGGCAGCCTCATGCCGGCTGGCGCCACGCACCAGTGTGGTGCGCCGCGGAGTTTTCGGACATCACGACATGAAAGAACTCAAGGGCCTCAGCGCGCTGATCATCGAGCCGCATCCGGGCATGCGCGCCAGCCTGCACAATATGCTCAACCTGTGCGGCCTGGCGAAGATCGACGACGCCGCCAGTTCCGGCCAGGCGATCCGCATGCTGGGCAGCAAATCCTATGACCTGATCCTGTGCGAGTACGATCTCGAAGGGGGCCAGGACGGCCAGCAGATGCTGGAAGACTTGCGCCACCACAAGCTGATGCATGCGTCGACCATGTTCTTCATGGTCACGGGCGAGGGCAGTTTCGCCAAGGTGGTCAGCGCCGTCGAGCTGCTGCCTACCGATTACATCCTGAAACCGTTTACTGCTGACAACATGCTCGAACGCATCGGCCGCGCGCTGGACAAGCGCAACGCCTTCGTGCCCGTGTATGCCTTGATCGACGTGGGCAACGAGCGCGCGGCCATCGCCGCCTGCGCCGAGGGCGCCAGCCTGTATCCCCGCTATGCCACGGATTTCCTGCGCCTGCGCGCCGAGCTGCACCTGCTGCTGGGCGAGGCGGCCGATGCCGAGCCGATCTATGCGGCCTTGTATGCGTCCAAGGCTATCGGCTGGGCGCGCCTGGGCCAGGCCAAGACGCAGTTCCTGCTGGGCGAGTACGACGCGGCGCAAGGCACCCTGGAAGGTTTGCTGGAAAACAACAAGCGCTTTCTCGACGCGTATGACTGGCTGGCGCGCACGCATCTGGCGCAAGGCAAGCCGGCGCTGGCGCAGGCAGCCCTGAGCGAAGCGGTGGCCCTGTCGCCGCACGCCGTGCGCCGTCTGCGCCGCCTGGGCGAGGCGGCCCTGGCGGCCGACGATATCGAGACGGCGGAAAAAGCCCTGAAGCTGGTAGTCAGCAAGGCCAAGTATTCCGAGTTCCGCGATCCGGAAGACCATGTACGCCTGGTGCAGACGCTCGTGCGCAAGGGCGATCCGCTGCAGGCGGGGGCCATCATCCGCGACCTCGACAAGTCGATGGGCGGACAGAAGAACGCGGAACTGTGCAGTGCCCTGTGCAGCGCCATGCTGCATGCGCAGACGGGCAACGAGGAGCGGCTGCAGCAGTCGCTCGACGCGGCCCTGGCCGCCAACCGCCACAGCGTGGGCGGCTCGAACATGCTCAAGACGGAGCTGGCGCGCCACTGCCTGGCGCATGGGCGCGAAGACGGTGCCGCCGAGGTGATGCGCGAAGTCATGCGTAATGCGCCCGACAGCGCCGCCATGACGCGCGCCATGGCCGTGTTTGAGCGGGCGGGGCAGGAGGAGCTGGCCAAGGCGCTGGCGCGGCAAAGCCGCCAGGAAGTGGCCGACATGGTGGCGGCCGGCGCCGCAAAGGCGGGGCAGGGCGACTTCCGCGGCGCCGTCGAGCTGATGGGCGAAGCCGTCACGCGCCTGCCCGACAATCCGCAAGTGGTGTTCAATGCGGCCGTGGCCGTGCTGAAATGCCTGGAGCACGAAGGTTGGGACGAGCGCATGGGGCAGCAGGCGCTGACGCTGATTGCCGGCGTGCGCCGCCTGGATCCGCGCAATCCCAAATTACCCGTGCTGTCGGGCCTGCATCAGCAGTTGTTGCGTAAATATAAGCCCCATGGGACGTCCTGGATGCATCCGCCCGATGCCCGGTAAAGGGGAGCAATGCGGGGCAAATGACGGAAAAATGCGGCTTGCAAGCAGGGGGGATAAAAAAAATGCGAAAAAAGACGACTTTTTCGCGCCAACCCTTGCACATTCTCAAATCGGGAGCTTATAATCACGCCCCGAAGCAGCCAACTTCTTCTTTATAAGCAAATGCAGCAGTCAGGCATCAGTAAATAAGGTTGACAGTTGTGAGTAGATGCTTCATACTCTGCGGTTCCCGCGGAGGGGTGGCCGAGTGGTTAAAGGCGACAGACTGTAAATCTGTTCTCTATGAGTACGCTGGTTCGAATCCAGCCCCCTCCACCAAGTTTTTGCAAGGAAAACTGGGTAGTAGCAAAAGTAAGTGAAGATAATGTGAACGATACCTCGCGGGTGTAGCTCAATGGTAGAGCAGAAGCCTTCCAAGCTTACGACGAGGGTTCGATTCCCTTCACCCGCTCCAGTTTCCGTTCAGATGCTTGATGCATCGCATGCAACAAATTACAGCCCTTGTAGCTCAGTGGTAGAGCACTCCCTTGGTAAGGGAGAGGCCACGTGTTCGATCCACGTCAAGGGCACCAGAATTCGCAGCAGGCAGCACAGAAGCAATTCAAACCAGACCGTCGGGCGTGTGCCTGAGCAATCTAATCAAATCATTAGGAGTTCAAAATGGCAAAAGGTAAATTCGAACGGACCAAGCCGCACGTCAACGTCGGCACCATCGGCCACGTCGACCACGGTAAAACCACGCTGACCGCTGCAATC
>NZ_RFSK01000018.1 GCF_009923995.1 Janthinobacterium sp. | reverse complement strand
ACCCGGACCTGCCGGCAGAGCCAACCCTGCCGAAGGACACGCAGGTGTGCGCCACCCTGGAAGCGTCGAGCAACCTGGTGCGCCGTCCGGACGGCTCGCTGCCGCCGGAAGCCGATCCGTCGAAACCGGGCGTGGGCGCGGTAGTCACCACCGCCACGGCCAATCCGGACCAGGCCCGCATCCAGGCCGCGCTGGACGCCTGCGGCGCTGCCGTCGATGCCGAAGTGGGCGCGAAGATCGCCGCCGCCGATGCCGCCGCCACGGCCGCGCAAAAGACCGCCAACGTCAAGAACGTGAATATCGCCGGCGTGTCGGGCGAAGAACTGGCCAAGCCGGAATACCGCGGCAGCAAGTTTGCCGTGCGCCTGGTGGTCAACAGCTCCGGCGTGGGCGATGGCTTCATCAGCGGTCCGTTGACCCTGCCGTCGGGCGTGACCCTGTGGATCGACAAGGGCGTGACCCTGTACGCCTCGCGCGACGTCACCACCTACTCGCCGAATCCGGCCGGCCCGTACTGCGGCAACACGGCCGTCAGCTCCAGCAAGGCTGGCAGCTCGGGCAACTGCTCGGCGCTGATCAACGGCTCCAACCTGGTCAACTCGGCCGTCATGGGCGATGGCTCGATCGACAGCCGCGCCTACGCGGAAATCGTCACCACCAACAAGCTGTATCCGCTGATGAAGGTCGACATGACCTGCTCGAACACCTACGCCATGTATGCCACCGGCAAGCAGGCGGCCGACGGCGTGTCGTGCGATAACGGCGGCACCATCGTCGATTCCAAATCGTCGGCGCGCAACATGAGCTGGTGGGACCTGGCCTTCCTGGGCAACATGGTGCAGAACGGCGTGACGGGCACGGGCTCGCAGTCGAACTTCCGCATGATGGTCTTCAACTACGCGAAAAACCTGACCCTGTACCGCATCTCGCTCAATAACAGCGCCAACTTCCACGTCGTGCCGAGCGGCGTCGATGGCTTGACGGTGTGGGGCGTGAAGGTGCAGACGCCGACCCTGGCGGCATTCGCCAACCCGGCCGGCAACGGCAACCCGCTGTACAACGGCGAAACCTGGAACGCGGACAACGTCAAGAACACGGACGCCTTCGATCCGGGCGCGGCAAGCAAGGCCATTTCCGGCAAGCTGGCCACGGGCAGCAAGACCACGTCGACGGGCGCCATGTCGTTCGACGGCTACCTGAAGAACTTCGTCTTCGCGTATAACTTCGTCAGCACGGGCGACGATGACGTGGCACTGAAAGGCAGCGCCAATCCATCGCCGGCCGGCTCGGGCCTGTTCGCCATCGACGGCAAGCGCGACGTGCGCTCGGACCGCAAGCACGGCATCGTCATCGCGCATAACCACATCTACTGGGGCCATGGCATTTCCGTCGGCAGCGAAACGAATGCGGGCGTGACCAACGTCGAGGTGTATGACAATTCGTTCACGCATTCGGAAGAAGGCTTGCGCATCAAGTCCGACTACGCGCGCGGCGGCGAAGTGAGCAACGTCCACTACCGCAATATCTGCATCCGCGATGCGCAGAATGCGCTGTTGTTTACCACCTACTACAGCACCAAGGCATTGCCGACGGCAGGTCCCCTGTACCCGAACTTCCACGACATCACTCTCGATAACGTGCGTATTCTGGGCAACACGGCCATCAAGCTGCAAGGCTTCAAGGCCAACACGGGCGGCTTTGACAATCCGCAGTATCCGCTGGTCATGACCTTGAACAACGTGGTGACGGATTCGCCGAACGCCACGACGATGACCTCGTCGGATGCGAACCTGACGATCAAGGGCACCAACCTGCCGATCTTCGCCAATGCGGCCGAGCGCGTGACCGTCAGCGGCACGGCGACGCAGGCGGTCGACGTTGAAAAAGTGGTCGATTGCAGCAAGGCCTTTGTCGACTTCCCGGCCATCGGCCAGTCGAACCTGTTCGGTTCGACCTGGGACAAGAAGTAAGCCTGCCACGCAGGCCCGGGTAGCACAAATGTAGCACGCGCCGCGCCGGCCATCTTTCGGGATGCCGGCGCGGCGCCGCTCTGAATCGATGAAAAATCGGGAGGACACCGCAATGCAAGCACCACAAACCGTTTTCGTCATCGGCGAATGCATGATCGAATTGCAGCGCGCGGAGCAGGAACAGGCCATGGCCTACCGCTTTGGCGGCGACACCCTGAACGCGGCCGTGTACATGGCGCGCCAGCTCGACGCGGGCCGGCACGCGGTGGCATACGTGACGGCGCTGGGCAGCGACAGCCTGTCCGACGAGATGTGCGCCAGCTGGCAGGACGAGGGCATCGACACGCGCTGCGTGCAGCGCCTGGCCGACAAGCTGCCAGGCATGTACCTGATCGAGACCGATGCGCAGGGCGAGCGCCGCTTCCATTACTGGCGCAGCGATTCGGCCGCGCGCCACTGGCTGCGCGGGCCGCAGGCGCCGGCCATCCTGCAGCAGCTGGCCGGTGCGCGCCACGTGTATTTGTCCGGCATCAGCCTGGCGATCCTGTCGCCGGCCGACCGTGAACTGCTGCTGGCGACCCTGGCGCAGTGCCAGGCGCAGGGCGGACAGATCATCTTCGACAATAACTACCGTCCGCGCCTGTGGGAAAGCGCCGATGCGGCCGCCTCGGTCTACCATCGCGTACTGAGCCTGTCGTCGCTGGCCTTGCTGACGCTGGATGATGAAGACGCCTTGTATGGCCCGGCCGACGTGGCGCAGGTGCTGGCGCGCACCGGCGCCCTGGGCGTGCCCGAGATCGTGCTCAAGCGCGGTGCGCAGCCCTGCATCGTCAGTTTCCACGGCGTGGTGGAGGAGGTCGCGGCCCGGCCGGTGGCCAAGGTGGTCGATACCACGGCGGCCGGCGACTCGTTCGGCGCAGCCTATGTGGCGGCGCGGCTGGCGGGACAAGCGCCAGCCATGGCAGCCGCCGCGGGGCACCGCCTCGCCGCCTGCGTGATCGGCCAGCGCGGCGCCATCATCGCGCGCACGGAAATGCCTGCCGGATGATCGCAGACCCTGTATCATCGATTACACTGTTTTTTCCTGTTTAACTTTGCCGTTTCGCTAAAATAAGTCTATGAATCTGACGTCCTCTCTTCCTCCTGCCGATGGCGAAACCGGTGTCAGCGCCGCGCGCCGCGTGTATGGATTGCTGCGCCAGCGTATCGTCGACATGAGCATGCTGCCGGGGACGCGCATCGTGGAAAAGGAACTGGCCGATGAACTGGGCACCAGCCGCACGCCCGTGCATGAAGCCGTGCAGCGCCTGGCCGAGGAAGGCCTGATCGAAGTGCTGCCGCGCGTGGGCACCTTTGTCGCGCGCATCCCGCTCGATTCGCTGGAAGAAGCCATGCTGGTGCGCTGCGCCCTGGAGACGGCCATCATCGAAAAGGCCACGGAAAGGGCGACGCCGGAAGGCATCGCCAGCCTGCGCGCCATCCTGGCGGCACAGGCCGAGTGCATCGCGCAGAACGACATCCGCGGCTTTCACCGCACCGACGAGAGCTTTCATGCCGCCCTCGCCGAATTGTCCGGCTATCCCGGCGTCTGGCCCATGATCCTGCAGGCCAAGACCCAGATGGACCGCTATCGCCAGCTGACCCTGCCCCTGGCAGGGCGCATGAGCGATGTCATGGCCGAACACCGTGACGTGGTGGAAGCGGTCGCCTCGGGCGATCCGCAGCACGCCGTCACGGCCATGCGCAGCCACCTCGACCACGTGCTGCCGGTGCTGGAAATTACCCGCAAACTGCGGCCTGAGTATTTCATGCCGCATCTCGCCGTCAAACCCAAACGCTAGCGTCCCTGCGCGCCCCCGCGCCTGCCCGCCGGCCGCTGCCGGCTGGCGGGCAGGGATAGCCACGCCTGTCGTGGCCGATGGCGCGCAGCCATGCACACTGATTGCTCCAAAGGATACCCATGAAAGTCTCTCACCGCCTGATTCTGCTGGTTGGCGCCGCACTGCTCGGCATGGCCCTGCTGGGCGCCTACAGCCTGCGCAATCTGTACCAGGCCATGCGGCATGACCGCGAGGCGCAGATCGTCAACATGCTCAAGATGGGCGAACACCTGGCCGCCCACTACCACGCCGAAGAGCAGGCTGGCCGCCTGACGCGCGAGCAGGCGCAGGCGGCCGCCAAGGAGGCATTGACGCAGCTCAATAATGACGGCAAAAGCTATTACTGGGCGCGCCTGCCGAACGGCTTGAACCTGGTGCACCCGAACCCGAAGAATATCGGCGTGATCGCCGAGGGCGAAACCATGGATGGCCGGCCCGATTCGCAGGCCTACGTCGAGGCGCTGGCCAGCAGCGAAGTGGGCCTCGTCTCCGTCAAGAGCCGCCGCGACGGGCAACTGGTCGCCAAGCTGAATGGCATCATCGCCTTCAAGCCCTGGGGCTGGTGGATAGGCACGGGTTTTTTCAATGACGATATCGAGAACGCCTTCTGGCATGCGGCCATGCAGTTCCTGTGGTTCTTCCTCGCCGCCCTGGCCGTGATGTCGGCGCTGGGCTGGCAGGTGATCCGCAGCGTGCTGGGCGCCCTGGGCGGCGAGCCGGCCTACGCGGGCGACGTCACGCGGCGCATCGCCGGGCGCGACCTGTCCGCCCCCGTGGACCTGCGGGCAGGCGACAATGCCAGCCTGCTGCACAGCATCGCCCGCATGCAGCAGGACCTGGCCGGCACCGTGCGCCAGATCCGCGGCAACGCCTCGGCCATCGCCACGGCATCGCAGGAAATCGCCAACGGCAACCTGGACCTGTCGGCGCGCACGGAAGCGCAAGCCAGCTCGCTCGAGCAGACGGCGGCCTCGATGGAGGAACTGACGGGCACCGTCAGCCAGAATGCGGGCAATGCGCAGCAGGCCAGCGCGCTGGCGGGCGATGCCTCGCAGCTGGCGCGCCAGGGCGGCGCCGTGGTGGCGCGCATGGTCGACACCATGGGCGCCATCCGCCAGTCGTCAAACCAGATCGCCGACATCACGGGCGTCATCGACGCGATTGCCTTCCAGACGAATATCCTGGCATTGAACGCGGCCGTGGAAGCGGCGCGCGCGGGCGAGCAGGGACGCGGCTTCGCCGTGGTGGCGGGCGAGGTGCGCAGCCTGGCGCAGCGCGCGGCCGGCGCGGCGAAGGAAATCAAGGAGTTGATCGGCGTGTCGGTGACGCAGGTGGAGGCGGGCGGCGAGCTGGCCGGCCAGGCCGGCGCCGCGATGCAGCACGTGGTCGACAGCATCGCCAAGGTGACGGCCTTCATGCACGATATCAGCACGGCCACGCACGAGCAAAGCGAGGGCATCGCGCAGGTCAACCAGGCCATCATCAGCATGGACGACGTGACCCAGCAAAACGCGGCCCTGGTGGAGCAGGCTGCCGCTGCCGCCCAGGCCATGCAGGAACAGGCGCATCAGCTGTCAGAGCTGGTCAGCCTGTTCAAGCTGGAACGGTAAGTCAGGCGGCCGGGGTGTAGGCCTGCACTTCCAGCGGCTGCCCCTGGGCGTCGAAGCGCAGCGCCACCGACAGTTGCGTCACGCCGATGGTGGCCAGCGCGTCGCAGATGTCGTCGACTTCGTCCTGCAGGTCGGCGGCCAGGTCCAGCGGCTTGTCGGCGCTGTGCAGCAGGGCGCCGCCCGCCGCATGGACGTTGACGCGCAGCAACATTTCACCATGTTCATCGGCCGGACCCACGACCACGGCGGCATCGGCGGCATCCACCTCGTGTTCCGCCAGGGCGTGGTTGATGCCCGACATCATCTGCAGCATGGCGTATTCGCTCATGCCTTGTTCCTTGCCGCCGTGGAACAGGTCCTGGTACAAGAAGCTCACTTCCAGCGCCGCGCCGGCCGGCGCCAGGCAGCGCTTCACCAGATCGCCCACTTTCGTCGTCCATTGCTGGTAGCGCGCCATGCGGGCGTCGAACCAGGCGTCGAGCGCCGCTTCATCCTTCGGTTCCGCATAGAACGGGTCGTCCACGCGCTTCAGGGCAAAGCCCAGCAGGAAGCGCAGCTCGACGGCCGTGTCCTGCGCACCGAAGGCCGTTGCGCTCCAGCCCACGATGCTGCTTTCCAGGCCCGGCGCGGCGACGATCTTCTTGTCCGTCATCGAGGCATGCGCGTCGCGCACCATCTCGTGCAGATGGCTGTAGGTGATGCGGTCGATTTCATCGAGGTCGTAGGCGTGGCTCATCAGGACCACCTTGGCCTTGGCGCTTTCCAGCTCGGATTGCTGAAAACTCTGCACCAGCGCCTCGAACGCGTCCTGGTCCTGGAAGCTGTCCGCCTCCTTCAGGCCGCCTGTGCCTTGCACCAGCAGGGGCACGACGAAGGCATTGATTTCCATGGCGGGCGCGTTGTCGCGGCGGATCACGGAAATGGAGGCGGCTTCCTCGATATGGCTGCGCAGGTACTGGTAGGCGCCCACGTCTTCGTACTTGGAACGCTCGATGGCGTCGTACAGGATTTCATCCTTCTTTTGATTCAAGGCCTTGCGGATGATGCGGCCGAACTCGACGGCTTGCTCGGCCAGCACCGTGCCCTGCGATTCGCTGTCTTCCTGTTCCGCCAGGTTCAGGGCCATCGTGCACAGCATGCGCGTGACGGCTTCATCCTTGTCTTCAGGCGTGTTGGCGGATTTACGGGGGACAGGGCGCTTATTTTTGGGCATGGCGATCAACAGGTTAGGTAATTCGGGTCAGGCAAACGGAAACGGGCGCCAAGGCTAGGCCTGGCGCCGGGACAGATCATACAGCCTGGGACATCAATGGTCGGTATCGAACATCTCGTGCAGTTCGTCGAGCAGGTCGGCCGCTTCTTCTTCCGACAGGCCAAGATGCTGGCAAGCAAGACTGCCGCCCTTGTCCCACTCCAGCGAGGTACTGTTGCCATGGTAGCGCTGAATGCCCTTTTCGGCCAGCAGGGACAGGGCGACGAGCGAGCGGATGGCATCGTCCGTGGACGGGTCCGCCAGCACCGTGTAGTCGTGGTGGTGCAGAATCGCCCACGAGACGTCGGAGGACAGGCCCCAGTTGCGCGCCAGCAGGCAGCCGATGGCCGCGTGGTTGGTCTGGTGGCGCGCATCTTCCAGGGCGGTAAAGCAGTTGTGCGCATCGTTCGCCGCCGCCGCATAGGTGTTGACGTAGTCGGGGAAACGGTTCATCAGCAGGGGCACGCCGATATCGCAGAACAGGCCGAAGGTGTGGGCGATGTCGGGCGGGGCGATGCGCAGCTTGCGCGAGGTAAACACGACGGCGCGGGCGCGCTTGGCCGACACATCCCAGAAATTCGTCAGTTCCACGCCTTCCGCTTCCAGCGCCTGGCGCGCCAGCAGTCCCGTCATCATGGCGCTGCACTGGTTGATGCCGAGAAAGTTGATGCCCTGCTCGACGGACTTGGCCTTGCGCGCGGCGCCATAGAAGGGCGAATTGGCCAGTTTCAGCAGGGCGCCCGACATGCCGACGTCGTCGGCGATGATGCGCGCGATCCTGCGCGGCGACGGGTCTTCCTCGGCCAGTTCGCGCTGCAGGTCGACCAGCAGGCTGGGGCGCGGCGGGATACGGATGGAACGCATCAGGGCGTCGACCGGATCTTCCTGCACTACCTGGGCTTGCGCTGCCGCTCTCATCATCGTTGTCTTTGCATTGCTGGTGGATATTCTGTCGTGCGCTGCCGCCGGCCGCCGCGGGGCGTGCAGCGCAGTGCCGGACGATTATCGCTGTTTATGCATGGCAATAGTTCATCTCAGCAATGGTTTGATGAAAAAATCCCCCTTTTTCTTCCGTTAGCGCCTGCTTTTCGCCGTTTTGCGACGCGCCTTCCAGCGATTTTCATGGTTGAAACGGTAAGCTTTATTTGTTTTCAAGGCTGTCGGGCGCGTGCACGGGGCAGGGCGGCGCTACAATTGCCGCATGAAAAAAATTCTCGCCGGTATAGATTTCGCGGCCGATTCCAGCACGGTGGCGCGCCAGCTGATCGGTGTGACCGTGCTGGTCGATGGCGTGGGCGGACGCATCGTGGAAACGGAAGCGTATGACCGGCTGGACCCGGCTTCGCACACGTATGGCGGCATGACGCCGCGCAATGCGGCCATGTTCGGCCCGCCCGCGCATGCCTATGTGTACCGCTCGTATGGCATCCACTGGTGCCTGAATTTTGTCTGCCGCGAGCCGGGCCATGGCGCCGGCGTGCTGATCCGCGCCATCGAGCCGCTGGCCGGCATCGATGTCATGCGCGAACGGCGCGGCGTCGCCGCTGTGCGGCTGCTGTGTTCGGGGCCGGGCAAGGTGTGCCAGGCGCTGGGCGTGAGCCACCTGCAGAACCGCCTGGCGCTCGATGCGCCGCCGTTCACCTTGCTGGCGCGCGAGGAGGAGGTGAGCGTGCAAACGGGGCCGCGCATCGGCATTTCCAGGGCGATGGAGACGCCGTGGCGCTTCGTGCTGGCCGGGTCGCCGTATTTGAGCAAGCCCATGCGCGTGCCTGCGGGCTAGGGCGCGGGCCGGTATCAGGCGCCGCGCTGGCGGTGCGGGGTACGGCCTGCGCCGGCGGGGGCGCCATGGCGGGGCGCGCCGCGTAGCGGACTGTGCAGTGCGCGGCGTTCCGCCTGCGCGCTGGCCGGTTCCTGGAACGCCTGCTCCTCGCCAGTGACGGTGGGCGATGCCGCCTGGCTATCGAGGGTAAACACGGCCACGGCGGCCGACAGTTTCACGGCCTGGTCCTGCAGGCTGGCCGCCGCGGCGGCCGCCTGTTCCACCAGGGCGGCATTTTGCTGCGTGACATCATCCATTTGCGTGACGGCCTGATTGACTTCCGTGATGCCCGACGCCTGCTCGGCGCTGGCCTGCTTCACGCGCTGGATGATGTCGTTGACTTGCTGCACCGAGGCAACGATGGCACCCATGCTGTCGCCGGCCTTCTGCACGGCTACGCTGCCGCCATCGATGGTGGTGACGGACGTGGCGATCAGGGTCTTGATTTCCTTGGCCGCTTGCGCCGAGCGGTGCGCCAGGGTGCGCACTTCGGACGCCACCACGGCAAAGCCGCGTCCCTGCTCGCCCGCGCGGGCCGCCTCCACCGCCGCGTTCAGGGCGAGGATATTGGTCTGGAAGGAAATGCCGTCGATCACGCCGATAATTTCCACGATCTGGCGCGAATTGGCCCGTATCGTCGCCATTGTCGCCACCGCCTGCTGCATCGCCGCGCCCCCTTGCACGGCCAGGCCGGACGCTTGCGCGGCCAGGTCACAGGCCAGCTGGGCATTGTTGGCGTTGTCGTTGACGGCTTCCGTCAGGGTTTCCATGGCGCTCGATGTTTCTTCAAGCGAACTGGCCTGCATTTCCGTGCGCGCCGACAGGTCCAGGTTGCCGCTGGCAATTTCGCGCGAAGCCGTATCGATCGATTGCACGGCATCCATGATGGTGCGCAAGGTCTGGTTCAGGTTGGCGATGGTCTGGTCCAGCACGCGCGACGTGTCGGCGATCTCGTCGCTGCCCTGCTTGGGTGCGCCGGCCGTCAGCTTGCCGGCCGCCAGGTCTTGCACGGCGTCGGCGATGCCGCGGATTTCCCCCAGCATGGCACGCCGCACCAGCATGGTCACGACGATGGAGACGAGGATGGAGAGCAGCACGGTCAGCAGCATGCTCCAGCCCAGGCTGCGAAATTCCGCGCTGGCCGTCGCGTGCGCCTGGCTGCTGAGCGTGGTTTCCAGCGCCGACAGTTGCGCCAGCTGCGTACTGAGCTGGACGAACTGCGTTTCCGCCTTGAGCATGGAATTGGTGGCGATGGACTGGTCCATCTGCGCCATTTCCATGGTTTCCAGCACGGCCTTGCGGTAGCCGGACAGGGCCTGGATGGCCGCATCGAGCAAGCTGCGCTCGGTGCCCGTGGCCGTGCCGCGCAGCGCCGCCAGCTGCTTGCCGATGGCGAGGTGGCGCGCCTTGATCTGTTGTTCCAGCGCATCGATACGGGCCTTGGCGAAGCTGCCATTGGTCCATGACAGCAACTGGTACATATTGCCGTGTACATGCTTGGCGTCACCGGCCACGTCGGAAGCCGCCTTCAGGTGCGTGATGCGCACCCGTACCATGTTTTCCAGCGAGGCATTTTGCCGCACCATGCCATACCAGGCGCCGCTGGAGCTGAGTATCAGCAGCAGCAGCACGAGGGCGGGCGCCAGCAGTAATTTTGGTCCGATGCGTAGTCGATTGAGCATGTCTGACTCCTGCCAGTGGGGCTGTACACGCCGGGGGCGCCGCAGCGGCCAGCCGCCGCGCCCGCACGGCGCCGGGAGGGCTTATTTCTTGTAGATGCCCGCTTCCAGCACTACGTCGTTGACGCGCAAAATGTACGTGGTCTTGGGCTCGATCTTGCCGCTGGTGGGATTCTTGTACTGGTAGTCGACCCAGCCCTTGCCCTGTTTTTGCGCCAGTTCGATGATTTCACGGCGGTATTTCTTGCCATTCGCATCCGGCACGTCCGTCAGGTCCTTGCCCACGATGGACGGATTGATGGGGTGGGCCAGCACGATGCCCGTCTTGATGTCGCGCATGTCCACATACAGCGAGCCCTGCACGAAATCGGGATCTTTTGCCGTGATCTTTTTCATCATTTCTTCCTTGCCATGCGCCTTCATGAAGGCGGCGCCCCGTTCGGCCATGGCGATGGCGTCTTTTTCCGTCGGTTCGACTGCGGCACTGACGCTGGCGCTGGCAAATGCCAGGCACAGCAGGCTACCCGTGAATAAGCGTTTCATGAAAACTCCTTTGAGATCGAGGGATGTGTTGCCAAGTCGTAATTTACGTCGGTGTGGCTCGCATCAAATTGCGATGGAACAAACTAAGGTGTTGCTTGAGGGCAGCTTGCGGCATATCGCAGCGCTTGTTGATGTGTGGCAATTTGGTTCCTGGCGGCAAGAACTATGATGACTTTCGCAGCATGCCGCGTGACGTGGCGTGCACTCAAACAGGGCGAAATAGTCTGATGTTGGGCTGATTTCGTGGAAGTTATCGTCATTTACTGGCAAGGAGCCGACCGTGTCCGCACTCATTACCGAGCCGTTCCCATCCAAATTCAAGCCGTATACACGGCAAACCATCCAGCAGGCGCGGCAGTGGGCCTGGCTGCCGGAAGAGCAGCGCGAAGCCGTGCAAGTGGTGTCGCATGTGTTGCCATTTCGCACTAACGAATATGTGCTCGATCAGTTGATCGACTGGAACAACATCCCGGACGATCCCATCTACCGCCTCGTCTTTCCTCACCGCGACATGCTGCCGCCGGAACAGTACGCGCACTTGCGCGACCTGGTGCTGGTAAAACAGGACAAGGCGGCCATCGATGCCTATGTGCATGGCTTGCGCCTGGGCATGAATCCCCATCCCGCCGGGCAGATGACGCATAACGTGCCCCGCGTCAACGATGCGCCCGTGCGGGGCTTGCAGCATAAATATGCACAGACGGTGCTGTTTTTCCCCAGCGCGGGACAGACTTGCCACGCCTATTGCACTTTTTGCTTCCGCTGGCCCCAGTTCGTCGGCATGGATGACATGAAATTCGATGCGCGCGAATCGCACGAACTGGTGGCTTACCTGAAACTGCATCCGAAAGTGACCGACGTGCTGATCACGGGCGGCGACCCGATGATCATGAATACGCGGCAACTGGCAGCCTACCTGGAGCCGCTGCTGGAGCCGGGCCTGGAACACATCCAGAACATCCGCATCGGCACCAAGTCGGTGGCGTACTGGCCGCAGCGCTTCGTCTCGGACCGCGACGCGGACGACTTGCTGCGCCTGTTCGAGCGCATCGTCAAGGCGGGCAAGAACCTGGCCGTGATGGGCCATTACAGCCACGCCGTCGAGTTGCGCCAGGACATCGCGCAGCAGGCCGTCAAGCGCATCGTTTCCACGGGCGCCACCCTGCGCATGCAGGGGCCGCTGATCCGCCACATCAACGAAGACCCGAAGAGCTGGGCCGAGCTGTGGCAGACGGGTACGCGCCTGGGGGCGATTCCGTACTACATGTTCGTCGAGCGCGACACGGGGCCGCGCGGCTATTTCGAACTGCCGCTGGCAAAGGCGCACGAGATTTTCCAGGCCGCCTACCAGATGGTGTCCGGCCTGTCGCGCACGGTGCGGGGGCCGTCCATGAGCGCTTTTCCCGGCAAGATCGTCATCGATGGCATCGTCACCATCAATGGCGAGAAACTGTTTGCCCTGCAATTCTTGCAGGCGCGTAACCCGGACTGGGTGCGCCGGCCGTTCTATGCGAAGTTCGATGCGGAAGCGACGTGGATGGACCATCTGCAGCCGGCGTTCGGCCACGATAAGTTTTTCTTCGAGACGGATGAGCCTGTACCGCAGCTGCCGCACAAGGTCATCCGCCTGGCGCAGGCGGCCTGACCATGCACGCCGCCGGCGCGCCAGCCCGCTCCGGCGTGGCCGTGTTTTGCCTGGTCTTCCTGCCGTTTGCGCTGGGGCATTACCTGTCCTGTCTCTTGCGCGGCGTGAATGCCGTGCTGACGGCCGAACTGCTGGGGGCCGTCCCCCTGACGCCGGCCCAGCTGGGACTGCTGACCAGTGCCTTCTTTCTCGCCTTTGCGCTGGTGCAATTACCCGTCGGCATGGCGCTGGACCGTCATGGTCCCCGTGCCGTGCAGGCCTGGCTGATGGCGCTGGCGGCACTGGGCGTGTGGCTGTTCAGCCGGGGCCACAGTTTTACCGAGCTGATGTGGGCGCGCGCCCTCATGGGGGCGGGGCTGGGCGGCTGTTTCATGGCCGCCGTGAAAGCGATTTCGTGCGCCATCGCGCCGTCGCGCCTGCCCTCCGTGCACGGCTACCTGATTGCCGTCGGCGGCCTGGGCGCGGCCACGGCCACCATGCCCGTCAAGCTGGCACTGCACTACACGGACTGGCGCGGCGTCTTCCTGGGGCTGGCGCTGGCGGCGCTGGCCATCGGCTTGCTGATCCGCCTGCTGTCGCCCGCCATGCCTGTCCCGACCGCGGCCGCCAGCAAGGCCAGCGTCTGGAGCGTATATGCCGACGCGCAATTTCGCCGCACCATCGCGCTGATCCTGCTGCCGCATACGGTGTTTTTTGGCGTGCAAGGCTTGTGGATAGGACGCTGGCTGGCCGACGTGGGCGGCCTGTCCGACGATAACGTGGCGTATCTGTTGTACCTGGGCATGGCTGCCGTCATCTTTGGCGCCATCGGCATGGGCATGCTGACGGAATGGGCGGGCCGGCGCGGCATCGACACCATGCAGGTTGCCGCCACCGGCATCGTCCTGTTTGTCGGGGCGCAAGTGGCCATGGCGTGCAATGCCGTGCCCAGCCTGCCCTTGCTCTCCGTCCTGTTCACCCTGCTGGGCACGGTCACGGGCCTCGAGTATGCGATCGTCGCGCAAAGCATGCCGGCCAGTTTGACGGGCAGGGCGGCCACCTGCCTGAACCTGCTCATTTTTACGGGAGCCTTCCTGGTGCAGGCCGGTTTCGGACTGGTCCTCGGCTGCTGGCCCCTGAACAGCCTCCAGCAGTACCCTGCCCAGGCTTACCAGGCGGCGTTCGGCGTGCTGGTGGCGCTGCAATTGCCGGGCCTGGCGATGTATTTCATGCGCCAGCGTGCCCGTACTCCGGACGCGCTGCGATCCGGTACGGCGGCCATGCTCAAGGCCAAGGACGACTAGCCACGCTGGCGCCCGTCACCTGGCAAGAAACCATCCTGCCCTGCCACCGCAGTTGCCCCCTGCGCACCCTTGCTGGCCGGCCGGCTTCGCCCGCGCCGTCGCCTGCCATCCGCCGATTGCCGCCCGCGGCGTCAATCTTTCGCCGGAGCATCAATTTTTTTGTATTTTTTGATAATTAAATATTATACAATCCCCGCTATCAATCATTTCCGTAGAGAAATTATCGACATGAAGCCATTCCGCTATCTTGCGTTCGTTTTTCCTTTGCTGGCGCTGCCGCCGTCCGCCTGGGCCAGTCCCGCAGTCCCTTTCGCTGGCCAGGACGCCGCCCGGGGGCAGCAGGTCGACGCCCTGTTTGCCAGATGGGACAGGCCTGATTCCCCGGGCGCCGCGGTGCTGGTGGTGCAGGATGGCCGCGTCGTCTACCGGGGCAATGTCGGCATGGCCGACATCGAACAGGGCCGCGCGATGACGTCGTCGACCCCCATCCACGTCGCTTCGCTGTCGAAGCAGTTCACCGCGTTCGCGATCCTGCTGCTCGCGCAGGAGGGCAAGCTGTCACTGGACGATGACGTGCGCAAGTACGTGCCCGAACTGCCGGACTTCGGCCAGACGATACGCATCCGTCACCTGCTGAGCCACACGAGCGGCTTGCGCGACCAGTGGAATCTGCTGGTGATGGCGGGCTGGCGCATGGACGACGTCATCACGGACGACGATGTGATGCGCCTCGTGCGCCGCCAGCGCGCCCTCAATTTCGCGCCCGGCAGCGATTTTGCGTACAACAACACCGGCTACACCTTGCTGGCGGCCATCGTCAGGAAGGTATCGGGCAAGCCGCTGGCCGTGTTTGCGCGGGAACGCATCTTTGAGCCGCTCGGCATGCGGCATACCGTTTTCCATGAGCAATATGCCACCCTGGTGGCGCGCCGCGCGCAGTCTTACCAGCCGGCGCCGGCGGGCGGCTATGGCGGCGTCGCCCTGTCGTATTCCACGGTCGGCCCCACCAGCGTGCTGACGACGGCGGATGACCTGGTGCTGTGGGCAAACAATTTCGACGATGCCCGGGTCGGTGGCCCTGCCTTGCTTGCGCAGATGCAAACATCGGCTGTCTTCAACGATGGCAAGCCTACCGGCTATGGCGGCGGCGTCGAGGTCGGCACTTACCGTGGCTTGACAAGCATCGATCACAGCGGCGCCGATGCCGGCTTCCGCAGCTATCTGGCCCACTTTCCCCGGCAACGGCTGACGGTCATCGTCGCCGCGAACGGTGCCGACGTGCAAGCCAGCCGGCTGGGCCAGCGCATCGCCGACATCTATCTCGATGGCCAGCTGGAACCCTTGCCGAAACCTGTGCCCACCTATTCGGACGGCGTGCAGGTGCCGCTCGCGCCCGCCCGCCTGGATGCCTTGCTGGGCACCTATGCGCTGGAAAACGGTTCGGCGATCACCTTCGTCAGGGAAGAAGACCATCTGTTCGGCTGGACGGCGGGCGACGACAAGATGCAGTTCTACCCGGCCGGCGAGCGCGAGTTCTTCGTCAAGCTGAGCAACGCCAGCTTCCGTTTCGACGCGCCCGATGCGGACGGCGTCATCGGCGGCGGCACCTGGCTGCGTAACGCGCGGGCCGTGCGGGCCAAGCGCCTTGCTCCCGCCCGGCTGTCCGCGCAGGAGCTGCAGCCTTTGCAGGGGGAATACTACAGCGACGAATTGCATGCGCTCTACACCGTTACGGCCAGGGATGGCAGTGTGGTGCTGGGCTATTCGCGCGGCGACATCGTGCTTGCGCCATTCGGCAAGCAAAGCTTCGTTGGCCCCTGGCCATTCGGCCTGGTGACGTTCCAGTGCCTGGCAGCGAAGGATTGCACGGGATTCACGGTCACGGAAAGCCGCGCCAGCGAGGTGGCCTTTGCGCGCGTGGCCCCCATGGGCGTGGCCGGCGGCAAGGCCGTGCCCTGAGGGCGCGACATGCCGTCTCCCTGCGCGGGCATGGCCTGATTCCCGTGTTTTTCAAGGCCCCCTGCAGGTGCGCCAGACCATCCGGTAAAATGGCAGCCTGCACAGCGGCAATGATCAACTCCAAGGAAGACTATGAAACTCGTTCGTTATGGACGTCCAGGCAAGGAAAAACCGGGCCTGATCGATGAAGAAGGCAAACTGCGCGACCTGTCCGGCGTGATTGCCGATATTGACGGCGCGCAACTGTCCGACAAGGCCCTGCGCAAGCTGGCCAAGCTCGACGAAAAGACGCTGCCCCTGGTGCGCGGCAATCCCCGCTTCGGCGTGCCGCTGGCCAAGGTCGGCAAGTTCATCGGCATCGGCCTCAATTACGCGGACCACGCGGCCGAGGCGGGCATGCCGATCCCGGCCGAGCCCATCGTCTTCATGAAGGCGATCAGCTGCCTGAGCGGTCCCGACGACAATGTCGTGCTGCCGAAAGGCTCGAAAAAGACGGACTGGGAAGTGGAACTGGGCGTCGTCATCGGTACGCGCGCACAGTACGTGAGCGAAGCGGACGCACTGAAATACGTGGCCGGCTATTGCGTCGTCAACGACATTTCCGAGCGCTCGTTCCAGCTGGAGCGGGGCGGCCAGTGGGATAAGGGCAAGGGCTGCGACACCTTCGGCCCCGTCGGCCCATGGCTGGTGACGCGCGACGAAGTCATCGACGAGCAAGACCTGGACCTGTACCTGGAAGTCAATGGCAAGCGCATGCAGACTGGCAATACGCAAACCATGATTTTCACGGTCGCGCAAATCGTCAGCTACCTGTCGCAATTCATGACCCTGGAACCGGGCGACGTCATCGCCACGGGCACGCCGCCGGGCGTGGGCCAGGGCCGCAAGCCGCAGCGTTTCCTGAAGAAGGGCGACAGCCTGCGCCTGGGCATCGCCGGCCTGGGCGAGCAGCAGCAGGACGTCGTTGCCTGGACCGCCTGATGGCCGGTAGCGACATCGACCGTTTGCCGCCGCTGCCCCTGGACCAGCTCGACGTCCAGCAGCGCGCGGCTGCGCAAGCCATCATCGACGGCCCGCGCGGGGCCCTGTACGGCCCCTTCGTGCCCCTGATCCGCAGCCCCGAGCTGATGGAAACGGCGCAGCGCATGGGCGAATACCTGCGTTACCGCAGCGCCATCGGCACGCGCCTGTCGGAATTGGCCATCCTCGTGACGGCGCGCCAGTGGGACCAGCAGGTCGAGTGGGCCATCCACGCGCCGCTGGCCGTGCAGAACGGCATCGCGCAAGCGGCCGTGGATGCCATCGCGCAGCGGCGCGTACCGCTGGCCCTGAAAGACGACGAGCAGGCCGTGCACGACTTCTGCATCGAACTGCAGCAGGACAAGCATGTCAGCGATGCCACGTATGCGCGGGCGCTGGCGCTGTTCGGCGAGCAGGGCGTGGTCGACTTGATGGGCATCAATGGCTATTACACCTTCCTGGCCATGGTGATGAATGGCGCGCAGACGGCTGTGCCCGCCCTGGGCGTGCCGCCGCTGCCTGCCTGATTAGAGGGGTTCTTCGGACGAAGATGGACAAAATGTAATGAAGTTGCAATTATTCAATATATAATTTTGCTTCCCTTCCATTGCTAAATTGCTCAATGAAAACTCGTCCGTGCTTCACCCTGATGGGCCGCGCCTTCCTGGCGCTGGCCCTTTCTTTTTGCCCATTGATGACGGTGCGCGCGCTGGCTGCCGAGACCAGCGCCACGGCCAGCGCCTCCGCGCTGGAAAATTCCGTCGTCAAGGTGTTTTCCACCTTGCGCGGGCCCGATCCCTACAAGCCGTGGAGCAAGGCGCAGCCGCAGGAAGTGACGGGTTCCGGCGTCGTCATCGAAGGCCGCCGCATCCTCACCAACGCGCACGTGGTCGGCTATGCCAGCCAGGTGCAGATCCAGGCGAACGGCTCGGGCGACAAGATTCCCGCCACGGTGCTGGCCATTTCGCGCGGCATGGACCTGGCCTTGCTGCAGGTCGACGACGACAGCTTTTTTGCCAGCCACAAACCGGTGCCGCGGGCCAACGTCCTGCCGGACGTGCGCGATGCCGTGCTGGCCTACGGTTATCCGACGGGCGGCACTTCGCTGTCGATCACCAAGGGCATCGTCTCGCGCATCGAATTCGTGCGCTACAACTTCCCTGTTTCCGGCCTGCGCATCCAGATCGACGCGGCCATCAATCCGGGCAATAGCGGCGGCCCCGTGATTGCCGGCGACAAGATGATCGGCCTGGCCTTCGCCGGCATGCTCAATGCGCAAAATATCGGCTATATCATCCCCAACGAGGAAATCGAGCTGTTCCTGCGCGACCAGGAAAGCGGCGCACCCAAGGGCAAGCCGGCCATGCTGGACGTGACGCAGACGCTGGAAAATCCCGCCCTGCGCACCTACCTGAAGCTGGCCAAGGGCGTCGAGGGCGCCGTCGTGATGACGCCGGCCAGCAAGGATGCGCAATATCCGCTCAAGGAGTGGGATGTCATCACGCAGATCGGCGAGTTTCCCATCGATAACCAGGGCATGGTCAAGCTGAATGCCAACAGCCGCGTACGCTTCCAGTACCGCGTGCAGCAGCTGGCGAAAAACGGCCTGCTGCCGCTGACGGTAGTGCGCCAGGGCACGCCCCTGAAAATCAGCGTGCCCGTGTCGGCATCGCACCCCATGCTCATTCCTAGCCTGCAGGGCAACTATCCTTCGTATTTCATCTTCGGGCCGATGGTATTTTCGCGCGCCACCTCGGAATTCATGGCAGGGCCGAACAGCAATGCGGGCATGTTGGCGGGCATGAGTTTTGCCGGCAACCCGCTGGCGACGCGCCGCGGCGATGCGCCCGATGCCGAGCGCGAGGAACTGGTGGTGGTCGCCGCGCCGTTCTTCCCGCACAAGCTGATGAATGGCTACAGCACCCGTTTCTTCTCCGTCGTCGATTCCGTCAATGGCGTGCCTGTGCGCAGCCTGGCGCACCTGGTGGCCTTGCTGCGCGACCAGAAGGATGACTTGCTGACCTTCCGCTTCCAGCAACGCGACGCGGAAATGGTCGTCGTGCCTCGCAAGGAGATGCTGGCGGCGACGGAATCGGTGCTGACGGACAACGGCATCCGCTCGGAAGCGTCGTCCGACATGCTGAAAATCTGGAATGAAAAAACGCCGGCGAACTGAGCGTTCCCGGCGTGTCGCAAGACAGCAGGCGCGGCGCAAACCGCGTCTGTTTTTGCTTTAAGACAATACTTTTTTCAGCCAGGCGCCGATGGCGTCGATTTCTTCCTGGCACAGCGAGTGCTGCATCATGTATTCATGCCATTCCACCTTGTAACCCATGCCGGTGAGCAAGTCGCGCGACTGCTGCGCGCGGGTGATCTGCACGACGGGGTCGGCCGTGCCGTGCGCCATGAAGATCGGGGTCTGCAGGCTGGCCGGGGTGCGTTCGGCTGCCGTCTTGTCGGCCAAGGGCAGGTAGCCGGACAGGCACATCAGGCCAGCGAGCGGCTCGGGATGGCGCAAGCCCGTCTGCAGGGTCATGGCGCAGCCTTGCGAGAAACCGGCCAGGATGATGCGGCTGGCGGGAATGCCGCGCGCCTTTTCGCGGGCGATCAGCGCTTCGATCTGCGCCTGCGAGGCGCGCAGGCCGCTTTCATCTTCGCGGCGCACGAGGTCGCTCACGAGGATGTCGTACCAGGCGCGCATCACATAGCCGTTGTTGATGGTGACGGGCATGGTGCCGGCGCTGGGGAAAATGAAGCGGATGGCGGGGCAGCCGTGCAAGTCGAGTTCCTTGACCAGCGGTACGAAGTCGTTGCCGTCGGCACCCAGGCCATGCATCCAGATGATGGAAACGGTGGGATTCGGTGCGCTGTCGAGTTCTATGGTTTCCAGCAAAGTGCTCATGTATTTTCCTCAGGTAAAGGTTGCGCCGGACGCAGCGCCGATTTGGGACGGAAAGCCTTGCAGATGGCCGGGTCGGTTTCCATGTAGGGGCCGCCGATGAGGTCGATGCAATACGGCACGGCGGCAAAGATGCCGTTTACCAATTGATTTCCATCAACATCCTTCAAGCCTTCCAGGGTTTCCTTGATGGCCTTGGGCTGGCCTGGCAAGTTCATGATCAGGGCGGCGCGCTCGGGCGTCTCGCGGATCACGGCCACCTGGCGCGACAGGATCGCCGTCGGCACGAATTGCAGGCTGATCTGGCGCATCTGTTCGCCAAAACCGGGCATTTCCTTGGTGCCCACGCTGAGCGTGGCGTCCGGCGTCACGTCGCGCCGCGCCGGACCCGTGCCGCCCGTCGTCAGGATCAGGTGGCAATGGTTCAGGTCGACCATGTCGATCAGGGTATTTTCAATCTGCGAGCGCTCGTCCGGGATCAGCCGCTTTTCCAGGCGGAAGGGCGTGCGGATGGCGGCGGCCAGCCAGCTTTCCAGGGCGGGGATGCCCTGGTCTTCATACACGCCGCCGCTGGCGCGGTCCGAGATCGACACGAGGCCGATAATCAATTCGTCTTCGAGTGTGGTCATGGGGCACCTGTCTATGTCGTAAAAAAACCGGGCTGATCCCGGTTTTTAGCTAATTTCGGGGTCAGACCCGCCGGGTCTGCTCCCAGTTGCTTATTCGTCGTCTTCCGGCTCGACGCCGTCTTCATCCGCCTCATCCTTGCCGCCGTTCTGCTTCTTGGCGATCTGTTTCAGGATCTGGAAGATTTCGCGGTAGGCTTTCGGCGGCTTGTTCTCGGCCTGTTCCTTGCGGGCATTGCGGATCAGGGTGCGCAGGTGCTGCACGTCCAGTTCCGGGTTTTCCGACAGCAGGACGGTCAGGGCCTTGTCGTCCGCCAGCAGCTTGTCGCGGCGGCGTTCCATGGCGTGCATGGCGGCCGTGTCGGCTTTCGACAAGCCTTTCCAGCTATCGATGGTGCGTTGGATCGCGGCAACTTCTTCCTCGTCCAGGGTGCGCATTTTCTTGCCCACGTATTGCAGCTGGCGGCGGCGGCCTTCGTGATCCTTGATCAGCTGGCATTCGAGGATGGCGTCGCGCACGTCTTCCGGCATCGGGACGCGCTTGACGCGGTCGCGTGCTTCATTGACGAGTTCTTCGCCCAGCTTTTGCAGGACGGTCATCTGGCGCTTGAGTTCCGATTTCGATGGACGTTCATATTCCTGTTCGAATTCGGACGATTGGAAGCCGCAAGCTCCCCGGTTTGGATTTGGCATGATATATAAGGCGGGAGAGGACTTGTGGACCGCTCCTGTAAACTGTAAACGACTGCTATGATAACCTTTTTAGCGGCTTTCCGAAGAAAACAGCGCATGAACGACTCCGTATTTACCCATAGTCAAGAGCAATTGCAGCAACTGGCCCGTGATGTGTTGTCTTTTGCGCGGGACGCGGGCGGCACCGATGCCGCCGTTGAAGTCAGCGAAGGCGGCGGCCTGTCCGTTTCTGTACGAAAAGGCAAGATCGAGACGATCGAGCAAAACAAGGACAAGGGCATGGGCGTGACCGTGTTCGTCGGCAAGAAACGCGGCAATGCCAGCACCTCCGATTTTTCCCCCGCCGCCCTGCGCGCCACGGTGGACGCGGCCTACAACATCGCCCGCTTCACGGCCGAGGACGACTGTGCGGGCCTGGCCGACGCGGACATGCTGGAAATGGCCCCCCGCGACCTGCAATTGTTCTACCCCTGGCGCATTTCCGCCGAAGAAGCCGTCGCGCTGGCCCAGCGGGCCGAAGCGGCCGCCTTTGCCGTCGATCCGCGCATCACGAATAGCGAAGGGGCGGGCGTGCACGTGCAGCAATCGCATTTTGTTTCCGCCAATTCGCGCGGCTTCATCGGCGGCTATCCGTTTTCGCGCCACACCCTGTCCGTGGCCCCCATCGCCGGCAAGGGCGCGAAGATGCAGCGCGACGACTGGTATTCCTCCGTGCGCGACGCCTCCAAGATGTCGAGCCCGGAAGCCATCGGCCGCTACGCCGCCGAGCGCGCCCTGTCGCGCCTGAATGCGCGTAAACTCGGCACGCGCACCTGTCCCGTGCTGTTCGAGGCGCCGCTGGCGGCCGGTTTGCTGGGGACCTATGTGCAAGCGACCTCGGGCGGTGCCCTGTACCGCAAGTCCACTTTCCTGCTGGACTCCCTGGGCACGCAGGTGCTGCCGTCGCACGTGCAGATCTTCGAAGACCCGCACGTGATCGGCGGCGTCGGTTCGGCGCCGTTCGACGAGGAAGGCGTGAAAACCGTCAGCCGCGACGTGGTGAAAGATGGCGTGGTGCAAGGTTATTTCCTGTCGACCTATACGGCCCGCAAGCTGGGCATGCAGACGACGGGCAATGCGGGCGGTTCGCACAATCTGTACCTGACGTCGACGCAGACGGCTGCCACCGACGATTTTGTTGCCATGCTGAAAAAGCTGGGCACGGGCTTGCTGGTGACGGAACTGATGGGGCAGGGTACCAACTATGTGACGGGCGACTATTCGCGCGGCGCCTCCGGTTTCTGGGTGGAAAATGGCGTGATCCAGTATCCGGTGGAGGAAATCACCATCGCCGGCAACATGAAGGACATGCTGCGCAACATCGTTGCCGTGGGCGCCGACGTCTTGCGCCGCGGCACCAAGCAGACGGGTTCCATCCTCATCGAGAGCATGGTGGTGGCCGGCGGTTGACCCCGGCCCGTCCCTCCTTCCGAAAGGCGCCCCCGGCGCCTTTTTTCTTGTCCGCATGCTTTTCTGCTCCGTGATCCTGTCGTCATACGGGTGAAACATTGCCTTCGTATGATGTCGCCATCTGACGTTATCTGCGCAAATTAGATGCTTTTAATGTAAGTAAGCCGAACTTCGTGATATTTCATGCAAGATGCAACCTTGCAGCATCGCGTCGTTGTTGATCCAACCAGCATAGTGACTCTCTCCATGACCTACTCCCGTACCCGCATCGCCCGCGCGGTGGCCCTGATGTGTGCCATGACCGCCGTCTTCGCCCATCAGGCCCAAGCCCATGGCGATGCGCCCGCTGCCCCAGCTCCCGCCAGCGAATCCATGGAAGCCCCGCAAGCCGTGATCGTCACGGGCACGCGCGGCAGCAACCGCACCCAGTTCGACACCATGGCGCCCGTGGACGTGTTCAACCGCGAAGATATCGGCGCCGTCGAATCGTCGGACTTGAATGACGTGCTGGCGCAACTCGTGCCTTCCTACGTGGTGCAGCGCTTGCCAATGGCCGACGGACAAGTGTTCGTGCGTCCTGCCACCTTGCGCGGCCTGTCACCGGACCAGACGCTCGTGCTGGTCAATGGCAAGCGCTTCCACCGCAGTGCCCTGCTGGGCGCGCGCGGCGCGCAGGCGCCCGATCTGGCACAGATTCCCGTGTCCGCCATCAAGCGCATCGAAGTGCTGCGCGACGGCGCTTCCGCCCAGTACGGCTCGGATGCGATCGCCGGCGTGATCAACATCATTCTCGACGACACGGTGGGTACGGAAGTCTCCGTGCACCATTCGCAATATTCGGAAGGCGATGGCAAGGGCAATGAAGTGAACCTGAAGACGGGCTTTGCCTTTGGCGAGACGGGCAAGGCGACGATTTTCGGCGCGCTGGCCAAGTCCGATCCCACTTCGCGCACGCGCCAGCGGGCCGACGCCATTGCTTTCCAGAATGCACATCCGGAACTGAAGGTACCGAATCCCGTGCAGCGCTGGGGCCAGCCCGAGCTCGACAGCAAGCGCGTAGGCTTCAACGCCAGCATGGCCCTGTCCGAGACGACGGAACTGTACGGCTTCGGCCTGTTCAGCCGCAGCGATGGCACGTCGGACTTCAACTGGCGCAATCCGGACACCAGCACGGGCGCGTACAAGACCAGCAGCCTGTTCCCCGGCTGGGACTTGCGCAGCCTGTATCCGCTCGGTTTCAGCCCCAGCTATTCCAACGACCAGGATGATTTGCAGGTGGTGGCCGGCGTGCGCGGCCACTTCAACGACCGCTTCGGCTGGGATGTGAGCGCTTCCTACGGCCGCAACCGCATCGACTATCACCTGGCCAATTCCATCAATGCGTCGATGGGGCCGAGCAGCCCGACGGCGTTTTACCTGGGCCAGTTGTCGCAGACGGAAAAGATCCTCAACGCCAACTTCAACTATGAATTGCCCGTGGCCTCCCTGCCGCAACCGGTGAACATCGCCTTCGGCGCGGAAGCGCGCAATGAAACCTATGGCGTGAAGGCGGGCGATGCGGCATCCTACCTGGTGGGGCCGGGCGCGGCCATCGGCCTCGATGCGAATGCGAACGGTGCCCCCGGCTTCAGCGACCGCCAGGCGGGCAGCTGGGGGCAGGACAGCTATGCCGCCTACCTGGACGTGGAAGTGCCCGTCACCAAGGCACTGAGCCTGGGCGGCGCGGCCCGCTATGAGCATTTTTCCGAGTTCGGCAGCACCGTCAACGGCAAGCTGTCGGCCCGCTATGCGCTGAGCGAGGACATGGCCTTGCGCGGCTCCTACTCGACGGGTTTCCGCGCACCCACGCCGGGCCAGTCGAACACCAACAGCACGAATCAGGGCCTCGACACCAAGACCCTGCTGCTGTTTACCAGCGGCCGCCTGGCCAACAACGATCCCCTGGCCATGTTGCTGGGCGCCAAGGCCTTGAAGCCGGAAAAATCGAAGAATTTGTCGCTGGGCTTCACGTGGAAGACGCCGGCCGGTTTTTCCGGTTCCGTGGACGTGTATGACATCAAGGTCAGCGACCGTTTCAGCACGTCCGCCTCGTTTGCCGTGCCGGCCGGCGTGGCCAATCCCCTGCGCTACACCTCCGTCAGCTACTTCACGAATGACTTCGACACGACCACGCGCGGCATCGACATCGTCGGCAGCCACCTCAGCCGCGTCGGCGACGGCAAGCTGAACCTGACCTTGGCCTACAACTACAACACGACGAAAGTCGATGGCGGCAACTCCAGCCTGGTGACGAATCCTGCCCAGCGGCAAGTCTTCGAGGAACGCCTGCCGCGCCAGAAAGCCACCATCAGTGGAAATTATGACCTTGGCAACTGGAATACCCTGGCCCGCGTACGCTACTATGGCGCGTGGACGGACAATTCAGGCAACGCGACGGGCGATATCTTCCAGCGTTTCGGCGCCATGCAATTCCTGGACCTGGCCGCCAGCTACAAGATCAGCGACAAGCAGTCCGTGCGCGTGGGCGTCGATAATGTGCTCGATAAATATCCCGATGAGGCGACCTTCCAGGCCAGCCGCGGCTTGATTTATTCGCGCAACGCACCGTACGACACGGATGGCCGTAACTTGTACGTCGAGTACAAAGTGAAATTTTAAGGGGTAATCTTGAAGATGAATTCTCAACGTCGCGCCTTGCTGTGCGCGGGTTCGCTGGCGGCGGCGCTGCCGTTTGCCAGCGGCAGTGCGGGCGCCGCCGCGCCGGTGTCCGCGGCCTTGCCGGTGCTGCCCAAGGTTACGGCCGGCACCACGCCGGACATGCTGGCCACCGACGAAGCCTACTGGAAGGCTGTCGCCGCGCAATACGACACGACCGATGCGGTGGTGCAGCTCGACAACGCCTTCTGGGGTTCGATGGCCAGGCCCGTGCTGGCGCATTACGAGCAGCAATTGAGCATGGTCAACCGGGACAACGCCTGGTATGCGCGCATGCGCTTTCCCGCCGACTTCGAGGCGGCCCGCGCGGCCGCTGCCAGGGCGCTGGGCGTGGGCACCGATGAAATCGTCCTCACGCGGGGCGCCACGGAAGCGCTGCAAGTGCTGATCGCTGGCTATAACCGCCTGCAGGCCGGTGACACGGTGCTGTACGCGGATATCGATTACGACAACATGATCACGGTCACGCGCTGGCTGCAGCAGCGGCGCGGCGCCCAGGTCGTGTCGATCGCCATGCCGGAACCGTTTACGCACGACAAGGTGATCGCCGCGTATGTTGCTGCCATGGAACGCCATCCGAAGCTGAAACTGATGCTGCTCACGCACGTGAATCATCGCAATGGCATGGTCTTGCCCGTGGCCGAGATCAGCCGCCTCGCGCGCGAACGGGGCATCGACGTGATTGTTGATACAGCGCATGGTTTTGGCCAGCTGGACATGACGATACCCGATTTGCAAGCGGACTTTGCCGGCATCAACCTGCATAAATGGATAGGCGCGCCCGTCGGCGTGGGCGCCGCCTACATCAAGCGGGGCAGGGTGGCCGATATCGATCCCTACATGGGCGAAGCGGCAGGCGGGGACATCCGCACGCGCGTGCATACGGGCACGGTGAATTTCGCCGCCTACCTGAGCTTGCCGACGGCACTGGATCTGCATGCGCAGATCGGCGTGGCCAACAAGCAGGCCCGGCTGCGGCTGCTGCGCAACCGCTGGGTAGAGGCGGCACGGGGCATCGATGGCATCGAGGTGCTGGCCTCAGCCGATCCGCGCCTGACGAGCGCCATCGCGTCGTTCCGCCTGAAGGGCAAGACTAGCGTGGCGGACAATTTTGCCCTGTCGAAAAAGCTGGTGCAGGAGCACGGCATCTTTGCCGTGCCGCGCGATGGCCTCGCTTCGGGCGCATGCCTGCGCGTAACGCCGGGCATCTTTACGCCGGAGTCGCATCTGGACAGGCTGGTGGAGGCCCTGCGCCAGGTGGCGAAGGGCTGATGAGGAGCGTGGCCCGCCGGTAACGGACGGGCCACGTGACTGCTGCGCCGCTGATTGAGCGAAGCGCTTAGGCGCGCAGGGTCGCCAGGATAGGTTGCAGTACGGCAGCACCCAGGGCAGCGCTGCGGGCGCCGCTCCAGCCCGTTTGCGGGTCGGGATCGTTGGCGTTGTCCTTGAACGGCAGTTCCAGGGTCAGCGACAGGCAGCCGAACGCATGCGTGATATGGGGCGAACCCATGGTCAGCACTTCCGGCGTGAACGGGCCGTCTTCATAGCCGTACACATCCTGGAAGTCGGGGCTGGCCACCTTGAAGTCCGCGATGAAGCGGTCTTGCTCGGCCTTTTGCGCGGGCGTGAAGTTTTCCAGCGCATCGCTGCCGGCCACGAAGACGTAGGGCAAGCCTTCGTCGCCATGCACGTCGAGGAACAGGTCGCAGCCGATTTCATGCATCTTCTGTTTCACCAGGAACACTTCCGGGCTGCGTTCCATCGTCGGCGTCATCCATTCGCGGTTCAGGTTGGCGCCGGCCGCGTTGGTGCGCAGGTTGCCATGCACGGAACCGTCCGGGTTCATGTTCGGCACCACGTAGAAGACGGCGTCCTGCAGGCACTGGCGGGCAAACGGGTTGGCCTGGTCCAGCAGCGCTTCGAGCATGCCTTCGACAAACCATTCGGCCATCGTTTCACCGGGATGCTGGCGCGCGATGACCCAGACTTTCTTCTCGGCATCGGCGTCGCCGACGACGAGCAGATTCATGTCGCGGCCTTCCACGGTGCTGCCCAGGTCCAGCAGGCGCACCAGCGGCGACGCTTGCGCGCTGTCGATCAGGGCCAGGTGGCGGTCCCATGGATACGGCTCGAAGTAGGCGTAGTACACGCTTTCTTCTTCCGGCGTGTGTTCGATGGTCATCACCGTGCCGTCATAGCTGGTGGGCACGCGGAACCACGTTTCGCGGTCGTAGCTGGCCACGGCCTGGTAATCCTTCCAGCCGTCCGGATAGGCCGACTTGCCTGCATTCATGAAGCGGATCGTGCACGCCTCGCCTTGCGCGCCTTGCAGGCGGAAATAAAACCACTGCGTGATGTCGGCGTGGGAATCCTTGCGGATGTTCAGCTCGATGGATTGGGCATCGTCGGCGCGCAGCACCTCGATCGCGCCGGCGTCGAATTGCTGGCTGATTTTAATGGTCATGAGTGTTCCTGATAAAAACGTATGGGTTTTGCATCGTGTGCAATGGCGCGATGATACCCGTTTTACCTGCGCCTTTGTGCTGGCGCAAACGATGCCGGGTACGCTTTGCTAAGGTGAAAGCTCCAACACCGGGAGATCATCATGGAAGACAACGATAAACACATACGCGACCTGGAAAAGAAAATCAGCGCCCTCAGCGACGCCCTGGCGCACCTGGGCAAGGGCACGACCCTGCAGGAATTGCTGCGCATCATACGTTTCCCCGGCTATACGACGCCGGCCGAATTCACCTTCAACGTGGCCATCCTCGATACCATGCTGGTGCAGGCCAATGCGCTGGAAAAGCTGGGGCAGGATTTATTGGCAGGGGCCAAGCAGGTCGTCGCCAAATAATAAAATTTTGATAACGACGCTTGCTGAACGCCTGAAAAATGGCCAGGGCAAGGCGCGGGGCCGCAGGCAGTACGAACGTACGCCCAGGCCCTGCAACGCCGCCATGGACGTTTTGTCAGGTGTTCAGGCCGCCAAAACGTTCAAAAAACCAGGGCTCCACGTCCGGCGCCTGCGCATCTTCGCGCCGCAGGGTTGCCAGGATATGTTCCTCGGCCGCCGCATGGGTGATGCGGTACAGGTCACGCGCCAGGGCGTAGGCTTGCGTGCCGGGCCACGGTTCGGGCAGCAGTTCGACGGGCAGCTGCGGATCGTGCAATTGCACGCGGCGGTAGGCGTGCGTCAGCAGTGAACGGATGACGAAAGCCTGTTCCGCGTCGAACACGGGTTCTTCCTGCAGCAGCGTGAGCAGGGGCTGGAAGCTGGCGATGAATTTTTCGTAGCCGGCCATCACTTCCGACAGATCCCAGCATTCGCCCACCATGTCGCGCAGGGGGCGCGTGCTGACACCCGGCAACTCCGTTGTGTGGCAGACGTACAGCTTGCCCTGCACCTCATTGCGCACGAGAATATCTTCCAGCGCGTCCCCATTGCTGGCCGGATGGCCGAAGATGCCGGGCGCGATCAGTCCGTAGCCGGCCCATAATAATTCCTTGCGCAAGGCGCCCCGCTCGGCCGCGCCGATGCTGCCGGCCGGGCCGATCACCAGGGTCCAGCTGCCATCCCAGTGCACCACCAGCGGCGCATAGATGCGGCGGTAGGCGCGCTCGAAGCGGGCCAGCGCCTCCGGACGGATCGTGTAGGCGCTGCGGCGGCCATCCCTTTGCGAGCTGAGCCAACCCTCCTGGGCCAGGCGGAACACGCTGGTACGCAGCAGGCGGTCGTTGACGCCGAACGGCGCCAGCAAGTCGATCAGGCTGCCCAGCCAGATGGCGCCGCCGCGCGGCACGATGGCATCGCCAAAAATCGTCATCACCAGGGATTTCGAGCGCGGTGGGTCGCTTTCCAGGAAATCGGCTATCCATGCCGTGCAGCGGGTGTTCTTCATGTGGTTCCGGTCTGGCCGTGTTGCGGTCATTTCAATAAAAGCAGCAGTTTACTTGGCTGCGCGGGTAGCGCGGCAATAATTTGCCGGGCGCCCTGGTAGGGCCCCGGAGTGTTTTCTCATAAGCAATATCATACGCACAAAAAAGCGGCACAAGATACGAAATTTTAAAATGATTCACATCAAGTGTATGCAAATCGTTTTTTGTATCGTATTATCTGTTCATCGCGCTGCGCTGCTGCGCACATCACCGACATGGGAGACACATCATGTACGCACAAATGGTTGAAACCGGCCTCAAAAATGTCCGCTCCATCGACGACATGGGGCAGGAAGAACGCGCTTTCCAGGCGCGCATCGACGAAGGCATCAAGATCGAGGCCAAGGACTGGATGCCGGACGCCTACCGCAAGACCCTGATCCGCCAGATTTCGCAGCACGCGCACTCAGAAATCGTCGGTCAGTTGCCTGAAGGTAATTGGGTCACGCGCGCCCCCACCCTGAAACGCAAATCGATCCTGCTGGCGAAGATCCAGGATGAAGCGGGCCATGGCCTGTACCTGTATAGCGCCGCGGAAACCCTGGGCGTCTCGCGCGACGACTTGCTCGCCGCCTTGCACTCTGGCAAAGCCAAATATTCCAGCATCTTCAACTATCCCACCCTGTCGTGGGCCGACATGGGCGCCATCGGCTGGCTGGTCGACGGTTCCGCCATCATCAACCAGATTCCCCTGTGCCGCTGCTCGTACGGTCCGTATGCGCGCGCCATGATCCGCGTCTGCAAGGAAGAATCGTTCCATGCGCGCCAGGGCTACGACATCATGATGTCGCTGTGCAAGGGTACGCCGGCGCAGAAAGCCATGGCGCAGGATGCCTTGAACCGCTGGTGGTGGCCATCGCTGATGATGTTCGGTCCGTCCGACGCCGCTTCCGTCAACAGCGCCCAGTCGGCGCAATGGCGCATCAAGCTGTTTTCGAACGACGAACTGCGTCAGCGCATGGTCGACCAGACCGTGCCGCAAATCGAATACCTGGGCCTGACCGTGCCCGATCCCGACCTGAAATTCAATGCCGAAACGGGCCACTATGAATTCGGCGAGATCGACTGGCCCGAGTTCAACAATGTCCTGAAGGGCAACGGCCCGTGCAACCGCGAGCGCCTGCAAACGCGGGTGAAAGCGTATGAAGACGGCGCATGGTTCCGCGATGCCCTGGTGGCCTACGCCGACAAGCAAGCCGCAGTCAAAGCGGCAGCATAAAACAGATAAAGACAGTGATAGGGGAGAACAACATGAGCAAAGAATGGCCATTGTGGGAAGTTTTCATCCGCAGCCAGCACGGTCTGGCGCACAAGCATGTGGGCAGCCTGCACGCCTCCGACGCCACCATGGCGGTCAACCATGCGCGCGACGTCTACACGCGCCGCAATGAAGGCGTGAGCATCTGGGTGGTGCGCGCGGCCGATATCGTCGCCAGCAGCCCCGGCGACAAGGGCGCCCTGTTCGAACCGTCGAACAGCAAGGTGTACCGCCATCCCACCTTCTTCCCGATGCCGGAAGAAGTCAAGAACCTGTGATGGGAGCGCCTGCAATGGATGACAAGGTCAATTACCTCCTGCGCCTGGGCGACAACGCCCTGATCCTCAGCCAGCAGCTGTCGCAGCTGTGCGGCAAGGGTCCCGCGCTGGAAGAAGACATGGCGCTGACCAACGTGGCGCTGGACCTGCTCGGCCAGACGCGTTTGTGGTTCAGCTATGCGGCCGAACTGGAAAACGCGGGCCGCGACGAGGACGACATCGCCTTCTTGCGCGACGCCCACGATTTCAAGAATTGCCTGCTGGTCGAGCAGCCGAACGGCAATTACGCCGACTCCATGATGCGCCAGTTCTTCTTCGACAGCTGGCACTACTTCCAGCTGCTGGAACTGACGAAATCGGCGGATGGTCGCATCGTCGAAGTGGCGCAAAAATCGATCAAGGAAGTGACGTACCACCTGCGCCGCAGCGGTGACCTGATCGTGCGCCTTGGCGACGGCACGGCGGAAAGCCATGCCAAGACGCAGGCCGCCGCCGACAAGCTGTGGATGTACACGGGCGAGATGTTCAAGTACGACGCCGTCGACCAGGCCATGGTCGCCGCGGGTGTCGCGCCCCCATCGGATATCCTGCGCCAGGCTTTCCTGGAACACGTGGCCGAGATCTTCGCCGAAGCCACCCTCGCCATGCCGGCGCCCGACGCCTGGATGCAAAAGGGCGGCAAGCAGGGTACGCACACGGAACACCTGGGTTTCATCCTGGCCGAGATGCAGTTCCTGCAGCGCGCCTATCCCGGGGCGGAGTGGTAATGAACACGGCCACGGCAGCGCTGGACGCGGCCCAGGTCTGGGCCTGGCTGGGCGACGTGCCCGACCCGGAAATCCCCGTCATTTCGGTGGTGGACCTGGGCATCGTGCGCGCCGTCGAAGTCACCGGCGGCGACGCCTGCACCGTGACGATCACGCCCACGTACTCGGGCTGCCCGGCCATGCAGGTGATCGCCGACGCCGTCACGGATGCCTTGCGCAGCCATGGCGTGGAGAAGGTGACGCTGGTGAACCAGCTGGCGCCCGCCTGGACCACGGACTGGATGAGCGAGACGGGCAAGGCCAAGCTGAAAGGCTACGGCATCGCCCCGCCGCAGCAGCAGGTGATCGACATCAGCGGTTTGCGTGGCGGCGTCAAGCGTCAGGCCATGCCGAAACTGGACGTGATCTGCCCGAATTGCGGCTCGACGCATACGCAGCTGACCAGCCAGTTCGGCTCCACGCCGTGCAAGGCCCTGTACAAATGCCTGGCTTGCCGCGAACCGTTTGATTACTTCAAGTGCCACTAAAAAAACCAGGCACACGTTCCGAAGAAACTGGAGATGAAGCATGAGTAAATTTTATCCGCTGTCCGTGGCCAACGTGCGCAACGAAACGCGCGACACCATCGCCGTCACGTTCGACGTGCCGGCCGAACTGCAGCAGCAGTTCCGTTTCCAGCAGGGCCAGCACCTGACCCTGCGCGCCCATATCAATGCGGAAGACGTGCGCCGCTCGTATTCCATCTGTTCCGCAGTGCAGGACGGCACCCTGCGCGTGGCCATCAAGCGCACCCCCGGCGGCGCCTTTTCCACCTGGGCGAATGACACCCTGAAAGCTGGCGCCACCATCGACGTCATGCCGCCCATGGGCCACTTCAACGTGCCGCTGGACTGCGTCAACCGCAAGCACTACCTGGCCTTCGCGGCCGGCAGCGGCATCACGCCCATCCTCTCCATCATCAAGACGACCCTGCTGACGGAACCATTGAGCCGCTTCACCCTGTTCTATGGCAACCGCGCCTCGTCGTCCGTCATCTTCAAGGAAGAATTGACGGACTTGAAGGATGTGTACCTGGAGCGCTTGAACCTCGTGTACGTGATGAGCCGCGAGCAGCAGGATATCGAGTTGTTCAACGGCCGCATCACGCAAGAAAAATGCGAACAGTTCCTGCAGCACTGGATCAAGGTGGAAGACTACGACAATGCCTTCATCTGCGGCCCGGAAGACATGATGCTGGGCGTCTCCGCTGCCCTGCAGGCGGCCGGCATGCCCAAGCAGAACATCAAGATCGAGCTGTTCGCCGCCAGCATCCCGAAAAATGCCCACAAGCCGCGCGCCCAGCTGGCCGCGGATGCCGTGCAGGAAACGGAAGTGACCGTCATCCTGGACGGCAACCACACCACCTTCACGATGGACAAGGACAAGGAATCCATCCTCGACGCGGGCCTGCGGCAGGGCATCGACATGCGCTACTCGTGCAAGGGCGGCGTATGCTCCACCTGTCGCTGCAAGATCCTCGACGGCAAGGTCGAAATGGACGTCAACTACGCGCTGGAAGACTACGAAGTGGCGCGCGGTTTCGTCCTCAGTTGCCAGAGCTTCCCGCTGACCGACAAGGTCGTGGTCGATTTCGACCAGGCAGAATAAAAGCCGGGGTCAGACCCGCCGGGTCTGACCCCAGATTTCCGTTGCGGGCCAATAAATAAAAATAGCGAGACGCCATGAGCTACCAGAATATCCTCTTCACCATCGAGCAGGGCATCGCCACCCTGACCCTGAACCGTCCCGACAAGCTCAATAGCTTCACGCAAGCCATGCACGAGGAAGTGCGCGACGCGATTGCGAAAGTCAATGCCGACAGCACCGTGCGCGTGTTCGTGCTGACGGGCGCTGGTCGCGGATTTTGCGCGGGCCAGGACTTGTCCGACCGCGCCGTGGAGCCAGGCTCCAAGGGCGTGGACCTGGGCGAGTCGGTGGAAAAGAACTATGCGCCGCTGGTGCTGGCCTTGAAGGCCTTGCCGATGCCCGTGATCTGCGCCGTCAATGGCGTGGCTGCCGGCGCGGGCGCCAACCTGGCGCTGGCCTGCGACATCGTCATCGCCGGCAAGTCTGCCAGCTTCGTGGAAGTGTTCTGCAAGCTGGGCCTGATTCCGGACACGGGCGGCACCTTCTTCCTGCCACGCCTGATCGGTTCCGCGCGCGCCATGGGCCTGGCCATGCTGGGTGAAAAACTCACGGCAGAAAAGGCGGAAGACTGGGGCCTGATCTGGAAATGCGTGGACGACGCCGATCTGGCGCAGGAAGCGCGCAAGCTGGCCGTGCACTTTTCTACCGCACCAACCAAGGGCCTTGCCTACACCAAGCAGGCGCTGGCAGCCAGCGGCGCCAATACCCTGCCACAGCAGCTGGCGCTGGAAGCGCGCATGATGAGCGATCTCGGTAACAGCGACGATTACCGCGAAGGCGTGGCTGCCTTCATGGAAAAGCGCGCACCGCAATTCAAGGGACATTGATATGGCAGCTCTGGACAACAACAGTATCGTCGCCGTCATCGGCAGCGGCGCCATGGGTGCCGGCATCGCGCAGGTGGCGGCAGCGGCCGGCTACCGCGTGAAACTGTACGACACGCGGGCGGAAGCGGTCAGCAAGGCTTTGCTTGATATCGGCAAGATGTACGCGAAGCTGGCCGAAAAGGGCCGCATGACACCGGACGAAGCGGCGGCCGCCACGGTACGCCTGCAGGCGGCCGGCAGCCTGGCCGACGTGAGCGACTCTGCCCTGGTGGTGGAGGCCATCGTGGAAAACCTCGACGTCAAGCGCGGCCTGTTCGCCGAACTCGAAGCCTTGGTCGGTGACGACTGCATCCTGGCGACGAATACCTCGTCGATTTCCGTCACGGCCATCGCCGCCAAGCTGCGCCGCCCGGAACGCCTGGTCGGCATGCACTTCTTTAATCCCGTGCCCTTGATGGCGCTGGTGGAAGTGATCAGCGGTCTGGCTACCAGTGAACAAGTTGCCGCCACCGTGTACGACACCTCTATCGCCTGGGTCAAGAGTCCCGTGCATGCGAAATCGACGCCGGGCTTCATCGTCAACCGCGTTGCCCGTCCGTTCTACGCGGAAGGCTGGCGCTTGCTGAACGAACAGGCGGGCGATGCCGCCACCATCGATGCCGTGCTGCGCGAAGCGGGCGGTTTCCGCATGGGCCCTTTCGAGCTGATGGACTTGATCGGCCACGACGTCAATTTCTCCGTCACCCAGTCCGTGTTCGGCGCCTATTTCAACGACCCGCGCTTCACGCCGTCCGTGCTGCAGCAGGAAATGGTCAACGCCGGTTTCCTGGGCCGCAAATCGGGCCGCGGCTTTTACCAGTATGGCGAAGGCGCGTCTGCACCCGTGGCGCAGGCGGAAGGCGCGCAGCCGAAGCCGGAATTCGTCGCCCTGTCGGCTGCCATCGGCGGCGATGGCCGTGGCCACAGCGGCATCATCCGCAGTCTGGTGCAGCGCCTGGAACAGGCGGGCATCACGGTCAGCCGCCGCGTCACGCAGGAGGGCCAGGCGCATGACGAGGCGCCGGCCCTGCATTGCAACGGCGCCGCGATTTATCTGACCGATGGCCGCAGCGCCACCCAGCGCGCGCACGACAACCAGCATCCGGACACGGTGCTGTTCGATCTGGCGCTCGACTACGCCGGTGCCAGGCGCATCGCCGTAGCGCGCGCCGACCAGTGCAGCGATGCCGCCTACGCAGCCGTCGTGGGCCTGTTCCAGGCGGCCGGCTTCATCGTCACGCGCCTGGACGACGTGCCGGGCCTGGCCGTCATGCGCACGGTGGCCATGCTGGCCAACGAAGCGGCCGACGCCGTCAACCAGGGCGTGTGCACGGTGGCCGCCGTGGATATCGCCATGCAGAAGGGCGTCAATTATCCGCGCGGGCCGCTGGCCTGGGCCGACCAGGTAGGTATCGCCCACATCGTGACCGTACTGCAGCACCTGGCGTTGGGCTATGGCGAAGACCGTTACCGCGTCTCGCCGCTGCTGCGCCGCAAACTCGCCAATGGAGCACCGTTTCATGCATAAGGAAGACTCTATCCACGCAGCCCAGGCCTTGGCCGAAGCCGCCGCCGCCTCCATGCTGTCGCGCGATAACGCCACTGCCGCCATGGGCATCGCCCTGGCCGAAGTGGGCCCCGGCCATGCGCGCATGACCATGACGGTGCGCGCCGATATGCTCAACGGCCACCAGACCTGCCACGGTGGTTTCATCTTCGCTCTGGCCGACAGCGCCTTTGCCTTTGCCTGCAACAGCTACAACCTGAACACCGTGGGCGCCGGCTGCACCATCGATTACCTGGCGCCGGGCCGCGAAGGCGACGTACTGACGGCGTACGCCGTCGAGCAGGCGCTGGCTGGCAAGAGCGGCGTCTACGACGTCAAGGTCAGCAACCAGGAAGGCCGCGCCATCGCGCTCTTCCGCGGCAAGTCGATCCGCGTGGCGGGAGAAGTCATTAGCGCTTGAAGTGACAAGAGCAGTGTTGAACTGCCGCAGCTGATTTGAAAAGTTAAAGAACCGATTAGGAGACAATGATGGTCCAACGCTATCCCGCCCCGAATGACCTGGAGCCGATCGAACGCGCCAGCAAGGATGAACTGCAGGCGCTGCAGCTCGAACGCATGAAATGGACGCTCAAGCACGCGTATGACAACGTGCCCCATTACCGCGCCGCCTTTGATGCGGCGGGCGTGCATCCGGACGACCTGAAGTCGCTGGCCGACCTGGCGAAATTCCCGTTCACCGATAAAAAAGTCTTGCGCGACAATTATCCCTTCGGCCTGTTCGCCGTGCCGCGCGAGCAGGTGGTGCGCATCCACGCGTCGAGCGGCACCACGGGCAAGGCCACGGTGGTCGGCTACACGCAGAACGACATCGACACCTGGGCCAACGTGGTGGCGCGCTCGATCCGCGCCGGCGGCGGCCGCGCGGGCGACATGGTGCATATCTCCTACGGCTACGGCCTGTTCACGGGCGGCCTGGGCGCGCATTACGGCGCCGAGCGCCTGGGGTGCACGGTCATCCCCATGTCCGGCGGGCAGACGGAAAAGCAGGTGCAGCTGATCCAGGATTTCAAGCCATCGATCATCATGGTCACGCCGTCCTACATGCTCAACATCATCGAGGAATTCACGCGCCAGGGCCTGGACCCTGCCGAGTCGTCGCTGAAGGTGGGTATCTTCGGCGCCGAGCCGTGGACGGATGCGATGCGCTCGGAAATCGAGGCGCGTGCCGGCATCGACGCCGTCGATATCTACGGCCTGTCCGAAGTAATGGGCCCTGGCGTCGCGTCTGAATGCATCGAGAGCAAGGACGGTCCCGTCATCTGGGAAGACCATTTCTACCCGGAGATCATCGATCCGGAAACGGGCGAAGTGCTGCCGGACGGCGCAGAGGGCGAACTGGTGTTTACCTCGCTGTCGAAAGAGGCGCTGCCCATCATCCGTTACCGCACGCGCGACCTGACCCGCTTGCTGCCGCCGACCTCGCGTTCGATGCGCCGCATCGGCAAGATCACGGGCCGCTCGGACGACATGCTGATCATCCGCGGCGTGAACGTCTTCCCCACGCAGATCGAGGAACTGATCCTCAAGATGCCGCGCCTGTCGCCGCAATACCAGCTGGTGGTCACACGCGACGGCCACCTTGACAAGCTCGAAGTGGTGGCCGAACTGCGCATCGACCTGACATCCACCATCTCGGCCAGCGAGACGGACGCCTTGGCCCGCGAACTGGAACACCGCATCAAGACCCACGTGGGCGTGAGCACGCGCGTGCGCCTGGTGGCCGCTTCCGGCATCGAACGCACGCTGACGGGCAAGGCCCGCCGCGTGATCGACCAACGCCCGAAGATCTTCTCCTGATAGACGACCATACAGAATAAGGACCACCATGAACGAAGCTTTTATCTGTGACGCCGTGCGCACTCCCTTCGGCCGCTATGGCGGCGCCCTTTCCAGCGTGCGTGCCGACGACCTGGGCGCGCTGCCGATCGCCGCCCTGATCGCGCGCAACCCGTCCGTCGACTGGTCCGCCATTGACGACGTGTTCTACGGTTGCGCCAACCAGGCGGGCGAGGACAACCGCAACGTGGGCCGCATGGCCGCGCTGCTGGCCGGCTTGCCGGCGGCCGTGCCGGGCAACACCATCAACCGCCTGTGCGGCTCCAGCCTGGACGCCGTCGGCATGGCGGCCCGCTCCATCAAGGCGGGCGAGGCGGAACTGATCATTGCCGGCGGCGTGGAAAGCATGACGCGCGCGCCTTTCGTCATGGGCAAGGCTGACAGTGCCTTCTCGCGCGCGGCGAAAATCGAGGACACGACCCTGGGCTGGCGCTTCGTGAACGGCAAGATGAAGGCGCAGTACGGCATCGACACCATGCCGGAGACGGCGGAAAACGTGGCCGTGGAATTTGGCATCAGCCGCGCCGACCAGGATGCGCTCGCCCTGCGCAGCCAGCAGCGCTGGGCCGCCGCCCATGCTGCCGGCGTGTTCGAGCGCGAAATCGTGCCCGTCGCCGTGCCGCAGAAGAAGGGTGATCCGAAGATGGTCACCAGCGACGAACATCCGCGTCCCGACACTTCGCTGGAGATGCTGGCCAAGCTCAAAGGTGTAGTCAAGCCGGATGGCAGCGTCACGGCCGGCAATGCCTCGGGCCTGAACGATGGCGCCTGCGCGATTTTGCTGGCATCCGCCGCCGCCGTGGAAAAATACAGATTGAAGGCCCGCGCGAAAGTACTGGGCATGGCCACGGCCGGCCTGGCACCGCGCATCATGGGCTTTGGCCCGTCACCGGCCTCGCGCAAGGTGCTGGCGCAGACGGGTCTTACCATCGAGCAGATGGACGTCATCGAACTCAATGAGGCGTTTGCCGCGCAGGCGCTGGCCGTTACGCGCGACCTGGGCCTGGCCGACGATGCCGCCCACGTGAACCCGAATGGCGGCGCGATCGCCATCGGCCACCCGCTGGGCGCATCGGGCGCGCGCCTGGTGATGGCCGCGCTGAACCAGCTGGAACGCACGGGCGGGCGCTATGCGCTGTGCACCATGTGCATCGGCGTGGGGCAGGGGATCGCCGTGGTGATTGAACGCGTATAAAAGCAGTAGATAGTTAAATAATAAAAAACCAAGGTGCAAGATAGCACCATCCAATTTGACCGTAGTGCCAACCTGGTGGAGACCACAATGATTGCCAATATCTTCAAGAAAACCCTGATCGCCGGCGTGCTGGCCATGTCCGCCGCGGGCGCGTATGCGGCCGAGAACATCAAGATCGGTTCCGTGCTGTCCGTCACGGGACCGGCTGCCTTCCTGGGCGATCCGGAGCTGAAAACCCTGCAGCTGTATATCGAGAAGATCAACGCGGCCGGCGGCGTCCTGGGGCGCAAGCTGGAACTGGTGCACTACGACGACGGCAGCGATGCGGCCAAGGCCAACGGTTTCACGAAACGCCTGATCGAGTCGGACAAGGTCGATGTGCTGATCGGCGGCACCACCACCGGTGCGACGATGGCGATGGCGCCATTGGTGGACCGCGCCAGCATGCCCTTCATTTCGCTGGCGGGCGCCGTGGTGATCATCGATCCGGTCAAGAAATGGGTCTTCAAGACGCCGCACACGGACCGCATGGCGGCCGAGAAGGTGTTCGAGGACATGAAGAAGCGCGGCATCAGCAAGGTGGGCCTGCTGTCGGAAACGAGCGGCTTTGGCGCCTCGGGCCGCAAGGAATCGCAGATCGTCGCCTCCAAATACGGCATTACCCTGGTGGCCGATGAAACCTACGGTCCGAAGGATACGGACATCACGGCGCAGCTGACCCGCATCAAGAATACCAAGGGCGTGCAAGCCGTCTTCGTCTTCGGCCTGGGCCAGGGCCCGGCCGTCGTCACCAAGAACTACGGCCAACTGGGCATGGCCGCGCTGCCGCTGTACCAGTCGCATGGCGTGGCCTCCGACGAGTACCTGAAATTGTCGGGCAAGTCCGCCGAAGGCGTGCGCCTGCCGACGCCAGCCCTCTTGATCGGCGCCATGCTGCCCGACAGCGACGCGCAGAAGGCCGTCGTCGTCGGCTACGACAAGACCTACAAGGAGCGCTACAAGATCGACCCGTCGACCTTCGGTGGCTATGCGCTGGACGCCCTGAATCTGTCCGTCGACGCCATCAAGCGCGCCGGCGGCACGGACCGCGAAAAAGTGCGCACGGCGCTGGAACAGACCAAGGGCTTCGTGGGCACGACGGGTGTCTTCAACATGTCGGCGAAAGACCACATGGGCCTGGACCTGTCGGCGTTCCGCATGGTCGAAGTGAAGAACGGCGAATGGCAATTGTCCAAATAAGTTCGAGTAGGTAAGCCGGAAGTACCTGCGCGAGGCCGCCCCCGATGGCGGCCCGCGCATCGCCGAACATAATGGAGACACCATGGAAGTCGCTCAATTTTTACAATTTTTGTATTCGGGGATGACGGTCGGTTCCGCCTATGCGCTGGCGGCGCTGGGCTTTACCATCATCTACAACACCAGTGGCGTCATCAACTTCGCCCAGGGCGAGTTCATCATGCTGGGCGGGATGCTGGCCGCCGTGATGTCGGCCGCCGGCATGCCGCTGCCGCTGGCCATCATCCTGGCCGTCATCGCCACCGGTCTGGTTGGCCTGTTGATGGAAAAAACCGTGATCGAACCTGCGCAGAACGCGCAGGTCATCACCCTGCTGATCATCACCATCGGTGCCTCGCTGGTGCTGCGCGGCCTGGTGCAGATCTGGCTGGGCAAGGATACGCATTCGCTGCCGGCCTTTTCCGGCGATGCGCCGATCGAATTCCTCGGCGCCAGCCTGCTGCCGCAAAGCCTGTGGGTGCTGGGCGTGACGGTCGTCATCGTGCTGGTGCTGGGATGGTTCTTTGGCCGCACCCTGATGGGCAAGGCCATGCTGGCCACGTCGCACAACAAGCTGGCCGCGCAACTGGTGGGCATCAACACGCGCAAGGTGCTGCTGTTCTCGTTCGGCCTGTCGGCCCTGCTGGGCGCGGCGGGCGGCATCCTCGTCGCGCCCATCACGTATACCTCGTATGACGCGGGCATCATGCTGGGCCTGAAAGGCTTTGTCGCCGCCGTGCTGGGTGGCTTGGGCGGCGGCGCGGGCGCGATTGCCGGTGGCCTGATCCTGGGCATCGCCGAAGCCATGACGGCCGGCTACATATCCTCGGCCTACAAGGACGCGGTACCCTTCGTGCTGATTTTATTGATCCTGTTCTTCCTGCCGCAAGGCTTGTTTGGCGCCAAAAATTCGGAGCGTGTATGACCAACTTTTTTACACGCCCGCGCCACGGCGGCTTGCTGGTGCTGGCGCTGGTGCTGGCCATCCTGCCCCTGTTCCTCGCCAACGCGTTTTACTATGACGTGGCGATCCGCATCGCCCTGAACGCCATCGTCGTCATCGGCCTGAACCTGTTGATGGGCTACACGGGCCAGATCAGCCTCGGCCACGCGGGTTTCTATGGCCTGGGCGCGTATGCGTCGGCCGTGCTGACCACGCATTACGGCTGGCCGCCGCTGGCTGCCCTGGGCGCCGGCGCCGTCGCCACGGGGCTGCTGGCGCTGCTGCTGGCGCGCCCGGTGCTGAAACTCAAGGGCCATACCCTGGCCATGGCGACTCTGGGCCTGGGCATCATCATCTCCATCGTCATCAACAACGAGACGCAATGGACGGGCGGTCCTGATGGCATCGGCGTCTCCGCCTTCACGGTGGCCGGCCTGGAAATCGCCGGCGAGAAATCGTGGTACCTGGTGTGCGCCGTGCTGCTGTTGCTGGTCACGTGGCTGGCCCTGAACCTGATCGATTCGCCCGTCGGCCGCGCGCTGCAGGCCATTCACGGCTCGGAAGTGGCGGCCCGCGTGGTGGGTGTCGACACGACCCGCTTCAAGGTGCGCGTGTTCGTGCTGTCGGCCATCATCGCCAGCATCGCGGGCAGCGTCAGCGCCCATTACATCGGCTTCATCACGCCCAACCTGGCCGGCTTCTTCCACTCGATCGAGCTGGTGACGATGGTGGTGGTGGGCGGCATGGCGTCGATCTTCGGCTCCATCATCGGCGCGGCCCTGCTGACGATTTTGCCGCAGCTGCTGTCCAGCTTTGAAGGCTGGGAAACGGTGGTGTTTGGCGTGATCCTGATGGCCACCATGATCTTCATGCCCAAGGGCCTCGTGCCGAGCCTGGCCAGCCGTTCGCGCAAGCGGGCTGCCACGCCCAAGGCACCCGTCAAATCCGCGCAGGAGGTGTGAGATGCTGACGATTAAGAACCTGAGCAAGAGCTTCGGCGGCGTGCACGCGGTGCAGGATGTCAGTTTTACCGTCAAGGAAGGCAATATCCACTCCGTGATCGGGCCGAACGGCGCGGGCAAGACGACCCTGTTCAACCTGATCACGGGCGTGTACACGCCGAGCAAGGGCGAGATTCTGCTCAATGGCGAAAACGTGGCCGCCATGCCGCCCGACGCGCTGGCGCGGCGCGGCATGAGCCGCACTTTCCAGAACCTGCAGGTGTGCATGAACATGACGGCCATCGACAATGTGATGGTGGGCGCGCACCTGCGCCTGAACCAGAACTTGTTCGCTTCCATGCTGCGTTTGCCGTCGGTGCGCCGCGCCGATGCGGCATGCCGCGACGAGGCGGCGGGCCTGATGGAGTTTGTCGGCGTGGGACGGCATATCGATGACGAGGCGGGCCAGATGTCGTATGGCGCCTTGAAACGCCTGGAAATCGCGCGCGCGCTGGCGGCCAAGCCGAAAGTGCTGCTGCTCGATGAACCGGCGGCGGGCCTGAACCACACGGAGACGGGCGAGATCGAAGCCCTGATCCGCAAGGTGGCGCAGTCGGGCGTGACGGTCGTGCTGGTCGAGCATGACATGAAACTGGTGATGAATCTGTCGGACCATATCCTGGTGCTCGACTATGGCAAGAAGCTGGCCGAAGGGACCGCCGCCGAAGTGCGCGCCAATCCCGATGTGGTGGCGGCGTATCTGGGAGTGGCGGCATGATGAAGATGGAAAAACCTCAGACACCGCTGGTGCTCGATATACAGGGGCTGACTAGCCACTACGGCCGCATCCAGGCCCTGCACGGCATAGCCCTGCAGGTACGCCAGGGCCAGCTGGTGGCGCTGGTGGGCGCGAATGGCGCGGGCAAGACGACCCTGCTGCGGGCCATCTCCGGCGTGCAGCCGATCAGCGCCGGCAGCATCGCCTTCGCCGGCCAGGACGTGAGCCGCATGAGCGCCGACAGGCGTGTACGCAGCGGCATCTGCCAGGTGCCGGAAGGGCGGCAAGTGTTCGGCCCCATGACGGTGGAAGACAACCTGCGTCTGGGCGCCTTCACGCGCCCGCCGCAGGACGTGGCGGGCGACATGGAGCGCATGTACGGCCTGTTCCCGATTTTGAAGGAAAAGCGCCTGCTGCTGGCCGGGACGCTCTCCGGTGGGCAGCAGCAGATGCTGGCCATGGCGCGCGCGCTGATGGGCCGTCCGCAACTGCTGCTGCTCGATGAGCCCAGCATGGGCCTGGCCCCTCTGCTGATCGCGGAAATCTTCCGCATCGTGGCCGAATTGCGCGACCAGGGCATCACCATCTTCCTCGTCGAACAGAACGCGCATGCGGCCCTGTCGATTGCCGACGTGGGCTACGTGATCGAGACGGGCGCCATCACCCTGTCCGGCCCGGGTCCCGAATTGCTGCATAACGAGCAGGTGCAGAGCGCTTATTTGGGGATGTAACCCGAAGGAAAATACCGGGGTCGAACCCTCAGGGTCCGACCCCGGCAGTGCAAGGTTGTGGGGTACAGGAAAGCGTCACCCCATTGCATAATAGGAGAACAACATGGTCAAAGTCTACGAAATCAACGGCGTCACCCCCGTCGTCCACCCCAGCGCCTACGTGCACCCGTCGGCCGTGCTGATCGGCGACGTGATCGTCGGCCCGCGCTGCTATATCGGCCCGCTGGCTTCGATCCGCGGCGACTTCGGCCGTTTGATCCTGGAAGAGGGCGCCAACCTGCAGGACACCTGCGTCATGCACGGTTTTCCCGGCTGCGACACGGTGGTCGAAGTCGATGGCCACATCGGCCACGGCGCCGTGCTGCATGGCTGCCGCATCGGCCGCAATGCGCTCGTCGGCATGAATGCCGTGGTGATGGACAACGCCATCGTCGGCGAGGAATCCATCGTCGCCGCCATGAGTTTCGTGAAGGCGGGCATGATCATCGCGCCGCGCAGCATGGTGGTCGGCACGCCGGCCAAGGTGATGCGCGCGCTCACCGACGATGAAATCAAATGGAAAAGCTCGGGCACGGGCCAGTACCACGAACTGGCCGTGCGCTCCATGCAGACGATGCGCGAGGTGGAAGCCCTGACGGAAGTCGAGGCGAACCGCCAGCGCCTGAATTTTGAATCCGCATTGCCGCTGCACCTGCACAAGAACGCAGCAGCGCAGTAAACCAACATAGGAGTAAACCACATGGCTGAAATATCTACCCTGCAAAGCCTGATCGCCGGCCGCTGGCTGGGCGACAGCGCCGCCGTGCCCCTGCACAGCGCCTTGAACAACCGCGTCATCTATCACACGCATGCGGAAAAGATCGACTTCGACGAAGCCGTCACGTATGCGCGCAAGACGGGCGTGCCTGGCCTGATGGCGCTCGACTTCCAGCAGCGCGCCGCGCGCCTGAAGGCGCTGGCCCTGTACCTGGTCGAGCGCAAGGAAGAACTGTATGCGATCTCGCACCTGTCGGGCGCCACGCGGGCCGATAGCTGGGTCGATATCGAAGGCGGCACGGGCACCCTGTTCGCCTACGCCAGCATGGGCAGCAACGAGCTGCCGTCGTCGAACGTGCTGCACGAAGGCCCGGCCATCGCGCTGGGCAAGAAGGGCGGCTTCGCCGGCACGCACATCCTGGTGCCGCGCGGCGGCCTGGCCGTGCACATCAACGCTTTCAACTTCCCCATCTGGGGCTTGCTGGAAAAATTCGCCCCGAGCTTCCTGGCGGCCATGCCCTGCATCGCCAAGCCGGCCACGGCGACGAGCTATCTGACGCAGGCCGTCGTGCGCATGATGCACGAATCGGGCTTGCTGCCGGCGGGCAGTCTGCAGCTGGTGATCGGCTCCACGGGCGACTTGCTGGACCGCCTGAATGGCCAGGATTTCGTGACGTTTACGGGATCGGCCGCCACGGCCGCCAAGCTGCGCACGAATCCGAACCTGATCGCCAATTCCGTGCCGTTCAACGGCGAAGCCGATTCGCTCAACTGCGCCATCCTGGCGCCGGACGTCACGCCGGACGACGTGGAGTTCGACCTCTTCGTCAAGGAAGTCGTGCGCGAGATGACGGGCAAGTCGGGCCAGAAGTGCACGGCCATCCGCCGCATTATCGTGCCCGAGCACCTGATGGACGCTGTCGGCACGCGCCTGCGCGAACGCCTGGCCAAGGTGGTGGTGGGCGATCCGTCCATCGAGGGCGTGCGCATGGGCGCGCTGGCCTCGAAGGAGCAGCAGAATGACGTGGCCGAGCGCGTCGCCACCCTGTCGCAGGGCAACGAGGTGGTGTTCGGTGCGGCCGATGGCTTCAACCCGCTGGGCGATGGCGCCAGTGACGGCAGCTTCTTCTCGCCGACCCTGCTGCTGTGCCGCGACGCGTTTGGCAACGATGCCGTGCATGACGTGGAAGCCTTCGGCCCCGTCAGCACCATGATGGGCTATAACGATATCGACGAGGCGCTGGCCCTGGCCGCGCGCGGCAAGGGCAGCCTGGTGAGCACCCTGGTGACGCGCGATCCGAAGATCGCCGCGCGCGTGGTGCCGCAAGTGGCGGCCACGCATGGCCGCGTGCACGTGCTCGAACGCGTGGCGTCCGTCGATTCGACGGGCCATGGCTCGCCCCTGCCGCAGCTGAAGCACGGCGGCCCTGGCCGCGCGGGCGGCGGCGAAGAGCTGGGCGGCGTGCGCGCCGTGCGCCACTACCTGCAACGGGCGGCCGTGCAAGGCTCGCCCACCATGCTGGCGGCCATCACGGGCGAATACGTGCGCGGCGCGGACGTCAATGAAAGCCCGATCCACCCGTTCCGCAAGCATTTCGAGGACTTGAAGACGGGCGACTCGCTGCTGACGCACCGCCGCACCGTCAGCGAAGCGGACATCGTCGCCTTCGGCGGCATCTCGGGCGACTTCTTTTACATGCACTTCGACGAAATCGCCGCCAAGGAATCGCAGTTCGGCAAGCGCATCGCCCACGGCTACTTCGTGCTGTCGGCCGCCGCCGGCCTGTTCGTTTCGCCCGGCGTCGGCCCCGTGCTGGCCAACTATGGCCTGGATAACCTGCGCTTCGTCGCGCCCGTCGCCATCGGCGACACCATCCGCGCGCGCCTGACGTGCAAGCGCAAGGTGGACCGCAACCGCAAGGACGTGTTTGGCGTGGGCCAGGGCGTGGTCGCGTGGGATGTGCAGGTGACGAACCAGAACGAGGAGCTGGTGGCCAGCTATGACATCCTGACCCTCGTTTCCAAGCGCGAGTAAGGCACATTGGCAGGACAGGCTTGACCGGCGCCGCCTGCGATGTGCGCGTGGGCGGCGCCTTTTTTTTAAGGGAGAGATGTAATGAACAAGGCAGACGATCAAGCTTCCATCGCCGCGCAGGCGCAGCTGGCCCTGAGCGCCAGCGATGCCGTGGCCGCCATCGCCAACGGCAGCCTGGGTGCGGCCGACTACATGCGTACCTTGCTGGCGCAGGCGCGCGCGCAAGCGGGCTTGAACAGCCTGATCACGGTCAATGCGGATGCCGCGCTGGCCGCCGCCATGCGTGTCGATGCGGCGCGCGCGGCGGGCCAGCCTTTGCCGCCGCTGGCGGGCTTGCCCATCGTTGTCAAAGACAATATCGACACGCATGGCATGCCGACGACCGCCGGCACGCCGGCCCTGCGCGACTGGTATCCGTCGGCGAATGCGCCCGGCGTGCAGCGCTTGCTGGACGCGGGCGCCATCGTGCTGGGCAAGGCGAACCTGCACGAGCTGGCGTTTGGCGCCACCAGCACGAATTTTTCCAGTTTTGCCGGACATGTCAAAAATCCGTATGACAGCGCGCGCATTCCGGGCGGTTCTTCCGGCGGCACGGCGGCGGCGATCGCCGCGCGCATCGCGCCGGCAGGCCTGGGCACGGATACGGGCGGCTCCACGCGCGTGCCGGCCGCCCTGTGCGGCATCGTCGGCCTGCGCCCGTCCGTGGGCGACGGCGGCGCCGAGCGGTGCTACGATTCCAGCGGCACGGTGCCGATCAGCCACACGCGCGATACGCTGGGCCCCATGGCGCGCACGGTGGCCGACGTGGCCCTGCTCGACAGCGTGCTGTCCGGCCGGAGCGTGCCCTCGCCGGAGCCGCTGGCCGGCCTGCGCTTTGGCGTGCCGGCCGCTTTCTGGCAGCCGCTGGACGCCGACGTGGCGGCCGTCATGGCGCAAGCCAGGGAAACCCTGTCGCAGGCGGGCGTGGTGCTGGTCGAACTCGGCATGCAGGACGTGATGGAGGCGAACGGCAAGGTGTCGTTCCCGCTGGCGCTGCACGAGCCGCGCCAGGCGATTCCCGCCTACCTGGCCGCGGGCGGCGCGCCACTCACGCTGGACGACATCGCCGCGCAGGTGGCCAGCCCCGACGTGCAGCATGCGTTTGGCGCCATCCTGGGCGATGCGTTTGGCGCGGCGTACCCCGACGCCCTGCTGGTGCAGCGGCCCCGCTTGCAGGCCTTGTACCGCGACTATTTTGCGCGGCACCGCCTGGACGCGATCTTTTTCCCCACCACGCCCGTGTGCGCCGTAGCCATCGATGGCGTACATGGCTCGTCCACCATCGCGGTGGACGGCGGCGCCGCGGGCGATGCGTTCACCACCCTGATCCGCAATACGGACCCGGCCAGCAACGCGGGCATACCCGGCTTGTCCTTGCCGGCTGGCATCACGGCAGAGGGCTTGCCGGTGGGGATGGAGATCGACGGACCGCTGGGCAGCGACAGTCGCTTGCTGGCCATCGGTCTGTCGCTGGAGGCGCTGTTCGGTCCCTTGCCGGCACCGCCAGCGTGCGCTTGAAGGATTAAGAAACCCTGGCGCGCCGGGCAGGATGCCAAGGTTTCTTGCTGGCTGAATCATCCATACGTGTATGAAAAATATAGGCAAAAGTGTGGTTTTGCATGAGGTGCTGTTTTAGAAAAAAACTTCTAAAACGCGTGCTTTTTCCTTGAAAATCGGTGAAATAGCGCATTGCCAGCAGAAAACTTTCCAAAGCAAAGTCTTTTCTCTGTAGCATGGTTTTGCTCGCTGGTCACATGCCACATGGACCAGATGACGCAGCAGAATTCGGCCCTGGTGGCAGAAGCGTCGCGGCGGCCGAATCGCTGCAGGAACAGGCCGTGCAGCTGGGCACGGCGCTGGCCGTGTTCAAGCTGGCGCCGGCCGGTGCGCCAGCGATCACCAGCGCGCCGGCGGTGCGGCGGCTGGCGTTGGCGCAGGCCGCTTAAGCCTGCAAGCCGAACGGGTCGTCGATGCTGTGCGCCGGTTCGGTGAACCAGCGCGGGCCGTTTTCCGTCATGTAGAAATGGTCTTCGTGGCGGATGCCGAATTCGCCGGGGATGCAGATCATCGGCTCGTTCGAGAAGCACATGCCCACGTCCAGCGGCGTGGTGTCATTGCCGACCAGGTAAGGCCATTCGTGGATATCGAGGCCGATGCCGTGGCCCGTACGGTGCGGCAGGCCGGGCAGCTTGTAGCCGGGGCCGAAGCCGTCCGACGCCAAAGAGACGCGGGCGGCGCGGTCCACGTCGCCGCAGGGCACGCCCAGCCGGGCGGCGGCAAACGCCGCGGCCTGCGCCGCCTTTTCGCTGTTCCACACGGAGCGCTGGCGCTCGCTGATGTCGCCAAACACATAGGTGCGCGTGATGTCGGAAATGTAGTTCATTACCTGGCAGCCCGTGTCGATCAGCACCGTATCACCCGCCTTCAGGGTCTGCACGTAGTTGACGCCGTGCGGATAGGCCGTCGCTTCGCCGAACAGCACGATGCAGAAATACGAGCGCGGCGCGCCCACCTTGCGGTGCGCGCGCTGGATGAATTCTTCCACTTCCACCGTCGTGATGCCTTCATATAGCATGCTGGCCGTAGCCACGTGCACGGCCAGGGTCATGTCCATCACGCGCTGCATCAGGGCGATTTCCGCCGCGGACTTGCGGCTGCGGCAGTACGCCGTGACGGCGCGGGCGTTTTCCAGCATATAGCCTGGCGCCAGCGGCCGGATGCCGTCGTAGATGAAGAAGGCGGCGCTTTCGCAGATGCCCACGCGCGGCGGCGCGGCGGCATCCTGGGCGATTCCCATGCGCGCCAGCACGTCGACGAACAGCTGATACGGGCTTTCATGCTCCTCCCAGCAATTGACCTTGCCTTCGATAAGCATGAAACCCGTGAGGGTGCTTTCCTCGAAGGCGGGCGCGATATATTCGATATCTCCGCTGGCCGGCAGGATGGCGCCCACCATGCGTTCGCTGGCATACCATTTGGTGCCCGTGAAATAGGTGAGGTTGGATCCCGCGTTCAGATAGATCGCGGCGATGCCCTGCTGGCGCATGAATGCCTGCGCCTTGGCGATGCGCTGCGCGTGTTCGTCCTTGCCGATGGCGACCATGCCGGACGTCATGTCCGACAGCGATGCCAATGCCTGTTCGATGGAAGTGCCACCTATGCTCATGCCTGCTCCTTGTTCGATGCGTGATGCCGATGCGTGTTGCGGAAAGCCGCATGATATCAGTTTGCGCCTTTCGGCTTGAGGCCGGGCACCCCGCCAGCGGCATCGGGCGGGGCCAGCACCAGGTCGTGCGGATAGGTGAACTGCCAGTCCGCGTAGCGCTGTTTGCGGCGCAGGCTGGCGTCTTCATCAAGGAAGTTGTCCTGCTTGATGGGCAGCTGCGGCGACAGGGAATGGATGCCGACGATGCGTCCTTCCTGGCGCAGCAGTCCCCATTCCGCCTTGCCCGTGACGGGGTCCGCATACACGCGGCGCAGATGGCGCCGGGCGTTGGCGAAGCGCGGATCTTTCAGCAGTTCCTGCAGGGTCAGCGGGTAGCGCGGGCGGCCGTCGGCTGGCGTGCTGTCATAGTAGCGCCCCAGCGCATTGCGGAATTCATGGCCGATGAACAGCAGCTCGCGCTCCCTGTCGCGCCGCGCGGCCGTGGCTAGCAGTTCGCTGGCCACGACCAGGCCCACGCCCATGAAGGCCACCAGCAGCAGGGTCCAGACGTATGCAAATCCCCGCGCACGGCGTCGAAAACTAGAGCTGTTCAAACGGGATGCCCTCGCGCGTCTTGCCCTTGGCGCCGCTGCGCACGTCGGCCACGCCGCCGATTTCGCCATTCGGCGACGGCACCAGCTGCCACGTGGCGGACGACTCCGTGACGGGGTCCATGGGCACGCTGCGGAAATAATGGTGGGTGACCAGGTCGGCCAGCGCGGCCGGATACTCGCCCTTGTCGGCATAGTATTTATCCAGGCCGCTCCTGAGCACCTGCAGGTTTTCCTTCAGGGCGACCTCCTTCGACTTTTCCACCGAACCGAAATAGCGGGGAATGGCGATCGTCAGCAGCAGCGAAATGATGGCCAGCACCACCAGCAGTTCGACCAGGGTAAAGCCACGCCGCAAGTACGGGTAGGACATGTCGGTCACCATTGATTGAGCGGCACGCCGTTCAGGCCCGCCTTGGTCGAGCGCGAGGCGACGTCGAACACGTCTTCGCCTTCGCTGGGATTGTCGGGCGGCGAGGCATAGGCGCGCTTGTTCCAGCTGTCGGCTGCGCTGCCTTCTTCCCGTGGCTGGAACGGATCGCGCGGCAGGCGGCGCAGAAAATACATGTTCTGCTTCGAGGGGCTGCGCTGGTCGGGCACACCCTCGACCAGTTCATCGAGCTTCTTCGGATAGCCGGAAGCGCCCAGCGACAGCTTGATGCGGCCATTGTCGGAAGCGCGTTTGTAGGCATCGATGGCCTCGCGGATCTCGATCAGGGCACTGCGCAATTCGTGTTCCTTCGCCCTTTGCTGCGCCACCTGCGCCATCGGCACGGCGACCGTGGCCAAGGTCGCCATGATCGCCAGGGTGATCATCAGCTCGATGAAGGTAAAGCCGCGCGGCTTCATGGGCCAGCTCACTGGCCGCCCTTGACGGTGGCGGCGGGCGTAGCGGCAGACTTGTCGCCGGCAGGCGCCTCGTCGCCGCCCGTCATGGGCGAACCGGCGCGCGGCGCGGCCTGTTCGGGTGCGGCGACGGAATCCGGGCTGCCGCCCACGCTGGCGCGTCCGCCTACGGAGGCCTCGGTGCCGGAATTGAATTCGGCCGTCATCAGGTCCGGGCGGCGGATGCTGCGCAGCAGGCGCGGTGTGATCGACAGCACGATCTCGCTGCGCATGGCGTCATCCTTCTGGCTGCCGAACAGGCGGTTCAGCACGGGCAGTTCGCCCACGCCGGGCACCTTGTTGGCCGTGCCCCGGTCTTCGTCGCTGATCAGGCCCGCCAGCACCTGCGTCTCGCCATCCTTCAGCCGCAGCACCGTGGAGGCGCTGCGCGTACCGATCTGGTACGCTTGCGTGCCCGTCTTGCTGATGACTTCCTTGACGACGTTCGATACTTCCAGGTTGATCTTGATGGCCACTTCGTCATCAAGATACACGTTCGGCTCGACGTCGAGCTTCAGGCCCACGTCGATGTAATTGACGCTGTCGGAACTGACGCCGTTGTTCGTCGTGACGGTAATCACGGGCACGCGGTCGCCGATGAGAATCTTGGCCTTTTCCTTGTTGCGCACGCGGATGCGCGGGTTGGCGAGGATGTTGCTGTCGCTGTCGGTCTTGTTGGCGTTCAGGGTGACGCCGCCGATGCCCAGGTTGATATTCTCGCCGTTGATGCGGCGCAGGTCGGCCACTTTCAGGCCGCCCAGGCCCGTGCCGCTGCCCGCCAGGGTCAGGCTGGCCTGGTCCGGCCAGCGGATGCCCAGCTCCATCAGGCGCGTGCGCTTGACTTCCAGTACTTCCACCTCCAGCATCACTTCCGGGTCGGCCAGGTCCTGTACGTTGATGATGCGCTCGGCCATGCGCACCATTTCCGGCGTATCGCGCAGCATGATGATGCCCAGGCGTTCGTCGGTGACGACATCCTTGGCCTTGAGCAGGGTCTTGATGGAAAACGCCACCGTCTTGACGTCCGCATTGGCGAGGAAGAAGGTGCGCACCACCAGCTGCTGGTAATCCTTCACCTTTTGCGGCGTGTTCGGGTAAATCGTGATGGACTTGTCGCTGGTGACGCTCTGTTCCAGCTGGTTCGCGCCCAGCAGCATGGCGATGGCTTCCTCGATGCTGGTGTCGCGCACGGAGATCGTGGCGCGCAGGGCGGGATCGACTTCCTTGTCGAAGACGAAGTTCAGGCCGGAGACCTTGCCGAGAAAATCGAACACGGAGCGCAGGGGCGCGTCGCGAAATTCGAGGGTCACGGGTTTGCGGTAGGCGGCGGCCAGCTTGCCGCCGGCCGGGCGGGCTTTGGCCTGTTCGTCGCCGATGCGGCTTTTCAGGGCCAGCGCGTCGCGCTGAGCGGGACGCTCCTGCAGCACCTGGCGCAAGGCTTCCTGCGCCTGCGCTACATTCGCGTCGCCGCCGCGCTGATAGCTGGCCTGTGCTTCCTGCACCAGCTTGCGGTGGCGCTCGTCCTGCGCCACGCTGGCCAGGCCCCGCTGCGCCACGTCGTCGCTGGCGTCCAGGGCCAGCGCCTGGCGGTACAGCGCTTGCGCTTCGGGTAAATTACCTTGCTGGCGCAGCGCTTCCGCAGCGCCATTCAGCTTGTTCAGGGCGCGCATCCTGCCGTTCGTGACGGCGATGCGGTACTTCGCATTCGTCGGTTCGGCTTGTGCCGCCTGTTCCAGCAGGGCCAGCCCTTGCTGCGTGTGGCCCGCGCCCAGCATAGCCTGGCCATCGTTGTAGGCCTGGTTGCCGGCGCAGCCAGCCAGCAGGGACAGCATGGGCAGCAGGGTGAAGATCGTACGTGGTGCGCGTCGTTTCAATTGAGGTCCCCTACGGCGAGTGTCTGTTTCAGGTTGAGCGGCAGATAGGTAAATTGCAGGGAACCCTGCACCACGCCGTCGAAGCGGTAGCGTTCTTCCAGGGTGTCGCCGGGCCGCGCCACCACGTTGCGTTCGCCTGCTTGCAGGAAGTAGGCGGCCTTGCCTTCGTCGACGAAGCGGCCAAGGAACTGGAATGGCATCGGAGGCGGCGCATTCGGGTCGATGGCGGCGACGGTGCGCGTGGCCTGGGCCGCCTGCTGGTCGAGCATGATTTTTTTCGGCGTCTCCGGCTGCCAGCTTTGCTTGGCGAACAAGGTGGCAGCTTCGTCATCGTCGAGTGCCCGGCGCGGCTCGATGGCCAGCGCGGAACGGGCGGGCGCGGTACTGGCCGCCGTGACGATGGCTGGTGCCGGCACGCGCTCCACCTGGCGCGGCGTGGCCGTGGCCGGCCCGACGATGCTGCCTTCGTCCTCGGGCGCGAAGATCGCGGCCAGCAGGGTCGCCACGGCGGCCGCCCCCAGTACGGCTTTTTTCATGAACGCACCTCCGGCTTTTTCACCAGCAGGACGAACTGGATGCGTGCGTCGATCTCGCCTGCCTCGATCTGCTCGCGCTTGAACAGCACGGAGTCGAGCGTCAGCGTGGGCAGTTCCTGCAGGGCGTCGACGATAAAGGCTTGCAGCTGCGCGTATTCGGCCTTCACGGGAAGGGTGACCTGATAGCGCAAGAAGGCCGTGTTGCCGTCCTCCTGCGGCTTGTAGTCGGCCTTGGCCAGGGTGACGCCATTCTTTTGCGCCACTTCCAGCAAGGTTTTCAGTTGCTCGGGAATGCTGTCATGTGCGGGCAGGTAGGCGTGGAAGGCGGCCAGGCTGTCGGCTTCCGTATCGAGCGTGGCGGGTGTCGGCGGCAGCGCCGACTGTCTTGCCGCCACCGCCAGTTGCGTCGCCAGATGCTGCTGGCGCGCCGCCAGCGCCTTGCCCTGCTGTACGGCGACGGCGGCCAGCGCCAGGCAGGCCGCGCCGATGGCGCAGGGCCAGCCCAGGGTACGCCACAGGTGCTGCGCTTCCCACTGCAGGCGCGGCGGCAGGCGCAGTTGCAGGCGCGGGCGTGCAGGCTGCGTGCGGACCGTCAGCACGGGTTTTATTGCCGCCATTGTGCCTCCAGCTGAAAACGGTAGGGATGTTGAGGGGCGCTGGCGTCCGCGCTGCCGCTCATCTCGTGCTTGAGCAGGTACACGGAGCTGAACATGGGCTGCTGGTTCAGGAAGGCCAGGTAGTTGAGCATGTCCTGCGGCGTTTCCGCTTCGGCAGCAATTTTCAGGGCGCTGGCGCCATCCTGGCCCTGCTGCGCATTCAGGTCCAGCCCCAGGAGGGCGACGCGCACGTCGCGTGGCGCCTGCACCGTCTTGATCAGGCGTGTGACGGGCAGGTTGAGCTGCCGCACGGCGAGGGCCACCTGTTTCAGTTCGATGTCGCGCTCGCGCTGCTGGCTGGCGGACAGCGGCGCGCGCACGGGCTTGGCGGGCTGCAGCTGCGCCAGTTGTGCTTCCAGGCGCCGCACCTCCTGCGCCTGTACGAGCCAGAACAGGGAGGCCGGCAGCAGGAACAGGGCTCCGGTCAGGCACAGGACCAGGCGCCAGCCGGAAAAAGCCTGCTCCGCGCTGGCGGGCATGAATTCGATGCGGCTCAGGCCCATGCGGTCTCCCGCATCAGGTGTGCCGGACTGGCCGCTGGCATGGACTGGAAGCGCGCCGACAGTGCCACTTGCGGCACGCCGCTCAAGTCCAGCAGCGCCACCTGTTCGATGGCATCGAGCTGCGGTGCGCGCAGGTTCCAGCGTCGCCAGGCCCGCTCCAGTTCATCGCCCCAGGCCGTGTCGCAGGACTGGCTGTGCAGGGCCGTGATGCGCCCGCCGCCGGTCGTCGCCAGCAGCAGGCGGCCCTCCTCTACCAGGGCGAAGGCGGCCGGCTTGCCGCCGGCGATGCTGCGCCACGCCGGTCCCACGATGGGCTCGATGGACAGGCAGCGCCGGCCATGCGCGCCGGCCGCCTCCTGTATCCCCTGCAGCAGGGCCGCATCGATGCCGCAGGCCAGGCGCGGCTGGCCATACGGCGCGCCGTCGGCGGCCAGGCGCCAGGCGCGGGCGCCGTCGCCATACACGGCGCCGAACTGGCTGTGCAGAAAACGCTGCGCGCTGTCGGCATCGAGCAGGGCGCCGCTCCACGGCACCATCAGCATGGCGCACCAGCGGCTGGCCAGGCTGACGGCCAGCGGCAGCTTTTTTTCATGGTGCTGTTCGAGCCAGTCGCGCAAGCCGGCCAGCGCCCCTTCCCAGCTGGCGCCGGGATTCAGGATGGGCACGTGAAAAGCGCTGTCCGCGACGGGACGGCCGGCGCGGCGCTGCACGCCGTAGAGCGCCTGCGGCGCCAGGTGCAGGCACAGGGTATGGTCAATAAGTGACACGATTGAGCTCCGCTAGAGTGGTTTCGCCGCGCCGCACCAGGTCCAGGCCCGCTTCGCGCGCCAGGCGAAAGCCGTTGCGTGCCGCTTCCTCCTTCATCTGGCTCAGCGGTGCGCGCGTGCAGATCATTTCGCGCATGGCGTCGCTGAGCATCAGTACTTCGGCGACGGCTTTGCGGCCCTTGTAGCCGGTGCCGCGGCAATGGCCGCAGCCCTTGCCGGCCATGAACTGCCAGTCCTGCACCTGGTGCGCCGCCAGGCCGCTGTCGCGCAGCTGCTGGGTATCGGCCAGCACCTCGGCGCTGGCGTCGACGGCGCAATGGGCGCAGTTGAGACGCAGCAGGCGCTGCGCCACGATACCGTTCAGGGCCGCCGCAAAGCTGTAGGCGTCCACGCCCATGTGCAGAAAGCGGCCCACCACGTCGAAGACGTTATTCGCATGCACGGTGGTAAACACCAGGTGGCCCGTGAGCGCCGCCTGCACGGCGATCTGCGCCGTCTCGTCGTCGCGGATTTCGCCGATCATGATCTTGTCGGGATCGTGGCGCAGGATGGAGCGCAGGCCGCGTGCAAACGTCAGCCCCTTTTTTTCGTTGACGGGGATTTGCAGCACGCGCGGCAAGCGGTATTCGACGGGGTCCTCGATGGTGACGATCTTGTCGCGCCCCGTATTGATTTCCGTGATGGCCGCGTACAGCGTGGTGGTCTTGCCGGAACCGGTGGGACCCGTCACCAGCAGCATGCCGTGCGGCTTGGCGGCCAGGCGGCGGATCTGTTCGATGGCGTCCCCGTTCAGGCCCAGGCTTTCCAGGCGCAGCGCCTGCGCCGCTTCCGTCAGCGCGCGCCGGTCCAGCAGGCGCAGCACGGCGTCCTCGCCAAAGATATTCGGCATGATGGAGACGCGGAAATCGATCTCCGCTCCTTTGACGCGCACCTTGAAGCGGCCATCCTGGGGAATGCGCCGCTCGGCGATGTCGAGGTCCGCCATGACCTTGATGCGCGAGATGATCTGTTCGGCCATTTGTAAGCCCTGCACCTGGCCCGCCTGCACCAGCACGCCGTCGACGCGGTACTTGATGACCAGGCTGGCCACGTCGCATTCGAGGTGGATGTCGCTGGCCTGGAATTTCAGCGCGTCGTAGATGGTCGAGTTCACCAGTTTCACGACAGGGCTGCTGTCTTCGCTGATGCGGATCAGCGAGATGTCCTCGATGCTCTGGTCCAGTCCAGGCATATCATCACCGTGCTGCATTTCCTGCATCGCCTGCTGCACGCTTTCCTGCTGCTGCAGGTAGGCAGTCAAATCGTCCGGGTGCGCCAGCCCCACCGTAAAGGGCGTGCGCAGGGCGAAGTCGGCCCATTGCAGCAGGTCGTCGGCAAAGGGATTGCCGATGACGAGCACGGGCGGCGCGCCGGGAGCGTCCGGCTGCAGCAGCACGCAGTCGCGCTGGGCGCAGTCGGTGTAGGGCAGCAGGACAAAGGCGGGCAAGGCCGCCTGCAGATCGGCCATCGTCCACGCCGGGTAGCGAAACAGGGCGGCCAGCTGGCGCACGAAGACGTCGGGCGGCAGGGCCGCCGTTTCCTGCAGCACGGCCATTTGCGGGCGGCCTTGCGCCAGTGCGCTGGCGTGGGCCTGGCGCAGCATGGCCGCATCGAGCACGGCCCGTTCTTCGTCGCGCGCGTTCATGGTAAAGCCGTCACGATAAGCTCCCCGCCAGTTCAAAGATCGGCATGTACATCAGCACCACCACGCCGCCGATGACGACGCCGATGATGGTCATCAAGAGCGGCTCGAGCAGGCGCGAGGCCCAGTCCACCCAGCGCGCGAATTCCTCGTCGTGGAACTTGGCCGAACGTTCCAGCATGTCGCCCAGGCGGCCCGTGTTCTCGCCTACTTTCAGCAGCGATTGCGCCACGGGCGTGGCCATGCAGGCCTGTTCCAGCGCGGTGGAAAACGGCATGCCTTCCTGCACCGCGCGGCGCGCCTGCGCCAGCTGCTCCTGCTGCGCCGGCAGCAGCATGGGCGCGACCATGGCCAGCGCCTTGTGCAGCGGGATGCCCGCATGCAGCAGCAGGCTGAGGGCCCGGTAGAAGCGCGCCAGGCGGAATTCCGCCGCCTTTTCCGCCAGCACGGGCAGGCGCAGCAGGTGCAGTACCAGCGCCTGGCGCGCGCCGGCATTGGCCACGCCAAACAGCACGGCGGCCACCGCGCCGGCCAGGGCGCTGGCGCACAGCAGCGGATGGGCGGCCAGGGTCTGGCCAAAACCCAGCAGCATCTGCGACATCCAGGGAATCTCGCGGCCCGAGCTTTCATACACGACGCTGAACTTCGGCACCACGTAGCCGAGCAGGAACAGGGTCACCAGGCCACCGACGACGAGCAGCATGCACGGGTAGATGGCGGCGGAAATGAGTTTTTTGCGGATGGCGTCGAACTGCAGCTGGTAGCCGACGAAGCGGGCCAGCGCCTCGGGCAGGTTGCCTGAGCGTTCGGCCGCGTGCACGGTGGCGATGTAAATGTCGGGGAAGATGTCGGGAAAATCGGCCAGGGTGTCGGAAAAGCTCTGGCCTTGCTGCAGGGTGAGCACGATGGCGGCCAGCGTCGCTTTGGCGGCCGGGCGCGTTTCCTTGTTGTGCAGGGTGGCCATGGCCTCGCCCAGGTTCAGGCCTGCTTCGAGCAGGGCCAGCAGCTCCTGGCTGAATTGCAGCAGGGGCAGGCCCTGCTTGGCCGGGCGGACCACGGTGCCCATGTCCTGCGCGGCGCCGTCGTCGACGGCCAGCACGCGCCAGCCGCCACGCACGGCCGCGCGGATCGCCTCGGCCTCGCTGGCGGCATCGATGGCCAGCGCCTGGCTGCCCGCCGGGCCCTGTACCTGGAGGTGGAACTGCATGGCCGCGTCAGGCGGGCATGGACGTGAACAGGGAAGGGCTGGCAGGGGAGACGGCGCGTGCGGGCAAGGTCGAAGTAGGCATCGGTCAGGAACAATCCAAAAAGGTCAATTCGTCGCGGGTACCGGCAGCAAGCAAGATGCAATCACTGCCTCAGGGTAGACTGGAATTGCAAGAAAATCAATCGTGTCGTGCGGTGGATGCGGGCGACTGGCGGCAACTGGCCGGCCGCCCGCATGTTCAGCCGCTTACTGGGTGATCAGGCTGACCTTGTCGAGCACGAACGAGGTTTGCAGCGAAGCGTCCTCGGTGGCGGCAAACGAGATCTGCACGGTCTGGCCCTTGTAGGCGATCAGGTCAAACGTGCGGATCTGGTAGCCGGCCGCCTTGTTCACGTTCGAATACGTGGCCAGGGTGCCCAGCACGGTGCCGGCGCTGTTCTTCACGGTGACGACCAGCTTGTCGTAGGCGGTGGTGCCCGTTTCGGCCGTGTCGATATGCAGCGCAAACGTCAGGCTGGCGGACGTGGCGGCGGCCGGAATGGCCACGCTTTGCGTCAGCGATTCGCTGGCCGTCGTGCCATTGCCGCCCAGCCAGGCGTATTTCGTGCCTTCATACGCCACTTGGCCGGTGAAGGTGCCGATGGCGCCCGTGGTGCCGCTCCAGCCCGTGGCACCCGACTCGAAGCCGCCGTTCGTCACGCGTTCGGTGGCGCTGCTCGTGCCGACCGTCAGGGTGGCGTTGTTCGACGTTGCCGTCACGGCTGGCGACGAGGAATCCGTTACCGTGGCCTTGAAGACGGCGCCGTTGTCGGCCGCCACGGTCGTGAAGCTGTAGCTTGGCGATGTGGCGCCGCTGATCACGGCGCCATTGCGGTACCACGTGTAGGTGTATGGCGCCGTGCCGCCGCCCGCGCCCACGGCGAACGAGGCGGTGGCGCCTGGTGCGACGGTGATGCTGGCCGGCTGGCTGGTGATGCTCACTGCGCCGCCCGTGGTCGTTTCATCGACGTCGGTACCCACGTTGATGGCTGCATACGCGCGCTTGACGGCGGTCGCCTCGGCGCTGCCCACGCCATACAGTTCCTCGGCTGCCGCCAGCACCTTGTTGCGCGCGTCTGCGTAGTTGGTCGACGACGTGAACTTGGTGGTGGCTGCCTTGAACCAGATGCGGTAAGCCTTGTCGCTGCCGATACCGGTCATGGCCAGCGGGCTCTTGTTCAGGTAGGAGCTGTAGTAGTCGCTGCTGGACGTGGAGTTCGAACCTTGCGACAGGAAGTAGAACATGCGGTTGTTCGGACCGCTGCTGTAATGGACGTCGAGGTTTTTCAGCGTGCTGCTCCACGCGTTCGGGCTGCTGCCATCCTTGCTTGGCTTGTACATCCAGCGCAGCGGCTGGCCATTCTTGGCGATCTCCTTGCCCATCATCCAATCGTTGCCCGTGTTGGGGATGCTGGTGCCCGTGCCGCCGGCGCGCGCATACGCTTCCACCATCTCGCCGGCGATATCGGAGTTCGATTCGTTCAAGCCGCCCGACTCCTGCGAATAGACCAGGCCCGAGGTGGCGTCCGTGATGCCATGGCCCATTTCATGCCCGATCACGTCGATCGAACCGAGGCTGTTGAAGGAGCTGCCGCCATCGCCGATGTACATGCACTTGCAGCTGCTGTCGTAGTAGGCGTTGTCATAGGCCGTATTGACGTGGGCGGCGATGTGTGTGGCCGTGTTGTTGCCGTCCAGGCTGGACCAGCCCAGCACATTCTTGTGCGTGTCGTAGGTGTTCATCAGGCCCCACATCGCATTCACGGCTGCCGTCTGGCCGTTGGCATTGGTGGTGCTGCCGCCGCTGATGTATTGCTGGCCGTCGCCCCAGGTATTGCTGGTGTTGCTGTACACGCTGCCCGACGTGGTGCCGTGGTTGGCATTGGTAATGGCCATGGCGCCGAAGCTGCCGCCCGTGCCGCGCGAGGCATCCTTCAGGGTGTAGGTGCTGCCGGTGAGGGTGGTGTTGATCGGCACCTGGCCGTTGTACTGGCTGTTGCCGACGCCGACGACGGTCTTCAGGGCTTTCCACTGGCGCAGGATGCTGCCGTCCCTGGCGCTGACGACGGTATCGTAGTACACCGGCTTGCTGCCGCTGATCATGCGCGTCTGCACCAGGTAGGCCAGCTCATAGTGGTCGACGACGTCCTGCACGTCCAGGGCGTTGAGCGACGCTTCCGATTTGTTCTCGGCGCCGGCCACGCGCACGGTTTTCATGACGGGGTAGATCAGCAGCTGCGCCTGCGGCGGCACGTGATCGACGGCCTGCACGCCGATGTTCTTGACGGCGGCGGCGATGGCTGTCGCCGCGCTGATGGCGGGCGTGGTGTCGATGTCGGCGGTGGCGCTGCGGGTGACGGAGTTGACGCCACCGCTGCCGAGGCCGGAGGCGCGGTCCGAAACCGATTCGCTGACGATGTCGCCGGCGTTATTGCTGACGACCACCGTCTCGGAACCGAAAACGGGCAAGCCCTTGTAGGTGTGCTGTACGCGGCTGACCCGCGTGCCGCTCACGCCAGGATGCTGGGCGCCGACCACGAAGCCATGTTCGGTGTTCAGGCCACGGCTGCGCGCCTGTGCCGCCAGCTTGTTGACCAGGCTGGCGGTCTCTTGTGGCGACGCCAGGCTGACCGGCGCGGCCATCAGGGTGGGTGGCAGCGGCGTGGCGGCATCGGCCGTGGTGGCCATCAGCGGCAGGGCGGCGATGGATGCGGCAACTATCGTCAAACGTAAATTCATTTCTGCTCCATGGTATCGGTTAGGAAAATGGTGAATGAGCTGGCCGCGATTGTCTGATGGCCACCCCGGCGCGCCTGGCGGCGGGCGGATAGCCTGCCGTTGTTGTGATGGGATAGCGTCGGGTAGGGCGACACTAAACTTGTCGATATCGCCATGTCAAAAAATTCAAGAAATGGGTCAGGATGGTTTTTTTTGTTAAGAATTGAACATTTATCTGGCATTTATGCAGCGCACGTTTGATCTGCCGCAAACCGTAAGTTCTGTTTTGGACTAGTCCGTCTCGTTGCCCGTTCTGTTGGCAAAACACTGTTGCATTTTTTAAATGTTGCGATCTACACTAGCTTTGCGCGTTGCCCCCAGCGGGGCACGCACAGACAAAAAAAGCGCACGCGGCAATGACCGCGTCCATGTCGCGCATCGGGAAAAAAATCGGGAGTTTCACATGACGTCAGTACTGTTTTCTGCCATTGGTTTCAGCCATTTCCCCTCTGGAGCGGCACTGATGCTGCATCCGCCTTCCTAGCCGCCGCCGCCCGGATCTGCCCCTGCAACGGGTTTTTTCACGATGTCCGGCCGCGCCTCCCGGCGTGGCCGCGGGTTCAGTGCGTCTTTTTTTTGAGGAAGGGTTGCCGGCTACCGGTGCGTGCACCGGTATCACCGGCCCGATGAACTATGCTTTCGATAGCGACCAAAGTGGAACAGATCGTAATGGAGTCGGCCTTTCTCAGCGAAGGCTTGGGACGCGGCTTGCTCAACCTGTCGGAACTGGCGCGCCAGCTGCAGCCGCAATTGCAGACGGATTTGTGGAAGCCCGTGGGACAGGCTGCCGTGGTGATGGCACTGCGCCGCCTGGCCGAACGGCTGCCGCAGCAGAAGAGCGGCGAAATCGTGCTGGCGCACAGGGCGGGAGAGCTTTCCACGCGCAGTGAACTGATGATTTTTACCTACCGCTATTCCGACCAGACCTATGCCTGCCAGCGCCAGCTGCTGGCGCTGGCCGCGCCGCAGCGGGGCACCTTCATTACCGTGACGCGCGGCGTCAACGAAGTGATGGTGATCTGCAGCCGCAGCCTGCATGCGCTGGTGGAGGAAGTCTTCGGCGGCGAACAGGAACTGGCGCGCCTGGAACGGGTGACGGCGGTGACCTTGCACCTGGCCCCGGAAACCTGCTATACGCCAGGGGTGTACCACGCCATTCTGCGGCGCCTGGCGTGGGACCGCATCAACCTGATCAACATCATCTGCACCTACACGGAGCTGACGCTGCTGCTGGAAGCATCGCAGACGGGGGCGGCGTTCTCCGTGCTGTCGAAAATCGTCGCGCAATGAAAAACGCCCCGCTGCATTGCTGCAGCGGGGCACTTGCGGGATCGACGCCGCTTATTTTTCCAGCTGCGTGCGCACGCGGGCAATCGCGGCGCGCACCTGGTTTGGCGCGGTGCCGCCCACGTGGTCGCGCGCGGCCACGGAGCCTTCCAGCGTCAGTACCTCGAACACGTCTTCGCCCGTCAGGGGCGAGAAGGCGCGCAGCTGCTCCAGCGACAGGTCGGCCAGGTCGCAGCCCGCATCGACGCAGGCGCGCACGGCCAGGGCCACCGCTTCATGGGCGTCGCGGAACGGCAAGCCTTTCTTGACCAGGTAGTCGGCCAGGTCGGTCGCCGTGGCGTAGCCTTGCAGGGCCGCCGCGCGCATCGCTTCCGGTTTCACCGTGATGCCGCCGGCCATGTCGGCGAAGATGCGCAAGGTGTCGATGACGGTGTCGACGGTGTCGAACAGCGGTTCCTTGTCTTCCTGGTTATCCTTGTTGTAGGCCAGCGGCTGGCCTTTCATCAGGGTCAACAGGCCGATCAGGTGGCCGTACACGCGGCCCGTCTTGCCACGCGCCAGTTCCGGCACGTCCGGATTTTTCTTTTGCGGCATGATCGACGAGCCGGTGCAGAAGCGGTCGGCGATGTCGATGAAGCCGATGCGCGGGCTCATCCAGATCACCAGTTCTTCCGCCATGCGCGACACGTGCATCATCAGCACGGCGGAGGCGGCGCAAAATTCGATGGCGAAATCGCGGTCCGAGACGGCGTCGAGCGAGTTATGGCACACGTCGTCGAAGCCCAGGGTCTTGGCCACGCGCAGGCGGTCGATGGGGAAGGTGGTGCCGGCCAGCGCGGCGGCGCCCAGCGGCAGGCGGTTGACGCGCTTGCGGCAGTCGGCCATGCGCTCGGCGTCGCGGCCGAACATTTCGACATACGCCAGCATGTGGTGGCCGAAGGTGATCGGCTGGGCTACCTGCATGTGGGTAAAGCCCGGCATGATGGTGTCGGCATGCTGCTCGGCCAGGTCCGTCAGCGCGCTGCGGAACGTCGCCAGCAGGGCGGTGATGTCGTCGATGGCGGCACGCACGTACAGGCGGATGTCGGTCGCCACCTGGTCGTTGCGCGAACGGCCCGTGTGCAGGCGCTTGCCCGCATCGCCCACCAGTTCGGTCAGGCGTTTTTCGATATTCAGGTGGACGTCTTCCAGGTCCAGCAGCCATTCGAACTGGCCGCTGGCGATTTCCTGCGAAATTTGCGCCATGCCGCGCTGGATTTCCGCGTAGTCGGCCGGGCTGATGATGGCTTGCGCATGCAGCATTTCCGCATGGGCCAGCGAACCTTCGATGTCGAACAGCGCCAGGCGCTTGTCAAAAAATACAGAAGCTGTGTAGCGCTTGACGAGGTCCGAGACCGGTTCGGAAAACCGGGCCGACCAGGCTTCGCCCTTTTTGGAGAATTGATCAGTCATGAAAGAAGTCCTTTAGTGTAGGGCGATTATAAACAAGGTTGGCCCGCGGTAGGGCTTTTAGGGGATGCGCAGGCGGGGAAATGGCGCGGAATGCGGCTTGCAGGCGTCAGATGGGGGGAACTGGACGTGCATCCGCGTTTCATCCTGCGGTTTTGTATTCTGTCCCGCCAATCGTGCGTTTTGTCGCAATCCGGTGGCAGGGCGGGGGAGATTTGCCTAAAGTTCAATCATCGCAGGACAAACAGCAAACACCACCCACTTAAAGGAAAACATCATGAACATCGCTAAAAACATGGAAGCCATCTTCGTCGCCATCATCGCCATCGCCGCCGCCACCAGCCTGGCCACGGCCGCCGTGCCGAAGTTCCGCGCCGCGCCAGCCGCACCTGCCGCCCTCGTCGCCAGCGCCGATCAAGCCACCATGCACACCGTGTATGTCAGCGCCAAGCGCCTGAGCGCCGAAGAAAAAGCAGCCCTGTAAGCGCTGCCATGACAGCAGTACCGTTCATCGGCATGCAGCACCAGTCACACCATCAGCTCGAGCAATACAACATCATCGGCAGTCAGGACGGGCGGCGCCCCCGGTCCTTTTCTGCCACCGGGCAGGCCTCTGCTGGCGGCGGCACCTCGCCCCGGGAGTACGAACCCCTGGTTTCGCCAGCTTCCCCGCAGCGCCATCTTTTTTCATCCGCCGTGTAAGTTTTTTCCGCCGATCCGTACTACCAGTTCATTGCCATCCACACGAGGATCATGATGAACTGGAAAACACTGGCGCTGTCGCTCGCTGCCCTTCTGTATTCGGGCCTGGCCGCGGCGCGCAATCCCGCGCTCAGCCCCTGCCACTTGCCGCACTTGCCGGAGCGGGTGCAATGCGGGGCGATCGAGGTGCCCGAAGACCGTTCCCGTCCCGCAGGGCGCCGCATCGCCATCCATTTCGCGCTGGTGCCGGCCACCGCGCGGCCCGCCGAAGCCGACCCCTTGCTGGTGCTGGCCGGCGGCCCGGGCCAGGCGGCCATGGAGTACGGCGCGCTGCTGTCGGGTACCTTGCGCGACGTGCGCAAGCGCCGCGACGTACTGCTCATCGACCAGCGCGGCACGGGCCGTTCCGCACCGCTGACCTGCGCCATGCCGGTCGACGCGATCGGCGATGGCGACACGGCTGCCGTGCAGTCCCACCTGCGCCGCTGCCTGTCCCGCCTGGATGCCGATCCGCGCCATTACCACACCAGTGCCGCGCTGGCAGACTTCGAGGCGGTGCGCCGGGCGCTGGGCTACCGCCAGGTGAGCTTGTGGGGCGGTTCCTACGGTACCCGCACCGCCTTGCTGTACGCGCGCCAGTATCCGGACAGCGTGCGCAGCATGGTGCTCGATTCCGTCGCGCCGCCCAATGCCAGGGTATTGCTGTCTTCCGCGCATAGCCAGGCGGCGCTGGAGCGCCTGCTGGCCGATTGCGCCGCCGACCCGGCTTGCGCAACCGCCTTCCCCCATCTGCGCCGCGACCTCGCGACGGTGCTGGCGCTGCCGGCCGTCGGGCGCCATGCGGGGCCGGCCATTCCGCAACTGCTGCGTGGCGCGCTGTATGTGCCCAGCCATGCCAGCGTGCTGCCGTATGCCATCCATGCCGCCGCCAACGGGCAGTTCCGGCCATTGCAAGGCGTGTACGATGCCACGGCCAGCTGGAGCCTGGAGAGCATGACGTTCGGCCAGACCCTGTCCGCGCTGTGCACGGACGATGCGCCCTTCATCGATGCCGCAGCGCTGGCACGCGACGCGGCGGGAAGCGTCTTTGGCGATGCCTATGCACGCGGCTGGCGCGACTGGTGCAGCGCCTGGCCAGTCGCAACACCGCCCGGGGAACTGGCCCAGCCAGTGGTGTCGGCGGTACCCGCGCTGCTGTTCGCCGGCGGCCTCGATCCCGTCACGCCGCCCGCCAATGCGCAGCTGGCGGCGCGCACCCTGCGCCACAGCCGCGTGCTGGTGGCGCCGCAGGCTGGCCACACCTTCAGCGGTACGGGCTGCGCGCCGCAACTGATCGCCACCTTCCTGGAGCATGCCGACCCGGCCGCCGTCGATGGCGCCTGTCTGGCGGCGATCCGCCGTCCACCCTTCGTGCTGGCCAATGGCCAGCCTGCCTTATAAGGAGTCAGGCATGATTCATGTGGAAAATGTCAGCAAGCGCTACGGCGCGCTGCAAGCGCTGGACGACGTCAGCTTCCAGGTGGAAGCGGGCAGCATCACCGCGCTGCTCGGCCCGAATGGCGCGGGCAAGTCGACGTGCCTGCGTACTCTGTATGGCTTGCTCACGCCCGACCGGGGCGAGGTGCGCATCGCCGGTATCGCGGTGGCACGTGCGCCACAGGCCGCGCGGCGCCGGCTCGGCATCGTCACCGATGAATTCGGGCTGTACGAACGGCTCGATCCGCGCGATCATCTACGCTATTTCGGCCGCCTGCACGGCATGCACGGCACGGACCTGGAGCGCGCCATCGAGCGCGTCATCGACGAGGTGGGCCTGGCTGCGGAGGCGGGCCGTCCCTGCAAGGGTTACTCGGCGGGGCAGCGCATCAAGGTGGCGCTGGCGCGCGCGCTGCTGCACCAGCCGGCCGTGCTGGTGCTGGACGAACCGACGCGCGGACTCGATGTCATGAGCACGCGCGCGGTGCGCGCGGCGCTGCTGCGGGCCCGTGCGCGCGGTACTGCCGTACTGCTGTCGACGCACGTGATGCAGGAGGCGTCGGCGCTGTGCGACCGCGTGGTGGTGCTGGCATCCGGGCGCGTGCGCTTTGCCGGCGACTTGCCGGCACTGCTGGAGAGCACCGGCAGCGGCCAGCTGGAACAGGCGTTTGTCACTGTGATCGGTAGCGAAGAAGGGATTGCGGCATGAATAGCTGGGCATTGTGGATCGTCGTATCCAAGGAAGTGCGCGATGCGCTGCGCGACCGCCGCGCGGTGATGGCCGGCTTGCTGTTCGCGCTGCTCGGCCCCATGCTGCTGGCCGTCGCCCTGAAGGCCATGATCGCGGCCGAACGCGATGGCGGGCAGCAGCCGGTGCACCTGATAGGCGCGGCGCTCGCGCCCGGCCTGGCGGCCCATTTGCTGACCGGGGGACTGGTGTTGGACACCAGCGCGCAGGCGCCCGCCGAACTGCTGGCGCGCGACCCTGCCGCCGTGGTGCTGGTCGTGCCGACGGCCGCGCCGGCGGCCCTGGCACAGGGGCGCCAGGCCATGCTCGAACTGTGGGCCGACATGTCGGACGGCGAAGTGCGCCGCCGCGCGCAGCGGGTACAGGAACTGGTGGCCGGCTACGGCATGCAATTGACCGGGCAGCGCCTGCTGGCCGCTGGCGTGGCGCCCGGCAGTGCGGCTGTGCTGACCCTCGACCTGCACGACATGGGTAGCCAGGGCGGCAAGGCTGCGCTGGTACTGGGCCTGCTACCCGTCTTCTGGCTGCTCGGCGTGTTCGTGGGCGGCGCGCATGTCGCACTGGATGTGACGGGTGGTGAACGGGAACGCCACTCGCTCGAAGCGCTCCTGGCGCAGCCGCTGGCGCCAGGCGTCCTGTTTGCCGGAAAATGGCTGGCCGCGTCGCTGTTTGGCTACGCCACGGGTGCGGCGGCGCTGCTAGTATCGGCCGTGGTGCTGGGCCACCTGCCCCTGTACGAAGCGGGTGTCGCCTTTGCGCCCGATGCGGCCATGCTGGCGCGCATGCTGCTGGTGCTGTTGCCGATGGCCTTGCTGGTGGGGGCCTTGCAGTGCACGCTGGCGCTACATGCGCGCAGCCACAAGGAAGCGCAAACGTATCTGAATCTGCTGCAGTTGGCGCCGATGGCGCTGGTGGTCGGGCAGCTTGGCACAAGCTCCCCGGCGGCGCAGTTGCTGCCGATGCTGAGCCAGCACGCGCAGCTGGCGGCATTGCTGGCCGGCCAGTCCATGCCTCCGTTGCCGCAGCTGCTGTCACTCGGCATCAGCCTGGCGGCGGCCGGCTTGCTGGCATGGGCCGGCAGCCGCCGCCTCGGCAGCGAACGTTTTGTTTTCGGACTGTAGGCATGGCCGGGGAACAGCAAGCGTTATTTCAGCGCCTGATGCAGGAACATGGCCGCATGCTGGTGCGCTTTGCCGCCAGTTTCGAGCGCAACCGCCATGAGCGCGATGACCTGGTGCAGGACATCATGCTCGCCGTTTGGCAGGCGCTGCCCGGCTTTCGCGGCGAGGCCAGCCTGAAGACGTTCATCATCGGCGTGGCGCACCGGCGCTGTGCCAGCCATGTGATGCGTGCGGTGAGCCGTCCCCGCTACGAGGAACTGGACGAGCACTGGATCGACGACAGGCCAGGGCCCGACATGGCGGCGGGCCGGAACCAGCAGCAGGAGCGCCTGCTGACTGCGCTGCGCCAGCTGCCTGCCGGCCAGCGCCAGCTGGTCCTGCTGGCGCTGGAAGGGATGCGCTACGACGAGATCGCTGCCCTGCTGGGCATTTCGGAAAACAATGTGGGTGTCCGGCTGAACCGCGCCAAGGCGACGCTGAAAGAGCGACTGGAGGAACTATGAACGACAGTAATGAGTGGGACGCGCTGCAGGATGCCTGGGGCAGCAATGCGCCGTCGCGGCTGCCGGACGTGGCGGCGATGATGGCGCGCGCGCGCAGCCAGCGCAGGCATACCGTGATCATCCTCGCCGGCGAGTGGCTGATCGCCGCTGTCGCCCTGGCCGGCCTGGCCATGCTGCGGCCACGCCTTGCCGACGGTGTCGTGCAGACGTGGTGGTGGTGCTGGATGCTGGCGGCGACGATGGTAATACTGCTGCTTGCCACCTGGACCCGCCTGCGTTCGCTGCGGCAGCCGGATGGGCGCAGCCTGCGCGAGTGGCTCGCCTTGCGGCGGCACCGTGCCCGGCTTGGCTTGCATCTCGCGCGGCTGACCCGCTGGAGCGTGATCGCCCTGCTGCCCGCGCCGCTGGTGGTGTGGATCACGGCGCCCGCCGGGGTGGCCGGCTGGCGCACTGCGGTGGCGCTGCTGATCCCGGCACTGGTGCTGGCCGGGGGATGGTGGTGGGCGCGCCGCCAGCATACCCGCCTGCAGGCGGAAATCCGCGAAGTCGATGCGCTGGCGGCCGAATGGCTGGAGACCTCGCCCTAGCGTGTGGAGGACCTGCCAGGACTGCCGCCTGTACGCTTGGCGCGCTGCAGGCGCATGATCCGCATGCGAAAAAAAGCCACGGGGAGCTAGACTCGCCGTGGCTTTTTTTACTGCCAATGCATCAGGCAAGGTGGAATCAGCAGCAGCAGCGCCAGCACCAGGTAGATCAGCTGCAGCGGGATCATCCACTTGGCCCAGGTGATCCAGGGCACGCGCGCCAGCGCCAGCACGCCCACCGTGATGCCGGAGGTGGGGATCATCGGCGTGGTGAATTCACCGAACTGGAAGGCCAGGATGGCCGTCTGGCGCGTCACGCCCACCAGGTCGGCCAGCGGCGCCATGATGGGCATGGTGAGCGCCGCCTGGCCGCTGCCGGAATGGATGAAGAAGTTGATCACCGACTGCATGAAGAACATTTTTTGCGCGGCGAAGACGGGACTCGACGAGGCCACCAGCGGCGTGAGCGCATGCAGCATGGTGTCGATGATCTGCGCGTCGCGCGCCAGGATCATGGTGCCGCGCGCCAGGGCGATGACCAGGCCAACACTGACCATGTCGCGCGCGCCCTGCACGAAGGCCGCGACCAGGCTGTCCATGTCGAGCCGGCCGACCAGGCCGACGACGATGGCCATCGTCAGGAACAGGGCGGCGATCTCATCGATGAACCAGTCGTACTTGACGACGCCGACGACCATCGTCAGCAACGTGCCGAGGAAGATCCACAGCACGGCGCGGTGCGTGCGCGTCATGCCGGCAAAGCTGTCCAGGTCCAGCGTATGTTCGCGGCGCTTTTCGACGTCGAGCAGGTAGGTCGGGCTTTTTTCGGGATGGCGCTTGATGCGCGCCGCGTACCACATCAGGAAAACGATGCTGACCGCCGTGGCGATGGCCCAGACGATCAGGCGGTAGCCGATCCCGGAAAAGATCGGCACGCCGGCGATACCCTGCGCAATGCCGACGTTGAACGGGTTCAGGAAGGCGGCGGAAAAACCCACCTGTGACCCGATGAAGGGTATCGACACGCCGGTGATGGTGTCATAGCCCAGGGCCAGGGCCAGCGGCACGAAGATCAGGATGAAGGGAATCGCTTCCTCGTTCATGCCGAAGGTGGCGCCGCCCAGGGAAAACATGGTGAAGAAGACGGGGATGATGGCTGCGCGCACGAAGCGCGAGCTGGTGTGCGCCTTGGCGATGGCCTTGATCAGCGAATCGAAGGCTTCCGTTTTTTGCAGCACGGCGAAGGCGCCGCCGACGATCAGCACGAAGCCGATGATCAGGCTGGCGTCGACGAAGCCCTTGATGGGCGCCATCATCAGGGCGGCCAGGCCCTGCGGCTTGTTGTCGACGTAGTGGAAGGTGCCAGGAATGATGAGCTGCTTGCCATTCACCAGCTGGGTGTCGAATTTCCCGCCCGGTACCAGCCACGTGGCCAGGGCGATCATGGCCAGGATGCCGCATAGCAGGACGAAGGTATTGGGGAGCTTGAATTTTCTCATGGCGCTTTTTTTGGATTTCTTATTGGCTTAACAGGCTGCCGCCGCGAAAGGCGACGGCGCCAGCGACCTTGCCGACATTCATGCCGCGCAGGACATGACGGTGGGCGCTGCGCGCGAAGAATACACCAGCGACCGTGCAGCGCAAAGTCGTCGTTGCGCCGCTGACGGGGTCGATCAGGTCGGCCAGCGCATCGCCGGCGGCCAGCATGTCGCCCATTTCGCGTAGGTACACCAGCACGCCATGGTGCGGCGCGAGGATCGGTTCGACGCCAGCCAGCGGCGTGGGCTGGCATTGCGGCGCGGGCAAGTCGTCGCCGGCTCCTTCGATGTCCAGCACGCCCTCGATGGCGAGGAAGCGCAGCAGGGCGGTCGCGTCGCGTTCGGCCAGGGCGTAGCTCACTTCCACCTCGCCGCGCAATTCGACGGTGGTCGACAGGCAGGCAGCGGGGATCGGATAGCGGCCGCCGAAGTGGCTGTCGAGGTCCCACCACAGGCGGCTGCACGCTTCATCGAACGGCTCTTCGCCAGCCGCCAGTTCCAGCAGCACGGCGCGCGCGCCCAGGAGCGCCGACAGGGGCGCGATCTGCGCCGCCAGCGGCGTGCCCGTGTAGATATGCAGGGCCGCCTCATTGTCGCAGTGCAGGTCGAGCACGATGTCGGCGTCGATGGCCATGCCCAGCAGGGTTTTTTTCAACGTCTCCGCATCCGTGCCCGGCCGCCAGGCGGCGACAGCGTCGCGCGCATGCGCGCGGATCAGGGCCACGTTGGCTTGCGCATCCTGCCCCAGCTTGCCATCGAGCGTGGTTTTCAGTTCCTCGGCCACGTGGCGGTAGGCGCGGTTGAAGTTGATGCCGGTGGTCAGGTCGAAACGCCCGAACGGCGCGCCATGGATGGCTTGCGCCAGGCCGATCGGATTGGCGGCCGGCACCAGGATAATTTCGCCATGCACCTTGCCTGCCGCTTCCAGCGCCAGCAGCTCGCGGCGCAGGAACTGCGACACCAGCATGCCCGGCACCTCGTCCGCGTGCAGGGCCGCCTGGATATACACCTTCTTGCCGCTGCGGCTTTGGGCGGCTGTGCCGCCGAAGTGAAAGCTGCTCAATTGGCAGGACACGCTGGCGTGCGGCGTGGAGATCGGATGCTGTTGTACGTGCATGGTGGGTGCCCCGGAAAGGTGCATGGTTGATGGGTTTCGGCCGATTATGTAGCATTATTTTCACGAAGTAAATAAATGAAAATGCTTTTACAAAAATTTGTTGAGTTTTCTTTTTGATATGCGTAAAGTGAGTTCACGCGCTGATTTTTTGCGCCGACACACCGATCCGCCGCACATGACAAGCACAGGCCGCCAGTGACATGAAAGCATCCGCCAGCCCTGCCCGCAGCAGCCCCCGTACTCCAGCCGCGCCAGCGCTGGCCGGCGCGCTGTCGTCGCCCGATGCGGCGTTTGCGCAATCGCCGCTGGGACAGGCGCTGATGCATGTGCTGGCAACCGGATCGGCTTCGCAGCGCCAGATCGCCGACTACCTGCTGCGCAACCAGATGCGCGTTACCGCGCTGGGCATCGAGGAACTGGCCGACAGTTGCCGGGTCTCGACGGCCACCATCAGCCGCTTCGCGCGCGACATCGGCCAGCGGAATTATTCGGCCATGCGCAGCGCCATGGCGGAGACCCTGCAGGCACTGTTGCAGCCGGTCGATAAATTGCGCCATACGATAGAGCGGCGCGCGCGCGCCACGTCGCCCGTCACGGAAAGCCTGGAATACGCGGCGGCGAATATCGCCGCCACCTCGGGCGCGCTCGCGCTGCCGGACATGCACGCCGTGGTGCGTCATCTGACGCTGGCCCAGGTGGTGTATGTGATGGGTTTTGGCCTGTCGTCCAACCTGGCCGGCATGCTGGTGCAGCATTTGCAGCCGTTTTGCCCGCATGTCGTCGAAGTGGTGGGCATCGGCGGCTCGGAAGTGGCGGCCGGACACCTGGTCAACCTGACGGCGAGCGACGTGCTGGTGGTGATTTCCTTCCCCCGCTATACGCTCGACTGCATCGGCCTGGCCAATTTCGCGCGTGACCGCGGTGCCCGCATCGTCGCGCTCACGGACTCTCCCGCTTCCCCCCTGGCCGAACTGGCCGACCATGCGCTGTACGCGCAAAGCACGCATCCCGTTCTGCCCAGCAGCGCCAGCGCGGCACTGGCCATGATCGAGGCGTTGGCCGTGGCGCTGATGGTGTCGAACAAGGACAACGTTGAAAAAGCCGCCCGCCTGAGCGAGGTGATCGCCGCCTACCTGTACGGCGGCGAGCATGGCGTGCAGGGACCCCGGAAAACAGCAGTCAAGCAGCGCAAGGCAGTGCATAAAAAGCAGTCATTATAAAAATCAGGGTTAACACCATCTGGGAGAGTTGGCATGCAAGAAAAAAAACAGGACGGCAGTCGCATACTGCCACGTGTATCGGTGCTGGCCCATGCCGTGCGCCTGGCCGTAGGGGGCTTGAGCGTCTCGGCGGCGCTGGGCATGCTGGGCAACGGTGCGCTGGCGCAGGAGCAGGGGGCGGATACAGAACCGGCACAGAAGAAAATGCAGCGCGTGGAAATCACCGGTTCGGCCATCAAGCGGCTGGAATCGGAAACGGCGCTGCCGGTGCAGGTCATCACGCGTGCCGACATCGAGAAGGCGGGCGTGACGACGGCGGCCGAACTGATGGCGCGCGTCTCGGCCAACGTGGGCGGCCTGACGGATGGGGCCAGCATCAACGTGGGCGGCGACCAGCGCGGCTTCAACAGTGCCAACCTGCGCGGCGTGGGCACCTCGTCCACCCTGGTGCTGCTCAACGGGCGGCGCATGGCCAATTTTGCTTCGCCCGGCGACGACGCGGGCGTCGACCTGAATAACATCCCCGCCGCCGCATTGCAGCGCGTGGAAGTGCTGCTCGACGGCGCCTCGGCCCTGTACGGCACGGACGCTATCGGCGGCGTCATCAATTTCATTACGCGCAAGGATTACCAGGGCGTGGAGCTGAATGCGTACGGCAGCGGCACGCAGGAAGGCGGAGCCGGCAAGCGTACGGCCAGCATCACGGCCGGCACGGGCGATCTGGCGACGGACGGCTACAATATCTTTGCCGTCGTCGACCTGCAGAAAACCGACCGTTTGAGCTCGTCGCAGCGTAAATTCATCCCCAAGCTGCAGATTCCGCAGCGCCTCGGGCATTTGCTATCCAGCTTTACCAGTCCGGCGAATATCCGCCTGTCGGGCGAACAGCGCGATTATTTGCAGGACAACGGCTTCCTGCTCAATGGCCGGCCCATCACCAACCGGCAGATCAATCTGTCGATCCCGAACTGCGCACCGCCGGCCAATCTGTACCTGCCGGCGGGCACGGGCGGCGTCGATGCCTGTACCTATGACTACATGGGCGATACGGAGCTGTATCCGAAGACGGACAAGCAGAACCTGCTCACGCGCGGCGTGCTGAAACTGAACGGCGACCACCAGCTGTATGCGGAAGTGGCGCTGAGCCGTTCGCGCAGCTATTATGTGGGCTCGTCGGCGCGCGTGACGGGCTATCTGGATTACAGCAAGGTGCCGCAACTGGCCAACACGGGGCTGGACAGCATCGTAGACGAGGACGGCAATCCGACGGCGCGCGAACTGGAACTGCGCATGCGCCTGAACGAGGCGGGCATGCGCACCAGCCAGCTGACCAGCGAGAGCCAGCGGTTCGTCGTGGGTGCCACCGGCACGCTCGCCGGCTGGGACTACGACGTGGGCCTGAACCACAGCGTCAACGTGGTCAAGGACCGCGACACGCACGGCTATGTCCTGTACGACAAGCTGCTGGAAGGGATCGCCGCCGGCGATATCAATCCTTTCGGTCCCTCCAGCGCGAAAGGCCAGGCGCTGATCGACAGCATCCAGGTCAACGACGAGGTGCGCCATGCGCGCGGCACCATGGACTCGCTCGATTTCAAGGCGTCGCGTGCGCTGATGGCGCTGGGCGGCGGCGACATGGCGCTGGCCGTGGGCGGCGAAGTGCGGCGCGAGCGCACCGAGTTCCGACCGTCGGCGTTGCTGATGAGCGACAATATCAACAACGATGCGGCGCCCGAAGGCGGCGGCCCCACCAGCGACAGCCGCAATGTGCAAGCCATCTACAGCGAACTGCTGCTGCCATTCACCCGGCAGTGGCAGGCGCAATTGTCCGGCCGCTACGACCACTACCAGCAGGTGGGCGGCGCCCTCAGTCCGAAGATCGGCCTGACCTACATGCCCAGCAAGCAGGTGCTGCTGCGCGCTTCGGCCGGCAAGGGCTTCCGCGCGCCGTCGATGGCGGACCTGCACCGGCCCACCGTCTACAGCAGCACGGCGACCCTGCCCGATCCCGTGTATTGCGCGAGCGAGAACAATGACTATTCCGTCTGCGCCGACAACTGGGACACGCGCCGCTACAGTAACGACAAGCTCAAGCCGGAGCGCAGCCGACAATTCTCGGCCGGCCTGGTGCTCGAACCGAGCCAGCACTGGACCTTCAGTGCCGATTACTGGAACATCAAGCGCACGGACCTGATCAGCGAGATCGGCGACGACATCATCCTGGCCAACCTGTCCAAGTACGGCGACCTGGTGCACCGCGACGAAGACGGCTTGATCGACTACATCGAACTGCGCAAGGAAAACCGCGGCGCGCAAAAGGCGTCCGGTATCGACATCACGGCCGACCTGCATGGCGTGAAGACGGCATGGGGACGTTTCGGCGGCCACCTGAGCGGCACCTACGTGCTCGATTCGAAAATCCAGACCAGTCCCGGCGACGTCTTCATCAGCAACCTGAATAAATTCGTCACGGACGGCGTGGTCCAGCGCTGGCGCCATACCATCACGCTGGACTGGGACAATGGCCCGTATTCGGCCAGCCTGTCGAATACGTATTCGAGCGGCTATGACGACCAGAACTCGGCCATCAACACGGATGACGGCAGCGTGGTCAAGGCGAACCGGGTGAAGGCGTACACGCTGTGGGACATGTCGGGCGCCTATGCCGTCAGCAAGCAGTTCAAGCTGCGCGCGGGCATACAGAATCTGTTCAATACCAGCCCGCCCTATTCGAACCAGGCATACTTTTTCCTGTCCGGCTATGACCCCAGCTACACGGACCCGCGCGGCCGGCGCTTCTACGCTTCGGCCAACTATACTTTCAAATAAAAACAGGAGATGCCGCAATATCGCTGTCACACACGGCGAGTAGCATCGTAGTTCGATGGCGTTGGGTTGCAAGCAGCAGTATTGGCAGCAACGGCGCGTGCCTGTATCAACCGGTGCGCGCCACTTTCTTTGCATTCGAGAGGCACCATGAAATCATCCGCAAGCCTGTATCAGAAATTCCGCGCCGCGCTGCTGTTTGCGCTGGCATTGTGCAGCTTCCATGCTGCGGCGGCGCCTGCCGGCAGTGCCATCGGCACGGCGCCGCAGGGCACCCTCGTCATCATCGGCGGCGGCCTGCGGGCCGACAATGCCGAAGTCTGGCAGCGCATCGTCAAGTTGTCTGGCGGGCCAGGCGCGCGCATCGCCGTGCTGGCCTCGGCCGCGATGAACCCGGAAAAATCGGGTGAAAGCATCATCAAGAAACTCAACCAATATGGTGCGGACGCCTTTTTCGTGCCGCTGGCCGTCAAGCTGGCCAATCGCGATTACCGCAAGGCGGCCGAAGACCCGGCCATCGTGACGCAGATCAAGTCGGCCACCGGCATCTATTTTGCCGGCGGCGACCAGGGGCGCATCACGCAAGCCTTGCTGCGGCCGGACGGCAGCCGCACGGCTGCGCTGGAGGCCATCTGGTCGGTCTACCGCAACGGCGGCGTGATCGCCGGTTCCAGCGCCGGTGCCGCCATCATGAGCACCACCATGTTCTATGACGCCAAGCCCGTGCTCGACATGCTGAAAATGGGCGTGACGGACGGGCGCGAAATCGCACCGGGCCTGGGTTTCATCGGCAGTGACGTCTTCGTCGACCAGCATTTGCTGGTGCGTGGCCGTTTCGCCCGCATGATTCCCGTGATGCTGAAAAAAGGCTATCACCTGGGCCTGGGCATCGACGAAAACAGCGCCATGGTGGTCGATGCCATGCGCGACGTGGAAGTCATCGGCTACAGTGGGGCTTTGCTGATCGACCTGTCGGGCGCCATCAGCGACCGCGGCGTGAAGAATTTCAATATCAGCAATGCCGCCATCAGCTATCTGGACCGGGGAGACAAATTCAACCTCGTCACGCGCGTCTTCACGCCATCGCCGGATAAGGCCGACAACAAGCTCGATCCGAACCAGCCCGACATGCGCGAACCCGTGTTTACCAACGATATCCTTGGCAATAATGCGGTGCTCGACCTGATGGGCAATTTGATCGATAACGCCCAGCAGGAAGCCATCGGCATCGCCTTCGGCAACCCGCGCGACCCGTATCCGGACCTGGGGTTCGAGTTCAGGTTCAGCAAGACCGTCAACAGCGTCGGCTACAGCTCCACCGAGGCGGAGGCGTATTCGGTGCTGAAGCTGCGCCTGGACATCCGCCCCATCCAGCTGCGCCAGCCGCTGTACCGCTACAAATAGGCTGACCCGGCACGCCGCCAGCGGGGCCACGCCGCGATCGTCAAGGCGCGGAGCAGCCATTCGACGGGGCCATAGACGTGGCGGCGCAGCCACCAGCGGCTAAAAGGCAGCTGCAGGCAGAAGATGGCGGCGGCCAGCGCCAGCGCACCCGGCGGCGAGACGCTGCCCATCAGGCGTGCGCCATAGGCGAGGAACAGCCAGGCGCAGATGGCCGACTGCATCAGGTAGTTCGACAGGGCCATGCGGCCCGTGTCGGCCAGCAGGGCAAACAACATGCCGTCGCGCAGGCGCGCGAAAGCGGCCAAGGCCAATGCCAGGTAGGCACCCGCCAGCAGCGGCGCCGTCGCCAGGCTCACGGCCAGTCCCGCCACCTGCCATGCCTGACCGCTTACGTACACGGACGTCCACGCATAGCAGGCGGCACCCGGCAATCCCACCAGCGCGCCGGCCCACAGCAGTCGCCGGCGCAGCGGCAGATAGTCGGCCGCATGCAGCAGCATTTCGCGCTTGCCGGCAACCAGGCCGCACAGGAACATGGCCAGTGCGCACGGTGCCTGCACCAGCAGCAGGACGATCCAGATTTCACTCAATTCGCGCAGGTGCTGCGTCACCACGCTGGCGGGCGTACCACGGTAAGCCGCCAGCGCGGCCGCCGCTTGCCGCGCCATCGCCACGGCCTGCTCCCCGCCGTTCGCCGGCTGCAGGCCTTGCAGCCAGGCCATCGCTGCCCAGAATGCCGCGCAGGCACTGACGAGGACAAAGGCCAGGGTGAGGGCGGGCCGTTTGCCGCAGCGGTGCAGGGCCAGCAGCACGATGCCCAGCACGGCGTAGGTAGTCAGTATGTCGCCATGAAACAGGATGACGGCGTGCAGGACACCGATCAGCCACAGGCCCGCCTGGCGGCGCAGCATGCGCGGCACGAATGGCGCACCGGCGCGCGTGGCCGCCTGCATCTGCAGGGTAAAGCTGTAGCCGAACAGGAAGGAAAACAGCAGGTAGAACTTGGTCTCGAACAGCAGGGCGACGAGAAAATGCGTGGCGCGGTCCACGCCGCCGTGGAACGCCGGGTCGGTCAATCCCAGGCCGAACCAGGGCGTGGCGAAGGCGCCGATATTGACGACCAAAATGCCGAACAGGGCGCAGCCGCGCAGGGCGTCGACATCGGCGATGCGGGCCGGCGGACCCGGCATGGCGGCCGTCATGACAGGGCGGGCCGCAGGAAGCGCACCAGCAACTGGTGCAGGCTGGCGCGCTGCGCCAGCGGCGCGTAATGCGGGTCGACGGCGACCCGGTTGAAGATGCCGTCGATCAGCGCGGCGAGCCAGCTGGCCGTTTGCGCGGGGTCGAGCGCGGCGTCGACCTGGCCTTGGGCGACCGCGCTTTCGAGCAGCGACTGCACGCCGGCGCGCAGCAGGGCGTCGTTGCGTGCCACCCTGGCGGCGATGTCCGTGTCGCGCGTCGCCTCGGCAGCAATGTCCAGCGCCAGTCCCGCAAAGTCCCCGTCGGCCGCCAGTGTCAGCACCAGATCCATGAAGTCGAGCAGGGCGGCAAAGGCATTGGCGTTGCCTTGCACGCCGGCGAAATATGCGGCCGTTTCCCGGCCTTCCTGGTCGACGATGGCGGCGATGATGGCTTGCTTGGTGGGGAAGTAGTGAAACAGGTTGCCGGGACTCATGCCCGCCTGCGCACAAATGGCGGCGGTGCTGGTCTGGTGAAAGCCCTTGCGGGCGAAGCAGTGGCGTGCCGCCGCCAGGATGGCGTCGCGGCGCGCGGCGTGCTTGTCGGGATCGATGGTGCGCATGATAGGTGACCTGTCTTTTAATTAATCGACTAATCAGTCTAATTTAATGCAAGCTTGCTGCGAGGTCAAGCGTGCCTGCGGCAAATCGCCGCTTTGCATGCCCGCTTCCGGTCGCTACAATGTGCCGCAGCGGTTTTTCGCGGGCCTGCGGGCAGGGCCGCCGATTGTTTGGAGAACCGTACCCTTCACCTGTTTTTCTACCGTTTTAGGAATGACATGCAGCAGACCCCGATACGATCCTTCCTCTGCGCGCTGGCGCTGGCCGCCGGCATCGCCTCCTTCGCGCAAGCGGCCAGCGCGCCGCAGCCAGCGACCATGCGCCTCGATTACCAGCACAGCGGCAATGCGCTGGGCGAGCACTATGCGGTCGAGCGCGTGCTGGTCGAACCCCTGCCATGGCCGGGCAGCATGGCGCGCACCATCGACGACAGCAACCGCGGCAACAACCTGCTGGAAGTGGTGGACATCAAGTCGGGCAAGGTGCTGTACTCGCGCGGTTTTTCCACCATCTTTGGCGAGTGGGCCAGCACCGATGAAGCGAAGAGCACCACGCGCGCCTTCCAGGAATCCGTGCGCTTCCCGCAGCCGGAGCAGCCCGTGCGCGTGCGCATCCTGAAACGCGACGAGCGCGGCCTGTTTTCCATCGTGTGGAGCACGGATGTCGATCCGGCGGCGCAGGACGTGATCCGCAAGCAGCCACCGGCACCCGTCAAGCCCATCCCCATCCGCGTCAGCGGTCCGTCCCCCGACAAGGTCGACCTGCTGATCCTGGGCGATGGCTATACGGCGGCCGAAATGGGCAAGTTCGAAGCGACGGCGCGCAAGCTGGCCGACCATCTGTTCACGGTGTCGCCGTTCCGCGAGCGGGCCAATGATTTCAATGTGTGGGCCATGGCCGCACCGACGCAGGAGTCGGGCGTGTCGCGCCCGTCGACGGGCGTGCACCACGCCTCGCCGCTGGGCACGCGCTACGATATCTTCGGCAGCGAGCGCTATGTGCTGACGACGGACAACCGCGCCCTGCGCGACCTGGCGCAGTACGCGCCGTACGAATTCATTGAAATCCTCGTCAACAACGACACCTATGGCGGTGGCGGCATCTTCGGCCAGTTCAGCACGGCGGCGGCCAACAACGACTGGGCCAATTACCTGTTCGTGCATGAATTCGGCCACCATTTCGCCGGCCTGGCCGACGAGTACTACACCTCGCCCGTGGCCTACCAGTCGAATGGCGAGCGCCAGGAACCGTGGGAGCCGAACGCCACGGCCTTGCGCGATCCGGCCAAGCTGAAATGGAAAAGCCACGTGAAGGCCGGCACGCCGCTGCCGACGCCGTGGCCGAAGGAAGCGTATGACAGCCATGCGCGCGAGTACCAGCAGCAGCGCGCCGCCCTGCGCGCGGCGAACCGCCCGGAAAGCGAAATGAGCTCCCTGTTCAAGGCCGACCTGGCGTACACGCAGCAGCTGTTTTCCAAGGCGCCGCAGCGCCATGCGGTGGGGGCCTTCGAGGGCGCGAACTATGAATCGTCCGGCTATTACCGCCCGGAGATGCAATGCATCATGTTCGACCGCAGCGAGACCTTCTGTTCCGTGTGCCAGGATGGCATCAGCACCATCATCGACCTGTATTCGCGCCCTGCGCAATCACGCTGATATACATCAATAGTAGCAATCAAGTAATTAATGGGGTGCCATGTTGCGTTGCAATAGCATGGTCCCCATTCCGCTTTTCCCCGTCACATTCCCCTTCTGCAAGACCTTTCCTCTGCGTATTTTCCTGGCAATACCAATTCCAGGTCCGGAAGTCACTTTCATTCTCGCCACTTGAACATAGTTGTCAGATAAATACGGCGATTCGATTGCTTACAATTTGTTTCATTTAAAAAATATTGAGGTAGAATTTGATGTACATCAATGTTGCATCGCCGCAATCGCACTTATAGTTGACCTCGCTCAAAGCCTTCTGCATGCGGATCGGACTCTTCGTAAATCACGCGTCTAAATGCTGTAGAGTAATTTTCGCCCTGTACCAGTTCCCCGAGCATGCACTGGTCAGGCCTCGAATTTCAGTGACGGAGTTAGATTCATGAAGATGCAGATCCCCGCGCCTGACGCGTGCAGCACCCTCCATCCCCATACTCCCATCGTGCTGCCGCATGCGCGCGCCGGCGGCGTGACCCTGGCCACTTGCGCCGCTTCCGTGTGCGCCGGCGCGGTGCAGTGCGTGAACGCCGCCACGCCGTGGCCCGCCTTGCGTCCGCATAAACCATGACGGCCCCCTTGCCGCCGTCGCTACCCTTGCAAGGCAAGCGCGGACTGGTGGTGGGCATCGCCAATGCGCAAAGCATCGCCTGGGGCTGCGCCAGCGCCTTGCGCGCGGCCGGCGCCGAGCTGGCCGTCACCTGGCTCAATGACAAGGCCAGGCCGCACGTAGCGCCGCTGGCGCAGCAAGTGCAGGCGGCCATCATGGCGCCGCTCGACGTCTCCGTGCCGGGCCAGCTGGAAGCCGTGTTTGCGCAGATCGAGCAGCAGTGGGGCACGCTCGATTTCGTCGTTCATTCGATCGCCTACGCGCCGAAGCAGGATTTGCATGGCAGGGTCACGGACAGTTCCGCCGACGGTTTCGCGCAGGCGATGGATATCTCGTGCCATTCCTTCATGCGCATGGCCAGGCTGGCCGAACCCCTGATGCCGCACGGCGGCAGCCTGATGACCATGAGCTATCTGGGCGCCGAGGAAGTCATTGCCGACTATGGGCTGATGGGCCCCGTGAAGGCGGCGCTGGAGTCTTCCGTGCGCTATCTGGCAGCGGAACTGGGTCCGCAAGGCATCCGCGTCAACGCCATCTCGCCGGGGCCACTGGAGACGCGGGCCGCATCCGGCATCGCCCATTTCGACCGCCTGATGGCCGACGCCATCGAACGCTCGCCCCTGCGGCGCCTGGCCACCATCGAGGACGTGGGCGCGCTGTGCGCCTTCCTTGCCGGCGACGGCGCGCGCGCCATCACGGGCGGCACCCTGTATGTCGATGGCGGCTACAACATTCTGAACTGACTGGAAGATGATGACCATGGCTGTTCCCGTTCTATCCCCACGCGCCACGCTGGCGGCATTGACTGCCAGCGTGCTGCTGGCCGGCTGCGCCTCGATGGCGCCGCCTTACGCACCGCCGCCGCTGCCCGTGGCGGCGCAGTATCCGGAAAACAATCCTGCCGGCGCGCAGGCTGCCGATATCGCCTGGCAAAGCTACTTCGCCGATGCGCGCCTGCAGGCCATGATCACGCAGGCGCTGGCCAGCAACCGCGACATCCGCATCGCCGCCCTGCGCGTGGAAGAAGCGCGCGCCGCGTACGGCATCCAGCGCGCGGAGCAATTCCCCACCGTGGCGCTGGGCGCGGAAGGCAGCCGCACGCGCGTGCCTGGTGACCTGAGCCTGACGGGCAGGCCGATGACGAGCGCGCAGTACCAGGTGGGCTTGAACGTGAGCGCCTGGGAGCTCGATTTCTGGGGCCGCGTGCGCAGCCTGAAGGACAGCGCGCTGCAAACCCTGCTGGCCAGCGACGAGGCGCGCCGCGCCGTCGGCGTGGCCCTGGTGGCGCAGGTGGCCAATGGCTATCTAGGCTTGCGCGAGCTCGATGAACGGGTGGCGCTGGCGCGCGCCACGGTGGACAGCCGCGCCGAATCGCTGCGCATCTTCACGCGGCGCTTCGAGGTGGGAGCGATTTCCAAGCTGGACCTGACGCAGGTGGAAACCCTGCTCAGCCAGGCCCTTTCCCTGTCGGCCCAGCTGGAGCAGGCGCGTGCCGTGCAGGCGCACGCGCTGGCGCAACTGGTGGGCGGTCCCGTCGACCTGGCGCCGGTGGCTGGTGAGGTGCGCCGCTTCGACGACGCCAGCGTGCTGCAGCCGCTGCATGCGGGCCTGCCCTCGGCGCTGCTCACGCAGCGTCCCGACCTGGTGGCGGCCGAGCACCAGCTACGTGCCGCGCAGGCGAATATCGGTGCCGCGCGCGCCGCTTTCTTCCCGACAATTTCATTGACTGCGGCGTATGGTACGGCCAGCGCGGAATTGAGCGGCTTGTTCGATTCGGGCAGCGGCGCGTGGAATTTCGCGCCGCGCCTAGTGCTGCCGATCTTTGACGCGGGCCGCATCCGCGCCAACATGGACCTGGCCGAGGTGCGCCGCGACGTGGCCGTGGCCAATTACGAAAAAAGTGTGCAGGGCGCCTTCCGCGAAGTGGCCGATGCGCTGTCGAACCGGCGCTGGCTGGCGCTGCAGGTCGACATCGGCAAGACGACGCTGGCCGCGCAGAGCGAACGCGCGCGCCTGGCCAAGCTGCGCTATGACAATGGCGCCGCGCCCTACCTGGAAGTGCTCGACGCACAGCGCGACTTGCTGACGGTGGAACAGCAGCTGGTGCAGACGCGCCGCGCGCTGCTCTCCAGCCAGGTCAGCCTGTATGCCGCCCTGGGCGGCGGCGCCCCTGCCGCCGCCACCTTCACCAATTAATAGCGATCGCCGACACCATGAATCCACAACTGAAGAAAAAAATCATTCCCGCCGCGCTGGTCGTGGCCGTCCTCGTGCTGGGCTATGTGGCCTGGCAAAAAATGCGCCCTGCCGGCCCCGGTGAAGGTTTCGTCAGCGGCAATGGCCGTATCGAAGCGACCGAGATCGACGTCGCCACCAAGCTGGCGGGCAGGGTCCAGGAAATCCTCGTGCGCGAGGGCGACTTCGTCAAGGCGGGCCAGCCGCTCGCCACCATGCAGGTGGACTCGCTGACGGCCCAGCGCGACGAAGCGCGCGCGCGCCAGCAGCAGGCGCTGGATACGGTGGTGGGCGCGCAGGCGCAGGTGGCCGTGCGCGAAAGCGACAAGGCGGCCGCGCTGGCCATGGTGGCGCAGCGCGAAAGCGAACTCGATGCGGCCAAGCGCCGCCTGGCCCGTTCCGAAACGCTGTCGAAGGAGGGCGCTTCGTCGGTGCAGGAACTGGACGACGACCGCGCCCGCGTGCGCAGCGTGGCCGCCGCCCTGAATGCGGCCAAGGCACAGGTGACGGCGGCGCAGGCGGCCATCGACGCGGCCAAGGCGCAAGTGGTCGGCTCGCGTTCGGCCGTCGCCGCCGCCGAGGCGACCACGGCGCGCATCGATTCCGACCTGGCCGATGGCCAGCTGAAGGCGCCGCGCGACGGCCGCGTGCAATACCTGGTGGCGCAGCAGGGCGAAGTGCTGGCCGGCGGCGGCAAGGTGCTCAACCTGGTCGACTTGTCGGACGTCTACATGACCTTCTTCCTGCCCGAGACGGCAGCCGGCAAGGTGGCGCTGGGCGGCGAAGTGCGCATCATCCTCGACGCGGCGCCCAATTACGTGATTCCGGCGACGATCTCGTTTGTCGCCGCCAGCGCGCAGTTCACGCCGAAGACGGTGGAAACGGCCAGCGAACGGCAGAAACTGATGTTCCGCGTGAAGGCGCAGATCAGCCGCGAGCTGCTGCAAAAGCACCTGGCCCTGGTGAAAGTGGGCTTGCCCGGCGTGGCCTGGGTACGTCTCGATGCCAAGCAGGCCTGGCCCGCTGAATTGACGGCGAAGGTTCCGCAGTGAGTGCAGCGGCCACTTCCTTTGTCGTCAGCATCAAGGGCGTCAGCCAGCATTACGGCAAGACGGTGGCGCTCGACGCCATCGACCTGGACGTGCCGGCCGGCTGCATGGTGGGCCTGATCGGCCCCGATGGCGTGGGCAAATCGAGCCTGCTGTCGCTGGTGGCCGGCGCGCGCGCCGTGCAGCAGGGCACGGTCATGGCGCTGGGCGGCGACATGCAGGATGCGCGCCACCGCGACGACGTCTGCCCGCGCATCGCCTACATGCCGCAAGGCCTGGGCAAGAATCTGTATCCGACCCTGTCGGTCGAGGAAAACCTGCAGTTTTTCGCGCGCCTGTTCGGCCACGACGCGGCCGAACGCCGCCGCCGCATCGACCAGCTGACCCTGAGCACGGGCTTGCATCCCTTCCTGGCGCGCCCGGCGGGCAAGCTGTCGGGCGGCATGAAGCAGAAACTGGGCCTGTGCTGCGCCCTGATCCACGATCCCGACCTGCTGATCCTCGACGAACCGACCACCGGCGTCGATCCGCTGGCGCGCGCCCAGTTCTGGGACCTGATCGCCGGCATCCGCGTGCAGCGTCCGCAAATGAGCGTGATGGTCGCCACCGCCTACATGGACGAGGCGCAGCGCTTCGATTGGCTGGTGGCCATGGATGACGGCAAGGTGCTCGACACGGGCACGCCGGCAGAACTGCTGGCGCGCACCGGCAGCAGCAACCTGGAAGCGGCCTTCATCAAGCTGCTGCCCGAAGCCAAGCGCGCGGGCCACCAGCCCGTCGTCATCACGCCGCTGGACGCGGCCAGCGCGCAGGACATCGCCATCGAGGCCAAAGACCTGACCATGCGCTTCGGCGATTTCACGGCCGTCGACCATGTGAATTTCCGTATCGGCCGCGGCGAGATCTTCGGCTTTCTGGGGTCGAACGGCTGCGGCAAGTCGACCACCATGAAGATGCTCACGGGCCTCTTGCCCGCCACGGAAGGCAAGGCCTGGCTGTTCGGCAAGGAGGTCGATTCCAACGACATCGACACGCGCCGCAGGGTCGGCTACATGTCGCAGGCCTTCTCGCTGTACAGCGAACTGACGGTGCGCCAGAACCTGGTGCTGCACGCGCGCCTGTTCCACGTGCCGGAGGCGGAAATTCCCGCCCGCGTCGACGAAATGGCGCAGCGTTTCGACCTGCGCGAGGTGATGGACGACTTGCCCGACAGCCTGCCGCTGGGCATCCGCCAGCGCCTGTCGCTGGCTGTGGCCATGGTGCACAAGCCGGAAATGCTGATCCTCGACGAACCGACGTCGGGTGTCGATCCCATCGCGCGCGACAATTTCTGGCGCCTGATGATCGAACTGGCGCGGCGCGACCACGTCACCATTTTCATCTCGACGCACTTCATGAACGAGGCCGAGCGCTGCGACCGCATCTCGCTGATGCATGCTGGCAAAGTGCTGGTCAGCGATGCGCCGGCCGAGCTGGTGCGCAAGAAGGGCGCGCCATCGCTGGAAGCGGCCTTCATCGCCTACCTGGAAGAGGCGGGCGGCGGCACGGCGCCCGAGGCGCAGGCTGCCCAGGCCGCGCCAGCCACCGCTCCTGCCATCGCCACCGGGCACCAGCGCAGCCGCTTCAGCCTGGGCCGCATGCTCAGCTACATGTGGCGCGAAACCCTGGAGCTGCGGCGCGACCCCGTGCGCCTGACCCTGGCGCTGGGCGGCTCCGTGCTGCTGCTGTTCGTCATCGGCTTCGGCATCAGCCTGGACGTGGAAGACCTGACGTACGCGGTGCTCGACCACGACCAGACGACCCTGAGCCAGAATTATGCGAACAACCTGGCCGGCTCGCGCTACTTCATCGAAAAGCCGCCCCTGCGCGATTATGCCGATATCGACAAGCGCATGCGCAGCGGCGAACTGTCTCTGGCCATCGAGATCCCGCCCGGCTTCGCGCGCGACGTGCAGCGTGGCGCGCCAGCCCAGGTGGGCGCCTGGATCGACGGCGCCATGCCCATGCGCGCGGAGACCGTGCAGGGCTACGTGCAGGGCATGCACCAGCTGTGGCTGGCCGACCAGGCGTTGCACCGCTACGGCGTCAAGGTGGCCAACCCCGTCGCCATCGAGACGCGCTACCGCTACAACCCGGACGTGAAAAGCTTGCCCGCCATGGTGCCGGCCGTGATTCCCCTGCTGTTGCTGATGCTGCCGGCCATGCTGGCGGCGCTGTCCGTGGTGCGCGAGAAGGAACTCGGTTCCATCATCAACCTGTACGTGACGCCCGTCACGCGCCTGGAATTCTTGCTCGGCAAGCAGGTGCCCTACGTGGTGCTGGCCATGTTCAACTTCGTCCTCATGGCCCTGCTGGCGGTGACCGCCTTCGGCGTGCCGATCAAGGGCAGCCTGCCGACCCTGATCGGCGCCACCTTCATCTTCAATATCTGCGCCACCGGCATCGGCCTGTTTGCCTCGACGTTTACGCGCAGCCAGATCGCCGCGCTGTTCGTCACCATGATCGGCACCATGATCCCGGCCATCCAGTTTTCCGGCCTGCTCAATCCCGTCTCGTCGATGGAAGGCGTAGGCAAGGCCATCGGCCTGATGTACCCGGCCACGCACATGCTCAATATCAGCCGCGGCGTATTCAACAAGGCGCTGGGATTCGGCGACCTGCACGCCTCGTTCTGGCCCCTGATCATCGCCATTCCCGTGATCCTCGGGGTGACGGTGGCGCTGCTGAAAAAACAGGAGTCGTAAGCGTATGCGCCACCTTGAAAACATCTACCGCCTGGGCGTGAAGGAAATCTGGAGCCTGATCCGCGATCCCATGATGCTGATCCTGATCCTCTACACGTTCACCCTGGCCATCTACGTGGCCGCCACGGCCAAGCCGGAAACCCTGCACATGGCCTCGATCGCCATCGTCGACGAGGATGGCTCGCCCCTGTCCGGGCGCATCGCCTCGGCCTTCTTCCCGCCGCAGTTCACGCCGCCGGCCATGATCAACCAGGGCCAGGTCGACGCGGGCCTCGACGCGGGCCAGTACACCTTCGTGCTGACGATACCGCCCAAGCTGCAGGCCGACGTGCTGGGCGGACGCCAGGCGGAGCTGCAGCTGAACGTGGACGCCACGCGCATGAGCCAGGCCTTCAGCGGCAGCGGCTACATCCAGCAGATCGTCGCCGGCGAAATCTCCGAATTCGCCAAGCGCTACCGGGGCGCAACGGTGTCGCCCGTGGATCTGGTGATGCGCGCGCGCTTCAATCCCTCGCTGAGCCAGGCCTGGTTTGGCTCGCTGATGGAAATCATCAACCAGGTGACGATGCTGTCGATCATCCTGACGGGTGCGGCCCTGATCCGCGAGCGCGAGCACGGCACCATCGAGCATCTGCTGGTGATGCCCGTGACGCCGGCCGAAATCATGCTGGGCAAGGTCTGGTCGATGGGCCTGGTGGTGCTGCTGGCCGCCGCCCTGTCGCTGAATCTGGTGGTGCGCGGCATGCTGCACGTGCCGATCGAGGGCTCCATCGCGCTGTTCCTGTGCGGCGCGGCGCTGCACCTGTTTGCCACCACCTCGATGGGGATTTTCCTTGCCACCGTGGCGCGCAGCATGCCGCAGTTCGGCATGCTGTTGATCCTCGTACTGCTGCCGCTGCAGATGCTGTCGGGCGGCAGCACGCCGCGCGAAAGCATGCCGCAGCTGGTGCAAAACATCATGCTGATCGCGCCCACCACGCATTTCGTCGAATTGAGCCAGGCGATCCTGTACCGCGGCGCCGGCATCGACGTCGTGTGGAAGCCTTTCCTGGCCCTGCTGGCGATCGGCACGGCCCTGTTCACGTTTGCCCTTGCCCGTTTTCGCAAGACCATCAGCCAGATGGCGTAGACCCCGCGCCGGAATGGTCCGGCGCTTGTTCGCATGAAAAGGATAGCCATGAAAACCGAAGCTGCACCATTTTTCTCCACCGGCGGCCTGCCGTCGCTGGGCATGCTGGGCGACTATGCGCGCGACTCCTGGCAGCGCATCGTGCTGTATGCGGACGTGATGCGCCGCCGCGGCAACCAGTACCAGGAGCACCTGGCCGAGGAAGTGCCGAACGTGCTCGATTTTCCCGCCGAGCTGGTGATGTCGGGCCTGGACCTGGCGCGTCCCGTCAACTACGGCCTGGCGCGCATCCTGACGCCGGATGCGCTGGAACCCGATCCGACGAAGCGGCCGTTCGTCGTCGTCGATCCGCGCGCCGGCCACGGCCCCGGCATCGGCGGCTTCAAGGCGGAAAGCGAAATCGGCGTGGCCCTGCGCGCGGGCCACCCCTGCTATTTCATCGGCTTTTTGCCCGACCCCGTGCCGGGGCAGACGGTGGAAGACGTGATGCATGCGGAGGCGCAGTTCCTGGAAAAGGTCATTGCCCTGCATCCGCACAGCGAAGGCAAGCCCGTCGTCATCGGCAATTGCCAGGCGGGCTGGCAAATCCTCATGACGGCCGCCATGCGCCCCGACCTGTTCGGGCCCATCATCGTGGCCGGCGCGCCCATATCGTACTGGGCCGGCTGGCATGGCCGCAACCCGATGCGCTATGCAGGCGGCCTGATGGGCGGCAGCTGGGCCACGGCGCTGGCGGGCGACCTGGGCAACGGCCGTTTCGACGGCGCCAGCCTGGTACAGAATTTCGAGAACCTGAACCCGGCCAACACCCTGTGGACCAAGCAGTACAACCTGTATGCGAACATCGACACGGAAGCGCCGCGCTACCTGGAATTTGAAAAATACTGGGGCGGCCACGTCTTCCTGAACGACGTCGAGATGCAGTACATCGTCGACAATCTGTTCATCGGCAACCGCCTGGCCACGGCCGAACTGATCACCTCGGACGGCGTGCGCCTGGACTTGCGCAATATCCGCTCGCCCATCGTCGTATTCTGCTCGAACGGCGACAACATCACGCCACCACCGCAGGCGCTGGGCTGGATCACGGACCTGTACCGCGACGACAACGACGTGCTGATGCACGACCAGACCATCGTGTACGCCGTGCATGACAGCATCGGCCACCTGGGCATTTTTGTCTCTGCCAAGGTGGGGCGCAAGGAACACCAGAAATTCGCCAGCAATATCGACCTGATCAACCTGCTGCCGGCCGGCATCTACCAGGCGCTGATCGTCGACAAGACGCCCGACACGCCGAACGCCGACCTGGCCAGCGGCGACTATGTGCTGCAGGTGGAGCGCCGCAGCATCGAGGACGTGCGCGCCATCGTGCAGCCAAGTGTGGAAAACGACCGCAAGTTCGCCGCCGCCGCGCGCGTCTCCGAAGTGAACCTGGCCCTGTACCGCACCTTCGCGCAACCGTGGGTGCGCGCCATGGTGACGCCGCAGACGGCGCGTTTCCTGCAGCTCTCGCATCCGCTGCGCGTGTCGTACGAGCGCTGGACCGACCATAATCCGCTGGCCAGGCTGGTGGCGAAAGAAGCGGAAAAGGTGCGCGCGCAGCGCCAGCCGGTAGCACCCGACAATCCGCTGCTGGCCATGCAGGAGGCGGTTTCCGGCGCCATCACGGCAGGCCTGAACGGCTGGCGCGACTGGCGCGACAGCGTGCAGGAAGCAACCTTCGACATGGTATACGGCTCGCCGCTGGTGCAGGCGCTGACGGGACAAAGCCCGAACGATGCCAATCCGCCGCGTCCGCACCCCGGCATCTCGCCCGAGCATTGCGAATACGTACGCTGCGAAACGCGCAAGATGGAAGAGGACATGGAAAGGGGCGGCCTGGTGGAAGCGGCCGTGCGCGCGCTGTTCTATATCTACCGCTTCCGCATGATCGCCGACGAGCGCCGGGTCAACCTGGCGCTCAAACTGATCAAGCCGCAGTACCGGCAGGACTTCAGCATGGAAGAATTCCGCCACATCGTGCGCCAGCAGGCGCGCCTCATGATGCATGATTTCGACGCCGCCGTCGCCGCCTTGCCGACCTTGCTGTCGCGTGCCGATCCGGAATCCATCCGCGCGCTGGCCGAATGGCTGCAGCAGGTGCTGCTGGTGCCCGACGCGCCGACGCCGGACGAGGAAGCGAGCCTGCAGCAGATGCTGGACGTCTTCGACCGCGCCGCCAAAGCGCAAGCGAAGGCGCAGCCGCCCGCTGTGGCAGAATCGAAGCCGGTATCTGTCGCCGCCACGCAGCCAAAAGCCAAATCCGCCAAGAACATTACCCCAGCCTAGAAGGCCAAGATGACCACCACCCAAGACGATGATTTGAATATCGTGCGCAACCGCACCTTCGAGCAGATCGCCATCGGCGATACCGCCAGCATCACGCGCACCCTGAGCATGGACGATATCGCCCTGTTCGCGGTGATGTCGGGCGACGACAATCCCCAGCATCTGGATGCGGAATTTGCCGCCTCCAGCCGCTACCAGGGTGTGATCGCGCATGGCATGTGGGGCGCCGCCCTCATTTCCGCCGTGCTGGGTACGCGCCTGCCCGGCGCCGGCACCGTGTACACGGGCCAGACCCTGCGCTTCCTGCAGCCCGTGCGCGTGGGCGATACGCTGGCCATCAGCGTCACAGTCACGGCACTGGAGCCGCGCAACCGCCACGTGACCCTGGCCTGCCGCTGCATCAACCAGCATGGCGCCGTGGTGCTCGATGGCGAAGCGCAGGTGATTGCGCCCGCCGAGCAGATCGAGCGCCAGCGCGCCACCCTGCCCGAAGTGCGCCTGCATAACGGCGACGGCACGCGCCGCCTGCTGGAACATGCGCGCACCCTGGGGCCCATCAAGGTGGCCGTGGTGCACCCGTGCGATGAACTGAGCCTGTCCGGCGCACTGGACGCGTATGCGGCCGGCCTGATCACGCCCGTGCTGGTGGCGCCGCGCGCGCGCCTGGAAGCCGTGGCCCTGGAAGCTGGCCTGAGCCTGGCAGGCATCGCCATCGAGGATGTCGAGCATAGCCATGCGGCCGCCGCCCGTGGCGCCGAGCTGGCGGGCAAGGGCGAAGTGGAAGCGATCATGAAAGGCAGCCTGCATACGGATGAACTGATGTCGGCCGTGCTGGTGGCCAGCGCGGGCCTGCGCACCAAGCGCCGCATCAGCCACTGCTTCCTGATGCAGACGCCCGCGTATCCGCGCCCGTTCATCATCACGGACGCGGCCATCAACATCGCGCCGAACCTCGCCATGAAGGCCGACATCGTGCGCAACGCCATCGACCTGGCGCACGTGATCGGCGTGGCCCAGCCGCGCGTGGCCATCCTGGCCGCCGTGGAAACGGTGAACGCGGACATGCCGGCCACCCTGGATGCGGCGGCCCTGTGCAAGATGGCCGACCGTGGCCAGATCACGGGCGCCATCCTCGATGGCCCGCTGGCCTTCGATAACGCCGTCTCGATCGCCGCCGCGACCGTCAAGGGCATCGTTTCCGAGGTGGCGGGCCGCGCCGATATCTTGCTGGTGCCCGACCTGGAAAGCGGCAACATGCTGGCCAAGCAGCTCGAATACATGGGCGACGCGGACAGCGCCGGCATCGTGCTGGGCGCGAAGATCCCCGTCATCCTCACCAGCCGCGCCGATTCGCGCGCCAGCCGCATCGCCTCGTGCGCCATCGCCGTGATGCTGGCCAACCATTACCGGAGCACGCCGCCATGAACGCAGCAGCCCAACACGCCGACGGCACCCTGATCCTGGTGCTCAATTGCGGCTCGTCGAGCATCAAGTTCGCCCTCTTCGAGCAGGCGGGCGGCGTGCTGCCGCAGCAGGCCGAATGGAGCGGCAAGGTCGAGGGCATCGGCCGCGAAAGCGCCAGCTACCGCGCCGGCGGCCAGCCTGCCCAGGCCCTGCAGCTGGATGCCGAACAGCCGCACCATGCGGCCCTGGCGCACATCCGCGAGAAGGTCGTCGAACGCCTGGCGGGGCGCCCGCTGCGCGCCGTGGCGCACCGCGTGGTACACGGTGGCAGCAAGTATTTCGCCCCCGTGCGCATCGATTTCGCCGTGCTGGCCGACCTGAAAAGCTTCGTGCCGCTGGCGCCCCTGCACCAGCCGTTCGCCCTGGAGGCGATCGAGGTGCTGCTCGAATCGCGCCCCGACATCGCCCAGGTGGCGTGCTTCGACACGGCCTTCCACCACACGGTGCCTCAGGTCGAGCAGATGCTGGCCTTGCCGTACGATGCGTGGGAGCGGGGCTTGCGCCGCTATGGCTTCCACGGCCTGTCGTATGAATACCAGTCGCTGGTGCTGGAGCAGCGCTTCGGTGCGGTCGCGCGCGGCAAGGTCATCGTCGCCCACCTGGGCAGCGGCGCCAGCCTGTGCGCCATGGAGAACTTGCACAGCGTGGCCACCACCATGGGCTTTTCCGCGCTGGACGGCCTGATGATGGGCACGCGCTGCGGCTCGCTCGATCCGGGCGCCGTCATCTACCTGATGGAAATCGAAAAGCTGTCGCTGGAAAAAGTGGCGCACGTGCTGTACCACGAGTCGGGCTTGCTGGGCGTGTCCGGCGTGTCGGCCGACCCGCCCATCCTGCTGGCACAGCAGGACCGGCAGGATGCCACGGGGGAGCGCATCCGGGCAGCGCTGGCCCTGTACATCCGCCGCATCGTGCGCGAGATCGGCGCCTTGACGGCCGTGCTGGGCGGGCTGGACATGCTGGTGTTTACGGCCGGTATCGGCGAGCACAGCGCCGAATTGCGCCAGCGCATCTGCGCCGAGCTGGGCTTCATCGGCCCCGTGCTCGACGGCGAGGCGAATGCGCGCAACGCCAGCCGTATTTCCAGCGACGACAGCCGCATCGTGGTGGGCGTGGAGCCGGCCAACGAGGAGTGGGTGGCCGCCCGCCATGCGGCGCTGGCCGTGGGTGCATGATGGCCTGACCCGCCGTAGCGTACTCAAGGGGAAATTTGCCGAATTGCACATATTTCTCCTTGAGTGCGCTAACGCACTGTGTGGTTTGCGTCTTATCTTTACTATGAAGTCATGCCATCGAGCTGCTGACAACCACAGCGCGGTGCCTGGCAAATTTGGAACATTTTGCCCGCCTTTAGTAAAAATAAATCGAATCCATATTGAAAGGTCACATCATGAACAAATTACTCGCCACCCTGATCGCTACCCTGTTCGCCACCGCTGCCATCGCGCAAACGGCGCCGGTTACCCCAGCCGTTGCAAGCGCCCAGGCGTCTGCGCAGCATGACATCAACAAGGCCGCCAACAAGGAAGCCAAAGTCGATGCCAAGGCGGATGCCAATGTCGCCAAGGCGGAAATGAAGGCTGACGAAAAGAAGGCCGACGCCCAGCACAAGGCCAACAAAACCAAGGCTAAGGCCCACGACAAAGTGGCTGACGCCGATCCGGAAGACAAGATGAAAGCGGAAGCCAAGGCGGATAAAACCGATGCCAAGGCCGATGCGAAAGCGCACAAGGCTGCCGTGAAAGCGAACGCCAAGGTCGCCAAGGAAAAAGTGGAAGCGAATGCCGACAAGGCCATCGCCGCCACCAAGACGGAAGAAGCCAAGGCCAAGGCCGACGCTGAAGTCAAGGCTGCCGCCGCCAAGTAATTCCGGCCTGCGGGTTTCCTCGTAGAAAAAAAGACAGCCTCGGCTGTCTTTTTTTTCGCCGGTGCCGTGCGTTGGCCTTGTCATCCTTGATGTGCCTCAATTCCTTGCCTGGTCGCCGTGCCATAGTGAACTGGCAGGCAGACGAGGGGAGAGACCATGAGCACCGCTAAAACGAAAAAATCGCCGGCAACCGGTTCCGCCGAAGGCATGCCCGCCATGTCTTCCATGCAAGCCATGCCGGTCGAGGGGAATGTGCAGGCGGACATTGCCGCCACTGACAGCAGCGACGACATGCCGGGGCCACGCCTGGGCGTGTCGTACGCGGACCAGGCCACCATCCAGGCTGCCGGTGCCGGTGCCGCAGGGAACATGCCCGGCGGTAGCATGCATCAGGCATCGCAGGGCATGGCGGGCAGCAGCTGCATGCATGTGGGCGATGGCGGCGGCATGGGAGGCGACCGCGATGGCGCGGGTGGCGGTGGCGGCATGGGCGGTGACCCTGATCTTGGCGACCGGACCGATGTCCCTCAGGCCGATCCATGCCGCCGCATAGCCATCGCCTTCGACGAGGCTCTGGCAGACCAGCTTGTGCAGTTCGGACCGCGACCGCGCGCGCGAGATCGCGGCGTTGACCAGCGCGAGAGCGCGCAGCGCGCGGCGATTGCGCACGATGCTGGCGTGGTAGCGCCGGTCTTCGGTGACGTCGCAGGCAAACCCGATCCAGTAGCCATTGCGCTTGCCCTTGACCTCGTGGGGATAGAACTTGACGTTCATCACGCGTTCCTGGCCCGAGGCCGTCGTCATGCGGAATTCGGT
>NZ_RFSK01000017.1 GCF_009923995.1 Janthinobacterium sp. | reverse complement strand
ATGACGTGGTCATCCTTCTTCAGGGTCGTCACGCCCGGCCCCACGTCGACGACGACGCCGGCGCCTTCATGGCCGAGGATGGCGGGGAAGATCCCTTCCGGGTCGGCGCCCGACAGGGTGTAGTAATCCGTGTGGCAAATCCCGGTGGCTTTCAGCTCGACCAGCACTTCGCCGGCGCGCGGGCCGGCCAGGTCGACTTCTTCGATGGTCAGCGGGGCGCCCGCTTTCCAGGCAATCGCGGCTTTGGTTTTCATGTGAGGTATTCCTGCTCCGTTTCAGATGGGCCATTATCGGGCGCCAGCGGGCGCGCTGGTGCGGCAGGCGGCGCGCTTGTCTGAAAACGCGGCGCATTTGTCCGATGCCACCGCAGCGTGCAGCAGCGCACGGAAACGCGGCCGGCGCCGGGCGTATGCTGGCGCCAGTACGATGTCCGTTTGCGCCAGCTCAATCGTCCCATTACTCACACGCGCATTCTGGACACGCGTCCCCCTCTGAGCCGCCGTTGCCTCGTTCCCGCAGGAGACTGACATGCGCCCTTCGCTTTCCCGCTCCCTCCCGTCCTGGACGGCCCTGCTGCTGGCATGCTGCCTCATCCTGCTGTCCGCCTGCGGCGGCGGCCACGATCACCCACCGTCCGGCGCCACCAGCGGCAGCCTGACGGTCGCCATCGGCGGCTTGCCGGCCGGCGTGGCGGGCGCCGTCACGGTCAGCGGCCCCGCGTCCTACAGCAAGCCGCTGACGGCGACGGCCACGCTGACGGACCTGGCGCCTGGCGCCTACACGGTCAGCGCCGCCAGCGTGATGCAAGGCACGGGCACCCTGGCGCCCACGCCCGTGACGCAGCAGGTGCAGGTGACGGCCGGCGCCACGGCCAGCGCGGCCGTCACCTACGCGGCCACGGCGCCGCTGGCCCTGGCCCTGCAGGAAGTGGCGTCCGGCCTGGACACGCCCACCTTCCTCACGGCGCCGCCCGGCGACAGCCGCCTGTTCATCGTCGAGCGCCCCGGGCGCATCCGCGTGATGCAGAACGGCAGCCTGCTGGCCACACCCTTCCTCGACATCAGCAGCCTGACCACCGTCACCGGCGAACGGGGCCTGCTGTCGATGGCCTTCCACCCGCTATACGCCAGCAACGGCTATTTCTTCCTGTATTACACCAACCTGGCGGGCGACATCGTCATCGAGCGGCGGCAGGTATCGGCCGGCAATGCCAACGTGGCCGATCCCCTGTCCGCGCTGACCATCCTCACCATTCCCCACCCCACGTTCAGCAACCACAATGGCGGCCTGCTCAGCTTTGGCCCGGATGGCTACCTGTATGCGGGCACGGGCGATGGCGGCAGCGGCGGCGATCCGTCCGGCAATGCGCAAAACACGAACGTGCTGCTGGGCAAGCTGCTGCGCCTGGACGTCAATGCCGGCAGTGTGGCCCAGCCGTATGTCATTCCGCCGGACAACCCGTTTGCCACGGCGGGCGGGCGGCCTGAAATCTGGGCCTATGGCTTGCGCAATCCGTGGCGCTACGCCTTCGACGTGCCGGCCCAGCTGCTGTACATCGCCGACGTGGGCCAGAGCAGCCGGGAAGAGGTCGACGTGCGTCCCGCAGGCCAGGCGGGCAACAACTATGGCTGGAACATCATGGAAGGCGCGCAGTGCTACAACAGCGCCAGCTGCAACCAGGCGGGCCTGGTGCTGCCCGTCATCGACTATGGCCACGACAGCGCGGGCGGCTGCTCCATCACGGGCGGCTATGTGTACCGGGGCGCGGCCTTGCCGGAACTGGCGGGGCAATACCTGTATTCCGACTATTGCAGCGGCTGGCTGAAAAGTTTCAGCTACAGCAATGGCGCGGCCTCGGCCGTGACGGACTGGGGCATCGCGAACGTGGGCAATATCATCTCCTTCGGGCAAGATGCGCAGAACGAGCTGTACATGCTGAGCGGCACGGGAAAAGTCTACCGGATCGTGCGCAAGTAGCGCCTTGCGCGCCGCCTGCCGCACACGGCTGATGGGGCGTTTTTCGACGGGGCGCGGGGAACCGGCTAGAATTGGTTTTTTCCGCCGCGCCCTGCGCCCCAGCTCAAGAGAACACCATGGCCCGTTTGAAACTCGAATTTCCTGAAGACCAGTACTGCTATTCCTCGCAACTGACGGTACGCACGACGGACATCAATGCCGGCAACCACCTCGGCAACGATTCCATGATTTCCATGATTTCCGAAGCCCGCGCGCGCTTCCTGTTCGAGTTCGGCGTGCGCGACATCGAAGCGGACGGCACCGGCATCATCGTCACCGACCTGGCCACCACCTACCGTGCCGAAGCCCATGCGCGCGACCAGCTGCTGTTCGAAGTGGGCGTCATGGATTTCAACAAGTATGGCGGCGACATCACCTTCCGCATCACGCGTCCGCGCGACCACACCCTGATCGCGATGGCCAAGTCCGGCTTTGTCTTCTTCAACTACAAGCGCAGCCAGGTCGTGCCCATGCCGGAAGAGTTCGGCAGCAAGTTTCCCCAGGTAAACTGGATCGATTGACGGGCCGGCCAGGCCGCCATGCTGTATGCTTGCCAGGAAGACATGAAAAATGGAGCGGCATGCAATCAGCAATCACGGCAAGACTGTGCCTCGCCCTGGCGCTGCTGGGCGCGTTGCCGGCCGTCCTGGCGGCGCCGCAAACCGTCATCCTGTACGGCGACGACGACTACGCGCCCTACAGCTATGTGGAAAACGGCGTCTTCAAGGGCATGTACATCGACATCCTGCGCGCGGCGGCGGACAAGATGCCCGGCTATCGCCTCGTCCTGCAGCCGCGTCCCTGGAAACGGGGCCTCGATGCACTGGAGAAAGGCCTGGTCTTCGGCCTGTTTCCCCCCGGACGCAAGACGGAGCGCTCGTACGTGCAGCCCTATTCCGCCATGCTGTACCGCGAATCGGTGGTGCTGTTCTGCCATGATGCCGTCATGCAGACCGCCCGCGCGCATTTCCCGGACGATTTTGCCGGCCTGACCATCGGCGTCAACACGGGTTTTTTACTGTCGGAAAAATTGATGGCGCCGGCCCGCCACGGCGTGCTGCGGCTCGAGGCGGCCAAGGGCAATGAAGCCAATCTGAAGAAGCTGGCCTTGCGGCGTATCGATTGCTATGCCAGCGACCGCGGCGCGGCACGCCACACGGCGCGCCAGCTGCAAGGCGAACTGGAGCGCTACGGCTTTCACTTGCGCGAAGTGCTGGAACTGTCGTCCGAAGCCACGTATATCGCCTACAGCGCGCGCAACACGCCGGCCTACAAGGCGGACTTCATCGGACAGATGAATGCCGCCCTGCTGGCGCTGCGGCACGACGGCCAGCTGGCGCGCATCGAACAGGCGTATTTGCGCTGACTGGCCTGCCTCGCTGGACGGGCGCCGGCTAGCGGCGCCGGACGGGCTGCTGCAAGGTCATGACGGGCTTGCTGCGGCCCGTGGCCTTGATGCCGAAGGTATTTTCAAACCAGTCGTCGATCATCTTTTTTTCATAGCGCAGCGCGTCGCTGGTGGAATAGCGGTTGATGCGCTGCAAGTACGACATATCGGACAGGGCCGCGTTGCCGCTGGCAATCACCTTGCCATGCTGTTCCAGCTGGTAGCGCAGGCGCATGCGCGGCCAGTCCGTGCGTCCATCCATGATGCGCACGTCCATGGCGCCACGGCGCATGGGATCTTCGCGGCCGGCCAGGTCGATATCCGTGATCTCGATCTTCAAGTCCTGCCCGGGCCGCAAGCCCTTGCCCAGCATCTGGAAATGCTCCGCCAGGCCCGCCAGGATCTGCTCGCGGTCGCGCGTGCTGAACGGCATGTCCGAATAATCGTCGGGGTGGCTGAAATTGACCTGCACCCCGGCCCAGGCGCCGCTGCTGGCGGCCAGCGCCAGCACCGCCACCCAGGTTTTCATTGCCTTGGAAATCAACATATGCATCCCTTTCAGAAAATTGCACCGGCAGGCAACTGCCGCAATGCCGTTCACTGCGGCGCCCGGAATGAATATAGCCTGAAGAGAAAATTTCTGGAGCGCAATACAACGCCTGCGACCGGCCGCAGGCGTGGCGCGAGCCTGCCGGCATCCACGACACCCTGCGGCGGGGCAGGCTCCCCGTCCTTATTTGCGCGCCTGGCCTTTCGCCGGCACGCCGAAGGTCTTCGCAAACCAGTCGTCGATCATCTGCTTCTCGTAGCGCAGGCGCGCGTCGCTGGGATAGCGGTTGATGCGGCTCATGTACGACATATCGGACAACTGGGCGTCGCCCTGGCTGAGCACCTTGCCATCCTGCTCCAGCACATAGTGCAGGCTGATGCGTGGCCAGTCGGCGCGGCCGTTGAGCACGCGCAAATCGTTCATCCCGCGCATGCGCGGCTCTTCGCGTCCCGCCAGGTCCACGTCGGTGACGTCGATTTTCAGGGTTTGTCCCGGCTTGAGGGACTGCCCCAGTTTTTCGAAATGCGCCTTCAAATCCTTCAGCACGTCCTCGCGCTGGCGCTGGTCCATCGGCACATCCGTAAATTGCTCCGGTTTATCGAAACGCACCTCGGTGCCCGCCCAGGCGGCAGTGCTGGCCAGCAAGGCAAGCGCGCCGAGCAGGGCCCGCGTCGATTTCTTCTTTTGCATGATGCTCTTCCTTTCATGAACAGGACAGGCGCACGAGCCTACCTTCTATCCATTCAATATAACGGCAAGTGACTGCCAGGGAAGCGAAATTCATACCTTGTTACTTTCTTTCGCTGCTGGCCGCCACGGGCCGGCGCCTGCAGTTTTTTGCAGATTCATTGGCAATATTAATTAAAACAAAGTATTGTCTTGAAAATATAGTTGCCTAAGCGATAAAGTATACGTGGTGACGCCTTCCGTCCATTTAAAGTGCTTTTTTACCATGCATGTTGCATGAATTGCGTCAATTATTCTTGCTTATTGTTAATACTTAGCCGTCAGTCTACAATCGACAAAATGCGCCTGAAAAACGCGCAACGCCGGTAGTGGCGCACAGGACTTCCTGGCGCGGGCGTCTCAGCATTGCGTCAGTTATGCCTTTTAGCGGAACTCGCCCCTATGTCATTTTTGTCTTCAGCATCGCCCAAGTTACCCCCCTGGAAAGTCCTGCTCGTCGACGATGAACCCGACATCCATGACATCACCAAGCTGACACTCAGCCGTTTCCGCCTGGAAGGCCGCGCCCTGAGCTTCGTGCATGCCTACAGCGGCGCGGAAGCCAAGCAGGTGCTGGCGCGCGAGTCCGGCATCGCCCTGGTCTTCCTCGATGTGGTGATGGAGCGCGAGGACAGCGGCCTGGAAGTGGCGCGCTGGATGCGCGAAGACCTGGGCAACCAGTTTACGCGCATCGTGCTGCGCACGGGCCAGCCCGGGCAGGCGCCGGAAGAACGCGTGATCGTCAACTACGACATCAACGACTACAAGGAAAAGACGGAACTCGACCGCACCAAGCTGTTCACCACCACCTTCGCCGCCCTGCGCGCCTACCGCGACATCATGAAGGTGGAAGAGGCGCGCCTGGCCCAGCTGCATTACCGCGAAGGCCTCGAGCGCGTCATCGCCGCCTCGGCCCACATCTTCAAGCAGCGCAACCTGCGCGACTTCGCCAGCGGCCTGCTGCAGCAGGTCGTCGCCCTGCTGCGCCTGGAAACGAGCATGCTGCTGCGCCTGCGCGGCGCCAGCGCCATTTCCGGCGAGCAAGACTATGAAATCCTCGCGCAGATCGGCGACACGGACGACGGCATCCTCAGCCCTTCCCTGCTGTCCCAGCTGGACGATGCGAAGAGCAACAAGATTTCGCGCCTGCACGGCGATACCTACGTCGGCTACTTTCCCAACAGCAGCGGCAAGGCCTCCCTGCTGGTCTTGAAAGGCGTGGAAGAGATTTCCGACCTCGATGCGCAGTTGCTGGAAGTGTTCTGCTCCGGCGTGGCCATCGCCTTCGACAACATCCTGCTGACGCAGGAAATCACCGATACCCAGGCCGAACTGATCCTGCGCCTGGGCGACGTCGTCGAATCGCGCTCGCACGAAGGGGGCAACCACGTGCGCCGCATGGCCGAAGTGTGCCAGCTGCTGGCGCAGGCGTCCGGCATGTCCGAGGAAGAAACCATGGTGCTGCGCCACGCGGCGCCCATGCACGACATCGGCAAGATTTCCACGCCCGACGCCGTGCTGCTGAAACCGGGCAAGCTCGACGCGGCCGAGTGGGAAATCATGAAGCAGCACCCGACGGTGGGCATGTCCATCCTCGACGGCTCGCAGCGCCCGCTCCTGAAGGCGGCGGCCGTGATCGCCCACCAGCACCACGAAAAATACGACGGCAGCGGCTATCCGCAAGGGCTGGTCGGCGAGAACATCCACAAATACGCGCGCATCGCCGCCGTGGCCGACGTCTTCGACGCCCTCATGCACAAGCGCTGCTACAAGGACGCCTGGCCGCTGGAGCGCGTGGTGGGCTACCTGCGCGAAGTGAGCGGCAGCCACCTGGACCCGCAGTATGTGGAATTGCTGATTGCGAACCTGGACGAGGCGCTGGCGCTGAATCAACGTTTCCCGGATTAAACGGCGCAGGTCGAACCCAAGTGCAAAGACTGGGGTCAGACCCAGAGGGTCTGACCCCGGCCCTACGCCGTGGGCTTGCATTTCAGCGGCGCAGGTCCGATTAGCGCTTGCGCGTCATCCGGCAACATCGTTGATGTCGCTTGTGGTGGCGTCGGCTGACGGCCCTCCAGGCCTGATCCGACCCACGCCGCGGCTCGGGCCCCCAACACGGGCATTGCGGGCCAAGCGGGCCTGAAAAATGTCGAGGGCAAGGCGCAGCGACGCAGACAGTACGCCAGTACGGCAAGGAGCTGCAACGCCGCCATCGGCATTTTCTGGCCCGCGTCTCCGGCCCGCCGTTTTCAAATTTTCAAATTTTCAAGCGCTCTTCGGCTCCAATGGAAAGCGGATCTTGTAATGCAATCCCATCCCCGGCGCACTGACCACCTTCACCGTACCACCCAGCGGCCCCGTCACCAGGTTATACAGGATATGCGCGCCCAGGCCGCTGCCGCCCGAACCCCGCTTGGTCGTGAAGAAGGGGTCGAACAGCTGGCCCAGGGTGGCGCTGTCCATGCCCATGCCGTCGTCGCTGTAATCGAGTTCCAGCATCTCGCCCGCCGTCCGGACGGACAGCTTGATCCTGCCCGGCTCGCCTTCGGCAAAGCCATGCACGAGTGAATTGACCACCATGTTGGTGACGATCTGCGAGACGGCGCCCGGATAGCTGCGCAGCTGCACGTCCGGCGCGCAGTCGATCTCCACCTTGACGGGCTTGCCCTTCAGCTTGGGCTGCAGCGACAGCAGGATTTCATCGAGATATTTGCGCAGGTTAAAGCTGCGCAGCTCGTCCGAGGACTGGTCCACGGCCACCTGCTTGAAGCTGCGCACCAGCGCCGCGGCGCGCTGGGTGTTCGTCGTCATGATGCGCAGGGTCTGGTCGATGATGTCGAAGAACTGCTGCAAGCCGTCCTCGTCGAGCTGGCCGCCAGCCAGGTCTTCGCGCGTGAGCTTCAATTCCTGCACCAGGTGGCTGGTGGCCGTGACGCAAATGCCCAGCGGCGTGTTGATTTCATGCGCCACGCCCGCCACCAGGCGCCCCAGCGAGGCGAGCTTCTCCTGGCGCACCAGTTCCGACTGCGCTTCCTGCAAGGCGTTCAGGGCGCTGTTCAGGGCCGCGTTCTGCTCTTCCAGCGCTTCCTTGGCCTGGCGCATGGCGCTGTCGGCCTGGATGCGGGCCATCGCCACGGCCACATGGCTGGCCATGAAGGCCAGCACGTCCAGTTCCGCCTGGCCATACACGACGGAGGTATCGTAGCTTTGCACGATGATCACGCCATATTTGCGTTCGCCCAGCAGCATGGGCGCGCCCATCCAGCTGGCGATGCTGGTATTGCCCAGCGGCTCTTCCATCTCGCCGCTGGCCACCAGCGCCGCATAGCTGTCCGCATCGAGCAGGCAGGCCTGGCGGCGCGCCAGCACGTAGGAACTCATGCCGATGCCGTAGTGAAAACGCTTCACGGGCGCCTGCGCATCCTTCTCGTCGATGAAATACGGGATCGTGATGTCCTTGTTGTCCGGATGGTACAGTGCGATGAGGAAATTCTTCGCCGTCACCAGTTCGCTGATGATGGCGTGCAGGCGCGCGTACAGGGTCGTCGCGTCGGCCGCCTGCGCCGACAGGTTGGCGATTTCATACAGGGCATGCTGCAGGTTTTCCGCGCGCCGCCGCTCGGCCACTTCGTGCGCCAGCAGGGCCGTGCGCTCCTGCACCGCCTTTTCCAGGCGGTCCATGCTTTGCATGCCCTGCAGGGCGCTCGACACGTGCGTGGCGATCAGCGCGAACAGGGCCTGGTCTTCCAGGCTGAAACGGTGTTCCGCGTCATAGCTCTGGATGACGATGGCGCCCAGCACCTGATGCTGCGGGTCCAGCAGCGGACAGCCGATCCAGTGCTCGGCCGCCGTGCCGCCGCCCCAGGCGCCGCCGCCGATGGCGCGCATGGCGTCGTCGTCGGCCGTCATCACCAGCTGCTTGCGGTTGACGATGACCCAGGCCGTGGGTGACTGCGCCGCGCTGGCCAGGCGCACGCCCACGTCCGGGTCGGGCGAGGCGTCGAATTCGTCGACAAAATAGGGAAAACGCACGAGGCCGTCATCGCGGTCGCTGAGCGCGACATAGAAATTGGCCGCATACATGATGCGCCCCAGCGCCGCGTGGACGGCTTGCAGGAAGGCACTGATATCGCTGCAGGTGCTGGCGCGCTGGCCGATTTCCAGCAACACGGTCTGGACGGCTTCCAGACGGCTGAGACGGCTTTCCATGGATAGACAAATGCCTTCTGTAAATATGTTCTGAAAATCAATATTATCAGTTCAGTCCCGCCTTGGCACGGCATAAAATGCACAATCTTGCCTTGAGGCATGACAACACCCGCCACGCACACATTTGCCACCTCGGCGATACAGTGGCAGACTAGGCCCCTCCCCATAGATCAGACTGTCCTCATGACCGCCACGCTCCGCGCCGCCCTTCGTCCCTACACCCTCGCCGCCCTGCTGGCCTTTGCCGCGCTGGGCATGCCGCCGCTGTGCGCCGCGCCGGCCAAGGTGCCGGCGGCGGAGACGGCCGACGGCGGGCGCTACTTCGGCCCCCTGGTCGATGGCAAGATGCAGGGCCAGGGCCGCCTCGAATACGCGAGCGGCGCGTTCTACGAAGGGGGCTTCGCGCGCGGCGTGTTTTCCGGCCAGGGCAAGCTGCGCCAGGCCTCGGGCGTCGAGTATGTGGGCGCCTTCCGCCAGGGCGCCTTCGATGGCCAGGGCCGCTACACCTCGCCCAAGGGCGAGCTGTACGAGGGCAGCTTCGTCAAGGGCAGCTTCGAGGGCCAGGGCCGCTTCCAGGGCGCCGACGGCGCCACCTTCGAAGGCCATTTCCAGCACTGGCGCCCGCACGGCACGGGCAAGCTGACCGACACGGACGGCACCGTCTTCGAAGGCGAATTCGTCCAGGGGCAGGTGCTGGGCAAGGCGAAAGTCACCACCAGCGACGGCATCCATTACGAAGGTGCATTGAAAGACTGGAAGTTCGAGGGGGAAGGCGTGCTGCGCACGGCCGACGGCGACGAATACCGGGGCAGCTTCAAGAATGGCCAGTTCGACGGCAAGGGCGTGCTGCGCTATGCCGTGGCGCAGGCGGACGGCCGGCGCGAAGACAGCGGCAACTGGACGGAAGGCCAGCTGGACGATCCGGCCGCCGACAAGCTCACGCGCGACAACATCGAGCTGGCCCTGTACAACCAGCGCGCCCTGCTCGACGGCGCCCTGGCGCGCATCGCGCCGCGCGATGCGGCGAAAAAGATCAATCTGTACCTGCTGGGCGTGGCCGGCGATGGCGCGCAGGAAGTATTTCACCGCGAAACGTCCTTCGTGCAGCGCCAGTTCGACCGCGACTACGGCACCGTGGGGCGCTCCTTGATGCTCGTCAACAGCCGCAACACGGTGGCGCAGCAGCCGATGGCCACGCGCACCAGCATCGCCGCCAGCCTCGACGCCCTGGGCGCGAAGATGGACAAGAGCAGCGACATCCTGTTCCTGTTCCTCACCAGCCACGGCTCGCCCGAGCACGAACTGGCGCTGGCGCAAAACGGCATGGACCTGCACAGCCTGCCCGCGCAGGAACTGGCGTCCATGCTCAAGCACAGCGGCATCCGCTGGAAGGTCATCGTCATCTCGGCCTGCTATGCGGGCGGCTTCATCGATGCCTTGAAGGATGAGCACACGCTGGTCATCACGGCCGCGCGGCGCGACCGCACCTCGTTCGGCTGCGACGACCAGAATGACTTTACCTACTTCAGCGAAGCGTATTTCAAGGAAGCCTTGCCGCAGAGCGCAGGCTTTGCAGAAGCGTTCGACAAGGCCAAGGTGCTGGTGCAGGCGCGCGAAGCGGCCGATTTCCGCGAGGGCGGCATGGAAGCGGAAGAACATTCCGAGCCGCAACTGTTCCAGGGCAAGGCCATCGCGGCACAGCTGAAGGCATGGCGCGCCCAGCCGCGCTGACCTGGGCACGCCCGCCCGCCTTTCTGTACAATAGCCGTCATCATGCGCCGATTCTTCCTCATTTTGCTGCTGTTCGTGCTTCCGCTCCAGATGTCCTGGGCCGCGGCGAGCGCGTATTGCCTGCACGAGGAAGGCAAGGCGGCGCAGCACCTGGGCCACCACAATCACCAACACAAGGCCGGGGCGGACAAGCCGCCCGCCGCGGATAAAAAAGTGGCGGACCAGCAAAAGAAAGGCCAGCCGCACAGCGACTGCAACGTCTGCCATGGCATCGGCCATGCATGGCTGCCGGCCGGCTCCAGCCTGCCCGCCGTCGACACGGCGTCCGTCAACGCGGACACCTCTCCCTTCTTTTACGCTTCCCACATCCCGGACGTGCCCAAGCGTCCCGACTGGTCGTCGGCCATCTAGGCCGACGGGACGTCTCCATCACTGATCGCCATCTGCGCACCTGACTGAATCAGGCGCCAGCCTGCGCGTCCCGTCGAATTCTTTTCCGTTTTTTGGAGAATTCGATGCACCGATTCATCTTGTTACTTTCCGCTGGCCTGCTGGCCGGCAACTTTGCCCACGCGCAATCTGGCGTGGAGCCCGCCGCCCCCCTGACCCTGCCCGCCGCGCTGGCCCTGGCCGAAGGCGGCAACGCCACCCTGTCGGCCGCCCGCCACGAACTGGCGGCCCAGGGCGGCGCCCTGCAGCAGGCGCGCGCCCTGCCCAACCCGGAACTGCAAACCGTGCTGGAAGACACGCGGCGCGCGACGCGCAGCACCACCGTGCAGCTGAACCAGCTCATCGAGCTGGGCGGCAAGCGTGGCGCCCGCGCCGCCGTCGCCCAGCGTGGCGAAGACGTGGCACAGGCAGGCCTGTCCCTGCAGCAAGCCGAGACGCGCGCCGCCGTGACGTCCGCCTTTGTCGACGTGCTGGCGGCGCAGGAAGGCTTGCGCCTGGCCGACAGCGCGCAAGCCCTGGCCGCCCGCGCCAGCGACATCACGGCGCGCCGCGTCACGGCCGGCAAGGCCTCGCCCGTCGAGGAAACCCGCGCCAGGGTCGCCGAAGCGAGCGTCAAGCTGGAGCTGAACCTGGCCCGCAGCGCCCTGGCCAGCGCCCGCCAGCGCCTCGCCGCCCTGTGGGGCAATGCCGCACCCCGCTTTACCGTCGCCGAGGGACGCCTGGAAACCTTGCCGGCGCTGCCGCCCGCCAGCGAACTGGCGGCGCGCCTGAGCCAGGCGCCGGCCGTGCGCCAGGCGCACAGCGCGCTGGCCCAGCGGCAAGCCATGCTGGACGTGGAACAGCGGCGCGCCACGCCCGACGTGACGGTCAGCGTGGGCATGAAACGCTCGGAAGAACTGGGGCGCAACCAGGCCATCATCGGCCTGGCCCTGCCGCTGCCCCTGTTCGACCGCAATGCGGGCAACAAGCTCGATGCCCTGCGCCGCAGCGACAAGGCCAGCGACGAGCTGGCCGCCGCCCGCATCGACGTGCAGACGCAGGTCGCCGCCGCCAGCGAACGCCTGGCCACGGCCCGGCTCGACGTGGAAAGCTTGCGCCAGGATATCTTGCCCGGCGCCCAGAGCGCCTATGACGCGGCCAGCAAGGGCTTCGAATTCGGCAAGTTCGCCTTCCTCGACGTCCTCGATGCCCAGCGCACCTTGCTGCAAGCCAAAAACCAATACCTGCGCGCCCTCACCGAAGCGCACCACGCCGCCGCCGACATCGAGCGCCTGCTGGGCGCGCCCGCCTCCCTGTAAGGAATTCCCTGATGAATATCAAACTCGACAAGAAACAAGCCCTCGCCATCGCCGCCATCGCGGCGGCCGGCCTCGTGCTGGCAAGCCTGATCCTCGGCACGGGCAAGTCCGCCAGCGCCCCGCCGCCCGCCGCCAAGGCGGAAGCGCATGCTGAAAAGAAAGACGCACACGGCCACGAGGCAGTGGAAGGCCGGCTGGAATTGACGGCCGCGCAAAGCCGCGCGGCCGGCGTCGTCATCGCCACGGCCGCACCCGGCCGCATCAGGACGACGGTGGCCCTGCCCGGCGAAATCCGTTTCAACGAAGACCGCACGGCCCACGTCGTGCCGCGCCTGGCCGGCGTGGTGGAAGCCGTGCAGGCGGACCTGGGCCAGCTGGTGAAGAAGGGGCAAGTGCTGGCCGTCATCGCCAGCACCGACCTGTCCGAGCAGCGCAGCGAACTGCTGTCGGCGCAGCGCAGGCTGTCGCTGGCCCGTTCCACGTATGAACGTGAAGAAAAACTGTGGCGCGAGAAAATCTCGGCCGAACAGGATTACCTGCAGGCGCAGCAAACGTGGCGCGAGGCGGAGATCGCCGTGCAGAACGCGCAGCAAAAGCTCAGCGCGCTGGGCGCAACGGGCGCGGCCAAGGGTCCCCTGAACCGCTACGAGATCCGCGCGCCCTTCGACGGCATGGTGCTGGAAAAACATATCACCCTGGGCGAAGCCGTGAAGGAAGACGCGAACATCTTCGTCATTTCCGACCTGTCGACCGTGTGGGCGGAAATCGCCGTGCCCGCAAAAGACCTGGCCACCGTGCGCATGGGAGGCAAGGCGGAGGTGAAGGCGTCCGCCTTCGATGCCAGCGCGCAAGGCACGATCACCTATGTGGGCGCGCTGCTGGGCGAACAGACGCGCACGGCCAAGGCACGCATCAGTCTGGCCAACCCGGACATGGCGTGGCGCCCGGGCCTGTTCGTCACGGTGGAAGTGGTGTCCGGCGAAGCGGACGCGCCCGTCACGGTGCACAGCACGGCCATCCAGACGGTGGAAGACAAGCCCGTCGTCTTCGTGCAAGTCAAGGATGGCTACCAGGCCACGCCCGTCGTCCCGGGCCGCAGCGATGGCAGCTTGACGCACATCAAGCAGGGCCTGGCCGCCGGCACGCCGTACGCGGCGCAGGGCAGTTTTGTCCTGAAGTCCGAGCTGGGCAAGGACTCCGCCGGCCATGAACATTGATCACGTGAAACAAAGGACACCATCATGTTTGAACGCTTGATCCGCTTTGCCATCGAGCAGCGCTGGCTGGTGCTGCTGGCCGTGGCCGCCATGGCCGGCCTGGGCATCTACAACTACCAGAAGCTGCCCATCGACGCCGTGCCCGACATCACCAATGTGCAGGTGCAAATCAATACCCAGTCCGCCGGCTATTCGCCGCTGGAAACCGAGCAGCGCGTCACCTTCCCCATCGAGACGGCCATGGCCGGCTTGCCCAACCTGGAACAGACGCGTTCGCTGTCACGCTACGGCCTGTCGCAGGTGACGGTGATCTTCAAGGATGGCACGGACATCTACTTTGCCCGCCAGATGATCAACGAGCGCCTGCAGGAAGCGAAGGAAAGCTTGCCGGCCGGCATCACGCCCAAGATGGGGCCCGTCTCCACGGGCCTGGGCGAAATCTACCTGTGGACGGTGGAAACGGAAACGGGCGCGAAAAAGCCCGACGGCACGCCGTACACGCCGACGGACTTGCGCGAAATCCAGGACTGGATCATCAAGCCGCAGTTGCGCAATGTCACGGGCGTGACGGAAATCAATGCCATCGGCGGCTACGCCAAGCAATACCAGGTGGCGCCCTACCCGGAAAAACTGGCCGCCTATGGCATCAGCCTGCAAGACGTGGTGACGGCGCTCGAACGCAACAATGGCAACGTGGGCGCCGGCTACATCGAACGGCAGGGCGAGCAGCTGCTGATACGCGCGCCGGGCCAGGTGGCGTCGAAGGACGACATCGCCAACATCATCGTTGCCAACGTGCAGGGCGTGGCCATCCGCATCCGCGACGTGGCCGACGTGGTGCTGGGGCGCGAGCTGCGCACGGGCGCGGCCACGGAAAACGGGCGCGAAGTGGTGCTGGGCACCGTCTTCATGCTGATCGGGCAGAACAGCCGCGCCGTGTCGCAAGCCGTCGACAGGAAAATGGTGGAGATCAACCGCAGCCTGCCGAAAGGCGTGCACGCCGTCACCGTATATGACCGCACGGTGCTCGTCGACAAGGCCATCAATACGGTGAAGAAAAACCTGCTGGAAGGGGCCGTGCTGGTGATCGCCATCCTGTTCCTCTTCCTCGGCAATATCCGCGCGGCCGTCATCACGGCCATGGTGATACCGCTGGCCATGCTGTTCACGTTTACGGGCATGGTGCAATACCACGTGAGCGCCAACCTGATGAGCCTGGGGGCGCTGGACTTCGGCATCATCATCGATGGCGCCGTCGTCATCGTGGAAAACTGCGTGCGCCGCCTGGCCCATGCGCAGCAGAAACTGGGACGGCCGCTGACCTTGCAGGAGCGTTTTCATGAAGTGTTTGCGGCATCGCAAGAAGCCCGTCGCCCCCTGCTGTATGGTCAGCTGATCATCATGGTCGTGTACCTGCCCATCTTTGCACTGACGGGCGTGGAAGGCCGCATGTTCACGCCGATGGCCCTGACGGTCGTCATCGCCCTGCTGGGCGCCATGCTGCTGTCGATCACCTTCATCCCCGCCGCCGTGGCGCTGTTTATCGGCGACAAGGTGGCGGAAAAAGAAAACGCCATCATGCGCGCCGCCAAGCGCTGGTATGCGCCGCTACTGGGCAAGGTGATGCGCAACACGCCCGTCGTGTTGACGGGCGCGGCCGTGGCCGTGCTGCTGTCTGGCTTGCTGGCCACGCGCATGGGCAGCGAATTCGTGCCCAGCCTGAACGAAGGCGACATCGCCATCCAGGCCCTGCGCATTCCCGGCACCAGCCTGACGCAATCGCTGGCCATGCAGCAGCAGCTGGAACGCAAGCTGATGGACAGCCACAAGGAGATCGCCCGCGTGTTCGCCCGCACGGGTACGGCCGAAATCGCGTCCGACCCCATGCCGCCGAATATTTCCGACGGCTACATCATGCTCAAGCCCCGCGACCAGTGGCCGGAGCCGGCAAAATCGCGCGAGCAATTGCTGGCGGAAATCGAAGCGACGGCCAGCAGCTTGCCGGGCAACAACTACGAGTTTTCTCAGCCCATCCAGCTGCGCTTCAATGAACTCATTTCCGGCGTGCGCAGCGACGTGGCCGTGAAACTGTTCGGCGACGACATGCTTGTCCTCGACGGTACGGCGGCAAAGATCGCGGGCGTGCTGGGCAAGATTCCCGGCGCCACGGAAGTGAAAGTCGAGCAGACGACGGGCCTGCCCATGCTGACGGTGCAGATCGACCGCGAGCAGACGGCCCGCTATGGCCTCAATATTGCCGACGTGCAATCGGCAATCGCCACGGCCATCGGCGGGCAGGAGGCGGGTACCCTGTTCCAGGGCGACCGCCGCTTCGACATCGTCGTGCGCCTGCCCGACAGCCTGCGCAGCGACCTGGAGCAATTGAAACGCCTGCCCATCGCCCTGCCCCTGGGCGCGGCGGCGGAAGGCCGCGCCCGCTTCATCCCGCTGGGCGAAGTGGCCAGCCTGCAGGTGGCGCCGGGGCCGAACCAGATCAGCCGCGAAGACGGCAAGCGCCGCATCGTCATCAGCGCGAACGTACGCGGGCGCGACATCGGCTCCTTCGTGGCCGATGCCACGCAGCAGCTGCAGGCGCAGGTTGCTATTCCCGCCGGCTACTGGACCAGCTGGGGCGGCCAGTTCGAGCAGCTGCAGTCGGCCACGAAACGCCTGGAACTGGTGGTGCCCGTGGCGCTGGCCCTCGTCTTTGTCTTGCTGTTTGCCATGTTCGGCAATGTGAAGGATGGCTTGCTCGTGTTCAGCGGCATCCCGTTCGCCTTGACGGGCGGCATCGTGGCCCTGTGGCTGCGCGACATACCCATGTCGATCTCGGCGGCCGTCGGCTTCATCGCCCTGTCCGGCGTGGCCGTGCTGAACGGCCTCGTGATGATCGCCTACATCCGCCAGTTGCGCGAACAAGGCATGTCCCTGCAGGAAGCGATACGCGAAGGTGCCATTACGCGCCTGCGGCCCGTGCTGATGACGGCGCTGGTGGCCTCGCTGGGCTTCGTGCCGATGGCCATCGCCACGGGCACGGGCGCCGAAGTGCAGCGTCCGCTGGCCACCGTGGTGATCGGCGGCATTTTGTCGTCGACGGCCCTGACCCTGCTGGTGCTGCCGCTGCTGTACCGGCTGGCCTACAGAAAGGAAGAAGAGGTGGAAATGCACGCCGCGCCCGCAGGCGCGGCGGTGTAGTCATGGAGCCGGGCGTAGCAAAATCGTAGCGAGCGGCGTCGATTTACGGCTGAGACGCGCAGCTGCACTCAAGTACAGCGAGCGTCGGAGGCCGCAAAGCGTGCCGCGCAAAGATTTTGCTAGCCTGGCCGGCGGTAACCGCCTTCGATCCAGTTCGCCGCCGCCGTGGCATTGAACTTGAAGGCGGCCGAGGTGCGCACCTTGGCGATCTGTTCGCCGTCGGCGTCGTAGGCGCTCAGTTCCGCGTACGGGTGTTCTTCGTCGGGCACGATGTCGAACATCACCTTGATCTGCCCCTCGTCGGTGGCGACGAACACATTCTTGTGCAATTGCGCATGCAGCTGCTGCTCGTGGCGGCGCAGCACCTCGGAAGCCGTCTTGACGAGCGTGTTGAAGGCGTTGACGTCGAGCGGCTTGGGGTTTTTCTTGTCGCGGCCCATGGTCCACGGCCCCACCAGGGCCGGCTCCGGTTCGCCATCCTTGATCATGGCTACGGCCCAGCCTTCATCTTCCTCGTTCTTGATCACGCGTGCCGTCCAGCCATTGCCCACCCACAGGCGCGGCTCCTGGATGGGCGCGTCATTGTCCTGCTCGGCGGCTTCGTCGGGAAAATCGGGGAAATCGGTACTCATGGCGGTGCTCGTGATGGAAGGTCGGGGCTAGCATGATAGTCGAAAACGCCCGTCCGTGCCGCCCTGGCGCACGCGAAAGCGGCCACTGCCATAGTCGATCCGGGCCAGAAGGCAAGGACGCAAATTAGTGGCTTTATTCTAGCGATCGGGCTTTGATATTGCTCAACTACGACTATTATTATTTTGCAATCTGAATTGTCTTTTTTGTATTCAAAAGTTGCATTTAGTAATGCTTGGCCACAAGAAATTTTTCACCTCCGCGACGCCCCTCATCCCCGCACGCCGCCTTGCATCCCCACGCCAAGCACTTCTGCCTGTCCTGACCAAAACAGCTGCGTACACCTATATATCTTTGAGGGAATAAAAATGAAAATCTTGTCCACACTGGCTTGCGCGACGCTTGCTGCCGCCGCCGGCAGCGCCAGCGCCATCCCCACGTTTACGGCCGGCGGCACGCCCCTGGCCGGCGAAGGGCTGGTGACATCCGTTGCAGGCGCCACCACGATCGATTTCAACAGCGGCGTGCTGCCCGCCAACTACATCGATGGCGCGCTGTTCACCGGCACGGACGGCAACCATGCCGCGCCTCCTGGCGATACGAGCAAGTACTTGTCGGCAGGCATTTCTTCCGACCAGCACTCGCCCGTGACCGCCAATTTCAGCAGCGGTTTGAGCTATTTCGGCTTCTACATGGGTTCGCCGGACACGTACAACAGCGTGACCTACACCTTTGCCGACCACAGCTCGACCACGCTGACGGGCACGCAACTGGCAGCGCTGGCCGGCGATGCCGCCAACGGCAATCAATCCGTGGGCCTGTACGTGAATGCCTTCGCCGGCGTCGGCAGCAAGATCACCTCGGTTGCCTTCAGCTCCACGCAGAACGCCTTCGAGACGGATAACCACGCCTTCATCGCCGCCGTGCCGGAGCCGGAAACCTATGCCATGCTGCTGGCCGGCCTGGGCCTGCTGGGTTTCATGCTGCGCCGCAAATCCTCCTGACGCGGGCAGGCACTGGCAAAAGCCCGCGTTGCGGGCTTTTTCACGGCCAGGCCAGGCTGTTGCCGTCTGCCGGTGCCGTCAGCACATGGACATGGCGGGCCGGTTGGGCCAGGTCAGCGGCGGACCGGGCGGTACCCAGCGCGGGTCGATGGCGGGCAGTGGCGCATGGTAGTTGAAGGGATTGATGATGATCGGTGGAATCGCCGATGGCGCGCCGACGGGCTCGGCGCAAGACTGCGGGGCGCTACGCTGGCGCGTGGTTCGATGGTGGAAAAGGGATAGCGATTGATCCCCGGTATCTGCAAACAAAAGCATGTTGCCCTCCTTGCGAGACTGAGGTGTTCAGTATAGGTCGGCCTGCGCGTATTACAAGAAAAGAAATCTTGTTCCAGATCAGCATTGACTGCCCGCATTGACCTTCCATACCGTGAAAATGACAGCCTGTCGCACGCCGCTGGCGACGGGCCAGGCACGCCGCTACAGTGTGACCATGCCACATCCAGTCACCCATCCATAGAGGCTTACCATGAAAAAATTACTCACCTTCGCCCTCATCCTCATGCTGGCCTGCCTGTTCCTCGACAAGATCGGCGCCACGGACATGCACATGCACTTCCACGGCGATGACGTCGACGGTCCGCTGGAGTGGCTGTTCGGCCTGGTGTTTGCCGGCGGCGGCCTGCTGATCGCCGCCATCGCCCTCGTCTGCGCTGCCGTCTTCACGGGCGTCGTGCTGGCCGGCGTGGGCGTGGTGGTGCTCGCCGTCGTGGCCTTTTGCGTGGTGCTGGCGCTGGCGCTGAGCACGCCCGTGCTGCTGCCGCTGCTGATCCCCGTCGCCATCGTCTGGCTGATCGTCAGCCGCAACCGCAAGCAGGCGCAAGCCCGCCAGCACAGCCTGTAATCACTGGGCCATGAACTTGCTGAGCACGCCGTCGCTGCCGCCGTCATTCTGCTCGATGCGGTTGCGCCCGCCCCGCTTGGCGCGGTACAGCGCTTCATCGGCCCGCGCCAGCACGGCGTCGCAATCGGCATCCGTGCCGGCCATGGCGGCCATGCCGATGCTCACCGTGATGGTGATCAGGATGCCGCCATCGGTGGTCAGCGAACTTTCCGCCACGCGCCGGCGCAGGCGCTCGGCAAACACGGCGGCCGCGCCCAGGTCCGTGCCTGGCAGCAAGATGGCGAATTCCTCGCCCCCCACGCGGCCCGGCACGTCGACCTTGCGCAGCGCCTGGCACATCAGCGCGCCCAGGTGACGCAGCACGGCATCGCCCACGGCATGGCCATGGTCGTCGTTGACGCGCTTGAAGTGATCGATATCGAGCATCAGCACGCTGGCGCAGCTGGCCAGCTCGCGCTGTAGCCGTGCATGCTCGTTTTCCAGCGCCGCCATGAACTGGCGCCGGTTCGGCAGTCCCGTCAGGAAATCCGTGGTGGCCAGCTGCAGCAGTTCCGCATTCATGCGCTTGCGCTCGGTGATGTCGAACGAGGACACCATGATGAAATCCAGGCTGTCCGCATGGCCGGGCATGACCAGCAGGCTCAGCTCATTTTGCCGCGCCGCGCCATCGAGGCGCACGAAGCTGCTTTCGCATTCGTACAGGTGGGCGCCGCGGGCCAGCGCCAGCAGGGCGTCGCCAAAGCGGGGCAAGGCAGGATCGTCGAAATTCTGCGCCAGGCTCAGGGCGCCACGGCGCTGGTCCTCGTCGGTGGCGCGCACCTGCGCCAGCGCCGCGCCATTCGCGTCGATGATGCGCACCTTGCCCGCCAGCGCCTTCAATTCCTCCGGATGGGCTTGCAGCCAGGCGGCCAGGTCGCCCACGTCTTTCTGCTCCAGGATATCGAGGGCGGCGCGCACGGCCGACCAGTCCTGTTCCCACAGGGCCACGGGCGCATGGTCGTACAGGCTGCGGAAACGCGCTTCGCCGGCACGCAGCGCCAGCGCCACCTGCGCCTGCTCGATGGCCATGCCGGCCAGGTGCGCCGCCTCGCCCAGGCGCGCCAGGTGGGCCGCGCTGGGCAGCGCGGGCTGGCGGTGATACGCCATCAGCACGCCGAGCAGCTTGCCCGAGCCGCCCCGCACGGGTTCGGCCCAGCACGACTGCAGCTGGGCCCGCCACGCCAGTTCCATCGTGCCCTGCGCCTGCGCATCGGCATGCAGGTCGGCGACGATGACGCGCTGGCCGCCGCGCAGGGCTTGCGCCGCGATGCCGTGCACGCCCTGCAGGGCATCGAGGTCGTGGCCATGGCTGGACAGATTGAAGAACGCGGGCAGGCCCGGCGCGGCGCCCAGCACCAGGCGGTGGCGCTGTTCGTCGAGCAGCAGGATGCTGCACAGCATGGCAGGATGGTCGGCCTGCACGCTGAGCACCACGCTTTCCAGCACGCGCTCGAGCGGCGCGCCCGTGGCGAGCATTTCCAGCACCTGCCGCCGCGTGTGCTCGCGCCGCTCCATCTGGCTGCGCTCGCTGATGTCGCGGAAGGTCCACAGCCGCGCCTGCTCATTGCCCAGTTGCATGCTGCGCACGTACTGCTCGATCACCCGGCCATCGCGCAGGTGCAGCACGTCGCGCCGCTCGCGGTGGCCGTGCGGCGCGTGGGCGCGGGCCACGAGGAAAGGCGCCGCCTGCTCCAGCTGGCTTGCCACGTGGCGCACGAGGGCCTCGCCGTCGGCTTGCCAGTCGAGCGCATCGGGCACCTGCCACAGGTCGCGGAAACGCCGGTTCGACGTGAAGATGCGCCCTGCGATGTTGTCGACCAGGATGCCGTCGATGGTGGAATCGAGGATGTTGCGCAGCATGGCCTGGCTGCGCTGGGCCGCCGTGGCCATCGCCAGCACGCTGGCCTGCCCCTGCTCCAGCTGGCCCGCCAGTTCGCTCGCGCGCGCCAGCGCCACCTGCGCGCGGGCACGGCTGGCCGCCAGCAGCCACGCCGCCAGGGCCAGCGCCAGGCTCACCAGCACGCCCGTCCAGGCCACCGCCAGCGGCCGCGCCAGCAGTTCGCCATCGAAGCCGGGCATGGCGCGCACGCGCAAGGTCCAGGCGTGGCCGGCGATGCTGATGCTCTGCTGCGACGCCAGCGCGGCCGAGGCCCCCGCCGGCTGGCTGCCCGGCAGGCTGTCGTACATCAGGGCCGCCTCGGTCACCTGCGCGCCGTCGTAGATTTCCAGGTCCAGCTGGCGCGATGCCTCGCCGCCCACGCCGGCCATCAGGTCGCCCATGCGAAAGGGGGCAAAGACCCAGGCGCGCAAGGCAGCGCGGCGCTGCTCCACGCTGGCATGCGGCAAGCCATGCTCATACACGGGCAGCACGACGAGGAAACCATAGGCGTCGCCGCTGCCGGCATCCTGCACCAGGCGGATCTTGCCCGTCATGGCGGCCTGGCCCGTGTCGCGCGCCCGCTCCAGCGCCGCCCGGCGCACGGACTCGGACCAGAGGTCGTAGCCAAACGCCAGCAGGTTGCTGTCGCTCAGCGGTTCCAGGTAGGTGATGGGCGCATGCCAGGCGCGCTGGCCCGGCGGGCGGATGGCGTAATCGGGATAGCCTTGCGCGCGCACCTGCGCCTCGTGCCGCGCGCGCTCGGTGCCGGGCAGCAGCGGCAGGTAGCCGATGCCGTGGATGCCGGGGAAATGCCGCTCCACCTGCTGCACCGCCAGATAGGCATGGAATTCGCTGCGCGTGACGTCGTGCGAACTGGCATACAAGCCCTGCACGCCGTGCAGCACCTGGATATACGTCTGCATACGCCCCGCGATGCTGCCCACCAGCTCGCGCACGCGGAAATCGAAATCGGCCTGCACCTGCTGCTCGCTGGCATCGTCCGCATTGCGCCAGGCGCCATACGTCAGTCCCAGGCACAGGGCCAGCACCAGCGCCGCAAACAGGCGCGGCCCCACCCAGTCCGATACGGGCCGGGAAAACCACGACGAGGACGCGCGTATATGCATGACGGGCTCATCAAACCACTTCGGGGCCGCAGGCTGGCAGCGGGCTTGCATGACTACCATCGGTAGCCGATGAGAATGATAGTACGTTACAGCGGGCAGGCATGCAATGGCGGATTTTGTGTTAAAAAGACCACATATTTCATTAATGCAATTATGTATGCTGCGGGAAAATTCGATGCCTTGGCAACCACCGCGCATGCCCTGATATGATCGCCCCGCTGACCATCATGAAGGAGACGCGCGTGCAGCAGGCGAGCTGGCAAGGAAGCTTATGGCTGGCGCCCGACTTTGCCATCCTGCATGGCGAAGCGGGCGCCACGGACAGCCACGCCCATTACGCCCACCAGCTGATGCTGAGCACGGGATCGCCCTTCACGGTGCGGCTCGACGGCACCGTCCACACGGCGCACTGCCTGCTGGTGGAAAGCCTGCGCCCGCATGCCATCCTGGCCGCGCCGCCGTCCATGCTGACCATCTATGCGGAACCGCAGCGTGTGAGCGGCGCCACCCTGCTGGCAACGCTCGACGGCGTGCGCCTCCCCACCCTGGACAGCCTGGCCGCCGCCCTGCAAGCGACGCCGCGCGAGACCCTGCCCGATGCGCGCCTGCAGCGGGCCCTGGACCAGGTCGATGCCTTACTCTCCGGCAAAGTCAGCGCGGCCGCCGTGGCCGAGGCGGCGCACCTGTCGCTGAGCCAGCTGGAGCGCCTGTTCAGCGCCCGCCTGGGCTTGCCCGTGCGGCGCCTGGTGCTGTGGCGCCGCCTGCGCCTGGCCATCCGCGGCATTTTGCTCGGCAGCACCCTGACGCAGGCGGCCCACGGCGCCGGCTTCGCCGATGCGGCGCATTTTTCGCGCACCATGCGCAGCCTGTTCGGCGTGCGCGCCGACCGCAGCTTGCGCCAGCTCAACGTCAAGCTTCTCGGCTGAACTCCTGGCACAGCCCGGCCGGCGCTTCGGGCGCGCGCACGCCCTCTTCCGCGCGGAACGGTTCCAGCAGCTGCGGCAGATAGGCCACGGGATAATCGGGACGGCTGCCGATGCCCAGGTCCTCGCCCCGCATGCGGTAGGCGGGCGCGTCGAAACGCGTGCCCAGCATCCGGTCCCAGCACGTAAAGAACAGGCCGAAATTCACGTCGCCGGCGGTGCCGTATTTCATGTGATGAAAGCGGTGCAGGGGCGCCCAGGCGAAGACGTGGCGCAGCGGCCCCATGCGCATGTCCACGTTCGCATGCTGCAGCAGCAATTGCACCGCCACGGCAAACGCCAGCACGCCCATGACGCGCTCCGGTATGCCCAGCAGCAATAGCGGCAGCATGCCGCCCGCCGCTTCCAGCAGCAGGTGCAGCGGATGCTTCATCCAGCCATTGAAGCCGTACAGGCGCCGCACGCTGTGGTGCACGGCATGCAGTTTCCACAGAAAATAATAACGGTGGCTCAGGTAATGCACGAAGGTGATGCCGCAGTCGGCAATCAGGATGGCCAGCAGCAGCTGGCCCCAGAACGGCAGCTGCGCGGGCCAGAATGGCCCCAGCGCCAGGTGCCCGGCCAGGAGGGGAAAGATGGCCAGGCCCAGCAGGTACAGCGCCTCGTTGACGAGTGCGTGCAGGACGTCGCGCGCGCCGTCGCCGTGGTCCACGTTCCAGTCGCCGTCATACGGCAGGTAGCGCTCGGCCAGGAAGGACGTCAGCAGGGCCAGCAGCAGCAAGGGCGGCAAGACCCACAGGGACAGGTGGCACGCCGCCACCAGCGTTGCGGCGGCGCCGATGAAGCCGGCCCAGAACACGGGGCCGTACAGCGCGGCAAAGAGGGATTTCATGGCAAGGCTCTCCTGTGGCAAAAACCACAGCATGGCCCGGCCCCCTGCCGCGCCGCTTGAAGAAACGGCGCAAACTGCTTATTTTATAGCCGGTGTCGCCGCCTTCCTCGCCGCGTACTGCTGGTAGCCGTTGGCGCGCAGGGCGCAGGCGGGGCAGGTGCCGCAGCCATAGCCCCAGTCGTGCAGCTCGCCCCGCTCGCCCAGGTAGCACGTGTGCGTGCCGCTGCGGATCAGGTCGACCAGCGGCTGGCCGCCCAGGTCTTCCGCCAGGTCCCAGCTTTGCGCCTTGTCCAGCCACATCAGCGGCGTTTCCAGCTTCAGGCGCGTATCCATGCCCAGGTTCAAGGCCACTTGCAGGGCCTTCATCGTGTCGTCGCGGCAATCGGGGTAGCCGGAGAAATCCGTCTCGCACATGCCGCCGACGAGCACCGTCAGGCCGCGGCGGTAGGCCACGGTGGCGGCCACCGTCATGAACAGCAAGTTGCGCCCAGGAACAAACGTGTTCGGCAAGCCGTTTTCCTGCATGACGATCTCGACGTTCTGCGTCATGGCCGTATCGGAAATGGCGGAAATCAGGGACAGGTCTATCATGTGGTCAGGGCCGAGGCGGCTGTCCCACTCGGGCGACTGCTGGCGCATCTGCTCGAGCACGCCGGGACGCACGGTCAGCTCGATCGCATGGCGCTGGCCATAGTCGAAGCCAATCGTTTCCACGCGGCTATAGTGCTTCAGGGCCCAGGCCAGGCAGGTGGTGGAATCTTGCCCACCGCTAAAGAGCACCAGTGCGGAGTCAGTTGCTAGCATAATTTCTTTCTTTTCAATTTTATTCTGTTGTTGAGTGCGCGGGGAAACGAGATTCTGTGCGCTAATAATACTTATTCGTCCGCCATCAATTTACCTATTCCGGTAACATGCAGTCAGCATTTACTCATCTGGAGCACCATGTTTTCTGCACGACCTATACGGCACACAGCCGCCGGCAAGGCGCTACGACCACGAATTTTGGCACAAGTGGTGGTAAAAGTAATGGGTCAACTGACACTGGCGGCCGCCGGCAGCGTCATCCTGGTCTTCCCCATCGCCCACGCCTATGCCCAGGAAGGCACGCAAGACGCCGCGGCCGACAGCAGCGCCGCCACGGAAGCGGCACCGGCCCCGCTGCAATACGAGGTGAAAGTCAACGCGCCGGGCGACCTCGATGAGTTACTGGAAAAAAACCTCGACCTGGAACGCTTCCGCGGCAATCCCCGCATGGACCGCGAGCAATTGCAGCGCCTCGTGCGCGATGCTCCCGAGCAAGTCAAAAACCTCGTCGCCACGGCCGGCTACTACACGCCCACCGTCACCGTGCGCCTCGATGCGACGGGCGCCAAACCCGTCGTCATCATCGACGTCGACCCGGGCGAACCCGTGACGGTCGGCCAGGTCGAGCTGGAACTGCGCGGCTTCGACCCCACGCCGCCGCTGGCGGCAAGCGAACCGTATGACACGGAAGCGCTCAAGCGCAACTGGTCATTGAAGACGGGCAGCGTGTTTCGCCAGGCGGAATGGGAATCCGCCAAGCGCGCCCTGCTGCGCGAAGTGGTGCAGACGCGCTATCCGCGTGCCCAGCTGGTCGACACGCAAGCCGTGGTCGACCCCGAAACGCACAAGGTTTCCCTGATGGTGGTGCTCGACAGCGGTCCCGAGCTGCGCTTTGGCGAGCTGCGCATCGAAGGCTTGCAACGCTATCCTGAAAGCATCATCCGCAATCTGGACAAGATCCGCCCCGGCGAATACTACAGCGAATCGGCGCTGCAATCGTTCCAGGCGCGCCTGCAGGACACGGGTTACTTTGCCAGCGTGGAAGTGAGCGCCGACATGAGCAGCATCCTCAGCGAACAGATCGAGGCGGGCCAGGAAACCCAGGCGGCCGAGGCCGAGGGCGCGGCCCCCGTGGCCAAGCCCGTCAACCGGGGGCCCGCGCCGCTGCTGCCGCTGGTCGTGCGCGTGACGGAAAACAAGCAGCAAAACGTCAGCGCCGGTCTCGGTTTCAGTACGAATACGGGGAATCGTGCCCAGCTCAACTATGACAACCTGAACGTGTGGGGCACGCGCTTCAAGAGCGCCATCACCATGGAAACGAAGAAACAGGCGGCGCACGCCAACTTCTATTTCCCCACCACCGAGCGCGGCTACAACGACAGCGCGGGCGCCTCGTTCGAGCGCAGCGACATTTCCAACGAAATCACGGCCGTCTCCAGCGTCTCCGTGAAGCGCAACTGGGGCGGCACCAACCTGGAGCGCAGCCTGACGTTCGAATTCCTCAGCGAGGACAAGACCGTCGTGGGCCTGGAACAGACGCGCAGCAAGAGCTTGCCGCTGACCTATGCCATCACCAAGCGCGACCTCGACAGCCTGCTCTTCCCCACCAGGGGGTACGTCATCAATGCCCAGGTGGGCGGCGCCCTGCTGCCCGTGCTGACGGACGAGCGCTTCGTGCGCGTGGCCGGCAAGGTCGTCTGGTATCACCCGCTGGGCGAAAAAGGCGAAGTGATCCTGCGCGGCGAAATGGGCGCGCTGGGCTCGAAAGAGAAAAAAGGCGTGCCCGCCGTCTACCTGTTCCGCGCGGGCGGCGACCAGTCGGTGCGCGGCTATGGCTACCAGGAACTGGGCGTGAAGGAAGGCGACGCCACCGTCGGCGGACGCTATATGCTCACCGGCAGCGCCGAATACCAGTACTGGTTCAAGCCGAAATGGGCGATCGCCGCCTTCTATGACGCCGGCAACTCGGCCGACACGGTGAAAGCGGCCATGACGCCGAAATCGGGCTACGGCCTGGGCGGACGCTACAAGAGCCCCGTCGGCCCCATCAACGTCGACGTGGCATATGGCCACGCCGTCCACAAATTCCGTCTGCACTTCTCTCTGGGATTCACTTTCTGATGTCCGATATTACTACCGAGTCCCCCAACGCCGCCGCGCCGCCACCGGCGCCGCCGGCGAAACCACCGCGCCGCTGGATGCGCTACCTGCTGATCGCCGTCGCCAGCCTGGCCGTGCTGTTGGGCGCCGCCTTCTGGTTCCTGGGCCGCGAATCGACCTTGCAGATGCTGGTGCAAAAAGTGGCCAGCGCCAGCGGCGGCGAGATCGAAGTGTCGGGCGTGTCCGGCTCGCTGTACAACCGCATGCACCTGGGCCACGTCAGCTACCGCAGCAAGACGCAGCACATCACGGCCGACAACATCGACATCAACTGGTCGCCGTTCCAGTTCTTCTCGGAAGGCATTGCCATCAGCGAATTGCACGTGGCCAGCCTGGCCGTGGAAAGCCTGGCGCCGTCCGAGGAACCGTCGACCATGCCCGCCAGCCTGGCTTCGCCGTTCAAGGTGGGCATCAGCGATGCGCGCCTGGACAAGGTGACGCTCGTCAGCGCGGGCGGCAACACGGTATTTGAAAAAATCCACTTCACCCTGTCCGGCGACAAGACGCAATGGCAGCTGGAAAACGCCTCCGCCCTGACGCCCTTCGGCCAGGCCACGGCCAGCGCGACGATTGCCGCCACGCAGCCGTTCAAACTGTCAGGCAAGGCGGGCTTGACGCAGATCAACCCGGCGGCCGGCGAAAAACCCGCCGCCTTGAATCTGCAGCTCGGCGGCGACCTGAAGGTGCTCAACGTCACGGCCAAGGGCAGCGCGGGCGCGGCCACGGCCGACGCCCAGCTGGCGCTGGCGCCGTTCGACCCCGTCATCATCCTGCACTCGGCCAGCATCCGTGGCCGCAACATCAATCCGGGCAAGTTCGATGCGACCCTGCCGCAGGCGGACCTGAGCCTGGAACTGGACGCCGCCATCGACACGCGGCCCAACGCGCAGACCGTGTCGGGCAAGCTGGCCATCCTCAACCATGCCACGCCCGGTCCCATCGACCAGCAAAAGCTGCCCCTGCGCCAGTTCGAGGCGCGCCTGGGCGGCACCCTGACGGCCACCACCCTGGAATCGGCCCTCATCGATTTCGGCAATGCGGGCAAGTTCACGGGCAGCGGCAAGCTCAACCGCGACGCGGCCGACGCGGCCATCGGCAATGCGCAATTGATCTTGCACACGGACAAGATCGACTTGCAGCACATCTACAGCAGCATCAACAGCACCAAGATCGTGGGCGATATCGTACTCGACAGCGACGGCAAGACGCAGACCCTGCGCGCCAAGCTGGGCGAAGCCAAGCTGCGCCTGGACGTGGAAGCCACCCTCGCAGATTCCCTCGTGCAACTGCGCAAGGCCACCTTACAAGCGGGCAAGAGCAACGTCAGCGCGACGGGCCAGATCAGCCTGAAGGACGGGCAGGAATTCAAGGCCGTGGCCAATGCCAGCCGCCTCAATCCCGCCGACTTCGGCGCCTTCCCCGTGGCCGACCTGAATCTCGACGTGCGCGCCAACGGCCACGTGGCACCGCAATGGCTGGCGAATGCGGACTTCACCGTGCGTCCCAGCAAGCTGCTCGACCAGCCCCTGTCCGGCAAGGGCAAGCTGACGGCCGATGCGGCCCACTTCAGCGGCATCGACGTGCAGCTGGCACTGGGCAAGAACAACGCCACGGCCAAGGGCAACTTTGGCGGCGCCGGCGAAAAACTCAACTGGAACGTCGATGCGCGGCAACTGTCCGCCGTACAGGCCGACTTGCTGGGCAGCGTGCTGGCCAGCGGCGTCGTGCAGGGCACGATGCAGCAGCCACGCACGAGTTTTGTTGCCGATGCAAAAGGACTGGGCTTGACCAGCGGCAAGCGTCCTGCGGCGGACAGCGCCATCCACGCCAGCGGCGAAGTGGGCTTGACGGGACCGAAGCAGGAAGCGGAGTTGAAACTGGCAGGTTCCTTGCAAAAGATCAACCCGGCCGCCTTCGGCGCTTCCCTGCCCAGCGGTAACGTGAATGCGGATTTCACCGGCAGCGGCCGCCTGACGAGCGACTGGCAAGTGGCCCTGAACCTGGGCTTGCGCGAATCGACCCTGCAAAACGCGCCGCTGGCCGGCTACGCCAAACTGTCCGCCAATGCGAAACGGGTCGACAGCGTGGACACGGAACTGCGCCTGGGGCCGAACAGCCTGCAAGCCAAGGGCGCGCTCGGCGGTGCCACCGACAAGCTGACGTGGAAGCTGGACGCGCCGCAATTGTCGACCCTCGGTCCCCGCTTTGCCGGCGTGCTGCAGGCGTCGGGTAGCGTCTCGGGCAAGATGGACGCGCCCGCCGCGCAGCTGAGCCTTGATGGCCGCGACCTGACCTTCTTTGGCGACCAGCAATTGAAGTCCATCAAGGGCAGCGCCAGCGTGGGTGCCGGCCAGGGCGCGCTCGACCCCATGGTCAGCAGCCTGGAGATTGCGGGCTACAGCACGCCCACCTTCAAGCTGGGCAGCGCCCGCCTGAGTACCTCCGGCACGCGCGGCAGCCATACGGTGAACCTGGCGGCGCGCAATGACGATTTCGATGCCAGCGTGCAAATCAAAGGCAGCCAGAGCGGCGCCAGCTGGACGGGCACCATCGACAGCCTGCAAAACAAGGGCCGCTATGCGCTCGTGCTGCAGGCGCCCGTGCCCGTCAAGGTGGCGGGCCCCGCCGGCAGCGGCGTGGCGGGCCTGGGCCAGCCCGAGCAGATCAGCGTGGGCAACACCGTCATCAAATTGCCAGCGGGCAGCATCACCATGCAAAGCCTCGTCAAGAACGGCCCCCGCTGGACCAGTTCCGGCCAGGCGGCCGGCGTGGCGCTGACCTACCTGGCGCAAGTGATTCCGTCGCTGCAGGCGAACGCGCGCAGCGACCTGACCCTGGGCGCGCAATGGTCGCTCGACATGCAGGTGCCGACGGCGAAACAGAAGGACCCGGCCCTGGCCGGCATGCTGCATATCTACCGCGAAAAAGGCGACGTGACGGTGGGCGTGGAGCAGCCGCTGGCGCTGGGCTTGCGCACCCTCGACGCGCGCATTGACGTGGCCAACCAGCAATTGCGCCTAGCCGTGAAACTCGATGGCGCGCGCGCGGGCCAGAGCGATATCAACGCCACCGTGCAAATGCTGGGCGGACGCATCAGCAACGACAGCGCCCTCTCCCTGACGGGCACGACCAACGTCGATTCGCTGGCCTGGCTGGCGCCGCTGACGGGCCAGCCAGGCCTGGAACTGGGCGGCGCCCTGAAAGTGGCCCTGTCCGGCAGCGGCACCATCGGTGCGCCGCAACTGAATGGCGACATCAACGGCAGCAAGCTGCTGGTGAACTGGGCCGACCAGGGCTTGAAATTGCGCAATGGCGTGCTGCAAGCCAAGCTGGCCGGCGACCAGCTGCAATTGCAACGCCTGAGCTTTGACGGCGGCGACGGCAAGGTGCAGGCCGATGGCTGGGTGCGTTTTGCGAATGGCGAAGCGAGCCTGGAGCTGAAGCTGATGGCCGACCGCCTGCAGGCGCTGTCGCGTCCCGACCGCACCTTGGTGCTGTCAGGCAACAGCACCCTGGTGCGCAACGACAAGCGCTTCAGCTTCGAAGGCAAGTTCAAGGCCAACCGCGCCCTGATCGAACTGGCGCCGCAGGACACGCCCACGCAAAGCAACGACGTGGTGGTGCTGGGCAAGGAGGTCAAGGGCAGCAAGGAAGCGCCGTCGCTGCCCCTGAATATCGACCTGGAATTTGACCTGGGCAACGCCTTCCACCTGCGCGGCATGGGCCTGGACGCGGACCTGGCGGGCAGCGTGCGCGCGCGCGTCATCAACCGCGCCGCGCCGCGTGTGACGGGCAGCATCCGCGTGGCCAACGGCCAGTACGCGGCCTACGGACAGAAGCTGTCCATCGAGCGGGGCCTGATCGCCTTCACTGGCGCCTACGACAATCCATCGCTGAACATCCTGGCCGTGCGCAAGCGTCCGGAAGGCGAAGCGCTGTCGGAAACGAACGTGGAAGCGGGCGTGGAAGTGCGCGGCACGGCCCAGGCGCCGACGGCCAAGCTGGTGTCCACGCCGAGCGTGTCGGACAGCGACAAGCTGGCCTGGCTGATCCTCGGCCATGGCGCGGAATCGGCGGCCGGCGATGAAATGGCCTTGCTCACCACGGCGGCGGGCGCCCTCTTCGGCGGCTCCGGCGGCGGCTTGCAGGGCAAGCTGGCCAATTCGCTGGGCCTCGACGAAGTGGGCCTGTCGCAGGCACAGGGACTGGAAAGCACGGTCGTCACCGTCGGCAAGCGCCTGTCCTCGCGCGCCTACCTGACGTTCGAGCAGGGCACGAGCACGGCGACGAGCCTGGTCAAGCTGCGCTACAAGCTGAACCGCCGCATCACCCTGCAGTTCCAGACCGGCACCAACAATGCCCTGGACGTCTTGTACACCTGGGCATTCGATTAGATTGAGCGCAGGCCGGCTCAGCGGCACAGCCGCGTAATCCGGCACCAGCAGAAACAACAAAGGGCGCCGCGGCGCCCTTTGTTTGATCTGCCGCAAAGGCGGCCTTACTCGGCCACGTCGAGGCCCCGCTCGATCATGCCTTCGACGTAGGCGCGCAAATACTGTTCCAGCGCGGGGCCGGACAGCACGTTGGCCGTCAGCGCGCCGTGCGGCGAGCCCTTCAGCACGCCATCGTGGTACACGCGCGCGATCCAGGCGACGTCCGCGCCTTGTGTATAGTCGAGCTCATAGTCGAACGTTTCTCCGCTGACTTTGCGTGTGTAGACTTCCTTGACAATTGTCATCTAAAACAGCCTTTCTTGACGAGATTAACTGGGGTGCGGGTGCGGCACGGGATCGTCCTGCGGCACCGGGTGCACGGGTCCCGGATGGTGGCCCGGCGCTTGCTGCGGTTCCGGTGCCGGCATGGGTTCATCGACAGGCGCCGGATCGGGCGCGCGGTGGGCATCAACGGCAAACGTGGTCATGGCTGGCCTCCCTGCGGACAAAGGAAGACCATACCACGAGATGCGCACCGGCGGTCCCGGCGCCCGCCCTTATTTGGCCGCCGGCTTGACGTCCGGCGCCACTGGCGGGGCATTCTTCACGTATTTTTCCAGCCAGTTGTTGCTTTCATACAGCATCTGCATGATCGATTCGCGCGCGCGATAGGCGTGGCTTTCGTTCGGCAGCATCACCAGGCGCGCCGTGCCGCCCAGGCCCTTGACGGCCTGGAACATGCGTTCGCTCTGGATGGGGAAGGTGCCCGAGTTGTTGTCCTGCTCGCCATGGATCATCAGCAGCGCATCCTTGATCTTGTCCGCATAGTTGAACGGCGACATGGCCTGGTAGACGGCGGGCGCCTGCCAGAACGAGCGCTCTTCCGCCTGGAAGCCGAACGGCGTCAGGGTGCGGTTGTAGGCGCCACTGCGGGCGATGCCGGCGCGGAACAGGCGCGTGTGCGCCAGCAGGTTGCCCGTCATGAAGGCGCCATACGAGTGGCCGCCGATGGCGATGCGGTTGCGGTCGGCCACGCCCCGCTTGACCACTTCGTCGACGGCCGCCTCGGCATCGGCCACCAGCTGCGGCAGGTAGGTGTCGTTCGGCTCCTGCTCGCCATTGCCGACGATGGGGAACGATGGGTTGTCGAGCACGGCGTAACCCATGGACAGGAAGGCGGCCGGGCCCCAGTAGCTGACGGCATTGAATTTGTACGGCGAACCCTTGGTCTGGCTGGCGGCGCTGGCCGTCTTGAATTCCTGCGGGTAGGCCCACATCAGGGTCGGCAGCGGACCGTCGCGTTTGACGTCATAGTTCGGCGGCAGCATCAGGGTCGCCGTCAGGTCCACGCCGTCGGCGCGCTTGTAGCGGATCAGCTCTTTCTGCACGTCCTTGAGCTGCGGCAGCGGATGGGGGAAATGCGTGAGGGCCGTCAGCTGCGCGGCGCCCTGCTGCTTGAGGTTGCGCACATAGTAGTTCGGCTGCTCGGTCGGCGATTCGCGCGTGGACAGCAAGCGGCTGCCATCCTCGTCCAGCACGGCGACCACGTTTTCATAATACGGCGCGGCGCTCTGGAACAGGCGTTCCTTCTGCTTGGTGGCCAGGTTCAGGCGGTCGATGAAGGGGCGGTCGCCCTCTTTCGACGCACCCTGGCCGTCGAGCAGGATGGAACCGTCCGCGGCGATCAGCAAGCGCGGCAGGCCGGCCGCGTCCGCCCGCATGACGGGCTGGCCCGGATCGTTGTAGCGGTCCTCGAACGATCCCGCGTACACGAGGTCGGCCGGGGTGGCGGGTTGATCTGGCGCAATGCGCCACTGCTTGACGGCGCGCGTCTTGTACCACGCCTCGCCGAGCAGGGCCAGGTCGCCGCGGCCCCAGGCCACGCCCGCATAGCGCGAGCCCAGCCTGGCCAGCACGGCCGGCTGGGCCGTGAACGGCGCCGCCTGCATGTAGACGATGTCGCGGATCTCCGCCGCCTTGGCCGGGTCGCCGCCATCCTGCGCTTCGGCCCACACGAGGGTAGCGGGCGCATCGACCCGCCAGCTGACGGAGCGCACGCCGGCCGACACGGCATCATTGCCCGGAGGCAAGCCTTCCTCCAGCGGCAGGGTCGCCACCGTGTGCTCCACCTTGCCGCTCAGGTCGCGCACATCGATCTTGTGGCCGAAGTCGTGCGCCGGCACGATATAGGAATACGGACGCACGATGCTCGTCGTCAGCAGGTGCTTGCCATCGGGCGAGGCCGACGCGCGCGAGAACTGGCCGGGCTGGCCCACGAGGCGCTGCTTGCCCGTCACGTCCAGCAGGGCCAGCTGCACCGTGATGTAGTGTTCGAACAGCTGGGCGTCCTGCTCGTTCTTCAGCAGGTCGGGATAGGTGCGCAATTGCTTGACGCCGCCGCCGGGCACGCTGTCCTGGATGGACGGACCCGTCGGGATGCCGCTCGCCACGGGTGCCGCGCCCAGCTTGGCCGGCTTCAGCTGCACCAGCAGGGTCTTGCTGTCCGGCATCCAGGAAAAGCCGCGGCCATACACGGTCGACAGGGGCGAGCCGGCCAGCTTGCGCGCCGCCTTCGTCTGCACGTCGAGCAGCCACAGTTCCACGCCCGACTCCTTCACGCCCCTGGCCGGATCGGCAAAGGCGATGTGCGTAAACGCCAGGTAGCGCTGGTCCGGCGACCAGGCCAGGTCGGCGATGCGGGGCGCGGCCGGCAAGCCGCTGACCTTGATTTCCTTCTGCGTATCGATGTCGAGCAAGCCCAGTCCCGTGTGGAAGCTGAAGCGGCTGGCCGAATACGTGCGCGGATTGATGCGCAGGCCCGCCAGCTTCAGTTCCGGCTGCGCCACTTCGCTGATGCTGGGCAAGGAAGGCGTGGGCAGCACGGCGGCCAGGTTACGCTTCGGGCTCAGGCTCAGGGTCGGCGCGCGCGGCGCATCGACGACGGCTTGCAGGGGCGCGGGCGGCATCTGATAGCCGCCATCTTGCGCCATGGCCAGGGACGACGACGCCATCAGACCGACAGTGATGGGCAACAGGGGGAAACGTGTAGACATGGCACTCCAGAAAGGTGGATGAAAGACAGTGGCGAAGCGTACCGTGCCGCTCGTGGCGGGACTTTGTGACAGGGCATAGTGCTTTCATGCCATGTAAATGTCAATAAGCAACTTTCGCCATCGCCCCCTACGCCCTCGCTCCCCATCTGGCTTACAATCGCTGTTTTCCCCGTCCCCGAATGCCTACATGGAAACCACCACCCTCGCCCTGCTGTTCCTGGTCCCGCTGCTGGTCTGGCGCATCTATTCGCGCCTGAAGAAACTGGTGGCGCGCCAGAAATCGCAGCCGTGGCGCCACTGGACGGTGGCCATCGGCTTTCCCGTGCTGCTGCTGTTCCTCGCGACGACGACGAAATTCGAGCTGCTGCCCCTGTCCAGCCTGGGCGCGGCGGCGCTGGCGGGCGGCTGGCTGGGCGTGCTGGGCCTGAAGCTGACACGCTTCGAACAGGTCGGCAAGGATTTCTTCTTTACCCAGCACCGCTACCTGGGCCTGGCCATCACCATGCTGTTCATCGCCAGGCTGCTGTACCGCGGCATGGAAATCTACCTGAACACGCGCCTGGACGTACCCGTGCCGCCGCCGCCATTCGGCCAGAGCGCGCTGACCATGGCCGCCTACGGCCTCGTCATCGGCTACTACAGCGTGTACGCCTGGGGCCTGCTGCGCTGGCGCCAGCGCAACAAACCCTTGCAGGCACCCGAGTAATCCACCTCAGTAGTACTGGCACAGGCCCGTGCACGTCGTCACGGCCAGCGCCGCGCGTATCGTCGCCAGCGCCGGCGCCAGGGCAGGATCGAGATCCTGGTCCGCGCCGGCAAGACTGGCCAGCAGGCGTTCGCGCTGGGGCGGCGCCATCAGGCCCGCATGCGCCGTGGCGTGCCGCGCCGCCGCCTCCAGCATGACTTTCTTTTGCGCCACGCTCCAGAACGGTACCTGCACGAACTGCACCACACCGGCGTAAGCGACGCCCGTATTCTTGCTGAACGCCCGCGCGCGCAGACGCTCGGTCCCGCTCACCGCATCCGCCGGCTGGGCGCTGAATTCCTGCTCCATCAAGCCGATCAGGTGCGCATGGCAATGCATGCTGAAAGCAAACAAGGTACTCATCTCATCGCCATAATTGGCCAGGTTCTGCATCACCTGCGCCGTGCGCGCCTGCTGCAGCTCGGCGCCGGACAGCGGCAACGGCCATTCCATGCCAAACGCATAGTATGTTTTTCCCAAACGCATGGCCTTTTCGCACACGGCCACGCTCTGGTTCACGTCCTGCAGCGCGGCGACAGGCGCCTGGAACAGGCGCGGGCCATCGGCGATATGGGCAAACAGCGCCGCCACGCCCGGGTCGCCCAGGCGCGGCAGGCCGCCCTTCGGCGTCGCCTGGGCTTGCAGCACTTCCAGGCGCGCACTGGCTTGCTGGAAATCGTCATAACTGTCGGCCCAGGCGGCGGGCGCGGCGAAAGCAGTGGAAAGGCAGAGCAGGCGGCCGATGCGGCGCACGGACAGGGAAAGCGGAAAGAACATGGGATCAGGAGGCGGAGAGCACTATTGGATAATTGGCAATTATAGGAAAAATATATCCACAGTGCATTTAATTATGTTTTACACCATTATTTACTCAGGAAAGATGGTGACGCGCGGCCAGCGCGCCGCGTAGTCCTTGCTGGCCAGGCGCTGCGCATAGCCGTCCGCACTGATGCGTGCCGGGTTGCGCCGGATCACCATATTGAACAGGTCATCGAGGCCGTGCGGGGCGAGGATGCCGATGCCGCCACCGGGCTGCAGGTGGATGCCGACGGCCGTGGCAAACTCGGGCCAGGAAGCGATGGCCTCGTCCAGCGACCGCAGGGGCGGCACGGCATAGCCGAAATGGCCTTCAAACCACAGGTGCACCCGGGCCTGGTTGCACACCTCCCACGGCACGCCGGGCAGCAAGGCTTCCAGGCGCTGGCGCAGTTGCGCTTCGCGCTGCGGCTGCAAATCGGCCGCATCGAAATAGGCCACGTCGATGTCGCCTGGCGCCGAGGGGTGTGCGACACCATGCAGGGCATCCCACACGAGCTGGCGCACGGCGCCCGCGCCGATGCAGCAGTGGGGCAAGCCCAGCTGCGCCACGGCCTGCAGGGCCTGCATGCACCATGGCGTGGCGCGGGCGATGGCCCGCAAGCGCGCGGCAAGCAGCTCCTGCGTGTCCATGCCGCTATGGCTGGATCTGTGGCGCCACGCCGTCGTGGGCGACCATGCCTTCGACATTGCCGAAGTACACGTCCAGATCCTGTTTGGGATGGAAGTTGCGCAGCTTGACTTGCAAGGTGGTGGGGTTGATCTTGGTAAAGGTGCCGGGGAAGCACAGGCTGATGAGCTCGTCCGGTTTGCCCTTGACCAGGTTCAAGGTGAAATCCTCGATGCCATTCTTCCAGGTATTGCCCGTCGTCAAAATGTACGACACCCACACGGCATTGACGAAGCCGCCCTCGCCCTGCCGGGCCGCCAGGCGGTTCCACGTCTTGTAGAAAGCCTTGTCGCCGCAGTATTTCTTTTCAAACTCGTTGCCGTCGCCCAGGTAGGAGGCGCCCGGGCCGGCCGCGACGAATGGCGCATATTGATGGCGCACGCGCACGACCTTGCCGGCGGGGAATTTCTGCTGCCACAGGTAGAGGACTTTGACTGTCCAGGCCGGCACCCATTCCTCGTCGTAGAGCTGGGCCAGCAAGCCCTCGGCGATCATGGTTTTCTGCTGCGCGGCCGTCAGCGGCGCCACCTTCTTGTCGAACGGCGTGTGCGAGGGGAAATATGCGATCTGCGCGTCGGACAGGCCCAGCTGGCGCAGCCGGGCCGTCACATCTTTGGCGTCGAGCTTGGCGACAAACGTCGTCTGGTAGGCCTTGCGCTTGCCATCCACGTCGACGGAAAACTGCTGCGGCTGGCCGTAATACGTGGGCGAGCCATGGTAGCCGGCCGCGTATTCGGGCAGGGGGAAGAAGATCGTCTCTTCCACGTCCGTTTTCGACTCGTTGAGGAACTCGTACTCGACCTTGATCAATTCCGCGCTCACGCTGAGCACTTCCTTTTTCATGGCCACGGCATCCGTCTTGCCGAACAGGATGCCGCCCGCGCCCACGGCGCCGATGCCGTCGTTGGCGACAGCCGGCGCCGCATGCGCCATGGCCAGCGCCAGCGCGGCCGATGCCAGCACACGGCGCGCGGTCATCACGCCGCCTTGCCCGGCACGGGTTCGATGCGCCGCTGCAGCACGAAGATCGGTTGCGCCCATTGCGTATCCTTCTTTTTCTTGCTCGTGATCAAAGTCAGTTCCGATGGATCGTAGACATCCGTGTTGTGCGTCAACGGCGTCGTCATCAGGTACTGCGCTTCCGTGTTTTTCAGGAATTCTCCCACCAGCTGGATGTTGCGGATGTCGAGGTGGGCAAACGGTTCGTCGATGAAGACGAAGCCGCCGGAACCGTCTTCCGATTTCAGCAGGCCGATCAGCAGCACCAGCGACTTCATCACCTGCTGGCCGCCCGACGCTTCGCCATCGTTCATGCCGATGACGCCCTTGCCGTCGAACTTGAAGCGCACGTGCAGGCCCGCCTGCGACAGCTGCACGTCGTCGTTTTCCAGGCGCACGGGGTCGGCATGCACTTCGATGCCGGCCAGCTCGCCCAGTTCCTTGATGTTCTTGCTGTAGGTCTTGATGGTGTAGCGCAAGCGCTCCATGTAGGCGCCGCGGGCATTGCCCGTCGCTTCGATGGCGCGGTTGTTCTGGTAGCGGCGCTCGTCCGTTTCCGACTGGCGGCCGTGCAGCTGGTCCGACAGGCGGTGGTGTTGGTCGATGACGGTGGCGTCCAGTTCCCAGTCGTCGCGCGCCAGGCTGTTTTGCAGGCTGGCCACGCGCAGGTCGACCTGGTGCGCGTTCTGGTGCTCGGCGACAAGCGCCGCGCGTCGGCCCGGCCGGCGCCAGCTCTTCGGCAAATGGCGCCACGCGTGGCGCAGGGCCAGCAGGGCGCGCGCATGCTCGGCGCGCTGTTCAATCTGTTTCTTGTAGCCCAGGCGCGCGCCCGCTTCCGCCTCGGACAGGGCCAGGCGCGCGTTTTGCCACACGGTATCGGCGCGAGTGCGCGCCACGGTGGCGTTCTTCGTCAGGTTCTGCAGCTCGCCCAGGCGGCCGCCCACTTCCAGGCGCTCTTCCTTGAGCGGTTTCGAATTGCGCAGCGCTTCGGCGAATTCTTCCTGGCGCGCACTGAGTTCCTTGGCCGCGTCGACGCCGGCGATGCGCGCTTTCAGGGCGCCCACTTCCCCCGCCAGTTTCGAAATGACCAGGGTCAGCGTGTCTTCCTGGCCTTCCAGGCCCGGCAGGGAGCGCAGCAGCGCTTCCAGGCGGCCGCTGCGGCCAGCCTGGCCGAAGCGGTAGCGCGACGCTTCCACGAACAGGGAGCGGCCGCCGCGGCGCTCGCGGTGATACGCCTCGGGCGTGATCCACTCTTCGTGGTTGCCCAGCTTGAAACCCGCTTCGACGGAATCGACGCGGGCAATGCGCGACAGCTGCTCGATCAGCCAGCTGGGCACGGGCGCGGAAAATTTCACCACGGCCAGCAGGCTTTCATCTTTCGCGCTAGGTGCCGTGACGAGGTCGGGCACGATGAAGTGGCGATAGCGTTCCTTTTCCGCCAAACGGTAGGCGGCGGCCGCATCCTTGGCCTTGTCCAGCAACACCACCGAAGCATAGCCGCCCAGCACGCCTTCGACGGCGCCTTGCCAGCGGCTGTCCGTCACTTCGACGATATCGGACAGCATGGCGTGGGAAATCCCCGCGTCGCGCAGGGCGCGGCGCATGCCGCGCACATTCTCCGGCTCCGGCATGGCCGTCTTGCCTTGCAGCGCGGCAATGGTTGCCTGCTCGGCCGCGATGCGCGCCGACAGGGCGTCGCGCTGCTGGCGCTGGCGCAGCAGTTCCGCTTCCTTCTGTTCCAGCTGGGCAGCCACTTCGGCGATGTCGCTGCCGGAGTCCGCCGCCAGCTTGTGCAGGCGGTCCTTCTGCTCCAGCAGGCTGTCCAGCGGTTTCAGCTTGGCATTGATCAGGGACAAACGGCTCTGCAGGCCGATCGATTCCTGCTCCAGCAAGGTCTCGTTCATCTGCGCGTCGGACAGGGACTTGGCCTGCGCCGCCAGCGCATTGCGCTTGTCCGTCAGTTGCTGGTCCGCCTGCGCCATCGGCTTGCGCGCATCGCGCAATTGCCGGCTGGCGATGGCCGCCTTTTCGCGCGCCTCGTGGTATTGCAGGCTGGGCAGCACTTCTTCCAGCAGGTTGCGGCGCTCTTTATGCAGCCCTTCCCACTGGTGATAGTTGGCCACGCGCAGGCGCAAGCCTTCCAGATTGGTCTTCGACGCTTCCAGTTCCGTCTCGAAGCGCTTCAGCTCCACTTCCGTGTCGCGCTGGTGGCGCTTGGCTTCGTCGTAGGCGTCCAGCACTTCCTTGTCGCCGAATACCTGGAAGACGAGGTCGAGCAATTGGCGCGGCGCGTATTCGCACAGTTTGTCCGTCTCGCCCTGCTCCAGCGCCAGCACTTTCGACATGGCGGGCGACAGGCCCGCATTGGCCAGGCGCTTGCGGTAGTTTTCCACGCCCAGCCAGTCGTTGGCGTCCGTGATGTCCTCGATCTGCACATTGCCTGGGCGCATCAGATACTGGCGCTTCCAGTCGCCGCCGTTCTTCTGGATCTGGCAAAACAGGGTCACTTCATCGTCGCTGAAGAAGCCGGAACTGCGGAACGGGCGGTTCGACAGCTGCTTGCCCACGTTCTTGTTGTCGACCACGGCGCGCAGCCAGGCCGTCTGCTGGCCCGAGTGGCGCGCATAGTGCTTATACGTGCGCCCCATCGAGCAGTCGAGGCCGAACAGGGTGCGCAAGGCGTCGAGCAAGGTGGTCTTGCCCGAGCCGTTCTGCCCCGCGATGGTGATGATCTTCGCGTCGAGCGGGATGTTCTTGATGCGCTGCCAGTAATCCCAGTGCACCAGTTCAAGTGATTTGATATGAAACATGGGCGCTTTCAGTGAGGAAGGTCGGACGCAGGCGCGTCGCCCGCATCAAGGATGTCGGCGGACAGGTCGGCTTCCACTTCCGCGTCGAGCAGCGGGTCGCCGCCGACGACGACCAGGCGCGCCGGCGCGCGCTTGAAGACGTCGGCCAGGGCGCCGTTGATGATACGCTCCTTGAGCACGTCCGTATCCATCATCAGGTCCAGCAGCGGGCCTTCCAGCAGCACGTCGCCGCGCCGCTCGATGAAGCCCAGCTTGGCCAGGGTGCCCAGGTTCATGTCCATGCGCGTCTTCTTGCCCAGCTTGTCGCCGAAATCGGACAGCAGCGCCTTGTAGGAAATGCCCATGGACGCGTCTTCCGCGCGCGGCAGCGGTTTTTCCGTGCCGAACATGTCGTTCTGGTCATCGTCCGCGTGCTGGTGGGTTTCCTGGCGTTCCCGCTTGGGCAGGATGATCTGCGCCCACAGCACCACCAGCAGGGCCACGCCATCGCGGGCCAGGCCGAAGTTATTGTTTTGCCACACATCGCGCGCGCCGAAGATCTTCGGCTCGATGGTGCGCGTCAGGGCCAGGGTGACATGGTCGGCGTACACGTTGTCGAGCAGTTTCAGGCCGCAGGCCAGCAGGCGCGCATCGATCTCGGCGCGGAACAGCTCGTCGGACAGCACGCGCTTGACGAGCTTGTCGTCGCGGCGCAGGGTTTGATGCGTGAGCAGGCGCGCAATCAGGATTTGGGAATCGTCATTCATCGGCGGTGCCGCTATCTAAATCAAGTGAAACATTCAGTGAAAGCGAGGCGATCGACATGGCCGCCACGTGGGGGTCGGTCAACTGGACCATCTCGTCGGTCGGTGTAAAGGTAATCGGCAGACGGGCCAGTTCGGCCGTCGAGCCTTGCAGGCTCGCTTCGGACACGTCGCCCAGCAGCGGCAGCATGGACGCGCGGTAGGAGGCCACGGCAAAGCTGGCCGGCAGCAGCGAATCCTGCACCGGTACGCTCTTCGGCCCCTCTTCGCCGATGCTGGGGAAATTGCCCAGGCTGGCGAAATTCGACAGGCGGGCCAGGAGGTCATCGAGTTCGAGCTGCATGGCGGGTCCGTCGCTGATGGTGGTGGGCGCGTCCTCGCCGCTGGGCAGGCCCGTGTTGGTGACGCCCGCCGCCCGTTCGGACAGCAGTTCCGTCTCGGCCACGTCGATCATCTCGGCCGGCGTGGAGAACAGGGGGACGACGGGCTGGTCGATGGCGCCCTCGGCCAGGCTGGCCAGGTCGTCATGCTGCAGGAGCCAGCGCTTGATGTCCGTCGTCGACAGGCCGGACTGGCCCAGGTGGACCCGCTGGCGCTCGATCTGGTTCAGGGCCCGCGAAAACATGCCTTGCATGTTCAACAATTTGCTCTGCGCCCGGCCGATGGCCTGCGCCGCCTTGTGCGTGGCGCTGTCCGCGTTTTCATCGGACGTGATCGCCACGAGGATTTCGGAACCCTTTTCCACCCAGTCGCACGCCATATTCCACTTCGCCTGCGCCGTGCGCAGACGGAATTCGGAACCGGAGGCGATGGCGTCGGAAAACTCTTCCGTCAAGTCCACCAGGCGCCCCAGCAGATGTTGCAATTGCTCGACCGACACGCCGCCGACGGCTTGCGCCCCCGCCACCTGCGACAGCAAAAAGCCCATTTCCGCCTCGTCTTCCGTCTGGCCCAGGCCCAGCAGGCTGTCGATGGCGGACAGCACGTTGCGTGCCATGGGCGTGACGCGGTACACGCCCTGCTGCGTATCCCAGGCCAGCAGCTGGTTCGAGCGCAGGCGCAGCAAGACCGTTTCCAGGCTTTCCGGCAACAGATACGCCAGCTTGGTGTTGATATCGGCGCGCGTGTAGGCAGAGGTCGCTGCATCGGACGCCAGTTCGCGCAGCACCAGCAGGCGCACCAGCACGCCATCGAAGCCGCCGTGGAACAGGGCCGTAAACACTTGCAGCAAAGGCTGCGCCCGCTTCAAGTGAAACACCTGCTCGATCTCGTCGGCCGAAATATTCGGCTGGAAATGCGCCTGCAAGGAATCGTGATGCTCTTGCTCTGTTTGATTTGCATCCGCAGCCACGGCTGCACTTGCCATTATGTCAATCATTCTATTCCGGATGAGTGTTCAGCGGGCGGCGCAGCGGGCGAAAGCGGCGCTGCGAGGCGGGGGCGTCAGTATATCAGTTCTGACATGCAATTTAGCGCGTGGGAGGGGCCCGTGTGGGCTGCCGGGTCCTTGAGTGTTGTATTGACGGAAACCCCAACGGCGAAGAGGCCCGGTTCCGGCGGAACCGGGATGTCCCCGGCGGGCGCATTCCCTCTCGGGGTCCGCCCCCCGTTTCTGCATCTGGCTGGCTAATGTGATGCAAAAACGAGTGGCAAGCGCTTACTTCTTGACGATCTTCTGCAAGGTTTGCTCCACATAATCGCCGCCGTCCGCGTCGGCGAACGTCACTTTCACGGGATACCATTCCAGCGACGGCGCCAGCCACAGGTCCACTTGCTGGCCCTTCTTGTCCGGCGGCGGCGCCTTGACCAGGTGGATGGCGGCCACGTCGCCCATGCCCGTCGTCACGCTCTCTTCCTTGACGACCTTGAAGACCCACGGCTCGGCATCATGCGCGCCGGCGACAAAAAAGGCCCATTCCGAGCCGGGGACGAATTTCTCGGGCGCGGCGCGCGCCACGCTGGCCAGTTGCCAGACGGCACTGTTACGGTCCTGCTCGCCGCCCTTCAGCGGATACGTTTCATCGCCTTCGCCAAACACGATGGTCTTGCTGTCGCGCTTGAAGGTGGTCGTGACGGCATCCTTGCGGAAGCGCTTTTCCACGAATTGCGCCGGGGCCAGGCCGTAATCGTCGACCGTGCCTTCGCTGCGCTGCTCGAGGATCTTGCCGAACAGGGCCGCCTTCGTTTCGGCCAGCAGCGAATACTTGCCGTCGCCCACGCGCCAGTTGCTGACGGATTCGCCGGACAGGCCGATGCCGCGCTGCCTGGCCTTGATGGAATAGACGAGGTCAGCCGACGGCACGAGCTTGTACGGGCGCTTGATGGCGGGGTGCTCCACGGGCGCGTCGGCCATGGCGGGAGTCAGGGTGGCAGCCAGTACGCCGGCGGCCAGCAAGTGTTTCAAATTAGTCAGAGTCATCATTTATTTTCCTGTAGCGTCATTGACGGAGATCTTGGTGACGGTTTGCGTGGTCAAAGCCCCGCTCGCCTCGGTATTGCGTATTTGTACCGGATACCACTGCATGGACGGCGCCAGCCAGATATCGAGCTGCGACGAATACGTGCCCGGCTTGGGCGGCCGGCGCAGATGCCACGTCACCAGCCGGCCCATCTGCGTGTCCAGTTCTTCCTCGCCCACGAGCTGGAAGCGGAACACGGTCGCTTCCCTTTCCTCGCCGACGAGGATATCGATATTGCCGGCCAGCTGGTTGACGTCCGCGCGGCCGATGGCGGCCAGCTGGAACGGCACGCTGGCCTTGTCCTGCGCCCCTTCCTGCCATGGCACGGTGGCCGTCGTGGCGGAAAAGGTGATGACCTTGCCGTCGCGGTTGAAATGCGTGGCCGTTTGCGCCCGGCCCTTGCGCTTTTCCGTGGCCGTGACGGGCACGATGCCGCTCGCATCGATCACGCCTTCGCTGGTCAGCACCAGCAGGTTGATGCGCGTGATCAGCATGCTCAAGCCCACTTCCAGTTTCAGCTGGTAGCTATCGCCCTTGTTGTCCCACGCCATGGCGGCCACGCCCTGCCACTTGGTGCCGTCCGCATCGCGCCGGTCCACGTGCAGGTCGAAGCGGGCCGACGCGGGCGCGTTCGTCTTGTAATGCCGCGCCTGCTCCACGACGGGCGGCGGTGGCGGTGGCGGCGCGGGCGGCGCCACTTCGGCGGGTGCCGGCGCCGTGACGGCGGTCGCGCGGGCGGTGCCGGCGTGGCCGGGCCTGCCGGCACATCGCTGGCCGGCGCCGTCAGCACGGGCGTGTCGCTCGACGGCAATGCCGTCGGCGGCGGCGGTGGCGGCAGCCGGGGCTCGGGCACGGGCGGCGGCGGTGGCGGCGGGACCACCGGCAGCGGCTTGGGCGCCTCGGCAAGCAGCGCCATGCTGACGACCTGCGTATTATCCGGCCGCAGCGGCACCATGCCCGCATGCGAAGTCAGCCATTCCAGCGCCACGTAATGCAGCACCCCGATGACCGCGACAAAGACAACGGTTCGGCGGCGCGGTGGCGAGAAAAAGGAAGCGGGCATCATGAGCGCTAGTGTAACGCTTTCACCCGCATTCCTGCTTCTTGCCCGTGCTCAACTCTTGAGGTTTTATGTAAGAAAATGTTGGCCACTTTGCGTCAGTTGCAAGCTGATATCTGCTACGCTAGGCACATCCACCTACCAGGAGATTTCGCATGGCAAACCCGCAAATGCCCCAGATGCCGGGCGCAGCAGTTGTGACCGACACCCTCGACTTCGTCAAGAACCTGTGGGGCAGCATGAGCGTGCCCGGCATGGGCGTGCCCGGCATCACGGCGCCCACCATGTCGGTGGAAGAGCTGGACAAGAAAATCAATGACCTGAAGGCCGTCGAAGCCTGGCTGAACCTCAATACCAGCATGCTGCGCGGCAGTATCCAGGCGCTGGAAGTGCAGCGCGGCACGATTGCCACCCTGAAATCGATGGGCGCATCGCTGGCGGCCGCCATCACCCAGCCCGGTGCCAGCGAGAAATCCCTGTTTGAATCCGTGCCCTATGCTTCCGCGTTTTTCCAGCAGCCGGCAGCGCCCGCGCCGGAAGCCAAGCCTGCTCCCGCGCCTGCACCCGCGCCGGAACCGGCCGCGGCGGCGCCCAACGACGCCGGCAGCCATGCGGCAGCCCAGCTGGCCAATCCAAGTGCCTGGTGGAATTTGTTACAAGATCAGTTCAAGCAGGCCGTGTCGACGGCGATGTCGCCCGACGCGGCCAGTGCGGCGGCGGCCAGCTTCGGCGCCGGCAGCCAGGCCAGGCCAGCGGCAGGCAAATCCGCCAAGCCGGCGGAAGCCGCCACGGCAGCCAAGGCCAAGGCCCCGCTGCGCAAGGCGCCGGCAAAGCGCGCGGCGCCCAAGGCTAAGGCGCCAGGCAAGGCCTAGCCCTTCAAGTCAACGATATGATCAGGCGATACGATGAATGCGGATCGCCTCGATCAGGTTGTCGGCCTGGCGTTTTACGTCACCGATCGTGATCAGGCCTTCGTCGGCCAGCGCCTTGGCGTGCTCGTACGAAGACTGGAATGTTTCCAGCGTGTCTCCCTTGGCGGCCACCGGGCGTACCCAGGCAACGGCGCCGACTTTCATCTTTTTGTATACTTCATTGACCACATCACGCATAGTTTCTTCCTTATTGTTGTAAAGCAACTCAAGCGCAGGCGAACCCACGCTGGCCCCTAGTTTATCATCCGGGACGCTGGCGCACGACTTTTCCCCCTTTTTCCGGCCCCGGCGGGGCTTTTTCCAGTACCACGGCCACCTCCTGCATCTCGGGCGGAGGCGTCAGGTGCACCAGCTGCTCCATCAATTGGGCGAAGCGCTGCTGCCCTGGTGCAATTTTGTCTACATACAACAACACTTCCATGGCTTCCGCCGCCAAGTCCGCCTGGTAGCCCCGTTGCTGCAGGAACGACACGATGATTTGCGCGGAATTGAACAGGATGCGCAGGTTGTTGGGCAGCTTTTCGCGCGCCGCGCGCATCCAGGCAACCGCTTCGTTGAGCTTGTCCGTCTTCCACAGCAGCACGCCCTTGTTCATCAGGTCCGACGCTTCCTTGCGCGAAGCGATGATCAGGCTCGTGCCCTCGTCGCCCATCTTCGCCTTGTCGAAGATCTTCTGCACCTCGTCCTGCACCACCTGGTTGTCGTGGTTGTTCTTCACCACGTAGCACAGCAGGCCGGCCGGCGCATCCTTCACGCCGACGGCGAACAGCAGGGTCGCCAGCTCCATGCAGATGCTTTTCTCGGGCCGCGCCGGGTCTTCGGCCAGCATGGCTTCCAGTTCGTCGCCGCACTTGCGCGCGCGCCGGTAATCGCCCGTTTCGTGGTGCACCATGCCTTCCGTGATCTTCGCCCGCAAGCCGATCTGCTCGGGCGAGAATTCGCGTTGCGCCAGCAGCAGCCACTGCAGCGCTTCCTTGGCATCCTTTTTCAGGCCGCACACGCGCGCCAGGCCCAGGTAGGCGTCCGGCGTCTTCATGACGGAAAATTCGCCGATGGAGATGCATTTGCGGAAAGCCTTTTCCGCCATGCTGACATTGCCTATTTTTAAGGCAGCCTGGCCCAGGTTGCGCTGGCGCGGCACGGAATTGGGCGACAGGCGCGCCGCCTTTTCCAGCACGCCGCACGCTTCCTCGTGCTGGCCCATGAGCTGGTAGGCGACGGCCATCTGGTCGTAGGCATCGATGTAGTACTTGTTTTCCACGATCACGCCCTGGAAGATCTGCCGCGCCGCCTCGTGCTCGCCATTGTTCATGCGGATCTTGCCCAGCCCCGCCCTGGCCCAGCTGTAGTCGCGCTCGGCCAGCACCTTTTCGTACACGGCGCGGGCCTTTTCCGGCTCGCCGCTCTTCAGCAGCAAACTGGCCTTCATGCGCAGCAGTTCCAGCTCGTGCAGCTTGTTGACCTCGATCTGCGCGTCGCACAGCTTGGCCGCGCGCAGATAATCCTTTTCCATGCAGGCCTGGTCGATTTCGCGGAACACCTGCTTCTTGTGCCACACGCGGTTCAGGCGCGTGAGCAGCACGCCTTCCGTGATGGGCTTGATCAGGTAGGCGTCCGGCTGGTGCTCGGCGGCGCCCATCACGGATTCCACGCTTTTCTCGGCCGACACCATCAGCCATACGCTGGACGGCGCCGTCAGGTTGCGCACGCGCGTCTCTTCCAGCACCTGCTGGCCGTTCTTGCCTTCACCCAGGTTGTAATCGCACAGCACCACGTCGTAGCGCGTCTTGGCCAGCAGCTTCATGGCTTCGCCGCCGCTGGCCGCCTGGTCGATATGGCGCGCACCCAGGTTGCGCAGCGATTCGCGCAGCAGGATGCGGATGCCGATGAAGTCGTCGACCAGCAGGTAATGCTTGTCGGCCCAATCGGTGCTGCCCGCTTCGGCGGCGGTGGCGTGGCTGTCGGTTGCCATGGTGTCCTCGTTCAGGGCAGGCGCAGGATGAAGCAGCCGCCGCCCAGGGCGCCGCCGTTTTCCAGGGCGATGCTGCCGCCCTGCCCCCGGTGCTTGTGCATCTTCGCCACTTCGCTGGAAAAATACAGGCCCAGGCCCGTGCTGTTGGTGGAAAAGTTCACGCCGGCGGCCATGCCGTCCATGGCCGCGCTGCCCGCGTCGAGCAAGGCTTGCGTATAGCCTTCGCCATTGTCTTCCACGCGCAGCTCCAGCAGGCCGCCGGCCTCGCGCACGGACAGGCGGATCGTGTCGCGCGTGTAGCGGATGGCGTTGTTGATGGCATGCGCCAGCACGCCGATGACAAGGTCTTCGTCCAGGGTCCAGATCAGGTCCGGCGGGCAGGCCGTCTCCAGGCGGATGCCTTTCGACGCCAGCAGGATCTTTTCCTGGTCCACCACCTGGTCGATCACCTGGCCCACCAGCTGCGGCTGCACGTCGAAGGGGTAGCCGGGCTTGCCCACTTCCTTGTACAGGGCCAGCAGCTGGATCAGGTTATCGTTGAGGCGCTTGGTCTGGTACAGCATCTGCGCCATCTGCAGGTAGGCGGGGTCCGCCTGCGGGGACGCTTTCGCCTGCTCGGCCGCCAGCAGCGACTCCAGCGTGCCGCTGACAACGCTGATCGAATTTTTCATGTCGTGCACGGTCGACGCCAGGAACAGGAAAAGCTCGGGCGAGCTGTGTTGATCTTCCACCGGATATCTCCTCGGGCGCCGGCGGCACGGCGCCGCGGCTCAAATATTGCCAAGGATAAATTATACCGCCCGCCCGCGGGCGCCAGCCAGCCGCGCGCAAAGTCCGTGACATGACGCAACAATGCCGCCCCCGCTGGCGCAGGGACGGCATCGGACGGTGAAGCAACAGCGTCAGCGACGGGCAGCCGCCAGGCGGCGCACCACGGCGATCATGCGGTCGATCTCCTCGTAGGTGTTGTAGAAGGCGAACGAGGGCCGCACGGTCGCTTCCACGCCGAAGCGGCGCAGGATAGGCTGGGCGCAGTGGTGGCCGGAGCGCACGGCGATACCCTCTTCGTTCAGGGCCTGCCCCACTTCCGCCGGCGCGTAGCCGGCCAGCACGAACGAGGCCACGCTGGCCTTGTCCGGCGCCGTGCCGATCAGGCGCACGCCGGGAATGGCCTGCAAGTGATGCGTGGCGTAGTCCAGCAGCGCGTGCTCGTAGGCGGCGATGTTGTCCAGGCCGATGCGTTGCACGTAATCGATGGCTGCGCCCAGGCCCACGGCGTCCGCGATATTGCCCGTGCCCGCCTCGAAGCGGTTCGGCACGCCCTGGTAGACGGTGCGCTCGAACGTCACGTCGGCGATCATGTTGCCGCCGCCCTGCCAGGGCGGCAGCTGCTCCAGCAAGTCCGCCTTGCCGTACACGGCGCCGATGCCCGTCGGGCCGAACACTTTATGCCCCGAAAACACGTAGAAATCGGCGCCCAGCGCCTGCACGTCCACGCGCAGGTGCGACACGGCCTGCGCGCCGTCGACCAGCACGCGCACGCCGGCCGCATGCGCCAGCGCGATGATCTGCGCCACGGGCGTCACCGTGCCCAGTGCATTCGACACCTGCGTCACGGACACCAGTTTCGTGCGCCCGTTGAGCAGCTTGCGGAATTCATCGAGCAGTATCTGCCCGCTGTCGTCGACGGGGATGACGCGCAGTGTCGCGCCCTTCTCCGCCGCCAGTTGCTGCCACGGCACGATATTGGCGTGGTGCTCCAGCTGCGAGACGATGATTTCGTCGCCGCTGCCTATGTATTTGCGCCCGAAGGTATTGGCGATCAGATTGATGCCTTCCGTGGCGCCGCGCACGAAAATGATTTCATTGGCCGAGGCGGCGCCCAGAAAATGCGCCACCTTGGCGCGCGCAGCCTCGTACGCATCGCTGGCGCGCGCCGCCAGCGCATGCGCGGCGCGGTGGATGTTCGAATTCTCGTGCGCGTAGAAATACGACACCCGGTCGATCACCGACTGCGGCTTGTGCGTGGTGGCCGCATTGTCGAACCAGGCCAGCGGCTTGCCGTTGACCCGTTCGGCCAGCACGGGAAAATCGCGCCGCACGGCATGCACGTCGAATGGCGCCGGCGCCTGCCCATGCCCTTGCTGCTGCGCCGGCAGCTCGGTCTGGAAATAGAACGCGGGCGGGCCGCCGGATGGCGCCACGGGCAGCTGGCGCGCGGGCGCCTGCCGCGGCGTGGCAAACAGGCCCCGCAGATCATCGGGCGCGGCCTGCCCCAGCCCCTGCCGCGCCAGACCATCAAGGCCATTGCCCGACGCGGGATAACCATGCGCGCCACCCAGAAAATAATACGGCGATGGCGCTGCGGGTGCATTGATCGCCGACAAGCGCGGCGTCGGCACGAACGCGGGCGCCGGCGCAACCGGCGCTTCCAGCGGCGCCGTCACGGGCGGCACCTGCGCCGTCGCCACGCCGGGAGCGATGGCGGCGAACGCAGGACCTGGCTGCGGCGGCGGGCGGTTCGCATAGCGGGGCGCCGCATCGAGCACGCTGCCCGAGCCGCCAAGACTGGGCGACTTGTCCAAGCCCGGAAAACGGGCAAAGAATTCGCCCGCCAGGCGGTTCAGGGTCGCTTCATCGGGCAAAAACGGGACGGCGGGCAAGGCCGCCGCGCCATCACTTGTAGGTGTCTGGGTAGTCATGGTATTTACCGATCTCCACGTCTTCCAGTACGGCCAGCGCATCGTCGGTCAGCACGGCCAGCGAGCAATACAGCGAAATCAGGTAGGACGAAATCGCGTGGCGGTTGATGCCCATGAAGCGCACGGACAGGCCCGGGCTTTGCTCGCCCGCCAGGCCGGGCTGGAACAGGCCGATCACGCCCTGGCGCTGTTCGCCCGCGCGCAGCAAAATGATCTTCGTCTTGCCGTCCTCGATGGGCAGCTTATCGGATGGCACCAGCGGCACGCCGCGCCACGTGAGGAACTGGGAACCGAACAGGCTGACGGTGGGCGGCGGCACGCCGCGGCGCGTGCATTCGCGGCCAAAGGCGGCGATGGCCAGCGGGTGGGCGAGGAAGAAGCCCGGCTCCTTCCATACCTTCGTCAGCAGTTCGTCGAGGTCGTCCGGCGTGGGCGCGCCCGTCAGGGTGAAGATGCGCTGGTCGTCGTGCACGCTGGCCAGCAGGCCGTAATCGGGATTGTTGATCAATTCGCTTTCCTGGCGCTCCTTGATCGTCTCGATGGTCAGGCGCAGCTGCTCCTTGATCTGGTCGTGCGGGCTGCTGTACAGGTCCGACACGCGCGTGTGCACGTCGAGCACCGTGCTGACGGCATTGAGAAAATACTCGCGCGGCTGCTCGTCGTAGTCGACGAAGGTTTGCGGCAGTTCCGATTCGTCGCGCTGCGAGCAGGCCACGCGCACGTCCTTGGGATTTTTTACGCGGTTGAGGCGGTAGATACCCGCTTCCACGGGCAGCCATTGCAGCAGGTGCACCAGCCAGCGCGGCGTGATGGTGGACAGCTGGGGAACGCTCTTGCTGGCATTGGCCAGCTGGCGCGCGGCGTTATCGCCCAGCGCAAACTGGCTATCGGGGGTTGCTTCGGCCATCGACGACTCCTAATGAGAAAAGTGAATATGCTTATCCGGAAAACAAATAAAGTATCGGGCGCCCCTCTCATTTGCTCAACATGCTATCGCCACCAGGCCCGCATTAATCCACCAGTTCCGGTTCGCAGCGGGCCATCAGGCCCGCCAGGCCGATGCCCAGCGCGCCGGCCAGCTTTTCCACCGTCAGCAGCGACGGCGTGGCGGCGCCCCGTTCGATTTCGCCGATGAAGGAGCGGTTCAGGTCGGCCGCTTCGGCCAGCCGCTCCTGCGACCAGCCATGCCCTTCGCGCAACTGGCGCACGGCCAGTCCAAACTGTTTGATCAACATGCTGTCCTCATGGGTGGTGGGCAAAAGCGGGATGCAAGGGCGGCTGCAATTCTGGCGCCTCCTGCTGGTTGTGGGCTTGCGTGATGTTGCTGCCGGGGGCCACGTTACGGGTCAGCCAGACATTGCCGCCGATGACGGAGCCCTGGCCGATGGTCACCCTGCCCAGTATCGTGGCGCCCGCGTAGATGACCACGTCGTCCTGCACGATGGGGTGGCGTGCCAGTCCCTTTTTCAGTACGCCGTCCTCGCCGGCGGGAAAGCGCTTGGCGCCCAGGGTGACGGCCTGGTAGATGCGCACCCGTTCGCCGATGATGGCCGTCTCGCCGATCACCACGCCCGTGCCGTGGTCGATGAAGAAACTGCTGCCGATGACGGCGCCCGGGTGGATGTCGATGCCCGTCTGCGAATGGGCCACTTCGGCGATGATGCGCGCCACCAGCGGCGCACCCAGCGCATACAGGGTGTGCGCCAGGCGGTAATGGATGATGGCCAGGATGCCCGGATAGCACAGCAGCACCTCATCGACACTGTGCGCGGCCGGGTCGCCATGGAAGGCGGCCGCCACGTCCGTGTCGAGCTGGGCGCGGATGCGCGGCAGCGCGCGGGCAAAGCGCTGCACGATGGCCAGCGCCTGCTGTTCGATGGACACCGTCTGCTGCAAGCCATGCTGGCGCGCGTGGTAACTGAGTTCGCGCCGCACCTGTTCGTGCAAGCCCGTCAAGGTCGTGTCGAGCGTGTGGCCGACAAAGAAATCCTCGCTCTCCTGCTGCAGGTCGAGCGGCCCCAGACGCATGGGAAACAGCGCCGCGCACAGGGCGGTGACGATGTCGCGCAGGTGCTGGCGCGAGGGGAATTCGCGCGCACCGCACTCCTGGTGGCGCAATAAGCCGTCGCGCCAGCGTTCGCGCACGGCGCGCAATTCATCGACGATCTGGCGCAGCTCCCATTGCGGCTGCGCGGCGAGGGAGGCGGGAGGCAAGGCACGCTGGTTCATGGTGGTCCTGAGGGGTGGATTAGTCTTGCAGCCAGGGCAGCGCATGCCAGCGCCAGCCACCGCTGTGGCCGCGCTGCTGATGTGCGTCAAGGTCGCCCTCGAAGCCTTGTGCGATATTGAAGACGCTGGAAAAACCTGCCTTGGCCGCCGCTTCGGCCGCCAGCGCCGAACGCTTGCCGCTGCGGCACAGCAGCAGCACCACGGCCTCCTTGCCGCCCGCCTTCGCTTCCAGCTCGCGCGTGAAGCGCGGATTGCGGTTCATGGCCGTGCCAGTCGCCCACGCCACATGCAGCGAGGCGGGCACGTAGCCGACGAAAGTGCGTTCTTCATTGGTGCGCACGTCGACCAGCACGGCTTTGCCGGCCTGCACCAGCTGCCACGCATCCTGCGCGCTGACGATGCCCGCATACGGCAAGCCCTGCGCCTGCGCCTGGGTGCGCGCGAGATTGAGCACTTCGTCAAACGCCGCCTCGCCGTGCGCGGCGCGGGGATCGAAAATCAGTTCTGCAGCAGCCATCGTTCCACCTCTTTATTCCGTCATCAAAGACAAGCACGCGTCCACTGTAGCGAACTTATGTTGTTCGGAAAACAAATTAAAAAGAGTTTGGAAAGCTGAAAAACGTATATGGGGTCAGTTCCTTCGGAATCGGAATATGCCCCATTGCGGCATATTCCCCCACAGGGTCCGACCCCGGAGCTCGCTTCTGGGTGCAATCAGGAAGCCCTACGGCGCTCGCGCAACAAAAAACGGGCAGGATCGAGCGCCTCGGCCAGCTGGCGTTCCAGCGGCAGCGGCTCGCCCTCCAGCTGGCAGGCCAGCAGCTCGGCCGCCAACGGCGCCCAGATCAGGCCGCGCGAGGCGTAGCCGAGCAAGCCATGCAGGCCGGGCCAGCGGGGCACGTCGCGCAGGCGCTCGCAGCGCCCCGGCACGCCGGGGTCGGGCAAGGCGCCCGCCAGCGGCAGGCGGTCCGGTGCCACACAGCGAAAGCCCGTGCGCCCGGCCAGCGGCGCCTCGAACGGGGCCACGCCGAGGATGGCGGCGACCTTGCCGATGTTGTCGTGCTGGCTCGCTGCGCGCACGCTGGCATCCGCGTCCGCATCATAGCTGGCGCCCACGCAGACGATGCCCCCGTGCGCCGGCGTCATGTAGGCTTCGCGGCAGACGACGAAGGGCAGCGATGGCAGGCTGCCTTCGGCCAGGTGCGTGACCTGTCCCCGTACGGCGTCGAGCGGCAGGCCGGCCGCCTGCCCGAACTGCACGGCGCCCGTGCCGGCGGCCAGAATCACCGTGGGCGCGGCCGCAATCAGGCTGCCTTGCGCATCGCGCACCCGCCATTCGTCCGCCACACGTTCGAGGCCCAGCGCACTGCTGGAAAAGCACCGCGTCAGCAGGGCGCCGCAGGCGTCCAGCATGGCCGCGCAGACGGAGGACGGACGCGCCCAGCCGCCCTGCCCGAACCACCAGGCGCCGTCGGGTGCCGGCGCGCCCAGCATGGCGGCCGCCTCTGGCGCTTCCAGCCAGCGGGCGAATTCAGGGGGATACATGCCGCTGGCGGCGATCTGCCGCTGCACCTGCGCATGCGCGCCATCGCGCGCCAGCTGCAGCACGCCGCACTGCGCGCCCTCGAAGGCGGCGCCGATGCCGCCCAGGTCCGTCCAGTAACGCAGCGAATACAGATACGCGGCGCGCACCAGGCGCGTGGCGATATTGTCGTCCTTCGACAGCTGCGGCATGAAGATGCCGGCCAGGTTGCCGGACGCCTCGCTGGCCGCTTGCGCGTGGCGTTCGATCAGGGTCACCTTCCAGCCGCGCGCGGCCAGCCGTTCGCAGGCGGCCGCGCCGGCCACGCCCGCGCCGATGACGATGGCGCGCCGCTCGGGCGCCGCCACGGCCACGTGCTCTCCCCGCCGCGCATAGAACGTGGCGCGCAGGCGGCTCTCGTCGAAGACAAAGCCGTTTCCCTGCAGCGCCGCGCGCTGCGCCTCGTCAAGATGCACGGCCTGCAGCTGGCCGCCGTCCGTCATCAGCCGCGCCAGCACCGCCACCGCTGCTGGCACCCACGCCAGGTGCACGGCATCGATGCGCGCCGCCAGCTGCGCCAGGCAGGCCTCGGGATCGCCGGCCAGCACATCGAGCGTCACCAGGCCGTCGCGCGAGACCATGCGATGCTGGCCCGGCACGCAGGGCGGCCATTGCCTGCGCCATTCCTCCGGCAGATGGCTGGCATCGACGGGACGCGGCGCCAGCGCGATGTAGTGCAGGCGCCGCCCGCCATGCGCGGCACAGGCGGCATGCAAGCGGGCGCCGTCGAAATCCGTGTCGAGCAGGACCAGCGCGCGGCGCATCAGCGCCCCGCGCGGCAAAAGCAGGCGGGCGCGTGGTCGTTGACCATGCCGATGCCCTGCATGTAGGCGTAGATGATGGTCGAGCCGACGAACTTGAAGCCCCGCTTGAGCAGGTCTTTCGACAACTGGTCGGACAAGGGGGTCTTCGCGGGAAACTCGCCCGCTTGCCAGCTGTTGACGATGGGCAGGCCGTCGACGTAGGCCCACAGGAAGCCGTCGAGCGTCAGGCCTTCCGCGCGCAGGCGCAGGTAGGCTTGCGCATTCGTGATGGCGGCCGCCACCTTCAGGCGGTTGCGCACGATGCCGGGGTCCGCCAGCAGCTGCGCCACCTTCTCGGGACCGTAGGCGGCGATCTTCTCCGCATCCCAGCCATCAAAGGCGGCGCGGTAGGTGTCGCGCTTGTTGAGGATGGTTTCCCAGCTCAGTCCCGCCTGCGCGCCTTCCAGGTTCAGCATTTCGAACAGGCGGCGCTCGTCGTGGCAGGGTACGCCCCACTCCGTATCGTGGTAATCGAGATAGCGGGGATTGGCCGGATTGGCCCAGGAGCAGCGTGTAATGGTCGCGGTCTTCGTCATGGTCGTGGTCTTCGTGTGCGGGCAGCTGCCAGTATAGATTATCGGCCGCGCAGGATGCGCCCCAGTTCCTGCACGCCGTGCGCCAGCTCGGCCGGGGGAATGGCGGCAAAGCCCAGCAGCAACCCGGCCGGCGTGGCACAGGCGGCGCCAGCCTGCGGGTCGGCATAGTGACCCAGCGGGCGCAGTTCGATGCCCCGTTCCAGCCCGGCCCGCGCGACCGCCTCTTCCTCGTGAGCGCCGCGGAAATACGCGCACAGTTCCAGGCCGCTGTCGGCCGGGCCGCACGCGAGCTGGTCGTCGAGTTCGCGCGCGATGCCGCGCAACAGCAGGTCGCGCCGTTCCGCGTTGCTGTCGCGCGTGCGGCGGATATGCCGGCCGAAGTGTCCCTCGGCGATGAAGTCGGCCAGCGCCATCTGCGGCACGATGGCCGTATGACGGTCCATCACGGCCTTGGCCTGCGCCAGCGCCTCGGCCAGCGCGGGCGGCGCCACCATGTAGCCCAGGCGCAGTCCCGGAAACAGCACTTTCGACAGGGTGCCCACGTACACCACGCAGCCGGCCCGGTCCAGGCTTTGCAGGGACGCCAGCGGCGCGCCCGTGTAGCGGTATTCGCTGTCGTAGTCGTCTTCCACCAGCCACGCCTTGTGCTGCGCGGCCCAGGCCAGCAGGGCCAGGCGGCGGGGCAGACTCATGCTCACGCCCAGCGGCATCTGGTGCGACGGCGTCACATAGGCCAGCTTCGCCTGCGGACAGTGCGCCACGCCGTACGCCACGTCCAGCCCCTGCGCATCGACGGGCACGGGAAAGACGCGCGCGCCGGCCGCGCGCAGGGGGCCGCTGGCGCCCCGGTAGCCGGGCGACTCCATCCAGGCGGCGTCGCCCGGCGCCAGCAGGATGGTCGACAGCAGGAACAGCGCCTGCTGCGAGCCCGAGGTGATCACGATCTGCTGCGGCGTGCAGCGGACGCCGCGCGAGGCCTTCAGGTACACGCACAGCAGCTCGCGCAGCGGCAGGAAGCCGGCCGGGTCGCTGTAGCCGAACTGGTGGTCGGGGCGGCGCCAGCGCCGCGCTTCCAGCCGGGTCCACACGTCGAAGGGAAAGTGGTCGATGCGCGGCATGCCGACGCGGAAGGCGCGCAGCGGGCCACGGTGTATCGCCACCTGGCGCATGGCCGTCACCACGCCCTGCCCGCGCGCCGACAGGGGCCGCAGCAGGCCGGGCGTGCCGGGCGCCGGCGCGGCGGACGGGGGCACGGACAACGGCACATCAGGGCTGATGAAGGTGCCGCGCCCCACGGTGCCATCGAGGTAGCCTTCGGCCGCCAGCAGCGCATACGCATTGAGCACCGTCTGGCGCGACACGGCCAGCAGGCGGCAGAACGCGCGCGTGGGCGGCAGCTGCATGCCGGGGCCCATGCGCCCGTCGAGGATGGCGGCCTTGATGGCGCCATACAGCTGGCGAAAGAGCGGCTCGGCGGCGCCCCGGTCGAGCGGCAGGGCGGCGATGAGGGAGTTCACATGGGAAGTCGGCATGGCGGCAATCATGAATTGGTAGCTTCAAGATAGCACTTATTGGCTGTTTTAAATAGCCAAGACTGGCGCTAAGATGACGATACTATCCCCTACAACATGGAGCCTCCATGCAGCAGTTTTTCGCCACCGTGGCCTGGCAGCGTGACGGCCAGGATTTCGCCGGCCAGCGCTACAGCCGCGGCCACGCCTGGCAGTTCGACGGCGGCCTGACGGTGCCCGCCTCGTCCTCGCCCCTGTCCGTGCCGCTGCCCATGTCGGTGGCCGCCAATGTCGACCCGGAAGAAGCGCTGGTGGCCGCCACGTCCAGCTGCCACATGCTGTTCTTCCTGTCGCTGGCGGCGCAGCGCGGCTTTATCGTGGACGACTACCGCGACGAGGCCGTCGGCGAACTGGGCAAGAATGGCGCCGGACGCCTGGCCATGACGCGCATCGTGCTGCGCCCGCGCATCGCCTTCGCGGGAACGCAGCCCTCGCCCGAGGCCCTGGCCGCCCTGCACCACGACGCCCATGAACGCTGCTATATCGCCAATTCGCTGACGGCCGAGGTGGTCGTGGAAAGAGCTGCCTAGATGTACACGCCATCGACCTTCCGCGAAGAACGCCTCGACGTGCTGCATGGCCTGATCCGGGCGCATCCGCTGGGAGCACTCGTGCGCCACGGCGCCGATGGCCTGTGCGCCGACCATCTGCCGTTCGAGATCGCCCCGCCCACGCCTGAAGCGCCCTTCGGCATCCTGCGCGCCCACGTGGCGCGCGCCAATCCCGTGTGGCGCGCCGACGGGGCCGGGACGCTGGTGATCTTCCAGGGACCGCAGGCCTACATCACGCCCGCCTGGTACGAGGAAAAGCAGCGCAGCGGCAAGGAAGTCCCCACCTATAACTACGCGGTCGTGCATGCCCACGGCCCCTTGCGCGCCATCGACGATGCGGCGTGGCTGCTGGCACTGGTGGAGCGGCTGACGGCGCGCCATGAGGCAGATCAAGCCGCGCCGTGGCGGGTGAGCGATGCGCCGGCCGACTACATCGGCAAGATGTTGAAGGCCATCGTCGGCATCGAGATTCCCCTCGCGCGCCTGGAAGGCAAATGGAAGCTGGGCCAGAACCGCAGCATGCAGGACCAGGCCAGCATGGCGCACGGCCTGGCGCTGGACCATCAACCCGGTGCGGCGCAAGCCCTGGGCGCGCTGATCGCCGCCAACATCACGCCAGCCAGCTGACGGCCGCCGAAAACGTCAGGAACGACAGCGCCGTCGACACCAGAATGATGCGGGCGATGCGCGCCGTGTTCGCACCGAAGCGCTCCGACAGCAAGGTGACGTTGCTGGCGCTGGGCAGGCAGGCCACCAGCACCATGCAGGTCAGGGCAAACGGGTCGAGCGGTGCGCCCAGGGCGATGGCCGCATGGCCCATGCCCCACACGAGCAGCGGGTGCAGCAGCAGTTTTTTCAGCGCCACCGGCACATATTCGCCCAGCGGCGCGGGATCGGCAGTGCTCATCTGCGAGCGGGCCAGCACGGCGCCGATGGTAAACAGGGCCACCGGCGAGGCGGCATCGGCCAGCAGGCCCACCGTCTGCATCAGGGGCCTGGGCAAGGCCAGCTCCAGCCACGAGGACAAGGCGCCCAGCACGATGGCCCACGGCATCGGGTTGCCCGCCATGCCTTTGAGGGCGTTGACCACGGCCGCGCGGCCGCCCTGCGCGCCGCCGCTGCCGATGCGCGACAGGGCGATGCACAGCGAGCTGGTAATGAGCATGTCGACGACGATGCTGACGATGACGGGGCCGGAGGAACGGGGACCCAGCAGGGTCAATAGCAGGGGCACGCCCATGAAGCCCGTGTTCGGAAAGGCCGCCACCAGCGCGCCGAAGGCCGCGTTGTTCCAGTCGATGCGGTGGCTCAGGGTCATGGCCATGGTGACGCCCACCATGATCAGGGCGCACAGCAGGTAGACGCCGAAGACGCTGCCGTCGAGCAGCTGCGCGATGGGCGTGGCGGCGCCGAAGCGGTACAGCATGCAGGGAAGCGCGAAGTACAGGACAAAACTGTTCAAGCCGCCGATGGCGGCCAGCGGCAGCAAGGCGCGGCGCACGGCCAGGTAGCCGCACAGCACCAGGGCGAAGAAGGGAAAGGTGATGGCAAGGATGGTCAGCATGGAGCGCCATTGTAGCGTGCCCCGCGCGCCGTCCCGCCGGCGCAAAAAAAGGCCGCTTGCGCGGCCCAAGGAGGTTTCGAAGAAAACGCTGGCGTCCTACTTCGCCTTGAGCTGGGCGCGGATCTCGCCGGCCGGATAGGTGGCGCTGTGCACGTTGACGTACAGGTTGCCGGCCTGGTAGCTCGCATACTGGGCCGGCGTGAGCACGGTGTTGGCCGGCACGGCAAACATGCCCTCGCCGGTTTTGAGCAGCGGCACGATGACGGGTCCATTGGCGCCGACGGGTGCCTCATGGATATGTGCCACGGTGGCGACCAGGCCCGTGTAGCGCACGCCGCCCGACACGCCGCCCCCTGGCGCCACGCGGATATTGCTGCTGCCGCTGGCCGTGCTGGTGTTGGCCGGCACCTCCTGCGCCCCCGTCAGGGTGACGTCATGCTCGCCGGGATGGTGCGGCCCATGGGAACAGGCGCCCAGCAGGGCCGCCAGCGCCAGCACGGCGGCGCCGCCGTGTCGTTGCAATACTTTCATCGCCATACTCCTTCAACGGACATCGGGTCACGGATGGCGCCCTGCCCCGCTCAGCCGGGTCCGCGCCGCACTTGTGCTGCCTGGCGCCCGTCCTGGCCATGCATGGCGGGACGGTAGCCGGAACCGGCCCCGGTGGCGGAATCACGCCACCGGGACAGGCTCTGGGTGCAAGAATAACGCCATGCTGCGTCGCCCGTTTTGCTTTACGCCAAACTGATGCCACGCCGGCCGGTGCCTCAGGCCAGATGGCCTTCCGCCACCCAGCCGCGGTTGGCGGCTGGCGCCTTCGGCTTGGGCGCGATGCCGCTGCTTTTTTCCGCGTCGAGGATGATGCTGCGCATGCTGTCGCTGGCAGCCGGCCCTGGCGCGAAGGCGTAGTACTCGTCATTGATGGGCAAGCCCGTCATGGCATCGACCAGCACGGGATCGGCGGCCAGGCCCGTGTCGCGGCTGGCGATCACCAGGCTGGCGCCTTCGGGCGCGAAGTTCTCGTTGCCCCAGGCGATAAACGCCAGCAGGACGGGCTTGAAGGCGCGCCCGGACTTGGTCAGCACGTAGTCGTAGCGCGGCGGCTTGGCGCAATACAGGCGGCGCGTCATCAAGCCGCCTTCCACCAGGTCGGCCAGGCGGCGCGTCAGGATGGTGGGTGCGATCTTGAGGCTTTTTTCAAATTCATCGAAGCGCGTCTTGCCGTAAAACGCTTCGCGCAGGATGAGGATGCTCCACCATTCGCCCACCTTGCCCAGACTGCGGGCGATCGGGCAGGGCAAATTATTAAAGTTGGTATGTTTCATGACCATCTCCTCACGTTGATCCAACACAACAATCAAAAAAATATCAGTTGCACTACAGAAACATCAGTTACTATCAAATCGAAAGCGTCGCCGGCCCCATGATGACGGCTTGAAAATACGCACAAACTCACACTTTTCTTGTTCAAGTACAATCATGGCTCGTTCAGTTCCCCTAATCCCGGTGCAGAAGACGGTGTCAGCCATGCCATGCGGCCTTGCTGACCACGCCCGTTTTTTGCCAGATGCATACACGATGACTCCTTTGAAGCTTGCCGTCCTGCCAGCCCTGCTTGCCCTCACCCTCTGCCAGACCACCACCGCCGGCACCACCGCTTCCGCATCGTTCCAGGCCAGCCTCGTCGTCCACGACGTCTGCAGCGTCAGCACGCTGCACGCGCCGATGCAGGTGCAATGCCGTCACAACACGCCCTATCTCTTGCATCAGCACGCCACGCCATCGGGCGGCGGCCTCGTCACCGTCACGTTCTAGAAATAAATCGTCGCCATCACCGTATCCTTGTAGTCACCGGGAACGGGCGTCAGTTGCGCTGGCACCCGGCCATAAATGGTCACGGGCTGGCTGCTGCCCGTGCCGGTACCGCTGACCATGCTGGTGCCGGCCGTGCCATCGCCCCAGATGGGGCCATCCAGGCTGCCCGATAATTCATAGCCGATCGTGGCCGGCCCCGTCGTATTCTTCATTTTTCGCGCCGCCACGCTGGACGCCACCGTGCCGCCGTTCAGGGCGATCTGGTAGGCGTTGTTATTCACGCAGCGCACCGACAGGGTGCTGGTGCTGCGCACGGGCCCGTTCAGCACCGTCGCGGTGGTGAATGCCATCGGCGCGGCCGTGATAGTGCAGTTATTGATCGCCGTGGCATTCACGGTGAAGCTGAAGCTGGCGCTGTTGCCCAGGCAGGTGCCGGGATCGTTGAGCAAGCCATACATGGCGTAGGTCATGGTGCCGGCGCCGCTGAAGCTGGAGGTGTAGACGGTATTGCTGTTGCTGACCGTCGGCACGCCCGCCAGCGCGGCCCCGGCGGGAATCTTGCCGTAGAAATTGAAATTCTTCGTGTAGGTGCCGCCCAGGGTCAGCAGGCCGGCCGACAGCTGCAGCGGATATGAGGTGGTGGCGCCCGTCACGCCCGGCCCGCCCCAGATCGTCGCCGGCGAATAGGTCGCGTCGACATACAGGTTGTACTGCATGCGGGCCGCGCCGTTGCCCAGGGTGCGCGGCACGGCCGCCAGGGAATTGCTGCCGATGCCCAGGTTCAGGCAGGCGCGCGCATTCGGCGTCAGCAGCACCCCCAGGCTCAAGGTGGAAAAGGTACAGCTGAGGGTACCGGACCCCGTGACCGTGTAGTCGCCGCCGGAAATCGGCGTCACCTGGCCGAAGTCGACGTCGTTGACGCTGACGGAGCAGACATCGGCGCGCGCCGCCGTGGCCAGCAGGCAGCCCAGCACAATGGCAAGCAAGGTCAGCAGGCGGCGCATCAGCGGCTCCCTCCGGCGACGCAGCGCAGCGGGCCGATGACGGGCAGGCCGCCTGTTGCCGGGCGCACATACGGGAAATTGACCGTGCACAGGCTGTCGCCTTCGCCGATGCGCAACTGGTTTTGGGCGGCCAGGTCGTCGACGAAGGCGATGCCGTCGAAGCCCACCACGGTGCGCTTGCCGCTTTGCACGTGCAGCACCGGCAAGCCGGTGGCCAGCGGCTTGCCGTCCGCGCCCTGCACGATGACGGTGGCCGCGCTGTAGCGCTCCACAGGAAACGACGCCAGCACGCCGGACAGGCTGCGCGGCACCACGCTGAGATTCGTCACGGGCACCCGCGCATCGACGTCGAGGGCATCCGTGCCTATGCTGATCTGGTTGTCGCCATAGGCATTCAGATTAGGCACCAGCAGGTAGCCGCTGCCGCCCGTCACGCCGATCTGGCGGTTTTCATGCAACACGGGAATATTGGCCACGCCGCCCGTCGATACCAGCGCGAAGCCGCTGCCCACCTGGCGCGCCGCCTCCATGTGGCCATCCATCAGCACCAGCGCGCCGGAAGCGCCCAGCGACGCCGCATTGCTCATGGCATCGCTTTGCGCGCGCGCCGTCACGCGGCCATAGTTGCCCAGGTATTCCACCTGCGCCTGGCGATAGCTGGAACTGCCGGACATGCCGCTCTGCACGCCCCAGCCGAAGCCGCCGCCAAAATCGGCCGTGCGCTGCGCGCCCACATTATGGCTGCTGACGCCATTTTGTCGGCTGGTATTGGCACTGGTGGCAATATTGCCGTCCAGCACCATGCTCAGGCCGATATAAAAGCCCCGGTTGCGGTGCTGGCTCAAGTCCTGGAAGGCGCTGGTACTGAGGAAGACGCCGCGGAACAGCGAGGCGGAATAGCCGAGGGTGACGATGCGCGAGGTGGGTTCCCCCTCCGTGCGGTAGCCGATGTAGCTGAGATTCATGCTTTGCCCTGCCGCCAGTGCCCGCGTCAGCGACACGCGGTCGGCCGCGCGCACGACGGGGCTGCCGTCGCCCGACGCCAGGTCGCCGTAGCGGGCGCTGGCGCGCGTGCTTTGCGCATCGATGCTGTAGCGCGGACCCAGGTACTGGTAGCCCAGGCTGGCCTGGATACCCTGGCCATGCCCGCTGCTGGCCGCGATGGCGCCGTTGATCACGCCTGCCTGGCCCAGCCGCAGCAGGCCGCCGCCGCCCGCATTCAGCACGCCGGCCCCCGCTTCGGCGTGGCCCTCGACCGTCAAGGTGTCGCTGAGTCCATAGCGCCCCGTGACGCTGGCGACGGGCCGCTTCTGGTAGCCGAAGGAACTGCGGCCGTAGTCGCGCCGCAGCACGCCCGCCTCGACCGAATAGTCGCTCAGGCCGCTGGCCAGCATGCGCGTGTCCACATACAGGGGCAAGGTCGTCGCCACGCTGCGGCCCAGCGCGTCGCGGGTGATGACGGTGGCCTGCCCCGCGCCGTTGATGCCGGCCACCTGGTTCAGCACGAAAGGACCGCTGGGCACGCTCGCCGCATACTGCTGCACGCCGTTCACGTACAGGCTGAGCGAGGACGGCACGAGCGCCGTGCCATTTACCGCCGTGACGGGAAAGGTCAGCAGGTCGGGGCGCAGCTGGAAATTCTTGCGCCACTGGAAGCCGCCCATGCGCACGGCGCGGCTCCAGCTCAGGGAGGAGGAAATCAGGTCGCCCACCTGCCACGATTGCAGGGTATCGACATCGGAATGGTTCCAGAAGGTATCGAAGCGCAGGTACTGGCGCTGCCCCGCCATGACGTTCAGGGTGCCCGTGCTGCTGAAGACGCCGCTGTCATTGAAGTAGCGGAAATCGTTGAACAGGGCCGCGCGGCGCGTCTGCCCCAGCTCCGTGTAAGCTTCGTAGTTGAGCACGGCGCCAGGCGTCACGCTGGACTTCGGCGCGCGCTCGGCCGTATGCGCATTGATGCTGTAGGGCACGCGCAGGCTGTCGCTGATGCGCAGCGACACGCTCTGGCGCGTCGCATCATAGTCATAGGCAAGGCCGGGAATGGCATCGAGCGCGACATCGAGCTGGCCCGACACGCCGAGGCGCGCCGGGTCCAGCCCCAGTTGCTGCAAGTTATCCACGCTGCTGCGCAAGCGCTTACCCTGTTGGGTAAAACGCAAGATCAGTCCGCTTGCTTCGCCATTCACACTAACCTCCAGATAGAGTTCTCTCGGTGCCGCCAGATCCACGTCCGTGCTGGCCTGGCCGGCATCATCGTCCGAGGCGGGGGCGCGCTCCACGCCGTCCGCCCTGGCGCCGCAGGCAGCCGCCATCATGACTACCGTCCAGCAGGCCTGCCATGTCAGTGACCACATCATGGTGTAACCCGGTTGAGCAAGCATGCGCCATGGCGGCGTTGATCAAGGTGGCGTCGATGTCCTGGCAATGATCGCCTTTGCATTCACGTTGGACGAAATCGTCAGCACGCCGTCGAGCGCGGCATCGCTGGCGACGGGCAGGCGCCATTCGCGCATGCGCCCCGCCAGCACGTAGCCAAACAATCCCTTGCTGATGCCAAAATCCTTGCCGGCCGGATTCACAAACGACGTGGCGCCGATCTGCGCATGGAAATTGCCGCTATTGTTGATACGCAACATCCACGCGCCATCCTTGCGAAACACCTGCCACGCCAACACTTCCTTGCCAGGCATGCCGCTGGGCAACACAAACACGGGCACGGAGTAGCGCAGGCGGATATCCACGCCATTGCTCTCGGACTCCGCTTCGCGCGCCACCTCGTCGATCAACACGCGGTAGGTGCGCTCCTGCGCCAGGGGACCGGCGCTGCGCCGCACCAGGCGGATCGTCTGGCGCCCGTTCGACGCCACTTCCACGATGGGCGGACTGGCCACCAGTTCCTGCGTCGGCAGCAGCACTTCCTCGCCATTCGCCTGGTCCCAGGAAAATACGCGCACCTGCCCATACAGGGGCTTGTCGCCGAGGTTTTGCAGGGTGATGCCGGCGGCGTTCTGCTCCGCCCGCAAATTGATGGTGACGGGGGAAATCTGCAGATTGGCCGCGGCCACGGAAGCGGCGCCGACCAGATACAGCATCGGCGCCGGCCACAGCCAGACAGGAAATGAGCGGCGTACCGTCATATGCGCCCTGTCTAGAAATACACGGTGGCGGTAATTGTCGACTTGTAGGCATCAGGCGCCGGGGTCGCCTGGGCGGGCACCTGTCCGTACACGGTCAGCGGCTGGACCACGCCGGAACCGGTACCGCCGAGCGTGTTGGTGCCCTGCGTATTGCCCCACACCGTGGTGCCGGCCGCCTGGAACAGGTTGAACTGCACCGTGCCCGTATTCGAGCCGGTACCGCTCATGTAGCGCGTCGTGCCGGTCGAGCCAGTGCCCGTGCCTGCGCTCAGGCCCACGTTATAGGGCGTGGTATTGGTGCAGGTCACGTTGACCGTGGTATTGACGTTCACGGCAGTACTCAGTACGCCCTGAATCGAACCGAAGTTCAAGGGGGCCGCCGCAATCACGCAGTTGGCCACGATGGTCAACGTGACGTCGAAGTTGGAAGTGGCGCTGCCATTCAGATACGTGGCGGCGTCGGCGGAAGCAGACATGGAAGCGGCACCAAGGGCAAGGCCAGCGGCGACGACTACAGGGGAAAATTTAACGCGTAACATAAAACCTCCGGATGACGAAACATCATGAACGGGCCCTTCCGATACGGTAAGGGCACTGAGGATAGTCACGGAATTGCCGGCGTTTTTTAGGGCACGCAAACCAGGACAACTAAACAAGACTGAAGACCAACAGCTTGGGACTTCATCATTTTTGCCGCATTTGCAAAACAGATTTTTTAACAAGCGACATTGCTTTAAATCAATGCATGAGTGGATTATTAGCGATCTGGGAAATTGCCGCTTCTTCTTGCGGAGAAAGCTCTTTTGAAACACGAGAAAAGCAGAAAAAAAATAAAAACCGAGGCATAATAAGCCACAACTTGCTTTTTGGTTAAGTCATCCATGCCATGCCATTGACCAGCGAACCCATCAGAAAAAACATCTTGATCGTGGACGATTCCGCGTTCGAGCAGCGCATGCTGATGGAGTTGCTCAGCGAGCAGCCCTACCGTTTCAGCATCGCCTTCAACGGCTACCAGGGCTACCAGCTGGCCCTGGCCACGCATCCCGACCTGATCCTGCTCGACGTGCGCATGCCCGAGATGGATGGCTATACGGCGTGCCGTTTGCTCAAGGCCAATCCCGAGACGGAACAGATTCCCGTGATCTTTCTCAGCGGCGCCGATGCGGCCAAGGAGCGCATCATGGGCTTGCAGGTGGGCGGCGTGGACTACATTTCGAAACCGTTTACACCGGAAGAACTGGCCGCGCGCATCCATATTCATCTGGGATTGATGCGTAGAAGCAACAGTACGCTGCCCGTCGTGGCTGAGGTGAGCGAGCCGCAGAAGCATCCGGACCTGGTCTTCGTCAACGCCGTCAAGCAGCTCATCCTCGACAACCTGGGCAGCCTGCCCAACCTGTCCGAAATCGCCCGCAGCGTGGGCACCTACCGTGAAAAACTGACCCTGATGTTCCGCGAACAGACGGGCATGACGGTCTTCGCCTTCATCCGCGAAGCGCGCATCGCCCGCGGCGTGGAATTGCTGCAGCAGACGGAAATCGACGTGCAGGACATCGCCCTGCTGATCGGCTTCCACAACGCGGGCAATTTCGCCACCGCCTTCCGCGAACGCATGGGCGTCACGCCCAGCGCCTACCGCCAGCGCCTGCATGAGCAGACGGGACAGCGGCAAGCGGCAGGCGGGCACTGAGGCGTACCCAGGTCCGCCCTGCCCTTAGAACTTGTAGTTCAGCTTGAGCGAGGCGAAGCGGCCGCGCGGGTCGGCCTGGGTATAGTCGAAGCCCGACGCCGAGTAATCCCACGGCGCGCGCTTGTTGGCCAGGTTCTGCACGATGAAGGTGACGTTGGCCGCCGGCGTGACTTGCCAGCTGGTGGTGACGTCGAAGGTGCTGAAGGCGGCCACCGATTCATCCAGGTGCGTGCTTTGCGCGTAGCTGCCCACGTAGTTCCACGTCAGCGTCGACGACCATTTGCCCTGTTCCCACGTGGCCGAGGTGACGCCGCGCCATTTCGGGATGGAGCCGAAATAATTCGTGCCGGCACCGTCCGTCAGCGGCGCGCCGTCGGACAGCGGCTCCGCAAAGCGCAGCACGCGGCTCAGCTGGCCGGCCAGGGTCAGCTTGCCCCAGTCCTTGTCGGCGAAGCGCTGGCGCAGGTCCAGGTCGATGCCCGACACTTCGCGCTGGCCCTGGTTGCGGTACTGGCGGTACAGGGTGGTGATGCGGCCATCGGCATCGCGCGTGATCTTTTGCAGCGCCGACGCTTCATTGGCGATGGTGGTGGTGGCGCTTTCCGTGCCGATCACGCCATCCTGCCTGATGCGGTAGTAATCGAGGCCGATGCTTGAGCTGCTGCTGGGCGAGACCACCACGCCCAGGTTCAGGTTGTTCGAACGCTCGGGACGCAGCGCCGTGTTGGCGATGGTGATGGCCGTCACGCCGCGCGTCTGCGTGGGCGTGACCGGATCGCGCGGATCGAGCACGCTGACGTAGCTGACGGCCGTGCTTTGCGTGATTTCCGGCAAGGATGGCGCGCGGAAGCCCCGCGAGACGGTGCCGCGCAGGAGCAGCCACGGTGCCGCCTGGTAGCGGGCGCTGGCTTTCGGCGAAAACGCATTGCCGAAATCGCTGTAATGGTCGGCGCGGCCCGCCAGGTTGACGGACAGGTCTTTCACGACGGGGACATTGAATTCGGCAAACAGGGCCGACACGTCGCGCGAGCCGTTGATGATGTTGATGGCCGGGCGCAGCTCCGTGCCCGACAACACGGCCGTCGAGGTTTGCGAATCCATCTTTTCGCGGCGCCATTGCGCGCCGGCGGCAAAGCCCAGCGGACCGGCCGGCAGCTGCCACAGATCTTTCGCGGCGGAAAAATCGACGGTGTCCAGCGTCGACTCGGCCGGACGCAGGGTCGACAGGCGCAGGCGGTTGCGTACGGCTTCGCTGTTTTGCGATGGATCAAAGAAGTTATAGCTGCCGTCGGCCAGCACCTTCTGGAATTCGTAACGGTTGACGAAGTTCTGCACGGTTTCTTCCAGCTTGCTGCTCGAGTGCCCCACGGCCGCATCCCAGTCCCAGCCCGCCAGCGTGCCTTTCAGCCCCGCCAGGGCGCGGTAGAACGTGACCTTGTCCTGCTTCAGGCGCGGACCCAGGTCGAACAGGGTGGCCGTGAACGGCAGGGGCGTCGTGCCGGGATTGTTCGGATGGCCCACGGGCAGCACGACGGGGATGGTATCGAGCGCCTGGGTGGCGTTGTTCCACACGCGCGTGGCGTTGTTCACCGTCAGCGGCGCGCTGAAGGTCTGGTCGGCGCGCGAATAGCTGTGCAGCAAGTCGACGTACGCTTCCGTATCCGCATTGAGCTTGAAGGTGGCGCGCGCGGCCGTATGCACGCGCTGGATGCCGGGAATCAAGGTTTTGTAGGGCGAGGGGTTGTACGCCAGCACCTGCCCCGTCTTGCCGGGGGTGATGTCGCCATAGTTGACCAGTTGCAATGGTCCGCGCACGCCGCCCAGGGTGCGGGTCGGGTCCGTGCCCGCGTAATTGGTGATGGCCCAGCCCAGGCTGCCCCGCTGCTGGTTGCGAAAATCCGCATCGCGCATCCACGCCACGTCGCTCTGCTGCAGCTTGTCGCGCTGCTGCGCGTCGATCGAGAAGACGAGGCTGTAGCCGTCTTCCTCCAGCTTGCCAAAGCCCGTCTGCAGCGCCGCGCTCTTTTCATGCTGGCCCGTGCCCTCGGTCGAGCCGCCCCACTGCGCCGTGACGTCCGTGCCCGTGAATTCCTTGTACAGGATGATGTTGACCACGCCGGCCACGGCGTCGGAACCGTAGACGGACGAGGCGCCATCCTTGAGCACCTCGATGCGCTGCACGGCCGCCATCGGCAGGCTGTTCAGGTCGACGAAAGTTTCCTGCAGGTTTTGCGCCGTCGCATAGCTGGCCACGCGCTTGCCATTGACGAGGATCAAGGTATTTTTCTGGCCGATGCCGCGCAGCGACAGGCCCGAGGTGCCGGCCGAGAAGCTGCCCGTATATTGTTCGTTGTAGCTGTTGCCGCTGTTGGCGGAGATGGCGCGCAGCACGTCGGCCACGCTGGTCTTGCCGCTGGCTTTCAATTCCTTGGCGGTAATGACCTGCACGGCGCTGGCGCCCTCCTTTTCGCTGACGCGGATATTCGAGCCGGTGACGTTGACGCGCAGCATTTCCTCCTCGGCATGAGCGAAGGATGGAAAGGCGGCGGCGATGGCAAGACTGATGGCGAGTGGTTTGAACATGGTTTCCTCTTATTGGGATTGGGGGCCTTTTTCCGATAAAAAGGCCGAGCGGGGGCACGCGGACCGGGCAGGCCAGCGGACAAACAACAGACAGGCTTATGAGCGAATTACGGGATGCGTGGACGGCCACGCATCGGCATCCACTGCGCCATGGATTGCATGGTCAGCTGGTGCCGGGTGGCGTAAAAACTGGCAGAAGGGATAAAGCGCAACATAAAAGACACCGGTAAGCGGGGAAAGGCCACTATATCTCGGCGTCTTTATGGCGTGAACGAATTTAAAATTGATTGTATATACGATTTGGATCTAAGGACTTGATACTTAGCAACATCACGCGTCGGCGACTGCCGCGCCCGGAGTTACGGACTCGGCCACGGCGCGGCGCGCCTGCACGCGCCACCAGTACCACGACAGCAGCGCATTGAACCAGTAGGCGGCATACAGCACGGCCGTCAGGTGCAGGCCGCGGCTGTAGTACAAGGGCACGGCCACGGTATTGACCAGCAGCCAGAATGCCCAGGTTTCGATGCGCCGGCTCATCAGCAGGAATTGCGCGATGATGCTAAATACCAACACTGCCGAATCGATGAAGGGCGCGTACGCGTTCGTCCAGCGGTGCAGCAGCAGGCCGTAGATGACGACGGCGACAATACCGGCCGGCACCACCCACGCCAGGCTGCGCCAGCCCGTGCGCGTGATCGGCAAGGGCTGGCCGCCCGCGCCGCGCCGCCATTGCAGCCAGCCGATGACGCAGGTGACGATGAAAAACAGCTGCAGCAGCACGTCGGCGTACAGGTTGACCTGATAAAACAGCACGGCGAACAGCACGCAGCCGACGATGCCGATCCACCAGGAATGAATATTGTTGCGGCCGGCCAGGATGATGGACACAGTCATCAGCACGTTGGCGGCGATCTCGAGCGGGGGAGTCAAGCGGTGGTCCTTTGCGGGGCGGTGGATGGATGCACCGCGCCACTATAGCCGATTTGCTCCCCCGCATCACACGCGCCGTATCAGCCTGCCCGGCGACGGCGCGCGATGCCACACAGGCCCAGGCCCGCAAGCAGCATCGCATACGTGGATGGTTCCGGTACGGCCGAGAGCGGGGCATAGGTCAGCGTCAGGACGGGTTTGATAATGCCCAGATTGGCAGTCGATGGTGTCGTCCAGGAATAATAACCATCATCGCCTTGTCCAGGAAACCATTGCCCGCCACCTGGCGTCACCGAAGCCCAAGCATAGACCTCAAGCCAGACCTTAAACGTTTGCGGCAGCAGCTCCGTACTGTTTTTCAGGGAAAACGGCACAGTGCCATTCAGATCGTTGAAAAAGATCTTTTTTTGCGCATTATTCGACGGATCCGTGTTTTCCCCGTAGGTACCAAAATATGCCTGCGAATTGTTTGTGGCGCTGCCCCCCCAATACGAATAAGGCCAACTGTCGGGGTAATCCGGTGCCGGTATCAATGCGCCGCTGATCACGCCGCTATACTCGACACTGATCACGCGATAGCCATCGCGCGCGCTGACATCAAAAAAATCCAGTTTCCCGTCTCCAACCGACGAGGAATACGTCTCCGTTAAGGAATAGTTGAGTCCGGCGATATTCGTCAGGTCGAACTTGGCGACATTGTTGCTATCGGAGATCAACTTGAGGCTCCCGCCCCATTCATCTCCAATCGTAAAACCTTGCGTTGCTATCGTGGTGCCGGCAAATGCGCTTGATGAGAGGGAAAAAACCAGGACGGCAGCCAGGGCGGACAATTGATGGGCCATATATTCCTCAAAGTGGAAGTTGCCAAAATTAGCAACTAAACAATTAAACCACTGTTTTTTAATATTATCAAATGTATATTTTTATGGAGAAAATGCCATCGTGCACTGCCGATGCGTCCTGCGCACGGCCACCGGGGTCAGTCCACGGCAAGGCACGGCATGGGGAAAAGTGGATGCCGTGCTTGACTTCCGTGGCGGTTCTGGCAAATTGAATATCAAGTTGAAACTCTAGGATGCACCGTATGCGCATGCGCGATCTCCTGTTTGCGGCAATGCTCGGCGTAGCTGCCCTGCCCGCCGCCGCCTGCCGCATGACGATGGCGCTCGAGCAGTGGCCGCCGTATGTGTACCGCGATGCACAGGACCGCTATACGGGCCTGGACCTGGAATTGCTGCAAGCCATCTTCAAGGAAGCGCGCTGTATCCTGGTCACCTTGCCGGAATTGCCCACGGCGCGGCGCGAACTGCTGTTCCAGCAAGGAAAGCTGGACCTGATGCTGGCCGCCTCCGAGACGCCCGAACGGCTATCGTATGCCCGCTTTTCCGTCGCCTACCGCGACGAGGCCGTGGGCTTGTTCAGCAAACCGGGCAATGCCGCCGGCCAGCGCCCCGCCGCCAGCTTCGCGCAGCTGGCGCGCGGCAAGGCGACCCTGCTGGCGCCGAAAGTGGGCTGGTATGGCGCGCAGTACGCGGCGGCGCGGCCGATGCTGGAACAGGCCGGCCGCCTGAATGCCTTCGGCAGCTTCCAGCAGGGCGTGCGCATGCTCGACGCGGGCCGCGCCGACCTGCTGATGGGCGACGTGCTGGCCGTGCGCCACGAAGCGCGCTTGCAGGGCGTCGCCCTGACCGCCCTGCCCTTTTTCGTCCTGCGTGCGCCCGTGCACCTGATGCTCAATGCGCGCAGCACCAGCGCCGCCGACCTGGCGCGCCTGAACGCCGCCATCACCCGCCTGGAACAGCACGGCGCGCTGGCGGCAATACGCGCCCGCTACGACGCGCCTTGACGCTTCAGCCCTTGCCGGCCGCCTCGAGGATTTCCAGCTTCGTCTCGCGGCCATGCTGCTGCACGCCTTGCGCCTTGTCGTAGCTTTCGATCAGCGCGCGGTATGGCGGCACGATATGGTCCGTCATGATGGCGGCGAACTCCATCGCGTCGGCGCGGTTCCAGGTGCTCATCACCTCGGCCAGCACGGCATACGTATCAATCGGCACGGCGCCGGCCTGCGCCACGCGCGCCATGGTGATGTCGGTGGCCATCTTCGACCAGTTGCCGGACGCATCGATGATGGCAAACACCTTGTAGCCGGCCGCCAGCGCGCTGATGGTGGGGAAGGCCATGCACACGCTGGTGAGGGTGCCGGCGATGAGCAGCGTCTTGCGGCCCGTCTTTTCGATGGCCTCGACCCAGGCCGGATTGTCCCAGGCATTGATCTGGCCCGTGCGCGGGATGTAGACGGCGTCCGGGTTGAAATGGTGGATTTCCGGGATCAATGGACCGTTCGGGCCATCGGGCACGGACGCGGTGGTAAACGTCGGCATATTAGCCAGGCGCGACAGCTTGGCCAGTGCCGTGACATGGCCGCGCAGCACGTGCTGCTCGATGTCGCGCACCAGCTGGAACAGGCCGCTCTGGTGGTCGATCAGCAGCATGACGGCGTCGTCGGCATCGATCATCGGGGGCAAACCGTTGAAATTGGCGGGGGTGCTCATGGTGGTCTCCTGAAATGGCGCCTTCCGGCGGCGCCGTAGGTATGCCCATGCCGCGGGATGCGGCATGGGGTATCGCTTGCTGCTCGGTGCTTGCTGCTTACTGCTCGATACGGGCGAAGCGGCCGCTGTTGAAATCCTCGAACGCCTGCACGATTTCCGCTTCGGTATTCATGACGAAGGGACCATGGCCGACGATGGGTTCCTCGATCGGCTCGCCGCTCAGCAGCAGTACCACGGCGTCGTTGTTCGCCTCGATGGTGATGCTGTCGCCATCGCGCTCGAACAGCGCCATCTGCGCTTCGCGCACCACGCTCTCGCCGTTCACCAGCACCGTGCCGTGCAGGACGACCAGCGCCGTGCTCCAGCCCCTGGTCACGGGCAGCTCCGTCACCTTGCCCTGGGCCAGACGCATGTCCCACACCTGCATCGGCGAGAAGGTGCGGGCCGGGCCATGCTGGCCGCCCAATTCGCCGGCGATGACGCGCACGGAACCGGCGCCGTCCGGCAGCGCCACCGTGGGAATGGTGTCGTTGGTGATGGCCTGGTAGCCCGGCGCCGTCATCTTGTCTTTTGCCGGCAGGTTCACCCACAGCTGCACCATTTCCAGGGTGCCGCCCGACTGCGTGAAGGCAGGCGAGTGGAACTCTTCATGCAGGATGCCGGCACCGGCCGTCATCCACTGCACGTCGCCGGGGCCGATCACGCCACCCTGGCCCGTCGAATCGCGGTGCGCCACTTCGCCCTTGTAGACGATGGTCACCGTTTCAAAGCCCCGGTGCGGATGCGAACCGACGCCGGGTGGGCGCGTGCCGGGCGCAAACTCGGCGGGGCCGGCATAGTCGAGCAGCAGGAAGGGGCTCAGCTGCCTGCCATGGCCGTTGTACGAAAACATCGAGCGCACGGGAAAACCGTCGCCAACCCAATGCTGGCGGGGTGCGCTGTAGATACCGGTAATTTTGTTCATCTCGATCTCCTGTTGGGGTGTGCATTACGATGGAGACAGAATACGCTTGCAACGATGAAGGCGGTAGACGGTAAAATTTGCCATCAGCGTTCCAAAAATAGAACGATCAAGGAGGCGACATGCAGGACCTGAATGACTTGTATTACTTTGTGCAGGTGGTGGACCATGGCGGCTTCGCGCCGGCCGGGCGCGCGCTGGGCATGCCGAAATCCAGGCTGAGCCGGCGCATCGCCCTGCTGGAAGAGCGCCTGGGCGTGCGCCTGCTGCAGCGCACGACGCGGCACTTCTCCGTCACCGACGTGGGACAGTCGTTTTATGAGCATTGCAAGGCCATGCTGGTGGAAGCGGAGGCGGCACAGGAAGCCATCGAGCTGACGCGCGCGGCGCCACGCGGCACGGTGCGCCTGTCCTGCCCCATCGCCCTGCTGCACTCCCTGGTGGCGCCCATGCTGGCCAGCTTCATGCGCGACCATCCCCAGGTGACGGTGCTGCTGGAAGCGACCAACCGCCGCGTCGACCTGGTGGCCGAAGGCATCGACGTGGCCATCCGCGTGCGCCCGCCGCCGCTGCCCGACAGCGACCTGGTGCTGCGCGTGCTGGCCGAGCGCAGCCAGTGCATGGTGGGCAGCCCCCTGCTGTTCGCCGGCGCGCCCGTGCCGAAGGCGCCAGCCGACCTGGCCGACTGGCCCAGCCTGGCCCTGGGCGCGCCGCAGCAGCACTACCAGTGGGACTTGCACGGCCCCGATGGCGCGCGCGCCCAGCTGCGCCATGCGCCGCGCTTCGTCACGGGCGACATGCTGACCCTGCGCGACGCGGCCGTGGCCGGCGTGGGCGTGGTGCAGCTGCCGACCATGCTGATCGTCGAGCAGGTGGCCAACGGCAGCCTGCTGCCGCTGATGGAGCAATGGCGGCCACAGCGCGAAATCATCCACGCCGTCTTCCCCTCGCGGCGCGGCCTGCTGCCGGCCGTGCGCCTGCTGATCGACCACCTGGCGCAGGGCTTCGCCGCGCTGCAGGAAGAGTGAGCCATTTCGGGTAGGATGACGGTCTCTCCCTGCGTCTGGACAACCGCATGCGTTTATTGATCCTGTCGGACCTGCATCACGAGTTATGGCGCGACGAGGCGCCGCAAGGCGACCTTGCGCTCAGCTGTCCCGACGCCGTGATCCTGGCCGGCGACATCGACACGGGCAGCCGTGCCGTCGCCTGGGCTGCCACCGCCTTTGCGGGACTGCCCGTGCTGTACGTGCACGGCAACCACGAGGGTTACGGCCACCACCTGGACAAGGTGCGCCAGGAGCTGCGCGCGGCCTGCGCCGCCACGCCGAACGTGCATTTTCTCGATGCGAATGCCCACGTCCTAAAAGACCCGGCGGGCAAGCAGGTGCGCTTCCTGGGCGCCACGCTGTGGACGGATTTCCGCCTGCTGGGCGACGATACGCGGCAGGCGGCCATGCGCGACGCGGAAGCCGTCATGAACGACTACAAGCGCATCCGCCTGGCCGGCATGGGCTTTCGCAAGCTGCGCGCGGCCGACACGGCCATGTTCCACGCGCAGCAAAAGGCCTGGCTGGCGCGCGAACTGGCGCAGCCCTTCGATGGCCATACAGTCGTCATCAGCCACATGGCACCGTCGCTGCAATCGGTCGACGATGCCTACGGCAGCGAAGGATGCGCGCCCGCCTACGCTTCGCGCCTGGACGACCTGGCCGCGCAGGCGGACCTGTGGGTGCACGGCCACATCCACGCCTCGCGCGACTACCGCATCGGCCCCTGCCGCGTGGTCAGCAACCCGTGCGGCTACAGGACGCGCAGCGGCGCGCCGCAAAATCCCGACTTTGATCCGGACTTCATCGTCGAGCTGCCGCCCCGCTAATCGTCAGGCTTGAGCCGTCCCGCCAGCCATTGCTGCAGGCGGTGCTTGCCGGCCCGGCGCGCCGCGCGCGGCGACGCTTCCGACTGGTGCGCGCCGGCGCCGCCGCGCAATCGGGCGGCCGCCACCAGCGGGTTGCGCGGCTTGGGCGAGGCTTTCACTTTGATTTTCATATCCTCTCCTGTCAGCCCTTGATGCAGACTACCTGGCGCAGGGTATGCACCACTTCCACCAAGTCGCTCTGGTGCGCCATGACGGCGTCGATATTCTTATAGGCAGCCGGGATCTCGTCGACCACGCCGCCATCCTTGCGGCATTCGATGCCGGCCGTCTGCTCGGCCAGGTCGAAATGGTTGAAACGGCGCTTCGCCTCGCTGCGGCTCATGCTGCGCCCCGCCCCGTGCGAGCAGGAACAGAACGATTCCGGGTTGCCCTTGCCGCGCACGATGAAGCTGCGCGCGCCCATGCTGCCGGGGATGATGCCCAGCTCCCCCTGCCGCGCCGAGATGGCGCCCTTGCGCGTCACATACAAATCCTCGTTGCCGTGCGTTTCGCGCGCGATGTAGTTGTGATGGCAGTTGATGGCTTCCCCGTCCAGCTGGAACGGCGGTGCGAACTTCGCCAGCACGTCGAGCACGCGACGCATCATCTCGCCGCGGTTGAGCAGCGCGTAATCCTGCGCCCAGTCCACCGCCTCCACGTAGTCGTCAAACACGGTGGAGCCTTCGCTCAGGTAAGCCAGGTCCGCATCCGGCAGCTGCAGCTGGTGGCGCCGCATGTCCTTCTGCGCGGCGGCGATGAAATAGCGGCCGATGGCGTTGCCGATGCCGCGCGAACCCGAATGCAGCATGACCCATACGCGCTGCTCCTCGTCGAGGCAGATTTCAATGAAGTGGTTGCCGCCGCCGAGGGTACCCGCCTGGCAGATCCACGTGCGCTCGAACTGGCGCAGCATCTTGGCGATGCCGCGGTGGCGCTCGACGATGTGCTCCAGGCGCCCGGCAAGGGGCCGCGCGGCACGCGCATGGCGCGAGCCCTGCACGCGGCTCCAGTCGTGCTGCTCGAAGCCGACAGGAATCTCCGCTTCGATGGCGCTGCGCAGGCGCGCCAGGTTGTCGGGCAGCTCGCTGGCCGTCAAGGTCGTGCGCACGGCATTCATGCCGCAGCCGATGTCGACACCCACGGCAGCCGGGATGATGGCGCCGCGCGTGGGAATCACGCTGCCGACGGTGGCGCCGATGCCGGCATGCACGTCGGGCATGGCCGCCACGTGCGGATAAACGATGGGCAGGCTGGCGATATGCTGCAGCTGGCGCAGCGCCTGCGCGTCGATATCGTCGGTAAAAATATGCACGGGCACATGGGCGCCGCGCAATGTCTGATGAATGGGCATAACGGTATTCCTTGGTATTGTCGTTATGCCGGGGTCCTGGTAAACCAAAAAACCCCGGCGAGTTTCCTCACCGGGGTTTTGAAGGACACCGGCTCGGGATCGGCAATGCTGCCGATGGCCCCGAGCGTCATGCACGGGGCTAGTGGTAGATCAATTTGCTGCCAGCCTGCTCGAACATGGGTATCCTTTCTTTTGTCTGGTTAATCTGCACTGCGGATGCCGATTCTGCACCGTATGCTGCGGTGCGTCAACCGCTTTTCATGGTGCATGCGCCAATGTTGTCATTTTGCCGCAGCCTCGCCCGCCGCAGCTTTTTCCTTGGCAATGCGCGCATCGAGCTTGGCTTCATTTTTGGCCGCATAGTCGCGGCACGCCTGCGTATCGATGAAGGGATTCGGCGCGGCGCCTTCCAGCAGGCGCTTGAGTTTGTCATCGGCGCCGGAATGGTCGGGGTGGGCGGAAATGAGGATGTCGCACGGCAGCCTGGCGAAGTCCTGCATGGTGCGGCGGAAGGCCGGCGTCATGTCGCCGTGTCCCGCACCGCCGCTGAAGTGGAAATGCCCGGCGGCCACCGGCGTAAGGCTGGCGCCGAACACCACGTTCAGGCACTCGCGCCCTTCCGCGTCTTCGCACGACACCCAGGTCCAGCTGGTGCTGCCCGGCGTATGGCCCGGCGTGTAGCGCGCCGTCACCGCCACGCCGCCCAGCCGCAGGGTTTCGCCGTCGGCGATCTCGCGCACGTTGGCCACGGCCGGCATGGCATCGATTTCGCCCGCCTGCGGGTCCGTGTCGAGCACCCTGCCCGCGCGCAGCGCCTGCGCCCCCAGCGGACTGGCGATGACTTGCGCGCCGCTGTCGCGCGCCAGCGCGGCGATGCCGCCCGAATGGTCGAAGTGCGCTTCCGTATTCAGGATGAACTTGATGTCCTGCAGGCGAAAGCCCAGTTCGAGGATATGCTCCTCGATGGCGGCCACCGATTGCGGCAGCGCGCCGTCGATCAGGATCAGGCCGTCGCGCGTGTGGATCAGCGCCACGCTCAAGCCGCCCACACCCACGTAATAGGTGTCGCCATGGATGCGCGCCGGCTGCTGCGGGCGGTTCCATTGCGCCGCATACGGCGAAGCGATCGGCTGCGTCAGGGGATCAAGGGCCGGCGTGGCCGCCTGTGCAATGGATGGCAGCGACACGGTGGCCAGGGCGATACCCAACAAGGTCTTGGAAAGGAAGAATGGCGACATGCGGCTCCAGAGGTGAATGGCGGTAAACGATGCCACAGGGTAACGTCGCCAGCCGTGCGCGGTCAAGCAGGCCTGTGCGGCGACATGCGCTACGATAGAGGTCCATCCACTGCCGCGCGCCCAGCCGCCCTATTGCCATGCGTTTGCTGATCCTGTCCGACCTGCACCTGGAAGTCTGGGGTGACGACACTCCCGCCATCGACCTTGCCGCCAGCCGCCCCGACGCGGTGATCCTGGCCGGCGACATCGACACGGGCAGCAACGCCATCGCCTGGGCCGCGCGCACCTTCGGCGCCCTGCCCGTGCTGTACGTACATGGCAACCACGAGGGATATGGGCATCAGCTCGAACACATGCAGGACGCCGTGCGCGACGCCTGTACCAGCGCGAATGCGCATGGGGCCAACATCCGCCTGCTCGATGGCGACGCCGTGGTGCTCGACGGCGTGCGCTTTCTCGGCGCGACGCTGTGGACGGACTTCCTGCTGTTCGGCGCCGAGCGCCAGGAAGAAGCCCAGAATGCGGCGCAAGCCTATATGCCCGACTACAAGCGCATCAGCACGGGCGGCGATGCGCCGCGCCTCCTGTGCGCGGCCGACACGGCGCAGCTGCACGCGCGGCACAAGGCCTGGCTGGAGCGGCAACTGGCGCAGCCCTTCGACGGCAGGACGGTGGTCATCACGCACATGGCGCCGTCGATGCTGTCGGTGGAAGAGCGGTACGCGAGCAACCTGGGCTCGCCCGCGTTTGCCTCGCAGCTCGATGCGCTGGTGGCGCAGGCCGACCTGTGGGTGCATGGCCACATGCACGCCTCGCTCGACTATCGCATCGAGGCATGCCGCGTCGTCTGCAACCCGTGCGGCTACAGGCGGCCCGATGGCATGCCGGAGAATGAACGTTACGACCCGGGCTACATCGTCGAGCTGGCCACCGTGGCTTGACGTTTTCCGTAACGCAGCTGCACCACGCCGCTGGGCAGCTGGCGCGTGCCCTCCAGGCGCCAGTCGCTGCGCGGCAAGCCATCCTCGAACAGGCGCACGCCCCTGCCCAGCACCACGGGCAGCACGGACAAGGTGAGGCTGTCGATGACGCCTTCGCGCAAGCCGGCGCGGATGACGGCACCGCCATCGAGGTAGACGTGGCGGCAGCCTTCGGCCGCCAGCTGCGCCAGCACCGCTGCCACGCTGTCTTCGCGGCGCTCTTCGCCATGGCGCGGCGCGAAGTCGCGGTGGCTGAGCACCAGCACGCGCTTGCCCGCATACGGCCACGGCTCGAAGCCCAGCACGGCGTCATACGTGGTGCGCCCGATCAGCAAGGTATCGACCTGCGCCATCAGGGCCGTATAACCGGTGGCCTCGGGCGAGTCTGGCGCCAGTTCGGCCAGCCAGGACAGGTCGCCGTCTTCTCCCGCGATGCAGCCATCAAGACTGATGCCGAGAAAGACGCTGACGAAAGGTTGTTGCATGATGTGCCCTCCAATTAATTCTACAGTGTAGAATTATGCCCATGCAAATGCCAAAAACTCAAGCCTCAAAAAATCCCGTGCGCCGCGCCGGGCGTCCGCGCCGCGCCGCACCCGCGCTGGACAGCGCCAGCATCCTGCAGGCGGCCCTGTCCCTGCTGGAAGAGCAAGGCGAAGCGTTTTCCATGCGCGCGCTGGCGCAGCGCCTGGGCGTCGATGCCATGGCGCTGTATCACTATTACGCAGGGAAAGAAGAGTTACTGCTGGCCCTGATGGTCGAACGCTTCGCCGCGCTCGATCCGCGCCAGCCGCCGTTTACGCGGCGCCAGGCGCCCCGGCGGCGTGTACTGGCGCTGTGCGCGCTGTACCTGGAGCTGGTCAGCACGACGCCCTATTTCGTGCGCCTGATGGCGCGCGGGCTGGTCACGCAAGCCGACGTGGCCGACCGGTTTACGGCGCTGTTCGAGCTGGCCGTCGATGACCTGGCGCTGGACAAAAAAACCCGCTTGCGCGGGCGCGATGCGCTCGTCGATTTCCTGCATGGCTATGCGCTGGCCGGCAGGCCGGTGGGCGAGACGCACTGGCACGCCTCGGTTTCCCTGATCCTGGCCGGCATGCAGGCCAGTATTGAAGCAAGCGCTTAATTGAACTGCTTGAAATCCGGCTTGCGCTTCTGGAAGAAGGCCGTAAACGCTTCCTTCGCCTCGGCGCCGCCCAGCATGGCGCTGAACAGTTTGTTTTCGTCCGCGATGGCGGCCTTCATCGGCTCCATGCGGCTTTGCTTCATCAGGCGCTTGGTGGCGCGGATGGAGGCCGCTGGCAGGGCCACCAACTTGGCGGCCTGGCCTTGGGCGAACGTCATCAGGTCGTACAGGGGCACGACTTTCGACACGAGGCCCATTTCCAGCGCTTCCTGCGCGGGGAAGGACTCGCCCAGCATCAGTTTTTCCGCCGCGCGCGGGTAGCCGGCCAATTGCGTGAGCAGCAGGCTGGAGCCGAATTCCGGGCACAGGCCCAGCTGCGTGAACGGCATCGAGAAGCTGGCGTTGTCGGCCGCATACACCAGGTCGCAGTGCATCAACAGCGTCGTGCCAATGCCGATGGCGGGGCCGGAAACGGCCGCCACCACGGGCTTGCTGCTGCCGTACAGGGCGCGCATGAACTGGAACACGGGACGGTCATGGTCGAGCGAGCCGTCGCTTGGCCGCGCCGTCTTCATGAAGTCGTCGAGGTCGTTACCGGCCGTAAAAATCTCGCGCTTGCCGCAGATCAGGATGGCGCGCACGGCGTCGTCGCTCTCCGCCGCCACCAGCGCATCGGCCAGGGTCTGGTACATGGCGCCCGTGATCGCATTCTTGCGTTCCAGGCGGTTGAATTCCAGGGTCAGGATGCCCTCGCTCGTGCTGCACAAAATATCCATGTCGTCTCCAAAAAGATAAAGGGCGCCAGGGTAATCCCCAGCGCCCAAGTTTTGACTAATCCAATCTGACCTCTTGCGTCACGACGCCTGTGTCATCAGACGCGCTCGAAGATGCCGGCCGCGCCCATGCCGGCGCCCACGCACATCGTGACCATGCCGTACTTCTGCTTGGTGCGCTGCAGCGCGTGGATCACGGTGGCGGCGCGGATGGCGCCGGTGGCGCCCAGCGGGTGGCCCAGGGCGATCGCGCCGCCCATCGGGTTCACTTTGGCCGGGTCCAGGCCCAGGTCGCCGATGACGGCCAAGGCTTGCGCGGCAAACGCTTCATTCAGCTCGATCCAGTCCAGCTGGTCCTGCGTGATGCCGGCGGCGGCGCACGCTGCGGGAATGGCGAATTTCGGACCGATGCCCATGATTTCCGGCGGCACGCCGCGCACGGCGAACGAGGAGAATTTCGCCAGCGGGGTCAGGTTGTGCTCGCGCAAAATCTTCTCGCTGACGATCAGCAGCGCACCGGCGCCGTCGGACATCTGCGAGCTGTTGGCGGCCGTGACGGAACCCTTGGCGGCGAAGACGGGCTTGAGCTTGGCCAGCGACTCCATCGACGAATCGGCGCGCGCGCCTTCGTCCGTGTCGACCGTGCGGCGCGTGACATCGACCTGGCCGGTAGCCAGGTTCGGCGTGCGCGTGATGATTTCCACTGGCGTCGTTTCCGCCTTGAAGAAACCGGCTTGCTGCGCGGCGATGGCGCGGCGGTGCGATTCGACGGAGAACGCGTCCTGCTGTTCGCGCGACACTTTCCATTGCTGCGCCACTTTTTCTGCCGTCAGGCCCATGCCGTAAGCCATGCCGATGTTTTCGTCGCTGAACATGTCCAGGTTCATCGATGGGTGGTGACCCATCATCGGTACCATCGACATCGATTCGATACCGCCGGCGATCATCACGTCGGCTTCGCCCACGCGGATGCGGTCGGCCGCCATGGCAATGGCCGTGATGCCCGAAGCGCAGTAGCGGTTGACGGTGACGCCGCCCACGGTTTTCGGCAAGCCGGCCAGCAGCACCGAGTTACGCGCAATGTTGAAGCCCTGCTCCGCTTCCGGGAATGAGCAGCCAATGATGGCGTCGGTGATCAATGCCGGGTCCAGGCCAGGGGCTTGCGCCAGTGCTGATTGCAACACGCGCACCAGCAGGTCGTCCGGGCGGGTGTTCTTGAACATGCCGCGCGGCGCCTTGCCGATCGGGGTGCGGGTTGCAGAGACGATGTACGCGTCTTGAAGTTGTTTGCTCATTTTGTTCTTTCAAAGATGTTGAACGAAGTTCGTGTTCTGTCGAATGTCCGGGGTGGAGGCTTATCGCTTCTGCGACAGATACCAGTCCACCGTCACCTGTGCCGCCAGCGTGCCTTCAGAGTCGAAGATATCGACTTCCACGGGAAACGCCACCTTGCCATCCTGCGCCAGCTGCGCCTTCAGCGCAGCCAGGTCGCCCGGTACCCGGCCTTCGGCGCGCGTCGCGCCTTTGGCCACCTTCTGGTACTGGATGCGCGACTCCTTGGCCACCGGGCGCAAGCCCAGTATCAGCTCGGCGAAGCCGCCCGCCATGGCCGCGCCGGAAGCCGTTTCGGCCAGGGTAAACAAGGCGCCCGCATGCTGCGTGCCCAGGTGATTATTCAGTTTCGGATCTTCCGGCATCGACACCTTCGAGGTGCCGGCGCCGATCTCGTCGATGCTGATCCCCAGCAGCCGCACGAAGGGCAAGGTGTCCATCATCTGTTGTTTGATACGGTCATACACCATGCTTGGCCTCACGCGCAGTAATACTGTAAATACGAGGGACAGGATCGTCATCGACGCTGTGCTTAGTTGCGTACCGGCTTACCGGTCTGCATCATGCCCATGATCCGTTCCTGGGTTTTCGGATGGTTCAACAGCTCCAGGAATGCCTTGCGTTCCATATCCAGCAGCCACTGTTCGCTGACGAAGCTGCCCTGGTCCACGTCGCCGCCCGATACGATCTCGGCGATCATCTCGCCCAGCTTGAAATCGTGCGCCGAAATGAAGCCGCCGTCGCGCATGTTGACCAGCTGCGCCTTGATGGTGCCCCAGCCGTAACGGCCCGTCACCTGGATCAGCGACGGCAGTTGCGGACGGAAGCCCGCGTCGAACATGGCGCGCGCTTCGACCTTGGCCACGTGCAACAGCTCATAGGCGTTGAACACGATCACGTCGTCTTCCTTCAGGTAGCCCATTTTCTTCGCTTCCAGCGCCGATTTCGACACGTTGGCGGTGGCTGCATTGGTGAAGCCCGTTTTCAGGAATTGCAGGATGTCGTTGCCCTTGGCTTCCTTGTAGGCGCGCTGCGCCGCTTCCTTCAGACCGCCGCCGGCAGGAATCAGGCCCACGCCCACTTCCACCAGGCCGATGTAGGACTCGATCGAAGCCACGCGCTTCGAGGAGTGCAGCGCCAGTTCGCAACCGCCGCCCAGCGCCAGGCCCGCCACCGCGGCAATCACCGGCACGTTCGCGTATTTCAGCGACATGAAGGTCTTCTGCAGTTCGGCGATGATCGGATCGACGGCTTTCACGCCGCCCTGCATGAATGCAGGCAGGGCCGATTGCAGGTCAGCGCCGGCCGAGAAGGCACCGCCTTCGGCTGCGTCGGCGTGCCAGATCACCAGGCCCTTGAAGTTCTTCTCGGCTTCGGCCAGGGCCAGTTTCAGGCCGTTGATCACGCCTTCGCCGATCACGTGCATCTTGGTCTTGAACGAGATGATCAATACATCGTCGCCCGTATGCCAGACGCGCACGGATTCGTCTTCGAAGACGGTGGTGCCGGCCGTCTTGCCGTCGATGGCGCCGCTGCCCAGCACTGGCGCGCGGAATGGCTGGCGGTCGTACACGGACAGGGTCGAACGGGGCACGAAGCTGTTCGAGACGGCGGAGTACGAGCCTTCCGGCGTATGCACGCCGCCTTTTTCAGCGACCGGACCTTCGAAGACCCACGCTGGCAACGGCGCGTTGCACAGCGCATTGCCGGCGTCGATGTCTTCCTTGACCCAGTTCGCCACTTGCAGCCAGTTCGATGCCTGCCACGTTTCAAACGGGCCGACATTCCAGCCGAAGCCCCAGCGCATGGCGAAGTCGATGTCGCGCGCGTTGTCGGCCACGGTGTCCAGGTGGATGGCGATGTAGTGGAAAGCGTCGCGGAAGATCGCCCACAGGAACTGGCCTTGCGGGTTGGTCGATTCGCGCAGCGCCTTCATCTTCTTGACCGGGTCCTTTTCCTTCAGGATGCGGGCGATGATGTCGGCAGCCTTGCCGCCGCCGGTCACGTAGTCGCCGGTGGCGAAGTCCAGGCGCTGGATCTCCTTGCCGACCTTCTTGTAGAAGCCCGCGCCGCTCTTCTGGCCCAGGGTGCCTTTTTCGACCAGCGACGCCAGCACGGCCGGTGTCTTGTACACGCTGAAGAACGGGTCGTCCGCCAGGTTGTCCTGCATGGTCTTGATCACATGGCCCATGGTGTCCAGGCCGACCACGTCCGCCGTGCGGAAGGTGCCCGACTTGGCGCGGCCCAGCTTGGCGCCGGTCAGGTCATCGACGACATCCACGGACAGGCCGAATTTTTCCGCTTCATGCATCGTCGCCAGCATGCCGAAGATGCCGACGCGGTTGGCGATGAAGTTCGGCGTATCCTTGGCGCGCACGACGCCCTTGCCCAGGGTGGTCGTCAGGAAGGCTTCGAGCTGGTCGAGGATTTCCGGCTTCGTCGACGTCGTCGGGATCAGTTCCACCAGGTGCATATAGCGTGGCGGATTGAAGAAGTGCACGCCGCAGAAGTGCGCTTTCAGGGTTTCGTCGAAGCCGTCGGCCAGCTTGTTGATCGACAGGCCGGAAGTGTTGGAGGCGAAGATCGCGTTCGGCGCGATATGCGGCGCAACCTTTTGATACAGGTCATGTTTCCAGTCCATGCGCTCGGCGATGGCTTCGATGATCAGGTCGCAACCGGCCAGCAGGTCCAGGTTGTCTTCGTAGTTGGCCACCTGGATCAGCGCGGCGTCATCCTTGTTGCCCAGCGGCGCAGGCGACAGCTTTTTCAGGTTCTCGATGGCGCGCAGCACGATGCCATTCTTCGGACCTTCCTTGGCCGGCAGGTCGAACAGCACGACCGGCACTTTCGCGTTGATGCAGTGGGCGGCGATCTGCGCACCCATCACGCCGGCGCCGAGGACGGCTACTTTTTTAACGATGAAATTGGTCATATTTTCCTCAAGTCTTAGAACAGGTCTGCGTCGAGTGCCATCAGGTTGGCCGAACCGGAACGCGCCTGACGGATCAGGGTTGCCGTTTCAGGCTGCAAGCGGGCGAAGTAGAAACGTGCGGTAGCCAGTTTGGCGGTGTAGAAGGTGTCGCCGCTGGACTCTTTTTCGAGGGCGATCTTGGCCATCTGCGCGAACAGGTAGCTGTAGATCATGTGGCCGACGACGCGCAGGTAAGGCACGCATGCCGCGCCCACTTCGTCCGGATTCTGGAATGCCTTCATGCCGATTTCCATGGTCAGCTTGGTGACCTTGTCGCCCAGGTCGCCCAGTGGCGTGACGAATTCGCTCATCGCTTCATCGGTGCCATTGTCTTCGACGAAAGCCTTGATCTTCTCGCCGAACTTGCGCAGCTTGGCGCCGTTGTCGCCCAGGATCTTGCGGCCCAGCAGGTCCAGCGACTGGATCGTGTTGGTGCCTTCGTAGATCATGTTGATGCGCGCATCGCGCACATACTGCTCCATGCCCCATTCCGCAATGTAGCCGTGGCCGCCGAACACCTGCATGGCGTCCGAGGTGGCGATCCAGGCATTGTCGGTGATGAAGGCCTTGATGACGGGCGTCAGCAGGGCCACTTCGTCGGCCGCTTCCTTGCGCACGTCGGCGTCCGGGTGGTGCAGTTCACGGTCGATCTGCAGCGCCACGTAGGAGGTGAAGGCGCGCGCGCCTTCGGCGTAGGCTTTGCCCGTCAACAGCATACGGCGCACGTCCGGGTGCACGATGATGCGGTCGGCCGGCAGTTCCGGGTTCTTGATGCCGGACAGCGAACGCATTTGCGTGCGGTCCTTGGCGTAGATCAGCGCGTTCTGGTAGGCGATTTCCGTCAGGCCCAGCGACTGCATGCCCACGCCCAGGCGGGCCGCGTTCATGAAGACGAACATGGCATTCAAGCCCTTGTTCGGCTGGCCGATGATCCAGCCTTTCGCGCCGTCCAGGTTCATCTGGCAGGTCGAATTGCCGTGGATGCCCATTTTTTCTTCGATGGCGCCGCAGGTGATCGGATTGCGTTCGCCGACGGAACCGTCCGCGTTCGGCAGGAACTTCGGCACCAGGAACAGCGAGATGCCTTTCGAGCCTTCCGGTGCGTCCGGCACGCGGGCCAGCACCAGGTGCAGGATGTTTTCCGACATGTCGTGCTCGCCGGCCGAGATGAAGATCTTGTTACCGGTGATGGTCCAGGAACCGTCCGCCTCAGGCAGCGCTTTCGAGCGCAGCAGGCCCAGGTCGGTGCCGCAGTGCGGTTCGGTCAGGCACATGGTGCCCGTCCATTCGCCCGACACCAGCTTCGGCAGGTAGACTTCCTTCTGGTGGTCCGTGCCGTGTTCCTTCAGGCACTCGTAGGCACCATGCGACAGGCCAGGGTACATGGACCAGGCCTGGTTCGACGAGTTCAGCATTTCATAGAACGAATTGTTCAAGACGACGGGCAAGCCCTGGCCGCCGTATTCCGGATCGCAGGCCAGTGCCGCCCAGCCGCCTTCGACGTACTGCTTGTAGGCTTCCTTGAAGCCTTTCGGCGTGGTCACGCTTTTCGTGACGGGGTCATGGTGGCAGCCTTCGCGGTCGCCCGAGTGGTTCAGCGGGAACAATACTTCGGAAGTGAATTTGCCGCCCTCTTCCAGCACCTGGTTGATGATGTCGGCGTCGACTTCGGCGTAATGCGGCATCTGCTTCAGTTCTTCTTCCACTTGCAGGAACTCATGCAGGACGAATTGCATATCCCGGATTGGCGCGACGTATTGACCCATAATTTTCTCCTGAAGGCGTTTGGCTAAAGTGTGTACTGGTAAATTGCGTGTTCGTTGCTGCGAAAACTACTGATTTCTGACGGCTGCTTCTTGACTGGCTGCTGCGGGATTCTGGTACGACGCCAGCAGGCGGACAAAGCCCGCTTGCGCCCGTTCGATGCTGCCCGGCACGCGCAGGAAGCGCGCATCGTGATGCAGGGCCAGGATCAGGCCATACATCTCGTACACCAGCTGCTGGGCGTCCGTGTCCGCTTTCAGGTCGCCCGTGGCGATCGATTGCTCGACACAGCGCAGCAGCGCGCCCTGCCAGGCCCGCACCATGGCCACCAGGGCTTCGCGGATGGGGCCGGGACGGTCGTCATACTCGACGGCGCCGCTGATATAGATGCAGCCGGAAGCGATTTCCACGCTGACCCGCTTGACCCAGCGCGCAAACATCGATTGCAGGCGGGCGATGCCGCGCGGCTCTTTCATGCTGGGGAAAAAAACTTCCTGCTCGAAACGATAGTGGTAGAGCTTGAGCACTTCCATCTGCAAGTCTTCGCGCGAGCCAAAGTGGGCAAACACGCCCGACTTGCTCATGTTCATTTTGTCCGCAAGCAAGCCGATGGTCAGGCCTTCCAGGCCGTCGCGGCTGGACAGGTCCAGCGCCACGTCGAGAATGGCTGCCCGGGTCAGTTCGCCCTTGCGCATGAATTTGACTGAAGTATTCAAGAGGTCCGTTCTCAAAGTGATGTTGCCGATCTGGCGGATGGGAGCGCGGGCAAAAAAAGCACGCTCCGAAAAAATCCGAACGCTCGTACTATTATCCACTACAACATAAAAGTCAAACGGGAACTTTAGAGCCGGCGTTCTATTGGTGCAGCGCAGCATTCTTCGGCCGCGTGATTGGTGCTACTTTCGGGGCGGCAAACACGGGTTTCGCCCGGGATTGCCCCGGGTTTGCCCAGCCAGCGCCGCTGGCGGCGTACCTCAGTCGAGGCCGCCAGCCTTGTTCAGTTGACGGCGGTCGCGCTTGGTCGGCCGCCCCTTGATGGTACTGCCCGGCTCGCGGAACAGCTTGCGTTCTTCCGCCAGCTGTTCGCGGCGGGCGATGCTGGCCGGTGTTTCCCCATACAGCAAGCGCGCCACGGGCGCCGCGCCGCGCTTGTCGGACAGCCCCAGCACGGCCACTTCCCACGTCTCCGCGCCATTGTCGATGGCCAGCTCGTCACCCACGCGCACGCTGCGCGCCGGCTTGACCTTTTCGCCGCCCACTTTCACCTTGCCCGTGTCGACGGCCTCGCTGGCCAGCGAACGCGTCTTGAAGAAGCGCGCCGCCCACAGCCATTTGTCCAGCCTTACCGTTGTCAACTCGCTCATGCGTACTTGCCTACTGAAAAAATGCGCATCACCAGCCGGTACACAAGAAACGCCGCTTCATAGCCGATGCGGCGGAACCGGCCGATGTGCTTGAAATCATCCTGGTGGATGACGATGCCGTCCGCTACGCCCTGCTCGATGTGCTGGCGCAGGCTTTGCGCAAACGCAACGTCCTTGATGACCACGTTCGCTTCCTGGTTCAGGAACAGGCTCAGCGCATCGATGTTGCTGGAACCGACCGTCGCCCAGTCATCGTCGACGACGGCCACCTTGGCGTGCAGCTGCGTCTTGCGGTATTCGACGATCTTCACGCCGGCGGCCAGCAGCTTCGGATAGAACGAGTGCGCCACGGCATCCTGCATGCGGAATTCGCCCACGCCGATCAGCAGCACCACGTCGACGCCCCGCTGGGCCGCCTGGGCCAGGGCGCGGCGCAGCTTGTGGCCGGGCGCGAAATACGGGTTGGCCAGCATCACGCTTTTCCTCGCCTGGCCCAGCGCCTGCAGGTAGGCGCGCTGGATGGTGCGGCGGTTGCGCAGGTTGTCGCGCACGACGAATCCGGCCACGACGGGGTTCTTCGCCAGCTCCTTGCTGACGACGCGCATCTTGCGGTACAGCTTGATACGCCGCACCAGGTTCATCTTGCCCAGCCGCGCCCACTGCGCCTGCACCTCTTCATGGATGGCGTCCACCAGCGGCCCCTTCACCTGCACGGCGAAGTCCCAGCGGGGCGCTTCCAGGCTGATATTGTGGTCGTAGTCGCAAAACATGTCGTCGTTGATGTTGATGCCGCCCACGAGAGCGATCTCGCCATCGGCCACGCAGATCTTGCGGTGCGTGCGCGTGATGCCGCGCCGGAACCACGGGTTGAAGATGCGGTGGTGCACGCCGGCCGCTTCCAGCTGCGCATGCATGACATTGACCCGGCGGTTGCCCGTGCCGAACCAGTCCGTGATCATGCACACCAGCACGCCGCGCGCGGCGGCACGCTTCAGGGCATCGAGCACCAGGGTGCCCGTCGCATCGTCGGCAAAGATATACGTTTCAAAATAGACTTCCGCGCGCGCGCCATCAATGGCGGCGATCAAGGCGGGAAAGTAATCGGTGCCGCAATACAGCAGCTTGATGTCGTTGTGGGCGATGAAATTGACTGTGCGCATGCCGGCAGTCTACGCGAGTTTCAAAGCAGCAACTATCGGCGCGTGGTCCGACAGTTTTGCCCACAGGGTGCCGTGCATCACTTGCGCGCCTTCCACGTGGAAACCGCGCACATAGATGCGGTCCAGGCGGAACCACGGCAAGGCGGCGGGAAAGGTACGTGCCGGCACGGGCACGGGGGTTTTCGTCTGGCGCCGCGCCAGGGTGCGCACGAGGTCGCCCAAGGCCGAGTTCGACGCACGCTGGTCGAACACTTCCACCACGCCCAGTGCATTGCGCAGCTTGTCGCTGAGCGTGTTGCGCCAGTCGTTGAAGTCGCCCGCGATGATGACGGGTTCGCCATTCGGCGCCGATTCCATGACGGCATCGATGAGAGCCTGCGTTTGGCGCCCCCGTCCCGATTCGAACAAACCCAGGTGCACCACGTAGCAGTGCACGTCGGCCTGCGGCGTCCTGAGTACGCAATGCAGGATGCCGCGCTGTTCGTAGGCGTGGTCGGAGACGTCGTGGTTGGTTTGCGAGGCGATGGGAAACTTGCTCAGCAGAGCATTGCCATGGTGGCCATGGTCATACACGGCATTCATGCCGTAGGCGGAATGGTGTTCGGCGCCGGCAAAGAATTCATGCTGCGACGCTTCCGGCCAATGCTTGTGGCCGTTTTTCTCGGCACCATAGCGGGCCGCATTGCGGTCGTGCTTGCCCTGCACCTCTTGCAAAAAAACAACATCGGCATTGAACAGGGCAATCGCCTGCTTTAAAGCATGCACGCGGGGCAAGCCCCGTACGGACGAGACGCCCTTGTGTATATTATAAGTTGCTACGCGGATTTTCATGCATTGATTCTACTCCCAGACAAGCCCCGCGCGGCGCCGGCGTAGGTGCGCGTGCGCACCCAAGTCCCACTTTATCTGCCGACCATCGCCAGCAGCAAACTATCGATGGCGCTGATGCTGCCCACCACCATGCCGATCACCCACAAGCCTTTCACCAGCCTGGGGGCGCTGCTCCAGCTGAAGGCGCCCCGCCCGCCGGCAAAGCAGCGGGGGTGCAGGAGAAATCCCAGCATCAGCAAGGGCAAACCGGCCTGTGGCAAGCGGACCTGGGGCTGATCGGGAAAACACACGGCGTACAAGGCGCCAAAAATCCAGGACAGGAAGATGGCGCCCAAGAGGCGCTGCTGAAAAGAAAGTTGAGACCAGTTCAGCATGCAAACCTTTCGTCATGAAGTAAAATTACCATTAAAGCAATAATACCATATGACAATAGTTTATAGAGCCTCAGGCCAGCATGCGGCCCACGCCCGCCGTCACGCTGACGATCAGCGCCGTGATGCCGGCCGCCCAGACGATCTTCACCAGCAATGGGGCGCCGCGCCAGGCCACCGTGCGCTTGCCCGGGGCAAATGCGCCCGGGTGCAGCAGCCAGCCGATGGCCATCAGGGGCATGCCGATGGGCGGCGTGCGGCCAGGCAGGGTGGAGCTAAACAGCAGGAAAATAAAACACAGGCAGAAAACGATGCCCACGGTACCCAGCAGTTTCTGCTGCGTCGTCAAATGAATCCAGTTCAACATGAAAGACTTTCTCGGTGGGTCAGGCAGGCCGTGCCAGGCCCGTCATGGCCGGCAGCAGCAAAATGGCTTCCGCATTGGAAGAGGAAAAACACCGGTCGGCCGCCGCCAGGTACGGCAGCCAGGCGTACTGCAGGTGCTCGCGCGGACTCAGGGTGATGACGACGTCGCGCGGCACCTGCACGCTGAAGACGTGCTCCGTGTTGCGCGTCACGCCCGGCGCGTAGCGGTGGCGCCAGATGGGGTAGATCTCGTACTCGTTCGCCAGGTGCCAGTCGCGCAGCACGATGCGTTCGCCATCGGCGACGATGCCGGTCTCCTCGCACAGCTCGCGCGCGGCCGTCTGCAGCAGCGGCTCGTCGACGGCGTCGACGGAACCGGTCACCGATTGCCAGAAGCCGGGCTGGCCCGCGCGCTCGATCAGCAGGACGTCGAGTTCGGCCGTATGAATGACGACCAGCACGGAAACGGGAATTTTATGGGTCATATCAACAATGAAAAAGGCGCCTCGTCAGCGCCTTTTGGGGTCAGACCCGGCGGGACTCGGCGTCCCCGTCTGACCCCAGCCTCGGTTAATGCTTAGCCTGCTACTTTTGGCTCGGCGCCGCGCAAACGGATGTGCAGTTCGCGCAGTTGCTTCTCGTCCACTTCCGACGGCGCCTGGGTCAGCAGGCACTGGGCGCGCTGGGTTTTCGGGAAGGCGATCACGTCGCGGATGGAATCGGAACCCGTCATCATGGTCACGATACGGTCCAGGCCGAATGCCAGGCCGCCATGCGGCGGCGCGCCGTATTGCAGGGCGTCGAGCAGGAAGCCGAACTTCAGCTGCGCTTCTTCCGCGTCGATCTTCAGTGCACGGAAGACCTTGCTTTGCACTTCTTCACGGTGGATACGGATGGAACCGCCACCCAGTTCCCAGCCGTTCAGGACCATGTCGTAGGCCTTGGCGATGCAGGCGCCCGGATTGCTTTCCAGCATGTCTTCATGGCCGTCTTTCGGCGCCGTGAACGGATGGTGGGTTGCCGTCCAGCGGTCCGCTTCCTCGTCATGCTCGAACATCGGGAAGTCGACCACCCACAATGGCTTCCACACGTCTTCGAACAGGCCCGATTTCTTGCCGAAATCGCTGTGGCCGATCTTCACGCGCAGCGCGCCGATGGCGTCGTTGACCACCTTGGCCTTGTCGGCGCCGAAGAAGATCAGGTCGCCGTCTTGCGCGTTGGTCAGTTCCACGATCTGTGCCAATGCCGCATCGTGCAGGTTCTTCACGATCGGCGATTGCAGGCCGTCGCGGCCCTTGGCTTTTTCATTGACCTTGATGTATGCCAGGCCCTTGGCGCCGTAAATGGCGACAAATTGCGTGTAGGCATCGATTTCCGAGCGTGGCATGGCGCCGCCGCCAGGTACCAGCAAGCCGACGACGCGGCCGTTCGGCATGTTGGCCGCGCCCGAGAAGACCTTGAAATCCACGTCTTTCATGACATCGGTCAAGTCCGTGAAAGCCAGCTTGACGCGCATGTCCGGCTTGTCGGAACCGTACAAGCCCATGGCCGTGGCGAAATCCATCACCGGGAACGGGTTCGGCAGGTCGATGTTCAGGGTGTTCTTGAAGACGACGCGTATCATGTCCTCGAACAGGTCGCGGATTTCCTGTTCCGTCAGGAACGAGGTTTCGCAGTCGATCTGCGTGAATTCCGGCTGGCGGTCAGCGCGCAAGTCTTCGTCGCGGAAGCACTTGGTGATCTGGTAGTAACGGTCGAAGTTGGCGACCATCAACAGTTGCTTGAACAACTGTGGCGATTGTGGCAAGGCGAAGAAATTGCCGGCGTTCACACGCGATGGCACGAGGTAATCGCGCGCGCCTTCTGGCGTGGACTTGGTGAGCATCGGCGTTTCGATGTCGATGAAGCCCAGCGCGTCGAGGTACTTGCGCACTTCCATCGTCACCTTGTAGCGCAGGCGCAGGTTGTTCTGCATTTGCGGGCGGCGCAGGTCCAGCACGCGGTGCGTCAGACGCGTCGTTTCCGACAGGTTGTCGTCGTCCAGCTGGAACGGCACGGGCACGGAGGCGTTCAGCACTTCCATCTCGGCGCAAACGACTTCGATCTTGCCCGAATTCAAGTTGGTGTTGATGGTGCCTTCCGTGCGCGCGGTCACGACGCCCGTCACGCGCAGACAGAATTCGTTGCGCACGGCTTCGGCGACCTTGAACATCTCCGCCTGTTCCGGGTTGCAGACGATTTGCACCAGGCCTTCACGGTCGCGCAAGTCGATGAAAATCAGGCTGCCGTGGTCGCGGCGGCGATGTACCCAGCCGCACAGGCTGACGGTTTGGCCCAGCATGGCTTCAGTGACGAGGCCGCAATATTGAGTACGCATAGACATAAAATTCTCAGTTCAGGTTAGTGAGTGTTCAATCCGGCCACGTCCCCGCGGGACGCCTGCCTTTATTCTTTGGCTGCCGGTACCGGGACCGGGGCCGTTACAGCGACAACTTCCGCAGGCGCCACCACGCCCATCGAGACGATGTACTTGAGCGCCGCATCGACGCTCATGTCGAGTTCGACCACATCGCTGCGCTTCATCATCAGGAAAAAGCCTGATGTCGGGTTGGGCGTCGTCGGCACGTACACGCTGACGTAATCGCCCACCAGGTGGTTCGCCGCATCGCCGCCCGGCACGCCGGTGAGGAAGGCGATGGTCCAGGAGTTCTGATGCGGATACGGCACCAGCACAGCCTTGCGGAAAGCATTGCCCGACGAGGAAAACAAGGTATCCGACACTTGCTTGACGCTCGAATACAGGGAATTGACGATGGGTATGCGCTGCAGCAAATTTTCCCACAGTTTCACCACATAATTGCCGACGAGGTTATTCGTCAACAGGCCCGTCAGGAACACGATGACTATCGTCAGTATCGTCCCCAGGCCGGGAATGTCAAAGCCGAACAGCGAGTTCGGGCGGAAACGTGCCGGTACCAGCAGCAGCGACTGGTCCAGGGTGCCGATCACCAGATTGAGTACCCAGACGGTAATGGCCAGCGGTACTAAAATCAGTAATCCGGTAATAAAGTATTTACGCATCGGTTTCTCGATAATGGAATGGGTCGGCGCACAGCGCGTTTCAGTCCGCTTTCGGCGCAGCGGCGGCAGGCGCGGGCGCCGGTGCCGCGGCGGCCGGTGCGCTGTCGGCCGGGGCTGCAGGCTTGGCGCTATCGGCCGGGCCCGTCGGAATGGCCGTGGTGGGCGCCGTGCCGCCGCGGAAATCGGTCGCGTACCAGCCCGTGCCCTTCAATTGGAAACCGGCTGCCGTCAATTGTTTCTTGAAACTGGGCTTGCCGCACGACAGGCACACCGTCAGTACTGGATCGGAGATCTTTTGCAAGACATCCTTGGCAAAACCACACTCGTCACAACGGTAAGCGTAAATCGGCATCTCTACTCCGAGAAAATCATCAAAAACCCTGAATTATAAAGCTTTTCCATCATCCTTTACGGAAATTGCCCGCTCGCCGGGCCTGCCAGGCTCAGTCCGCCCTGCGGCGCCAGCTCATCCAGCGCTCCTTGCCCGCGAAGACGGCAATGGAATCACTGACGGCCTCGTCGGCCAGGCAGTCGAAATGCGGCGCCAGCAATTCCTGCAGTGTCTCGCGCGAAATGCCAAACGGCGGCCCCTTGGCATTGTCGTCAAAGAAAAAGTAGCCGGCCAGCATGGCGCCCGGCGCCAGCAACTGGGCCCAGCGGGCCGCCACCTGCGGCCACATGGTGCGCGGCATGGCGCACAGGAAAGCCCGTTCATAGATCAGGTCCAGCGGCGCGGCGGGCTGCCAGGCAAAGAAATCCGCTTCCACCACCTGGCCTGCCCGCTCGCCCAGCTGCCCGCGTGCGGCGGCCACGGCGGCCGGCGAAAAATCGATGGCCGTGGCATCCCAGCCGTGGTCCAGCATGAAGGCCAGCTCATGGGCGGAGCCGCAGCCGGGAATCAGGCAGCGCAGCGGCGCCGGGCTGCCGGCCACAAAGCTGCGCAGGCGCGACGGCACGCCGCCGTGGTCCCAGGGCGTGAATTGCTTCTCGAATCGCTCGTCCCAGAAGGCGGGCGAGAGCGGATCGCGGGTCTGGAAGTCAGCCATCACTTACGTCCTCAGCGAGTTAAAACGGCAATTGGTGCCAGCGCATGAACACTTGCAAGCCCAGCGCGCCGAGCGCGAAGGCGCCCACGAAGTACACGATAAAGCTCAGCAAACGGTTGGTCTGACGTTGCTCGGCGAGCAATACTTTCATCAGTTCCACGTCGTTTTCGCGCGGTTCGCCGTGCACCGTCAAGGCCTGATGCAGCAAGCGCGGCAGTTGCGGGAAGATGTGCGCATAACGGGGCGCCTCGGCGCGCAGGCGCTCCATGAAGCCTTGCGGGCCCACCTGATTGCTCATCCATTTTTCCAGGTAGGGCTTGGCCGTCTGCCACAGGTCCAGTTCCGGGTCCAGCTGGCGGCCCAGGCCCTCGATATTGAGCAGGGTCTTTTGCAGCAGCACCAGTTGCGGCTGCACTTCCACGTTGAAGCGGCGCGACGTCTGGAACAGCCGCAGCAGGACTTGTCCAAAAGAAATATCCTTCAGCGGGCGGTCGAAGATGGGTTCGCAGCAGGCGCGCACGGCCGCTTCCAGTTCGTCGACGCGCGTATCCTTCGGCGCCCAGCCCGACTCGATGTGCGCCTCGGCCACGCGCTTGTAGTCGCGGCGGAAGAAGGCGAGGAAGTTCTGCGACAGGTAATCCTTGTCGTAGTCGTTCAAAGTACCGACGATGCCGAAATCGAGCGCGATGTAGCGGCCGAACGATTCGGGCGCGATGGACACGAGAATATTACCCGGGTGCATATCGGCATGAAAAAAGCCGTCACGGAACACTTGCGTGAAGAAAATTTCCACGCCATCGCTGGACAGCTTGCGCAAGTCCACGCCAGCCGCCACCAGGCGATCCGTCTGCGACACGGGGATGCCGTACATGCGTTCCATCACGATGACGCTGCTGGAGCAGTAATCCCAGTGCATCTCGGGCACCAGCAGCAGGTCCGAGTTGGCGAAGTTGCGGCGCAGCTGGCTGGCGTTGGCCGCCTCGCGCATCAGGTCCAGCTCGTCGTGCAGGTATTTGTCGAACTCGCCCACCACCTCTTTCGGCTTCAGCCGCTTGCTGTCGGCCCACAGGCGGCTGATCCAGCCGGCCGCGATATGCATCAGGGCCACGTCTTCGTCGATCAGCTTTTTCATGCCTGGACGCAAGACCTTCACGGCCACTTCGCGGCCGTCTTTCAGGGTGGCGAAGTGCACCTGGGCAATCGAGGCGGACGCCACCGGCTCGCGCTCGAAGCGGGCAAACAGCTGGTCCGGGTGCGCGCCCAGGGACTTGGTGATTTGCGCGATGGCCAGGTCGGAATCGAAGGGCGGCACGCGGTCTTGCAGGCGCGCCAATTCTTCGGCGATGTCGGGCGGCATCAGGTCGCGCCGCGTGGACAGCACCTGGCCGAACTTGACGAAGATCGGTCCCAGCTCTTCCAGCGCCAAGCGCAGGCGCAGGCCCCGTGGCGACGACAGGTCGCGCCAGAAAATCAGGGTGTCGATCAGCTTGGCGGTGCGGGGAACTTGCAGACCAGAAATCGCTATTTCATCCAGACCGTACTTGATGGAAACACGGATGATTTTAAACAGGCGCAGGAATTTCAATATCATGTAGACAAATCCGGTAAGGAGGACTGCGGCTGGAGGGCGGCGGCCGCCTTTTCCAGTCTGGCGAGGCGCTTGGCCAGGCGTTCGACGTCATCGCGCACGCGCGTCACGCCGGTGGAATACTCTTGCAAGGTGGTGGGACGGATCAGCATGGGCTGTTCGTCCAGGAAATACTCGGCCACGTTTTCCGCCAGCTTTTGCTGGCCCGTGCGCACGAAGGCGACGGCATCCTTCGCACCGGCGACGAGGCGCGTGGCGAGGATGGGGCCGAGTAGCTTTTCCAGGTCGTGTTCCGCTTCCCAGCGCAGGCCCTTGCTCAGTTGCGAAATCGCATTGGCAAATTCCGCATCGCCTTCGATCTTGACGTAGGAAAACGCCCGCTCGCGGTTTTGCAGGATCAGCGGCAGGTCGGACAATTTCACGCGGATGGTGACGTTGGCCGGCACGTCCGCCGGCGCCGTACCGGGAGCCCCCTCCAGCATGCCGGCGCTGTCGACGCGCAGGCGCAGGGCGACGGCCCCCGTGTCGATGCAGGCCAGCTTGCCCGCGTGCACGGCCAACTGCTGGCGCGCCCACGGCTCCTGCGCCAGCAGATGGTTGATGGTCGCGATGACGGGCGTCATCAGGGTGAGATCGGAAAATGGTGCCATCTATATACTGCGCGCCGCGCGCGCCCCCAAAAAGAAAAAACCGCCCATCAAACAAGGTGGGCGGTTTCGATCTTACCAGTTCAGCAGGAAAACTCCCTCAAGCACCACAGATAGATCGTGGGCTTAAGCTGCTATTCAGGAAATAATTATCATTAACCCAACTGTTGAATGCCTGCCAAGACCCAGCCGCTATTGCCGCTGACGGGTTTCGACATATTCCACACTTCGGCGAACGGTTCCGCTGCCGCGCCAGGCGCCGAGCGGATCATGCCCGTAAACTTCACGCTGGCCAGGTAATCGTTGACGCTCGTCTCGATGCCCAACAGTTCGGCATCGATGGTGACGACGTCCGTAAAGTCCGGCTGCGCGCCCCGTTCCTGGATCTGCATGCGCAGTTCCGCATACACTTCCGGCGACGTGAATTCGCGGATGTCGTTGACGTCCGCCTTGTCCCAGGCCGCTTGCAGGCGAATGAAATTGCTTTTCGCGTGGCGCAGGAAGGCTTCCTTGTCGAAGTCGCCTGGTACGCCCCATGGCGCGGCAGCCGGGGCCGGCTTGTCCAGGCCTACGCCGGACGAGACGGGCTGCA
>NZ_RFSK01000154.1 GCF_009923995.1 Janthinobacterium sp. | reverse complement strand
AAATTGCAAAGCAATGCGCACGCGAGCAAGGTATGAACTTGCCCATGTTGAAAAGTTGAGAAACACCCCTGAGCGCCGTCGGCGCTTCCCCTCCAGGGGACGACACCAGCAGCCCGGCAATGCCGGTTCTGCGGTGTCCCTGAACACAGACACTTACTCCGGAAACACTTTATGACTTCGATGATTCTCAACCCCGGCAAGATCACGCTGGATGAACTCGGCCTCATCCACGCCGGCGTGTGCCAGCTGAGCTTGCCCGAATCTGCCCGCGTCAATATCCGCGCCGCCCATGCGCTGGTCAAGGCGGCCGCTGATGGCGACGCGCCGGTTTATGGCGTGAACACCGGCTTCGGCAAACTGGCGAACAAGCGCATCGACAAAGACCAGCTCGACACCTTGCAGCGCAACCTGATCCGCAGCCACAGCGTGGGTGTGGGCGAGCCTTTGGCGGCCCCCATCATGCGGCTGATGATGGCGACCAAGGCCGCCAGTCTGGCGCGCGGCTACTCGGGCTGCCGCGAGGTGGTGGTGGACACCATTCTGGCGGTGCACAACGCAGGCCTGGTGCCTTGCGTGCCTTCACAAGGTTCGGTCGGCGCCTCGGGCGATCTGGCGCCGTTGTCGCACATGACGCTGGCATTGATGGGCGAGGGCGACATGCTGGTGGATGGCGTGCGCGTGCCCGCACTGCAGGCCCTGCAAGCCGCCGGCATTGCGCCGCTGACGCTGGAAGCCAAAGAAGGGCTGGCCCTGATCAACGGCACCCAAACGTCCACCGCGCTGGCCTTGCACGGCTTGCTGGCCTTTGAGCCGGTGCTGGAGGCCGCGCTGGTGATTGGCGCGCTCACGCTGGATGCTGCCCGTGGCAGCGATGGCCCGTTCGACCCGCGTATTCACGCCGTGCGCGGACAGCCCGGCCAGATTGACGTAGCCCAGTACTACCGTGAACTCCTCAAGGGCAGCGCCATACGCGCCAGCCACGCCGAGGGCGACGACCGCGTGCAAGACCCGTATTGCCTGCGCTGCCAGCCGCAGGT
>NZ_RFSK01000153.1 GCF_009923995.1 Janthinobacterium sp. | reverse complement strand
CAAAAAGCCCAAAATTAGAAGTTGATAAAAACTATTAAGATTTAATAAAAGAAAAAAAACCCCCAAATTTAAATGTCAAGTGAATTATTAAATAAATTTTTCACTTTCCCAAAAAAACACAACCAGCCATTTTCAAGGGTCCAGAATTGAGTTTGGGGCGATGAGACTTAGAGTCGCAATAAAACTTGCAAAATAAAAAAAAAGTGCTATAATATTCTCTTATTAAATTAATAAAAGATAAGAATAAAACTTATATATTAATAATAATTATTTAGATCTAAATATATATATAGTCTTTTTCCCCGAAAAAGACGCTCCCCCAAGATGGGGGCGGGGGGGATGAAAAAACTAGCAACGATATAATAGATAAACATATTGAAGAATAAAAGAAATTATCGAGCTGATAATTGCATCTTTAAAAAAGATAAAAGAAATTGAATTGAAAATTACAAAACTAAAATTGTTTTTGAAAGAAGAAAAATAATTGACTTTTAGAGATAGATGAAATGAGATTAGTTATTATGATTAGTTTTATTCATCTAACTTGAACATCGCGCGCGCGTTAAAATAATGTAAAAAAATGCTAAAAACTAGAGAATTTGAAGATAGAAAAAAAATAAGTCGACAAGAAACAATTGAATTGCTCAACGAACATAAAGAATCACTCTTTAAAGATATAGCTAATAATGTATCTTATAGACAAATAGCAGAAAATTACAATATACATCTAACTAATCTACATCATTATTTAAATCTCGAAGAAAATCAACAAGCTAAAGAATTAGCTCTAAAAATAGCTTCTTATGATATGCTCGAAAGTGCAGAAAGTGAATTGCACAAAATTCAAGACGAATCACACAATGCTACAGTTCGTCGTCAATGTGAATTATATCAACATAAAATGTATATTGCTAAGATTAAAAACAAAAAAGAATTAGATTTGAATTATAAGTCTCAAGAAACACAAACAAACAATAACAATATTATCACTCCGCAACTTACGCTTAAAGTTGTTAATAATTCTGAAAATCAATTAAAAATCACAAATAA
>NZ_RFSK01000152.1 GCF_009923995.1 Janthinobacterium sp. | reverse complement strand
GAGGTCGACTACGCCGGCCAGGTGATCCGACTGGCGACCGACGCGCTCGACATCGAAGATGCGGCCACCGGCAACACGTACAGTTACTCGCCGGGCATCACCGGCCTAACGGTCAGCACCGCGCTGAACTTTCTACAGGCCTCAGCCGGTACGTTGTCCATTCCGGTGGAGGCTACCTTCCCGGTCAGCGTGGCGGCGCTGCATGCGGCGGGGCATCAGCTCGCGCGATGCCCTGTCGAGGTGTCCGTGTGGACTGACGGCACCGACTACGCAAAGCGAGTCATTCTCGCGCGTGGCGTTGTGTCGGATCCGGAATGGGGCGAGCCAGCCGAGCCGGTGGAGGACGCCGCGACCGTCAACCCGTCGCAGGTGCCGTCTGCTACTGAGCAGGTCGACGGCTGGACGTGGGCTGACTCGGTGTTGACGCTTGCGACTGAAGATCTGGGCGTTGTCTACCCGCGCGTGTACGGACATCCCGGCTACATCGGCGGATGGTGCGCAGGTAGCCAGGGCGTGTGGGCGTCCTACATCGACGGGCCGCAGGGCTATCAGCTGATCGTGGCCGGGCACGCGGTCGATACCCCGTACATTCGGCTGACGACTGATCAGCAGCTGACGCCGACTCAGTTCCGCGTGGTGCAGGTGCAGGACTCGCGCGGGCAGGTCGTGTCCATTGTTCCCTATTACGCGGACTACCCCGCAAACACGCTGAGCGACTACGTGGACGCGGACGGCCAGCACGTCTACGGCCTTCGCTCGCCATCGGTCACGGCGTTCCAGCCGACCACCGACGCACCGATACAGGTCTATGCGACGTGGTATGACCCGGTGGACAGCACGCGCGGCGGCCTGTCGCCGCTGGCTGGAGATGTGATCATCGACATGCTCAGCCTGTCGGGCATGACCATTGATTACGGGCGCATGGCCGCGGCTGCGGGCTTGCTGACAACGTACCGATTCGACTGCGTGGTGGATTCGCGGGTGCGTCCGCTGGACTGGCTACAGGCTCAAGTGTTGCCGCTTCTGCCTGTCAGCGTTGACCGTTCTGGCGACGGCGCCAGCCTGATCGTGTGGCGATAC
>NZ_RFSK01000151.1 GCF_009923995.1 Janthinobacterium sp. | reverse complement strand
GGAGGCGGTGCACACCGCGTTCCTGACGCCGCAAGGCCGTTTGATTGAAATTTTGTAATGGATTCCTTTGACTGATCTGCCTACCTCCCCCCGTTCTGAATCCCAAGCCTTGCAGGTGGACGTCGCCATTGTGGGCGGTGGCCCTGCCGGACTCATGGCTGCCCAAGTGCTGTGCGATGCCGGTGTGACCGTGCACCTGTTCGACGCCATGCCCTCGGTGGGCCGCAAGTTCTTGCTGGCCGGCAAGGGCGGCCTGAACCTCACCCACTCCGAAGGTGCCGACACGTTTGCCGGTCGCTACGGCGAACGGCGCAGCGCCATCGAGTCGCTGCTGGCCGGGCTGGATTCCACCGCGCTTCGTGCATGGGCCCATGGCCTGGGCGTGGAAACCTTTGTGGGCAGTTCGGGCCGGGTGTTTCCCAAGGACATGAAAGCGGCGCCCTTGCTGCGCGCCTGGTTGCACCGCTTGCGCCACCCCGCAGCAGGCGGCGGGGTGCAGTTTCACATGCGCCATCGCTGGACCGGTTGGGCGCAGGGCACATCCGCCGAGCCGGGCCAACAAGCGCTGGTATTCGACACCCCAACTGGCCCGGTCGTGGTGCAAGCCCGCGCTGTGGTGCTGGCGCTAGGTGGCGGCAGTTGGGCGCGCCTGGGGTCGAACGGCGCCTGGGTGCCTTTGTTGGCAGCCCGTGGCGTGGCCGTGGCGCCCCTGATTCCGGCCAACTGCGGTTTCGATGTGCAGGGCGGGTGGACGCCATTTTTCAGCGGAAAGTTTGCCGGCCAGCCCTTCAAGTCGGTGGCACTCAGCTTTACCAATTCGCAGGGCGTGGTGTTCTCGCGCAAGGGCGAGTTTGTGGCCACGCAGGGCGGTGTGGAGGGCAGCTTGATTTACGCGGCATCGGCATTGCTGCGCGACGACATCGTGCGCCATGGCAGCGCTACCTTTCATCTGGATTTGCTGCCCGACATGCCCGCCGAGAAAGTGCTGGCCGAAGTGCGCCACCCGCGTGGCAGCCGCAGCCTGTCCAGCCACCTCAAGAGCCGCTTGCATCTGGACGGCATCAAAAGCGCCATTCTTTAC
>NZ_RFSK01000016.1 GCF_009923995.1 Janthinobacterium sp. | reverse complement strand
GCCTGGCAACGGCGCGCCCTGCGCCAGCGCAATCATTCATATGCAGTTTACTTGCAATAGAGCGGCGCGCCCGCTATTATCGCAACTCTATTGCATTTAGACCATCTTGCCGCGGCCCCAGCCGGCGCCGCCGCTTCACCCTTCCTGGAAAGACCTATGCGCCAACACGTATTCGCAGCCGCCATGCTGTCCACCGCCCCGCTCGCCTACGGGGCGGACGACGTCACCCTGCAAGCCATCGAGGTCCGCGCAGACCGGCCCTCGGCCATCGACAGCGTCGCCGTTGTCGAGAATGACCAGGCCCGGAACAGGACGCTGGGCGACATGCTCGAACAGGTGTCCGGCGTGCAAAGCAGCGCCTTCGGGCCGAATGCGGGCGCGCCCGTGATCCGCAGCCTGGGCGGCAGCCGCGTGCAGATCCTCGAGGATGGCCAGTCCATCCTCGGCATGAATGCGCTCAGCGGCGACATCAACATCCCCTTCGATCCCCTGTTCGCGCGCAAGGTGACGGTCAACAAATCGTCCGACAGCGTGCGCTACGGCGGCAATGCCATCGGCGGCAGCGTCGACGTCGATTCCGGCCTCGTTTCCAGGAAGATGGAAAGCAAGCCGAAAGACGTGGAACTCGTCTTGCGCAAGGGCATCAACGATGCCGATGCCCAGGGCTTGCGCGCCAACTTCAACGACGGGCAGCACTTCTCGACCAATGTGCAGCTGTCCTTCCAGAAGATCGGCCATTACGACATTCCCGGCAACAGCAAGGCGGGCGTGTGCAACAGCCAGCTGTTTCCGGCAAACGGCGGGGTGAATACCTTCCTGGCCGACAGTTGCCAAAAAGAAGCGCGCATCCAGCAGGTGTACAACAAGGCTTCGCAGCCCTTCATCGACCAGTTCATGACGGAAAATCCGGACTGGGCGGACGGTGATTTTTCCTTCTTTACCAACAATCCGACCTCCGTCTGGCAGCGCAAGACCTACGTCAATCCCGCCAATCCCGCCTATGTGCCGGGCACGCCGGCGATGACGCAGAACAAGATCAACAAGGACGTGACGCCCGACTACCATGGCACTTTGGGCAACAGCTACGCCAGCAATGTCCACTTTGCTGTCGGCACTACCTATTTCTTCGAGCGGGGCTACGTGGCGGCCAGCGTCGATACCAAGGACAGCGAGTATGGCGTGCCCGGTTTTTCCATGGAAAACCAGTCCTTCGGCGCCAATTACGCCGAGGGGCAGCCCGTCGGCGTCGTGATCAGGCAGGATAAGTATGCGCTGGAAGCCCTGTTGCGCGATCCCCTCCCCTATCTGGAAAGCGTGCAGCTACGTGCTTCCCGCCTGAACAATACATCGGGGGAACGCCTCGGCGCCGCCAGGGCGAATGATTACCAGTTCGACACGAATCAGGCCGAACTGCTGCTGGCGCAGCGGCGCGCGGGGCCGTGGAGCGGCTTGCTGGGCTTCGGCTACCAGGCCAGGGACGTGAGCGGCACGGGACCGCAGCGCTACCTGCCCGACGTCAGCACCCGCAGCAGCGCGCTGTTCGTGAAGCAAAACCTCGACTTCGACTGGGCTTCCTTCGATGCGGGCGTGCGCCATGAGCGCGTGCAGCATGCGATCCACGAGAGCGGCTTCAGGACGGCGCGCAATGCTGCCAATTCAAAGCTCGAGGACAGGGCGTTCAGCCTGAACAGCTACAGCGTGGGCGCCTCGGCCCCGCTGGGCCGGCTGTTCGGCGTGAAGCTGCGCTACGCGTCATCGGCGAGGGCGCCGGAAATCAATGAGCTGTATGCGAGCAACCGGCACTATTCCATCATGACCCAGGAAGAAGGCAACCAGGACTTGCAGGCCGAGCGCGCCAGGACGACCGAACTGACGGCCCTGTTCGGCCATGGCGGCTTCAAGCTGTCGGCCACGGGCTACGCCATGAAGTACGCAAACTATCTGTATCTGGGCCACTCGGGACTGCAGACGGCCAACCGCCTGCCCCTGAAGTACTGGAAGCAGACGGATACGACGGTGAAGGGATTCGAAGTGGACGCCTCGCAGGCCATCCGGCTCGGCAGCTACGGCAAGCTCGATCTCTCCGCATTTGCCGACCTGGTCAGGAACAGGGCGGACCATCCGGACGCGCTGCGCGCGCACAACGACGGCGCCTACCTGCCCAATATGCCCACCAGCCGCTATGGCGCCCATGTGCAGTGGACACACCAGGGCTGGAAGAGCCGCCTGTCCGGCACCCGCTACGCCGCGCAGAAATACCTGGGCAAGAGCGTCAGCGAGGAAGTGCCGCTCGATGGCTACACGATGGTGAATTTCCAGGTCAGCCGCGCGTTCCAGCTGCCTGATTCTTCCGTGCGGGAAATCGAACTCTTCCTCAGCGCCACCAACCTGCTCGATGACGAGGCGCGGCCGCACAACTCCCCATTGAAATACATCGCGCCCTTGCCGGGGCGGGGATTCCAGCTGGGCTTGACGGGCAGGCTGTAAGGCGCCGGGGGGACCTTTGCCGCGGCGCCTGCCGCTCAGGCCTCGCTGGCCAGGCGCTGGCACCTTTCCAGGATGCGTTCGCCATTTGCGCCCCATTCGGCGGTGTCCAGCCTGGTGCCGATTTTTTCCAACTGCTCCAGCAACGTCATCTTGTCCTTGGCCAGGCAGGCAAAATAGGCATAGCGGTTGCGCTGGCTGACACTGTCCGGGGAGCGCGCCAGGATATCTTCATACCCCTGCTTCATCGTCGGCCAATCGGCCTGGCTGCCGTCGAACAGGGCATGGCCATACTGGTGTACCGCCGCCTCCCAGTACAGGCTGGCGTACAGGCTGGCGCCGTGTTCCGCCCGTGTCTGCGCGGCAGCCTGCCGGATATATTTGTCCAGCGTGCCACTGTCGCCGCCCCACTTGGGCAGCAGCGCCAGGCTGGCCACGGCATACAGGTTCAGGTCCCGGGGATTGCGCTTCAGGCCGTCCTGCACGATGACATCCCTCTGCTTTTGGCTGAAACCCAGGCCCCTGCCGATATCGAGCAAAGTCACATGGGCATAACTGTCGCTCAGGGCCACTTCCCCGTGGTCATTCAGGTACTTCATTGCACTGCGGAGATAGCTTTCAAAGTCTTTCCATGCCTGGGGCGGTACCTGGTGCGCCATTCCGTTGCCACGGTACGACCAGCCGTGTGCAAACAGTGACTTGGCGTGCAGGATGTGCGCCAGGGCCGATTGCGGATACTGCGTCGTCCATTGCAAGGTCAGCGCGTCCAGTTCCCGCAGATACGGTTCGCGCGGCCGCGCATCGTGATCGAAGACGCTGGTCAACTCCTCGCGAAACAGGTCGAGCTTCGCCCGGCCTTCCGGCGTGTAGCCGCCACTTTCCCTGAGTTGCGCATTTTTCCTTTCCAGCGCGGCAAAGTCTCCTATCCAGAAGTCTTCCGAGGCCTTCGTCGCGATGGGCGCCGCCGCTTCCGCCTTCGCCTGCGCGGCGCTGCCAGCCATGGCAATGAGCACGGCAGCCAAGGCCAGGAAGGGCCGGCCCGCCGTGCGCCCGCGTCGAGTCTGCATGATCATGGTGTTCCTTCCTCGCCATCGGCTGCATCGTCCATGCCGTCCAGGCTCCATACCATTTGAAAGCTGGCATAGCCCGTCTTCGACGGTGCATAGCTTTGTCCCGTCATGGCATGGGCCAGCGCGGCGGCATCAAAAACTTGCTCAAAAGCAATAGGCTGTGCATCACGGATGCCCGGCACCGCGATCTTGCGCCCAATGATACTGGCCTCCTGCGCCAGCCCGGCGCCATCGAGGCGCACGCGCACGGTCGTGGTGCCCGTCACCTCGAAGCGCCTGGCCAGCGGCGGATAGGGCCTGGCGGAAGGGCTTTCCCCAGCGGACTGCATGGAACGGAAATCATCATAACGGTCGGCCGCGACGCTCATGGTGCCATAGCGATAGGCACGCAGGGCTTGGGCAGGCGCGACGTCTTGCAACAAGCTCAGCTGCAGCCACCATTGCTGCAGGGCGCACTGTTCATCCTTATGCAGCTTATCGTACGCGAGCCGCTTCGACAGCACGCTGTCCGCCAGGGCCGGGGTGAGCGCCAGCGCAGGCCGGGGGCCGCCGGCCTGCCAGCGGCTGATTACCGAGGCAACGGCTTCCTGCGGCAGCGGTAGCGGCATGGGCAACTGGACAGGCCGCGCTTGTCCCCAGCGCGCCAACATCCGGCCTTCGTTTGCCAGCGCGGCCTCGCGCTGCGCCACGGGCATGGCCTGGATGCGCGTGATTCTCCTGGCAAAATCGCCAAAGCGCCACCCGCCATCCGTCACGCATACCCTGGGCTCCGCCTTGAGCACCGCCAGGGTTGCTGCTTCATACGCAGCATCGCCCGTATCGAGTTGCCAGAGTGCCAATTCATTGAACAAGCGGGACATCAACGGGAAATACAGGCTCGCGGCAGTGCCCGCCGCGCCGGCAGCGCGTTGCTGGACACGCTCTTCCGCCATCCAGGCCGCCAGCAAGGGGCGAACCTGCTTCAGGTGCGTCTCCCGGAGGGCATTGGCGCCCGCGCGCAGTGCCGGGTCGAGGGGCAGATCCTTGTCCAGCGCAAAGGAGAGTTCAACCCAGTGGTGCAGCCATTTGAGGAGCTCCGCATCCTCCCCCTGGCTTTTGACAGCCGCCCCATCCGCCTTGCCCTTGACGGGTGTCTTGGCGGGCGCGGCCTCCAGGGTGGTACAACACAATGCCAGGCCCAATACGAGGGCATGGCGCAAGCGGGGTGACGACGGGAGATGGGGCATCAGGAAAGGTCTCTTCGCGGGAAAGCAAATGTCTGATCGCGGCCACCGCTATCGGGCGGCGGTCCAAAATTGCGTGCGAGAAATACAATACCATCTTGTCAATGTTTAAAATACACACATTCTCACACTTTCCCACTATCGATCAAATAGTCCGGCTTCCAGCAACACTCCTGATCAGCCCTTTCCCCGGCCTGGACGGCGCGCCCGCTACACGGCGCTATCCCACGGCGCCGACAGCCGCACGGCGCAGTTGATCAAGCCCACCATGGAATACGTCTGCGGGAAATTGCCCCACATTTCGCCCGTCACGGGGTGCGTGTCTTCCGACAGCAGGCCCAGGTGGTTGCGCGCCAGCAACATGGTCTCGAAGATCTTGCGCGCCTCGTCCTTCCTGCCGATGCGCGCCAAGGCGTCGATGCGCCAGAAGGTGCAGATGTTGAAGGCCGTCTCCGGCTTGCCGAAGTCGTCGGGCGCCTCGTAGCGGCGCATGTAGGGGCCGTCGCACAGGGACGCTTCCAGCGCGTCGACGGTGGCGATGAAGCGGGGGTCCATGGGGTCGATGAAATTGACTTCCGCCATCAGCAGCACGGAGGCGTCCAGGTCGCGCCCGCCCAGGCTTTCCGCGAAGGCCTGGCGTTCCTCGCTCCACGCTTCGCGCAGCAGGCGCTCGCGGATCAGCACGGCGCGGCTGTTCCAGTGGTCGGCCCGGTCCGCCAAGCCCAGCTTGTGCGCGATCTTCGCCAGGCGGTCGCAGGCCGCCCAGCTCATCAGCATGGACGAGGTGTGGACCCTGGCCCGCGTGCGCAGCTCCCACATGCCCGCGTCCGGCTCCGCGTGCAGGCGGAAGGCCTGGTCGCCCACGGCTTCCAGCGCAGCAAACTCGGCTTTTCCCGCCCGGTGGAACAATCGGTGGTCGAGGAAAGCCTGCGCCGCGCCCAGCACGATGTTGCCGTAGACATCGTGCTGGAAGTGTTCCTGCGCCTGGTTGCCCACCCGCACGGGGCCATTGCCCCGGTAGCCGGGCAAGTGGTCGAGGATCGATTCGGGCAGCTGCTCTTCCAGCCCGATGCCGTACAGGGGCTGGATGTGGCCGCCTTTCGAGCGGGCGACGATATTCGTCAGCCAGCGCAGGTATTCCTCCATCGTGCCCACTTCCGACAGGCTGTTCAGTGCGCGCACGACGAAAAAGGCGTCGCGCAGCCAGCAGTAGCGGTAATCCCAGTTGCGGCTGCTGCCGGGCGCCTCGGGGATACTGGTGGTCATGGCGGCGATGATGGCGCCCGTGTCCTCATATAAAGACAGCTTCAAGGTGATGGCGGCGCGGATGACGACGTCCTGCCATTCCAGCGGCACGGCCAGGCGCCGCGTGTAGGTGCGCCAGTAGTTGATGGTTTCCTTCTCGAAGATGCGCGCCGTCTCGTCGATGCCGCCGGCCAGGGTTTCATCGGGACCCAGCAGGAAGTTGGCCGTGCTGCCCAGCACGAAATACGTTTCACTCAGCACATAGTTGAGGGACACGTCCGTGTTCAGGCGCAAGGTCTGTTCCGGCCCCACGTAGCGGATGTGGTGGCTGCCCTGCGTGACCTGCGGCGCCAGGCGGCCCCAGTCGTAGCGGGGGCGCAGGCGCACGCGAATGCGCACGGCGCGGTCCAGCGGGCGCACGCGGCGGATCAGCATCAGGGGGCGGAACATGCGGTCGCGGCTGAGGAAACGGGGCGCGAAATCCGTGATTTCCACGCCGCGCCCGTCCGTGTCGTACAGCCGCGTGCGCAGTACGGCCGTGTTCGGCTCATAGAACTGTTCGCTGCGGGCAAAATTCTCGATGTCGATGGCCCACACGCTGCCGTTTTGCGTGTCGTCCAGCAAGGTATTGAAGACGGGATCGCCGTCGAAGCGGGGCAAACAGGACCAGACGACCTGCCCCGCCTGGTCGATCAAGGCGTTGAAGGCGCAATTGCCCACCACGCCGCAGTTCAGGGATGCTTGCGCGGGAGGCGCCGTGGCGGCGGTCGTGGCGGCGGATGCATGTGCGCCGCTGGGGGTGTCATAGGACGTGGTCATCGGCTACTCCTTCAAAGGGGATACGGCGGCGGCCAGCAAGGCGGCGCGCAAGGCGCCCGGGCTGGCCAGGCGCAGGGCGGCGGCGCTGGGGCCGTTGCCCACTTTCACGCCCTGCCCGCCTGCAAGTTGTACAAAGGCAAAACCTGCCTCGTCGGTGGTGTCGTCACCCGCGAACACGGGCCGCCGGCCGGCGAACGGCGCTTCGCGCAGGAAGGCGGCAATGGCGCCGCCCTTGTCCGTGGCGGCCGGCTTGGCTTCCAGGACCATTTTGCCATGCAACAGCAAGATGCCCGGGCACGCTTGCACGGCGGCCGTCATTTCCTGCAGGCATAACTGTTCCAGATCGGACGCCAGCCGGTAATGCAGGGCCACGGCGCCCCGTTTCTGTTCCACCAGCAAGCCGGGGTGAAGCGCGGCCAGCGCCTGCGCGCGCGCCAGCACGGGCGACACGTCCGGCGTGGCCGCCACGGACAAGCTGCCGTCGGCGCCGCGCCGCTCCACGCCATGCACGCCGGCCACGGGCAGGGTCAGCGGCGCCAGCATGGCATCGATCTGCGCCACGGGGCGGCCGGAAATGACGGCCAGCGCGCCGCCGTGGCGCTCGGCCAGCAGCGCCAGCGCTTCCACCACGCCCGGTTCCAGGCGCACGCCGTCGGGCGTGGCCGCCAGGTCGACCAGGGTGCCGTCGAAATCGAGGAAGACAGCCGTCCCGGGCGCGCTCAGCAGTTGCAGCACGGCGCCGCTATCGTCGGCGAGCTCATCCATCAGATCCCCTTGCGCCGCTTGATGCGGCTGTGGGCGTCGATCTTCGTCATGACCTTGTCGCGCTGGCGCAAGCGGGCCGCGTCCAGCAGCATGCGCCCGGCCCAGCGGTAGACATTGAAATGTTTCACACGGGCACGCATGCTCTTCATGCGCTCGCGCTGTTCCACGGGCGGCATGACGAGGCCACGGTACAGGGCATCGGCGCCCTGCTCGATATGGTAGGGGTTGATGATCAGCGCTTCGTGCAGTTCGCGCGCGGCGCCCGTGAATTGCGACAGCACCAGCACGCCCATCTCGTCGTCGCGCGCGGCGATGAATTCCTTGGCCACCAGGTTCATGCCGTCATGCAAGCTCGTCACCATGCACACTTCGGAGGCGCGGAAATAGCGCTGCAAGTCGTCCTGGCCATGGTGCTCGGCTTTCAGCAGGATGGGCACGTAGTCGCCGCTGCCGAAGCGCCGGTTGATGCGCTCGACCATCTTGCGCACGCGCGCATCGAAGCTTTGATATTCGTCCAGGGCGGCGCGGCTGGGCGCGGCGATCTGCACGAAGGTAAAACTGCCCACCATGCCGGGCTGCTGTTCCAGCATGCGCTCGACGGCCTGGAAGCGCTCGACGATGCCTTTCGTGTAGTCGAGACGGTCCACGCCGATGCCCAGCAAGTGGTCTTGCGGCACGCCCAGCTCGCTGCGTATCTGGGCGCGGCAAGTGGCCACGTCGGGCTGCTGCGGATTCTCGTCCGGCCAGGCGATGGAAATCGGGTAATCCTCGACCTGCGTCATCTCGCCGCCGTAGGAAATGACGGACGCTTCCGGCTCGATGCGCGTTTCCAGATAGCGGTCCACCGTTTCGAGGAAATTCTTGCGGTGGAAGGGCGTATGGAAACCGAGGATGGTGCTGCCCAGCAAGCCATCGAGGATTTCCTCGCGCCACGGGCAAATGCCGAAGGATTCGGAATTGGGCCAGGGGATATGCCAGAAAGTAATAATGGTCGCCTTCGGTAAGACGGCGCGCACCATGCGCGGCAGCAAGGCGAAGTGGTAATCCTGCACCAGCACGACGGGATTGTCCGTCTTCGCCTCGGCGATCACGGCATCGGCGAAGCGCTGGTTCACCTTCACATACTGGTCCCAGTCGGACGAGCGGAACACGGGGCGCACGTGGGCGATATGGCACAGCGGCCACATGCCTTCGTTGGCAAAGCCATAATAATAGCCCTGCTCTTCCTCTTCCGTCAGCCACACGCGGCGCAAGGTGTAGCTGGGGCTGTCCGGCGGCACGGGCACGTGGTCGAGCTTATCCACCGTCTCGCGGTCGGCGGAACCGGCGCCATGCGCGATCCACGTGCCGGAACAGGCGCGCATCACGGCTTCCACGGCCGTCACCAGGCCGCTGGCCGGGCGCTGCACGGCGATTCCGGCATCCGTCCTGGTATGGATATACGGCTCGCGGTTCGACACGACGAGCACCTGGTCGCCCGCCAGGTCCGCTTCGAGCAGGGCGCGCAGCTTGTCCGGCGTCCAGTCGGACGACCAGCCGTTATCGCCCTGGCGTTCCAGGTGGTATTCCTGCAGCAGTTCGCGCAGGTCGCCGATCAGCGGCTGCATTTCCGGCGGCGGCGCGGGGGCGGCGGCCGGCGCGGCGGTGGCGGCCGCCGCGGCATTGTTTTTGGAAAGCAATTCGCCGCGCAGGATATCCTTCACGGCGGACAGCCAGCCGCGCCAGCTCAGGTGGGCGACAAACACGGTCATCAGGGAAATGAGCACGGCCAGCACGGCCAGGAAGGCGAAGATGAACCGCTTGGTGTCCGTGTTGCGGCGCTCGACAAAGCTCATGTCCTGCACCAGCACCAGGCGGCCCAGCTGCGAGGCATCCTGCATGACGGGGGTTTCGCTGATGTGGACCTGCCCTTGCGGCAATTGCGCGAGGGACTTGTACAGGCCCCCCGTGGGCGGCGTGCTCCAGCAGCCGATGGAGGCGGGGTATTCCAGGGATTGGTAGACCAGGTGGCCTGCATTGTCGCAAAAGCCGATGGCGATCAGGCGTTCATCGCGCGTGGCGCCCTGGAACAGTTCGCCGATGCGCGCGGCATCGTGGGCGGGCAGGTATTCGGTGAGCGAAGGCCGCAGGGTGCCGGCCAGCAATTCGGCCCGGCTGTCGAGGTCGCGCACATACCAGCGCAGGGTAATATTATCGAGCAGGGGTACCACAATATAGGCAAACAATCCCAGCACCAGGGCCAGCGGCAGGATGAAGCGCAAGGACATTCGGAGTGATCGTACTATCATCGTTTTCCTTTGCAGACATGAACAACCATTGCAAGTATGGCTATGTTTCCATTGCGGCGGCGCCCGTTTGCTTTCCGTATTGAAACGTCAACGGGCTTTGGCGCAGCGCAGCAATTTTTGCCAGTATCGCTCCTCCCGTCAGGCTTATCCGTTCGGCAACGCACACCCCCGCGTTGCCGTCTGCCCGTAAAATGTGGGCTTACTGCATCCATTTCACTAATAAACAAGGAGTTTTCGCCTATGGATCTCGGCACGTTCCACTCGCTGATGGGAGGCCCGCTGCGCTCGGCGCTGACCGTGCTCGTCTCCGCCCTGCTCGTCACCCTGGTCGCCATCGGCGTGCACCGGGCCGGCATCGGCCTGCTGAGACGGCTGGCCAATGGCCGCCCGTTCACCACCAATGCCACGCGCGTGGCCTTCCGCGCCAGCCAGCTGTGCGTGATCGTCTTCGGCCTGCGCATGGTGCTGGCCGGGGCGCCCGACGACACGCCGGGCCTCGTTGCCATGTCGCATGTCACCAGCGTGGCGCTCATCGTGGCGCTGACGTGGCTGGCCATGCAATGCATCCAGGCCCTGTCCCTCACCATTTCCGAAGTCAATCCCGTCGACGTGGCCGACAACCTGCGCGCGCGCCGCCTGATCACCCAGGCCCGCGTGCTCACGCGCAGCGCGCACGCCATCGTCGTCATCCTGGGCCTGGCCTTCGTGCTGCTGACCCTGCCCGGCGCGCGCCAGATCGGCGCCAGCCTGCTCGCTTCGGCCGGCGTGGCAGGCCTCGTGGCCGGTATCGCCGCCCGCCCCGTGCTGGGCAATTTCATTGCCGGTCTGCAAATTGCGTTTTCGCAACCGATCCGCATCGACGACGTGCTGATCGTCAATGGCGAATGGGGCAAGGTCGAGGAAATCAAGGGCACGTATGTCGTCGTGCGCGTGTGGGACGAGCGCCGCCTGATCGTGCCGCTGCAGTGGTTCATCGAAAATCCGTTCGAGAACTGGACGCACAGCTCGTCGACCCTGCTGGGCACGGTCTTCCTGTGGCTCGATTTCAGCATTCCGCTCGAACCGCTGCGCGCGGAACTGACGCGCATCTGCGAAGGGGCGACGCAATGGGATGGCCGGGTCTGCACGGTGCAAGCGACGGATTCGAACGAGCGGGCCGTGCGCGTGCGCTTCCTCATCAGTGCGGCAGATTCGGGCCTGGCCTTCGAGCTGCGCTGCATCGTGCGCGAGCGGATGCTGGCCTTCATCACGGCCCACTATCCGCACGGCCTGCCCCGCGTGCGCGCCACGCACGACCCGATCGAGCTCCACGCGGCGCACGAGGTACACGAGTTGCACACGATGCAGGCGCAGAACGCCGGCGTGCCGCGCCACAAGGCGTAGCAAAACCGTGCGGCGCGCTGCCCTGGCCCGCGCGCCGCTACAATGGACCGCATGAGCACCACCGCCTGGTTCATCCTCATCGGCTGCCTGATGCTGGCGCGCGGCCTGGGCGCCGCCAGCATCGCGCGCCTGCCGTTTACCTCGGCCATGGCCTACCTGGGCGTGGGCCTGCTGCTGGGCCCCATGTTCCTCGGCGTCTTCGCGCTGGACCTCGTCAAGCAGGCGCCCCTGCTGGAAACCCTGGCGGAAATCGCCGTCCTCATCTCCCTGTTTTCCGCCGGCGTGAAGATGCCCGTGCCCTTCAGCCTGGCGCGCTGGCTGCCGCCGCTGCGCCTGGCCTGGCTGTCGATGGCCATCTCCGTGGGCCTCGTGGCCACGTTTTCCTGCTGGGCACTCGATCTTCCCCTGGGCGCGGGCGTGCTGCTGGGCGCCATCCTCGCCCCCACCGATCCCGTGCTGGCCACGGACGTGCAGCTGCGCCACCCGGGCGACAGCGAACAGTTGCGCTTCATGCTGACGAGCGAGGCGGGCATGAACGATGGCAGCGGCTTTCCCTTCGTCATGCTGGGCCTGGGCCTGCTGGGCCTGCACGAGCTGGGACCGCACGGCGCCACCTGGCTGTGGCGCGACCTGCTGTGGGCCAGCGCGGGCGCCATCGCCCTGGGCGCGGCCGGCGGCGCGCTGCTGGCCTGGCTGGGCTGGCAGGTGCGGGGCAAGGAACCGAAGCACGAAGTGCTGGACGACCTGGCGGGCCTGGGCCTGATCGCCCTCGTCTACGGCGTGGCCACGTGGCTGCACGCCTGGGGTTTCCTCGCCGTCTTCTTTGCCGGCGTGGCCCTGCGCCAGACGGAACTGGTGCTGGCCGGCGCGCCGACGGACCGGCAAGGCTTGCTGCAGGGGCAGGAAACGCATGCCGTGTCCGCCGCCAAGCCACACGACAGCGACACGCCGCTCACCGTCAGCGGCGAATCGCTCGTCTTCAAGGAACACCTGGAGCGCCTGTCCGAACTGACCCTCGTGCTGCTGCTGGGCGGCGCCGCCACGGCCGCCGCCTGGAGCTGGCAGGCGTGGAGCGTGGCCCTGTTCCTGCTGCTGGTGGCGCGCCCCGCCAGCGTGATGCTGGGCTTGCTGGCCTCGGGCACCAGCCTGCGCCTGCGGGGCCTGGCCGCCTGGTTCGGCGTGCGCGGCATCGGTTCCATGTATTACCTCAGCTATGCCATCGCGCATGGCTTGCCGCACGGCCTGGCGCGCGAGCTGGCCAATATCGCCATCGTCGTCATCATCCTGTCCATCATCGCGCACGGCCTTACCGTCAAGCCCCTGCTGGCCCGCTACTGGCGCAAATGAGCACGGGAGCAGCCGGCATGTCTTTGCCGCATAGCAAAGTTTCGTCAATTGGCCGTGGCCCATCGGGAAATATTGTTAAGATAATTAAAAATGGCCAAGAGAGAAGCAATGAAACGACGAAGTGTGCTGGGACTGGGTGTATCGCTGGCCCTGCTGCAAACAGGATGTGCCACCGATCCGGCCAGGCTCGCGTGGGAAACGGAATTTGACGCCTTCATGCGCGACGGCCTGGCACGCACGGAAACGCCGGGCATGGGCGTGGCCGTCGTGCGCGGCGAGCAGACCCTGTTCGCGCGCGGCTATGGCTGGGCCGATATCGGTGCGGGCAGGCAAGCCGATGCCAATACGGTGTTTCCCGTGGCTGCCGTCAGCACCCTGGTGACGGCCACGGCCGTCATGATGCTGCTGGAACAGGGCGCCTTCCAGCTGGACGACAAGGTGGCGGCCTACCTGGACTTCCCCCTCATGCACCCGAAGTTTCCCGACGTGCCCATCACCTTCCGTCACCTGCTCAGCCATACCTCGGGCATTTCCGATGCCGTGTATGACAAGACGGCCACGTTTTCCGTGCAGGGCGACCCGCGCCTGCCACTGCGCGACTTCGTCAAGGGTTACCTGTCGCGCGGCGGCGCCTGGTATGACGCGGACCTGTCCTTTGCCGCCCGCCCCGGCACGCAATGGCGCTACAGCAAGGTGGGCATCGCCCTGCTGGGCTACCTCGTGGGCCGGCTGCAGCCGGACGGCCTCGATGCCTGGACGCATGAACACCTGTTCGAGCCGCTGGGCATGGACAACACGGCCTGGAGCCTGGCCAGCCTGCCCCGCCGCGCCGTCGTCGCCGCGCCGTATGCGCACAAGGAAGCGGGCCTGCAGGCGCTGCCGCCCGTCGGCTATCCGGACTGGCCCGCCGGCCTGCTGCGCAGCTCGCCGCAGGACTTTGCCCGGTTCCTCGCCGTGTACAGCAACGGCGGCCGAGCCGGCGGCCACCGCTATCTGCAGGAAACGACCTTGCAGCAGTGTTTCGCGCCGCAGGACGCCAGCCTGCCGCCCGCGGAACTGGCCGCCCGCCAGGCTCTGGCATGGGTCTTGCGGGATGTCGACGGCACCGCGCTGGCCACCCTGCACGGCAACGATCCCGGCGCCGCCTCGCTCGTCTGCATCGACCGCGCCAGCAGGACGGCCGTGCTGGCCTTTGCCAACGTCAGCGCCGACAAGGAATTTCGTACTTTTCAGAAAGAAGTCGTGCGGCGCCTGCTGGCGCGCGGCGGCAGTGGCGTGCCGGCAAAATAGGCGCCGCTTGTGTGAACGGGCGCACGGTAGCATCCGGGCAAGAACGTATGCTGTGCTGGTCAAACGTTATTTCAACAGAGGAGACCGGCATGACCAAGCGCATCGGCAACAAGGACGTGGCGCAGCAGCGCAGCAAGAGCGAAAAAGCCCGCATGAAGGCGCACAACATTGCCAGCGAGGCCGTCAAGAAGGCCGAGGCCAGGGCCCGCTACCGCAACGCCGTCAAGGGCCAGCCGGCCCCGGCGGCCTGACCCGGCCGGCTCAGGCGCCGAACCAGCCCTGCAGTTTTTCGGCCGCGCGCAACTTCACGTCGGCCGTGATGTAGGTCGCGACGGTGGCCACGGCGGCGGCCAGCACGGCCAGGTCGTCCGCGTAGCCGATGACGGGCGTGATGTCGGGAATCGCATCGATGGGCGAAATGAAATAGCCGAGCGCGCCGTAAATGGCCGTCTTCGCCCACAGCGGCGTATTCGGCTGCTGCGCCGCGTAATACAGCCACAGGGCCTTTTCGATGACTTCGCGCCCCGCCGTCTTGGCGAACTTGACGACCTTGTCCCAAAAACTGTCATCGGTATATTTTTTTTCATACTGCTGCCCGGCCTTGGGGGCATGGTCTTGTTCCAGATTCTTTCTTTTACCAAACATCTGCTGCTCCTGTGTGCCGCGCACGGCTTTCCGTACGCGCACCTTAGCATAATGGCGGCGCGCGCGCAGGCCGGCGGCGCCAGGCGGCAACACCGCGGAGAGCCTCAAGCATGAACATGGAGACACCTGAAAGCACCACCGTTCCCGCCTACGCCACGGCGCGCGCGGCCGGCCTGCGCCACACGGGCGACCACCAGTCCGGCATCGCCCGGCTGGGCAAGCCCGGCAAGTTCCGCTATGCGGATGCGGACGGCCAGCCCGTGCGCGACGACGACGTCTTGACGCGCATCAAGACGCTGGCCATTCCGCCCGCCTGGACCGATGTGTGGATCTGCCCGCGCGCGAACGGCCACGTGCAGGCGACGGGCCGCGATGCGCGGGGCCGCAAGCAATACCGCTACCATGCGCGCTGGCGCCAGGTGCGCGACGACGTCAAGTACGAGCGCATGCTCAGCTTTGGCAACGCCCTGCCCGCCATCCGCGCCGCCGTCGCGCGCGGCATGCAGCTGCCCGGCCTGCCCCGCGAAAAAGTGCTGGCCACCATCGTGCACCTGCTGGAGCTGACGATGATGCGTATCGGCAATGAGGAATATGCGCGCGCCAACAAGTCCTTCGGCCTGTCCACCCTGCGCACGCGCCACGTCGACATCAAGGGCAGCGCCGTGCAATTCCACTTCAAGGGCAAGAGCGGCGTGCGCCACGACATCCGCCTCAGCGACCGCCGCCTGGCCAGGGTGCTGCAGCGCATGCGCGACTTGCCTGGGCAGGAACTGTTTCAATACGTCGACGAAGCCGGCGAGCGCCACAGCGTCGATTCGGGCGACGTCAACGATTACCTGCGCGCCGCGACGGGCGAGGACTACACGGCCAAGGATTTCCGCACCTGGTCGGGCACCCTGCTGGCCGCGCTGGCCCTGCAGGCCTTCGAGCAGGTCGATTCGGCCGCGCAGGCGAAGAAGAACATCGTGCAAGCCATCGAATCGGTGGCGAAAAAGCTGGGCAATACGCCGACCATCTGCCGCAAATGCTATGTGCACCCGGCCGTGCTGGAGTCCTACCTGGATGGCAGCTTACTGGAAGGAATGCGCGCGCGGGCGCGGCAGGAATTGCGCGAGGACTTGCATGCGCTGACGCCGGAGGAAGCGGCCGTGCTGGCCTTGCTGCAGCAGCGCCTGCAAGGCACGGCTCCCGTCAAGCCTGGCGTGCCGGCTGGGGCTGGCAATGGGGTGACAGCGTAAGGGCATCGCTGCGGCATGCCGGCAAGGTATCGTGCCCCGCCTCGCGCGCCACGGGCGCCGGGCCAGCGTCGGCACCGCCGTCGGCCGGCAGCAGGCTGGCCGCCAGGGTCGACATGGTAAACAGGCAGATCAGGGCAAAGGGCTTGTTCAGGTGAAACGGCTGGATCGTCTTGTGCATCGCATACTCCGTCTGACTGGTTGGCTGTTGCAGCATGAACACGATCATCGCGTGTTTCCGCAAGGCATACAATCAGACGGCACCGACGAGATGGGTAGGACAGCGCTGACAGCCCCCTGCCCACCTTTTCGCTGTCGGAAAACTTGACGGCCGTCCCCCAGCCACTGCCCAAGTCTTTGTTTTAGCAGCCCGCTTTCTCCAGGAATGCTTCCTGCTTGCCCTCCTTCCCGGGCACCTTGGACGCCCTTCTACGGAGGAACCATCATGCGCTTCGTCAAACAGACGCCGTTAGCGCTCCTGGCGCTGCTGCTGTGCGCCTGCGGCGGGCCGAACGATCCCACGCAGCCGCCCCTGCCGAAAGTCGCGCTGGCCGGCGGCATCGACGCGGGCGCCAACGTCACGCCCGGCGATACCGGTCAGGAAGGCAAATCGGCCAGTTCCAGCTCGGAAAACCCGGCCCGGCGCCGCGCTTCCAGGTTGAACGGGCCGCGCAGGGTGGGCGCTTCGTAGCGCCGCGCCAGTTCCGCATACGTGGCGCGCAGCTCCAGGCCCCGCTGGTCGCACAGATAGCCGTACCAGCGGTTGCCGATTTCCACGTGGCCCACCTCGTCGCGCAGGATGATGTCGAGGATGGCGGCGGCGGCCAGGTCGCCCGCCTGCGCCAGCTTGGCGCGCAGGGGCGGAATCGCGTCCAGGCCCCGCGCTTCCAGGGTGCGCGGCACCAGCGCCATGCGCGCCAGCACGTCGCCGCGCGTCTTGTCGACCATTTCCCACAGGCTGTCGTGGCCGGGAAAATCGCCATACGTATGGCCCAGCACCTGCAGGTGCGCCTGCAGCATGGCGAAATGCGTGGCCTCTTCCTTGGCCACGCGCAGCCAGTCCGTGTAGTACTCGGCCGGCAGGTCCGGGAAGCGCCACAGGGCGTCGAGGGCCAGGTTCATGGCGTTGAACTCGATGTGGGCGAGCGCGTGCACCAGCATGGCGCGCCCTTCCGGGGTGATCATCGAGCGCCGTCCCACGAGGCGGGGCGGCACCAGTTCCGGGCGGGCGGGCCGGCCCGGCACGGAACCGGACGGCGCCAGGGGCGCCTTGGCGTCCAGCGCCAGGCCGGCCGCGGCCATGGCCGCCACCATCGCCACCTTCGTTGCCGGGTTCGCTTCCAGCAGGCAAGCGAGCGCGCAGGCGCGCAATTCCGCTGGCGCGGCGGAGGTCGGTGGGGATGACGGCATGGCGGTTCTTTCGGGCAGGTTCTTCAACAAGGGGCGCAGTGTATCAAATTGCCTGCCCCAGCAGCCAGTCCAGCAACGCCTGCACTCTCGCCGGCAGCGGCCGCGCGGCATGCACGAGGTAGTACGCCTGCGGGCTGCGCAAGGCAAATGGGCCGAACGGCAGCACCAGCTGGCCGCTGTCCAGCCATGGCTGCACGAGGCGGCGCCGGCCCATGGCCACGCCCGCGTGGTGGATGGCCGCCTGCGCGCACAGGTCGGCGCGGTCGAAGCGCAGGCTGCGCGCAGGCAAGTCCAGGCCGGGCGCCTGCGCGTCCAGCCACAGCCGCCATTCCGCATCGGGCGCGCAGGCGGGCCAGGCCAGGGTATCGTGCAGCACGGTCGCCTGCACCAGTTTATGCGGCGCATCAAACAAGCCGTGCCGGCGCGCATAGTCGGGACTGCAGACGGGCGCCAGCCATTCATCCATCAGCGGGCGCGACGCGAGGCCGGGAAAGCTGCCGTCGCCGTAATGCAGGGCCAGGTCCACCTGGCCGGCGCGAAAGTCCACGCTGTCATTGCCCACGCGCAAGTCGAGCGACACGTCGGGATACAAGGCGGTCAAGCCGGCCAGGCGCGGCACCAGCCAGCACTGGGCGATGGAGGGGCGCGCATGCACGGTGATGCCGCCGGCCAGCGCATCGCCGCCGGCGATGGCCGCATGCAGGCCGTCCCAGCCCATCTGCAGGGCGGCGAAGATGCGCTCGCCCTCCGGCGTCAGCCTGACCTGCCGCGTCAGGCGCTGGAACAGCCGCAGGCCCAGGGCCGCTTCCAGGCGCGCGATGCGGTGGCTGACGGCGCTGGGCGTGAGGGCCAGTTCCTGCGCCGCCAGCGCGAAACTGGCATGGCGCGCCGCCACGCGGAAGGTGTGCAGGTTGGCGAACTGGCTGGCCGTCAGCGTGGCCAAGCGCTGCGCGCCGGCCGGCATCAGACCGCTCCGGGCGCCAGCAAGGCGCGGCCCCGCGCCACGTAGGCGGCCATTTCCGCCTCGGGCACCATGCTGCCGCCCGTGCCCCACACCAGGTGCGTGGCCTGCGCCAGGTGCGGCTGGTACCGGGGCGCCGCCAGCACGGCAGCGATGCCCGCGAAACCGGCCACGGCGGACGGCTCCAGGCGCAAGCCTTGCGTTTGCTCAAGCGTCGCCAGCAAGCGGTACAGTTCTTCATCCGTGACGGTGGCGTAGCCGTCGATCAGGCGCTGCATGGCCCGCCCGACGAAGCCGGACGGGCGGCCCACTGCCAGGCCATCGGCGGCCGTGACGTTGTCGATGCCGATGTCCTGCACGCTGATGCCCTCGTGCAAGCCCGTGTGCACGCCCAGCAGCATGCAGGGCGAGTGGGTCGGCTCGGCGAAGATGCAATGGACATGGTCGCCAAAGGCCAGCTTCAGGCCGAAGGCCACGCCGCCGGGGCCGCCCCCCACGCCACACGGCAGGTAGACGAACAGGGGATGCGCCGCATCGACCGCGATGCCGCTTGCCGCGAACTGGGCTTTCAGGCGCTGGCCGGCCACCGCATAGCCGAGAAACAGATCGTTCGAGTTTTCATCGTCGACGAAGTGGCAGGCCGGGTCGCCCTGCGCCTGCTTGCGCCCTTCCTCGACGGCCACGCTGTAGTCGGTGGCGTACTCCACCACCGTGACGCCGTGGCTGCGCAGCTTGTCCTTCTTCCACTGGCGCGCGTCCGACGACATGTGCACCGTGGCGCGAAAGCCCAGCTTCGCGCTCATGATGCCGATCGACAAGCCGAGGTTGCCCGTGGAGCCGACGGCGATCGCGTACTGGCCGAAGAATGCCCGCACGGCGTCGCTGGCCAGCAGGCTGTAATCGTCGCCCTCCTTCAGCAGCCCGGCGTCCAGCGCCAGCGTTTCCGCGTGCTTCAGCACCTCGTAGATGCCGCCGCGCGCCTTGATGGAGCCGGAAATGGGCAGATGGCTGTCCAGCTTGAGCCACAGCTGACCGCTCGTCACGCCTGACGCCAAACCCAGCGCCGCCTGCATGGCGGGCAGCGGCACGACGGGCGACTCGATGACGCCGCCGCTGGCCGCCGTTTCCGGGAATGCCTTGGCCAGGTAGGGGGCAAAGCGCGCCAGGCGCGCGCTGGCGTCCATGACGTCGCCGGCAGACAGGCCCACGTCATGCAAGGCTACGGCGGCCGGCGCGATGGCGGGATTGAACCAGCTCAGGGGCTGCAAGGCCGCCAGTTCATGAATGAGGGGAAATTGCGCGCGCAAGGCGGCGATGGCGGAAGTGGATAACATGGCAAGCTCGTCGAGGATCAAGCCATGATTAGACCGCATCCGGGCGCTGCTGGCAAAGGATGGTTCATCAGGCAATGGGTGACATCACGTCATCTGTGCGCCGGGCCAGCCGCAGGCGGGCTGGCAAGCGCCTGCCTAGCGCTGCGCGGGCGCGCCGCCGCTGCCGCCATCGCCCTCCACGCCATTGATCTTGTGGTACAGCGCCTGCAGATAATGGTAGTCGGCCATGAACAGGTCCTCGATCACCTTGGAATTGACGATATCGAGCGAGCCCAGCCGCACAACGACGCGCGCCAGTACCAGGACCATCAGATAGGCAGGGTTCGCCTGCACCCGGTGGTCCTTCAGCGGCAGGATTTCATCGCCGGCCGTCGCCAGCCGCATCACCCCGTGGCGATGCAGGGTACCCTCACCATCGCGATAGCCGATGGGCAGGGTAAATTCATATTCCGTATTCCTTACTTGCATGGGCTCGTCTCCTTGTCTGCGGGGCGCCATTGCATGCACGGCAGCCCCTTTTGCAGCCCCTACTATGCAATGAAATGTTCTTTTAAGCAATATCCAAAAGCAAGCGCCCTGCGCCCCGGCGATAGCTAAATTTAATTCTTGAAGGCAATATCGATTAAAGAAAAGTTTCCACAAAAGCACAAAAATAAGTTATCTTTAATGCAAATATAAAGGAGACATTTTTCTCTTTATGACCGAGGCAAAAATGCGCTCCAGGAATGACAACATCACGATAGCGGATATGGAAACACGGGACTGCGCGAGGCAGGATGACTTGACGGCTCAGAAGGTCGAGGTCGGCATCATCTTCCAGGAAATGCTCGACACGGCCACGGCGGCCGCCTACCTGGAAAAAAACAAGGTGCCCATCGCCACGGCCCTGCGCGTGCTGACGGGCTCGCGGCGGAAAAAAGCGGGTGCACGTTGACACCTTGCTTATCCTTTTACCATATTTGGACGAAATTCATGTATGATTTCCGTCAAGCAATCTCATCATGCAGTCACAGCCCCTGACTGCCCCATTTCTTGCCGCCCTGAACCTGCTGGCTTACCGCGCTGCCCTGTCCGGGCAGACAATGCAGGCAGACAGTCATGGCAAGCCAAACTCCTCCACTGCGCATCATGGTCGTCGACGACAACCGTGACGCGGCAGACATCGTAGCCGAATTCCTCGTCATCAGCGGCCATGAAGCCATACCCGTGTACGGCGGCGCCGAGGCGCTGCGCATGGCCGACGCGTTTGCACCGGACGTGGTGTTTCTCGACCTGGGCATGCCCGAAGTGAGCGGCTTCCAGGTCGCGTCCCGCCTCAGGCAGGCGTCGAAATTCCAGGGAACAAAAATGATTGCCTTGACGGCATGGAGCGACGAGCTCACCCGCGCCAGGACGAGAAATGGCGGCTTCGACCATCATCTGGTCAAGCCCGCCAGCCTCGACGACATCCTGGGCTTGCTGGGCCCGGCAACGTGAAGCGCGCTCCTGCCCGGCACTCCCGCGCGGCGGCCAGGGTACTTCCTGTCAGCACAGGCGCCTGCAGGCGGCAGTCGCCGCCTTATTTCGCGCAGCTCGAATCCGGCAGCGTGCTGGTATCCACTTCGCCAGGCACGATTTCATAGCTGAGCAGTTCCGCCTTGTTATCGCGCACTTGCCAAATCATGCGCTCGCTGGCCTTCCCATTCCTGAAATCGGTCTGGTAAACCAGTCTGACCTGGTTCAGGACGCAGGCTGCCCTGAGCTGGTGCGATTCCTTGATGGGGCCATAGATCTGCATCGCCTGTTCGGCGGCCTGGACGAAGTCATGCTCCGTCTGGTGCTGTCTCAACAGCTCGCCGGACATGGCGTACATGGCAGAAAACTGGCCCTGTGTCCAATACTGATGAAAGACATCTGCGGCCGCATCGGCCGTTTTCCAGTCCTTTTCATAATAGCCAACGTGTACATCGCAGGCGCCCAACAGCACGGCGAGCGATAAGCAGCAGCCGATCTTTTTCATTGCCAAAGTATTCATCCTTGATGGTTTGTGGCTGGCCGCCACGTTGATTGCCGCCCACGCCCGCCAGACGGCGGCAGCACGGCGCAGCGTGCCAGGCGCCTGAAGCGGGCGCCAGAGAGCATAACAAATTACCAAGAAGAAACATAGTCACATTCTCACCAGCGGCCAGCCGCCGTGCAGGCTGCGCCCCGGGCCGGCGGGCGCCCTCCTCCCGCGGCATGGGCGGCAGGAGCAAGGCGCCGTCGCCGATGGCCAGCCTCAGAAGGTCAGCCGCAAGCCCACGTCGATCGACCTGCCCTCGCCCGGCAAGGCTTGCAGCGCCCCGCCCTGCGCCTTCAGGCCCGACAGGTAGACGCCGCCCAGCGGGTCCGCATGGGCACGGTTGAACAGGTTGCTGACACCGGCGCTCAGCGTCGCCATCTTGCCCAGCGCCACGCTGCTGCGCACGTTGACGAGGGCGTAGCCGCCCGTTTCCGGCTCCAGCCGGCGGGCATCGACCTTGTCCTTGCGCGCGACGAGCTTCGTTTCGATGCGGTTGCTCCAGGCGCCCAGCCGGTGCTCGACGGCGAACACGGCGTTGAGCGGCATCATGCGGTACAGGTCGCCGCCATCGCTGCGCCGGCCCCGCGTCCAGGCCCCGTTGCCGCTGGCGGTCAGGCTGCCCCACTGGCTGCTGCGCGCCAGCGGCAGCTGCCACGCCAGGTTGACGCCGTACAAGGTCGCATCGTGGTTGGTGAACTGCAGCAGGTTGCCCTGGGCGCCCATCTGCATGTAGGGGTGAAAAGGCGCCAGCACGTCGGCGTCGATGTAGTTGTCGACCTTGCTGTAATAGGGGTTGACGCGCAGGAACCAGCCCTCCTCGCCGCCGCCATGCCAGTCGGCCGTGAAGGCCGCCGTGTACGCCGTCTCGGGTTTCAAGTCGATATTGCCCACGTAACCGTTGCCGTCGCCAAACCAGTTGGTCATGGTCATGGCCATCGAGCCGCGGCCCCACGAGTAGCGCTCGTACAGGCTGGGTGAACGCACCTTGCGCGCCAGCGCGAAGTCATAGCGGCTGGCAGCGTCCGGCGTGTAGGTCGCTTGCGCCGAGGCATCGATATTCGTGTCGCGCTGCTTGCGGCCGCGCGCATTGAAGGCGGCGGCCGCCATCGTATCGGCCATGTTCATCATGTTCGTGCCATACGCTTGCACGGCGCCCGTGTCCATGCGCACGGCTTCGCCCCGCAGGCCCAGCACGCTCGTCCAGCGCCCATCGTGGCGCGTTTCCAGCTCGCCGAACAGCACCGTGCGCGCGCGCCTGCCGTCATTGATGTTCAGGTAGGTGCGCGGCCCCATCATCATGGAACCGGGCACGGCCGGCCAAACATCGTCGAGACGGAAGCCGTGCCATTCCTGGCCCAGGCGCAGCTCGCCCGCAGCCAGCGGCAGGCTGGCCATCAGCGCATAGCCCGTATTGCGCCCGTGCGTGAGCATCGGCATCGTGCCCGTGCGCTCGGGCGTGAAGAAGCCCATTTCATGGTCCGTCTGCTGCCAGTAGGCGCGCGCGTCCAGCACGCCCCAGGCAAACGTGCCCTGGTAGGCCAGGTTGGCGAACTGGCCGTGGTTGTCCGTCATGTCCATGTACTGGTTCGGGAAACCCTGGTAGGGGATGTGCTGCACGCCGGCGCGCAGGGTCAGCTGCTGTCCATCGCCTTTCGCCGCCAGCACGATGGCCTGGTTGATGCTTTCAAACATGCTGGCCAGCACGGTGGTGCCATGGCCATCGTCATAACTGTGGCCGCGCGTGGCGGCGCCGCTGTAGCCGATGCTGAGGGTATCGCTGGCGGCCGACGCGTTCACGCTGGTGGCCACGCTGTTGTTGACGCTGCGTCCCGACACGGCAAGGCTGCCCTGCGTCAGCAGCCCCGCGCCGGGCTGGGCAAACACGGGCGCCAGCGACTGCACGTCGATGCTGCCGCCGATGCTGTCGCCGCCCATGCTGACGGGCGTCACGCCCGCGATCAGGCGGATGCGCTGCACCTGCTGCGGGTCGATGTAGGACAGCGGCGCATTCATGTGATTGGCGCAGGCGGACGTCAGTTCCATGCCGTCGATGCGGATTTTCAAGCGCTCATCGGCGAAACCATTGACCACCGGCAAGCCGGACACGCCGCCGCCGGCCGCCACGCTGTAGCCGGGCGTGCTCGACAACATCAGCGCCGTGTCGGCGGCGGGACGGTAGCCATCCTTGACGCCCGTGACGATGACTTTCATTTCAGGCAAGACCGGCTCGCTGCGGGTCTGGCCCAGGGCGGGCATGGCGATAACAAAAGAAATGATGAATGGAAAATGTTTCATGGTGCTGCTTTCAGATTCTGTATGGGCAAGACGAACGGCCGCCAGCGCACGACGGGTGCGAGGCAAGGCAGTTCAGGGATTGGACAGGTCAGAAAGCGGCGGGCGGGCCGCGGGGCTGGACGGGTGTCCAGGCAAACAGGGGCGTGGCGGACTGGTAGAACAGCAGGGGCAGCAAGCCCGTGAGGACTTCGCCGGACGCCAGCACGAGGGTGGTGGGAGGAATATCGAGGGTGGCCGCGTGCATGCTGCAGCACGGGCAATCCATGCGCATGGCACCCTGGGCGGGATCGGGCGCGTCCGTGGACAACTTCACGGGCAGCATGTTCATGCCGCCCGCCACGGAACAGATCTCGAAACTGGGCACGGCCTGGCCGCTGGCGACCGTGAAGGCGCGCGACAGGGTCGGGGCGAGCGCGGCCATGAGGATGGCGAAGCACGCGATCCACAGGACGATGACGGCGCGGCCTTGGCGAATAAACATGGCGGCATTATAACGGCCACCCTGCCCCGTGCCCAGCCGCGCCGTCAAGGAAACTTTACAAAGCGTCCAGTTTCCTGCGCTCGGCCAGCAAATCCGTCTCGCTGAGCGGCAAATACCCTTCCTCGCTATCCTGCTGCGCGTCGAGGATGGCTTGTCCCTGCGGCGACAGGGCCAGTTGCAGATAGGCTTTCACCAGCGGATCGAGCGCCTTGCCCGGCGCGCGGTTGACGTATAGCTGCACGGGCATGGTCAGTGGATAGTTGCCGGCGCGCACGGTGGCCTTGTCGGGACCGTAGTATGGCGCGCCGGGCGCGGCTGCCAGCGGCAGCACGCGCACCTGGTCCGAGATGGGCGCCGCATTCACCCAGCCCAGCACGGCGATGCCGTAGCGGTCGGCGGCCACGGCGCGGATCACGGCCTCGCGCGAGGCCAGCGCCTCGTACTGGGCCGCGAACGGACGCTTGCCGAAACGCGCATGGCGCAAGCCCGTGGCGAAGCCGCCATCGTCGCGCAAGCCGTAGGCGTGGATGCGGCGCGGCGCCCACTCCCCTGTCGCGCCCAGCTGCGACCACAGGTGGATGTCGCCGGCCGGCGCGCCCGCCGTGAATACCTGGCCCAGCTGCTCCATCGTCAAGCCCGCCAGCGGATTGTCGCGGTGCACGTAGACGGCGGGCGGCGTCTTGGCCGGCGGCCGGGGGCCGTGGCCGTTGTAGCCGATGCGCACGGGCGTGGCGTCGTAGCCAAAGACTTGCCGGAAGGCCGCCTGGTCGCCCGGCCACATGTCGCGCGTCAGGGGCGCGAACGCCGTGGCGCCCGCCGTCAGCGCGGGCATGCCGGCCGACGAACCTTCCATGCGCAGGCTGAAACGCACTTGCGGGTGCTGGCGCGTGAACAGCGCGTTCAACTGCGTGATCACTTCTTCCAGGCCATCGTTGCCGACGATGGCCACCGTGCCGTCACGGTTCACATAGGTTTGCGCGGGATCAACGGCCACGGGCGCGGCCTGCACGGCGGCCGCCAGCAGGCAGCACGCGGCCAGCGCGGTCTTGTTCAACAGCGTCATTCGAGTTTCTCCAGTTCAGTCCTGGCCTGCGCGGCCGTCAGGGGCAGGTAGCCGCCCGCTTGCGCGGCGAGGATGGCCTGCCCTTCGCGTGACAGCACGAGGCGCAGGTATTCCTTCGCCAGCGGATCGACGGCCTGGCCCGGCAAGCGGCGCACGTACAGGTACACATAGCGGCCGTACGGGTAGCGGCCGGCGACCACTTCCGCGTCCGTGCCCGTCGCCGCCTGGCCGTCGGCGCCCACGATGGCCAGCTGGCGCAGCTGCGGATGGCGCACACCCAGCGCGGCCACGCCGATGCCGGCCGGGTCTTGCGCGATGCGGCCCGTGATGGCGGCCGTGTTGCCCAGCTCTTCGTGATTGGGCGCCAGCGCCCGGCCCTGGAAGTGTTCGCGCTGCAAGTAGTCGCCAAAGCCCGTGTACGCGGCCGTGCCGTAGGGGTGGATGGCGCGCGCCCGCCATTCGCCGCTCAAGCCCAGCTGTCCCCAGCGGCTGACATCGCCCCCGGGATTACCCACGGACAGGATTTGCGACACTTGCGCCGCCGTCAGCTGCGTCAGAGGATTGGCGCGGTTCACGTAGACGGCCAGGGAGGTGGCCAGGTGGCCGTCCGGCGTGGCCGCCGTGTGTGCGATGCGGATTTCCAGCGCGTCGCGCCCGACGATCTTGCGGTAAGGCACCAGTTCAATGGCATTGATGGCGCGGCCCATGGCGCCGAACAGGATCTTGTCGTGCATCAGGAGCGGCACGGCGCTGCTCGTGCCCTTGCCGTCAAAGCCCAGCACGATGTCCGGATGGCTGGCGGCAAATAAGGCATTCCATTCGCCCACGGCGGTGGCCACGTGTTCGGCGCCGCCTATCATGGCCGCGCCCGTCCTGCGGTCCACATAGCCGGCCGTGGCCGGCACCTTGACGGGCTGCGGCACATACGCGGGCAAGGCGGGATCGAGCGGGGCCGCCGCCCCTGCCGATGCGGACAGGGCCAGCAGGAAGGCCGCCAGCGGCAAGCAAGGCTTATTTGCCATCGCTGGCCCAGTCCACGGCCGCGTCGAACAGGCGCAGGCCGGCCGGCGACAGGTTCGTAAACGTTTCATTGTCGAGGAAGAAGCTGACCCGGCGCGCGGGCGCCAGGCTTTCGTAATCCATGGTGGCGCCCTTTTCATAGCCGAAGATGGCGGCTTTTTCCGGCTCGCCATAGATGGTGGCGATCGTCGTCGCGCCCAGGCCCGGCTTGCCCCAGCTCATAGTCGATTGCTTTTGATAAATATCCACCGTGCCGGCCGGCAAGCCGCCCGCCAGCGCATGGGGTGCGTTGACCAGCCACACATAGCGCGATTTTTCCACCGTGCCATAGTCCACGCCGGCCCGCTTGCCCGTCATCGACAGGTCGTCATACAGGTCGTTTTCCCACGTCAGCACGGGCACGGTGACGTTGCGGTAGGCGCCCAGCATGTCGCGCCCGCGGATGGTGGACGACAGGATCACCAGGTCCTTGCCTTGCGCGCCGGACACGGGCGCGTACTGGCTGTACAGGGTGACGGCATAGCCGCGCGCTTCCAGGTGTTCCTTGATCTTCTGGTCGAAGGGCAGGCTCTTGCCTTCGAGGCGCACCACCAGCAGCACCTGCTTGCCAGGTGCAGCCTGCGCCGCCTGCGCGTGCATCGTTCCCGCCAGCAGGACCGCCGCCAGCAGGGTGTTGAGCGGGCGCATCACAGGTCCACCTTCATGCTCAGCTTGATGGCGCGCGGCGCACCGGAGGCCAGGCGCGTGCCGGCGCCGGCCCAGTAGCGCTTGTCCGCCGCGTTTTCCACGTTCAGCTGCCACACGACGGCCTTGTTCATGACCGTGCTCGCATAGCGGGCGCCGGCGCTGAACAAGGTCACGCCGCCCAGGAATGCCTGGTTCAGGTCGTTGACGGGACGGGCGCTGTAGTAATACGCGCCGCCGTTGACGGACAGGCCCGGCACGGCGTCAAACGCGTAGGCGAGGAAGGCGCTGCCCGTGCGCTTGGAGGCGTTTTCCGGCGCCTTGCCGTTGTAGTCGGCGTTGATGTGCTCGAATTTCGGGTCGAGGAACTGGGCCGACGTCTGCCACGACAGCTGGCGCGTCAGCTTGCCCTGGGTCGACAGTTCCAGGCCGCGGTAGCGCTGCTCGCCATCCGACGTGAAGACATTGCTGCTGTTGGTGTAGTAGCCGGGACGCGTGATGTCGAACAGCGCGGCCGACACCAAGGTGCCGCCCGGCGTCATCCAGCGCGCGCCCAGTTCCTTTTGCTTGCTCACGCCAGGCGCCATCTTGACGTTCTGGTTGACGGTGCCCGTCGGGCCCGTCTCGCCCTCTTCCAGCCCCCGCGCCGACGAAGCGTAGAACGAGATGGCCGGCGTGGCCTTGTAGATCAGCGACACCATCGGCGTCGTCTCGCTCACGTCATAGTGGCTGGCGCCCTGGTCGCTCTGGTAGCTGGTGCGGCGCACGCCCACCACGCTTTGCCATTGCGGGCTGAAGACCATGCGGTCGAGCGCATACAGGCCCGTATCGCGCGTTTCCAGCGCGGCCGTCGTCGGCGTCGTGGGCTTGGGACCGAAGACGACATTCGTCACGGGCACGGGGTTGTACAGGTTTTGCGAGGCGATCGTGTAATTGCTCTGGTAAATCGGGTCCTGCGACTTGTCCGTGCGCGAGGCGCCCAGGGTCAGTTCATGGGCGATGAAGCCCGTGTTGAAATTGCCGGCCAGTTCCGCGCGCAGCAGGTCCGACGCCGTCACGTGGTGCTGCATATTGCCCGTGATGCGGCCCGCGCCCGTTTCCACGGCGGCCGCGTTGTTCAGGCGGAAGATGGCCAGGCGGCGGTCGCGCGCCGTTTCCGAGTGGCCCGCCTCCACCGTCAGGGCCCAGCCGTCCGCGATGGCGTAATCGGCGCGCAGTTGCGCGTTTTTCGTCTGCGCCTCGAAATTCGACCAGTCCGGGCCGATCAGCTTGCGCGGATCGACGGCGCGCGGCAAGGTGATCACGCCTTTCACGGCGGCCGGCAAGGCCACGCCCGCCTGCTCCGTCACCCGGCGGCGGTCGTATTCCAGGTCCGCCTTCAGCAGCAGCTTGTTCGTCACGCGCCAGTCCAGCGCGGCGGACACGAAGCTGCGGTTGCCGTTGCCCACATTATCCAGGTAGGAACCCAGGGTGCCGCCAGCGGCATTGATGCGCACGCCGAATTCCTGCTCCGCGCCGAAGCGGCGGCCGATGTCCACGTTTGCCACGGCACTGCCCCGGTCATCGAGACTCAGGCCCATGCTGGTGACGGGCTTGCTGCCCGCCCGCTTGGTGACGAAATTGACGACGCCGGCCGGCGAGGTGAAGCCGTAGTACAGGGCCGAGGCGCCCTTCAGCACTTCCACCCGCTCCTTGTTTTCCATGGGCACTTGCGAAAAGTTCATGATGGGCATGGAACCGTTCAGGCGGTAATTCGTGCGGTTTTCCACGGCGATGCCGCGTATCACCAACTGGTCCCACGTCTCGCCGCCGTTTTGCTGGCGCGTCACGCCCGCCGTGTTGCGCACGGCATCGTACAGGCCGGACACGGCTTGCTGCTCCAGCAATTCGCGCGTGATGACGTTGACGGTCGATGGCACGTCCATGATGTTGGCGCCACGGAAGCTGCCCGCCTCCGTCGTCGTGGGCACCAGGCCTTGCGCGCGCGCGCCCGTCACCTGCACGGCCTGCATGACTTTCTCATCGCCAGCCGTCAGGTCGTCCTGGCCGTTGGCCCCATTCGCGGCGCTGGCCGCGTGGGAAGCGAAGGCCAGCGACAGGGCCGCGGCCACTGGGAGTAGTTGCAAAGAAGGAAAGGCAGCGCGCATAAAGACAAATCTTTCAACAGAAAACAGTGATGGGAGGAAACCTCAAGTTACGCCGCATGATATCCGTAACGAGAATCATTCGCAATGAATATGTGACAATCCGTGAGATTGTGAGGGTTTTCACAAGATAAACAGTCTGCAACGCCGCCTGTTATCACATGAACACGTTTGGATTTTGCAGACGAGGCCGCAAAGAGGCATACTGACAGTCACGGCGCGCGCGACGCGCCACCCAACAAGATATGAATAAAAGGTAAGTTCGTGAACACAATCGACAAGAAAAGCGTGCAGACGAAATCATTTCGCTGGAAACGCTGGCAGCGCTGGGCCGTCGGCACAGGCTGCGTCCTGGCCGCCTACAGCGCGGCGGGCTTCTGGCTGGTGCCCTACGTCATCAAGCACCAGCTGCCCACATTTGCCGAAAAAGAACTGGCGCGCGAGGCCAGCATCGCCGACGTGCGCTTCAATCCCTACACCTTGCGGCTGGAAGCGGAGCAGATTGTCCTGAAGGAAGCGGCGGGCGCGGATGGCAAGAGCGGCGCGCCCCTGCTGTCCATCGGCGCCCTGGCCGTGCAGCTGGAATGGAAATCCATCGTGCGCCGCGCCTGGAGCCTGGCGGAAATCCGCATCACGGCGCCGCAGGCGCAGCTGACGATCTCGCCCGACGGCAAGTTCAACCTGGCTGAAGTGCTGGCCACCTGGCAGCACAAGCACCCGGAAAAGAGCGACGGCGGCATCCCGCGCCTGATCATCGGCCACTTTGCGCTGGAACAGGGCAAGGTGGACTGGCAAGACCAGAAGGCGGGCTATGCGGACAACTTCACGCCCATCGACTTCACGCTCGACAATATTTCGACCCTGCCCGACGCCAACGGCAGCTACAGCCTCAGCGCCGATGCGGCGCGCGGCGGCAAGCTGCACTGGCGCGGCACGGCATCATTGAACCCCATCCGCGGCGACGGCGAGCTGATCCTGAACGACGCTTCCCTGCCCGGCCTGGCCGCCTACCTGAAAGCCTACACGCGCGCCAGCGTGACGAGCGGCAAGCTGTCGGCCCGCCTGCCCTACGCCTTTTCGTATGCGGACGGCAAGCTGGAAGCGACCGTGAAAGGCGCCGGCCTGGCCCTGCGCGACCTGGCGCTGGTGCGCGACGGAAAGGGCGCAGCCTTTACGTCGCTCGATACCCTGGGCATTGCCGGCGTGAACGCGGACCTGGCGCGCCAGAGCGTCACGGTCGACAAGATCAACCTGTACGGCGGCAAGGTGGCCGTGCGCCGCGACAGCAAGGGCGAGATCGACGTGGCGAACCTGATGCTGCCAGGCAATTCCTCACCTGCGTCATCGGCCGCCGCCACGCCCGCCGCCGCCAAGCCGGGCAAGTGGAAGGTGGACTTACAGCAGCTGGCCCTGGCCAATGTGGACGTGTCCGCCATCGATGAAACCGTCTCTCCGGCCCTGCAACTGAGCGCCAGGCAGCTGCAGCTGAAGCTGAAGATGGCCCTGCAGCAGGCGCCAACAGGCAACAGCGTGCGCCTGGACGGCGCCAGCTTTGCCCTGGCCGACCTGGCCATGCAGCGGGGCGCGCAAACCCCGTTCAAGCTGGCCCGGCTGGGCTTCGAGGATGGCACGGTCGACCTGGCGGCGCGCAGCGTGCACCTGGGTGCCGTGACGGCCAGCGGCGCGCAGATCGACCTGGCACGCAACCGCCAGGGCCAGTTTGCGATCGCGCAAAAACTGCCCGTGTTTGCTTCCGCCAAGGCCGACGCGGGCACGCAGGCCCCTGCCGCGCCCTGGACCACCAAGGTGGACAAGGTAGAACTGAGCAAGGTCGGCGCCCGGTTCGACGATGCGGGCACGGGCATCAAGGGCAACCTGCAGGATGCACGCCTGTCCCTGCAAAACGTCAGCAACGACATGAAGCAGGCGCTGCCGTTCGAGCTGGGCGTGGGCCTGCGCGAAGGCGGCTTGCTCACGGCCAGCGGCAAGTTCGTGCCCGGCACGGCCGCCGTCGATGCGCAGCTGAACCTGAAACAGCTGACCCTGGCGCCCGTACAGCCCTTGCTGGCGCAGCATCTGAAACTGAAGCTGGCGGGCGGCACCCTCTCCGGCAGCGGCCGCCTGACGACGAGCGGCGGCGCGCCGAAGGCGCCCAAGGTGCGCTACGTGGGCGGCGTGGATATCGCCGGCCTCGTGCTCAATGAAACGGATGGCAAGCGCTTCGCCTCGTGGAAAAGCGTGCGCGCCGACAAGCTGACGGCCAGCGTGGGTCCCGATTTCATCGACATCCCCGAACTGCGCGTGGTCGAGCCGAACGCCCAGCTGATCATCGAAAACGACCGCAGCCTGAACGCGCAGCGCCTGCTGGTGAAAGCGCCGGAGCCGGCCATGCCAGCGCCCGCCGTGGCCGCCGCTGCATCGGCAGCCGACGCCGCCTTCCCCGTGCGCGTGCGCCGCGTGCGCCTGCAGAATGCCAAGCTGGACTTCGCCGACCTCAGCCTGCGGCCCCAGTTCGCCGCCAAGATCTATGAATTGAATGGCGTCGTCACGGGCCTGTCGACGAAGCGCGATGCGCGCAGCCAGATCGAACTGGACGGCCGCATCGACGAATTCGGCCTGGCCCGCGTGCGCGGGCAATTGAATCCCTTCGCCCCGACCGACAACACGGACTTGAACGTCGTGTTCAAGAACGTCGACATGGTGTCCGCTTCGCCGTACACGATGAAGTTTGCGGGCTATAAGGTGGCGGAAGGCAAGATTTCACTGGACTTGCAGTACAAGGTGCGCAACCGCCAGCTGGACGGCACCAACCAGATCGTGCTCGACAAGCTGACCCTGGGCGAGCGCATCGACAGCCCGGACGCCTTGAAACTGCCGCTGGAACTGGCGCTGGCCATCCTCAAGGACAGCGACGGGCGCATCGACCTGGGCTTGCCCGTGTCGGGCGACATGAGCGACCCGCAGTTCAGCTATGGCGCCCTGATCTGGAAGGCCGTGGGCAATGTGCTGACGAAGATCGTCACGGCGCCGTTCCGCGCCCTGGGCAACTTGCTGGGCATCAGCGCCGACAAGCTCGAAGCCATCGATTTCGATGCGGGTAGCGCCGTGCTGCTGCCGCCCGAGCGGGAAAAGCTCAAGCAGGTGGCGCAGATCCTCGCCAAACGCGAACAGCTGAAGCTGGCCGTGCCGGCCCAGTACAGCGACACGGATGCGGCCGCCCTGCGCGCCCAGGCCGTGCGCCGCGCCGTCGCCGCCAAGGCCGGCATCAAGCTGGAAGCGGGCGAAGAGCCGGGTCCGCTGAACCTGGGCGAACGCAAGGTGCGGGGCGCCCTGCGCGACCTGTACGCGGAACGCTTCGGCAAGGCCGAGCTGGACAAGCAGAAGAAGGCGGCGGAAGCGGCATCTCCTGCCGCATCCGCCAGCGCCTCGGCGGATGCCACGGCGCCAGCCGCGGCGGCCAAAATCCCCGTCTGGCAACGCCTGGGCAAGCTGATCGAAGGCGAACCGCAAGTGGCCGACACGGGCGCGTTCTACAAGGGCTTGCGCGAGCAGCTGGAAGCGAAGCAGCCGCTGCCGGCCGATGCGCTCAGCAAGCTGGGCAGCCAGCGCAGCGCGGCAATTCTTGCCGCCCTGCAGCAGGACGGCACGCCGGCGTCCCGCGTCAGCGCGGGCGCGCCGGAAAAAACGGACGCGGCACCGGGCAAGCTGGTGGGACTGAAGCTGGGATTGGCGGCGAAATAGAATTAGCATTGCTGCAATAATTCTTTTGCGGCAATGTCTGTTCGGGGACATAATGCGTGCAGGCGCTACGCTGCGGCGGGCTCAAGGTTGGTGACTTTCACCACAATGACAAGGAGATCCTGCCGCTCATGCAGATCGAAGAACGCATCCATATCCCCGTCCCGCCCCTGCTCATCGACCAGATCTGGAGCGAGGTCGATCAATGGCACCGGTGGGACCCGGACACCAAGCAGGCCCGGCTCGACGGGCCGTTCGCCGTCGGCACCAAGGGCCGCATCGTTCCCAGCAAGGGCATGGGCATCCCCATGGTCGTGACGGAGCGCTCGCAGGGCCAGTCGTTCACCGTCGAGGGCTACATCCCCCTGTTTCGCCTGCATTTCGAGCATACGGTAGCGGCGGCCAATGGCGGTTCGGACGTCCTGCACCGCGTGTGGTTTACCGGTCCCCTCGCCTTTCTGTTCGGGCCAGGCGTGGCCAGGCAGGTCAGGGCAGGCCTGCCCCGCACGATGCAGTCGCTGAAAGCCTATGCCGAGCGGCGCCACGAGACAGGCAGCCACGGCGCCTGACGATACCGCGCCGGCCGCCCCCCCCTTCGTCCCGCTGGAAAACCAGCTGATGCTTTTTGCAGGAAAGCACGACCAGCGCGGCACCATCCGCATGATGGCGCCGCGCCGTCACCGCCCTACTTCGTCCTGCCCCCCTCCTTCACCGCCTCGTCCGGCAAGGCAAACGCCACCAGGCTGTCGCCCATCTTCGTGCCCAGCGAACCGTGGCCGCCGGCCATCACCACCACATATTGCTTGCCCGTCTTGTCGGAGACATAGCTCATCGGCGTGGCCTGGCCGCCGGCCGGCAGGCGGGCTTTCCACACGGTCTTGCCATTGCGCACGTCATAGCCGCGGATGTAGTAGTCGAGCGTGCTGCTCAAAAACGCCACGCCGCCGCCCGTGGTGCTGATGCCGCCCAGGCTGGGCACGCCCAGCGGCAAGGCGATGGGCACGGGGGCGCTGTCGCGCGTGGTGCCGTTCTTGTGCATCCACACTTTCTTCATCGTGCGCAGATCGACGGCAGCCACGTAGCCCCAGGGCGGCGCCTGGCAAGGGAAGCCCAGCGGCGACAGGAAAGGCTTGATTTCCACGGCGAATGGCACGCCCGTCTGCGGCTGCAAGCCCATTTCCGTGCCCGTGCCGCCCGGCGCATTGGCTTGCGCGCGCGGCACCAGGCGTTCCAGGAAGCCCATGTAGTCGGGGTTGACCAACAGCAATTGACGACCCGGATCGACGGCCGCGCCGCCCCACTCGAAGATGCCCAGCGGGCCCGGCGAGATGATGGCGCCCTTGATCTTGCCTTCGGCCACCGTCTGCGGCGTGAACGGCCCCTCGTAGCGGTGCTGGCGGAAGATGATGCGGCACGCCAGCTGGTCGAACGGCGTCGTGCCCCACATGTCCGTCTCGCTGATGTGCTTCTCGGGCAGGAAGGTGAGCGCCGAGAACGGCTGCGTGGGCGACAGCTTGTCACCAGGCGCCGCGTTGGCGGTCGGCACGGGTTTTTCCGGCGCCGGCACCACCAGGCTGCCGTCGCGCCGGTCGATCACGTAGATGTCGCCCCGCTTGGTCGTGGCGACCACGGACGGCACCTTGCCTTTCGGCGTGTCGATGTCGACCAGGGTGGGCTGGCCGCCGATGTCCATGTCCCAGATATCGTGGTGCACGGTCTGGTAGACCCAGCGCACCTTGCCCGTCGCCAAGTCCAGCGCGACGATGGCGCTATTGTATTTTTCGCCATGGGGATTGCGGTTGCCGCCCCACGTGTCGGGCGTTTCATTGCCCATCGGCACGTACACCATGCCCAGCTTTTCATCGATGCTGGACACGCCCCAGGAATTGGGCGAGTTGTTGGTGTAGGTCTTGCCATCGGCAATCGGCGCCGTGTCGTCGGGATTGGACGCATCCCAGTTCCACATCAGCTTGCCCGTCACGGGATCATAGCCGCGGATCACGCCCGACGGCTCTTCCGTGGAGAAATTGTCGGTCACGCTGGCGGCCATCACCACGACGTTCTGCGCCACGGCCGGCGGCGAGGTGGGCATCAGGAAACCCCGCTTCTTCATGGCCATGCCGTGGTACAGGCCGATCACGCCATTTTCGCCAAAACTCTTGCAGGCCTCGCCCGTGTCGGCATTGACGGCGATCAAGGTCGCATCCATGGTGGGCGCGAAGATGCGGCGCGGGCATTCCATGCTGGCCGCTTCCGGCGCCGGGTTGTCCTTGGCGCGGCCCGCGTTCACGTCCCAGTACGCCACGCCACGGCAGATCATGTGCTGATAGCTGGAGGCGTCGCGGTTGATCTTCGGATCGTGGCGCCACAGCTCCTTGCCCGTGTCCGGGTCCAGGGCGATGACGATGTTGTGCGGCGTGCAGATGTACAGCATGCCGTTCACTTTCAGCGGCGTGACTTCGTTGGCGATCTCACCCGGGTCGTTCGGCCCCTTGAAGTCGCCCGTGTGGTAGACCCACGCCTCCTTCAGCTGCGCGGCGTTGGCCGGCGTGATCTGCGCGGCCGGCGCGTAGCGGTCGCCGTAGCCGGAACGGCCGTACGCGGCCCAGTCGTTGGGCGCCACGCCGGGCGCGTAATCGCCCTCGGGCTTGCCCGCCATGTTCTCGGCCGGCACTTCGCCGTGCAGGGTGTAGTAATCCTGGAACAGCGAAAACACGCCCACGGCGGCCGTCACGACGACGGCGGCAAGCAAGGCGCTCTTGCCGGCATCGCGCGGCTTCACCCCGGCGGCCAGGGGCGGATCGAGGCGCCGGTCGATGAAGGGCAGCAGCAGCCAGACGGCGGCGGCAAACCAGATATCGAGACGCGGCAGCAATTGCCACCAGTCGAACTTCACTTCGATGACGGACCAGATCAGGGTGGCGAACAGCAACAGCGCCAGGAAAGCCTGCGCGCTGCGCCGGCCTTTCCACACGAGCGCACCGGCAACTATCATGCCGATACCGGCCACGACGTAATACCAGGAGCCGCCGAGGCTGACGAGCCAGGCGCCGCCGCCGGCAAGCGCGAGGCCTAGCAGGAGGAAGATGACTGCGGTGATGATGAGCAAGGGTCCAGGCCGGGGAGAGGCACTCATGATGCTCCTTTACAGGTGTAAGTCGGCGGTACGCAGCTGCGCACCGTATTGCGGGCAATCAAGGCAATTACATTTTTTCACTAATTAACAAAGCGTGGCACACGCCAGAACGCATTATTTGCGCGGTGTTGCTTTTCTCCACATCGGCTCCCGCAGGGGACGCCGGCCCCGTTGAGCGTGAGGAAAAATAAATTTCTCAAATTAAATGAATATTGCTCTAAAATGAGTTAATCGTGATTTTTGTGAAAAACGTTTAATTCGCTGCCGGCAAGCGCAGCACGACGTCTTCGACAGGAGTTTCACCATGCCGCACGCCACCTTCCGCTGCGCCCGCCTTTGGCAGCCACTGCCATGAGCACCTTCATCTACACTTATCTGCTGGCCCGCTGCGACGGCATGACCCTGATACGGCCAGGGCTGGCATTGGGCGGCCTGCTGCTGTTGCTCGCCGCGCTGCTGTGGCGCCATCCGCGCCGGCGGCATGACGGCGGCGGCATGCCGCCGGCCACGCGGGCGCCCGGCGGGCTGCCCGCCCTGCTGCAGGCGGCGCACGGCAGCCCGGCGACGATGGACGCCAGCGCAGCCGCGCCGGCCCCTGCGGAACGGCGTGCGCCGCCCTTCCAGCAGGCCCGCCTCGATGCCCTGTTCGGCGAGGACCGGCTGGTGCAAGGCGAGATCCTGGCCCTGTTCGTGGCCGAGACGCGCGACCGCCTGGCCGGCATCGCCCACGCCTTGCGCTACGCCCGCACGGCGCCGGCCCGCGTGCTGGAGCAGGAAATCTTCGATGCCAGCGCGGCCCTGGGGCTGGTGCAGCTCAAGCACCTGTCCGGCGCGGCCGTGCATGCCAGCTTCAACAATGACATCGAGGCGCAGCGGCGCCTGCATGCGGACTTGCTGGTGGCGCTGGAAGAACTGTCGAGTGCGGTAACCCGGCTGCAGCAGCCGCAGCGCTATGAAGACCGGCGGCGCGACACGGCCGGCCAGCGCTGACGGCAATTCGTGGGAATTGGTAAATTTGATTTCCACGCAGCGCCTGCGTATGATGACCCCATCCCCACCACTACTGGTCCGCCATGCAAGCTGCCGACGTCTGCACCACGCAACAAGCTGCCGAAATCCTCGGCATTTCCGTCACGTCCGTGCAGCAGCTGGTGGAAGCGGGCGTCATCGAGGCGTGGAAAACCCGGGGCGGCCACCGGCGCATCCCCGTGGCGGCCGTGCATGCCTACAAGAGCGGCTACACACAACATAGTCAGGATATGCGCGATACGCGCGCGCCACGCCCGGGCAAGGCATCCGGCGCCGATGCCCTGGCCTCCATCCTCGTGATCGAGGATAATCCCATGGAACGGGCCCTGTATCAGCAGCAGATCGCCTCCTGGGGCTTGCCGGCGCGCCTGCGCTTCTGCGAGAACGGCTATCAGGCGCTGATGGAAATCGCCCGCGACCAACCCGACATTCTATTGAGCGACATCATGATGGATGGCATCGACGGCTACGAAGTGATACGCACCATCCTCGACGACCCGCTGCTGGCGGACATGCACATCGCCATGCTGTCGAGTCTGCCGCCGCAGGCGCTGGAAGACCGGGGCGGCGTGCCGGAGGGCGTGGTGTTCTTTGCCAAGCCCGTCAATTACGACGAATTGCGCGGCTACCTGCGCGCCTGCTGCGCCGCCCATGCGCGCCGCGGCGCCAGCGCCTGAAGCGGGGCTGCCATGCTGCCGGCCTTGTCCCCCGCGCCCTACCGCCACATCGACCCGGCCCTGCTGCTGCACGCCGCCTGCCATGACCTGCCCCTGTTCCGCGCGCTGTGCCAGACCTATCTCGACACGGCACCGGACATGCTCGCGCGGCTGGAGCAAGCCGTGCGCAGCGGCACGCCGCAAGCCATCGTGCACAGCAGCCACGGCTTGCGCGGCAGCGTGGCGCTGCTGGGCGCGACCGCGCTCGTCAGCCGCCTCGTCGCGCTCGAAGCGCTGGCGCGCCAGCAGGAGCGCCCCGCGCCGGACTGGCTCGACGAGACGGTGCGGCTGCTGGCGCAGGTGGAGGCGGAAGTGCGGCGCGGCATGGCCGAATACCACGATGCGCAAGCTTGAACGGTGCCAGGTGTTGATCAATTAAAAATTAATTCTCAAATGCAAGTGTTATAATTCTCGTAATTATATGAAGGAATCCATGATGATCTGGTGGCGCGACCTGCTGTTGAGAGCCTTGATGCTAGGCATGCTGATCTTCGTCGTCGGCGAATCGCTGTCCTACTGGGCACCGGACATCAAGAAACTGCTGGCCTGGCGCCCTTCCTGACCTTCTTCATCCCGCGCGCCCGTCTACCCTGGCGCGCCACAGATACGGCGCATACGCCAGCGCAAACAGGGCAAACGCCAGCGACCAGCACAGCCCCGCCGCCAGCAGCGCGGGCACGTACAGCGACGCGGGTCCCGCCGCGGCCAGCAGGCGCGCCAGCGCACCCAGCTGTATCAGCCAGTACATCACCGCTTCCGCCCTGCCCGCCTTGAGGGGACGCCCCGTGTGGCCCAGGGTGGTGCGCGTCATCATGCCGATGATCAGGCCCGCCATCGAGCCCACCGTCAGCGCGTGCAGGGCGGCGCTGGCCGGCAGCCAGCCCAGGCTGGCGACCGCCAGCAACGCAAAGCCGATGCCTATCCACGCGTACGACAGGTGCAGTATCCACAGCAGCGGCACGCGCAAGGTGCGCTGCGGCTGCCAGGCCAGCAAGTTGGCCAGCGAGACGCCGGCAGCGCAGAAGGCCAGCGGCGCCGTCACCAGCGCAGGCGCGCCCGCCAGCCAGGCGATGGCCGCCGCCGCCATGCACGCCACGCCCGCCAGCGCCCGTTTCGGACTGGCCACGGGCGTGCTGCCGGGCGCCCCGTTGCGGGTGAACATGGGAATGACGCGCGCGCCGATCACGGACTCGATCAGCACGATGATGAAGATGGCCGCCTGCACGGGGACGGACAGCGCCAGCGCCAGCCAGCCCAGCGCGGCCGCGTGATACAGGCCATTGGCCAGCGCCAGCAGTGCCAGCAGGCCGACGAGGAACAGGTTGCGCGTATTGCCCGAACGGCGCAGCACGCGATACAGGGGGTACGTGGCCAGCGGCAGGAACAGCCAGTCGACCAGTGCCGCCGCCACGCCGGGAAAGCACGCCATGGCCACGCGCCCGGCCAGCCACAGTCCCGCCAGCGCCATCAGCGGCGCGCCGTGCGGCGTGGCCAAGCCCGTCCAGTTGCGCCCCGCCGTGTACAGGAAACCCACGACGACGGCCAGGGCGAAGCCGAAGACCATTTCATGCATGTGCCAGCCCAGCCCCAGTTGCAGGCCGCCCCGCATCCAGCCCAGGTAGCTGGCCAGCCACAGGGGAATGCTGACGGCCGCAAACACGGCCGCCAGCAGGTAGAACGGGCGGAAACCCAGCTGCCAGACGGGGTGGCGGGCATGCCAGGGCGCGGCTCCCGCTGCGGCGGGAGAAGACGATGATTCGCTGATCGGGGTGATGGCCATGACGGACTCGCGCTAAAGATATATTCAATATACTACTTTAAAGGCGCAAGGACAGCCATCGGCAAAAAGGACTAGGGGGATAGCGACAAGTGACCATGGGGTCTGACCCGGCGGGTCAGACCCCGACTACTCGGCTACTTGCCCTGGCGGTGCTCCACCGCATAGACGGCGGCCTGCACGCGGCTGTTCAGGTTGAGTTTCTTCAGCACGTTCTGCACGTGGATCTTGACCGTGCTTTCCGCCAGGTCCAGGGTGCGCGCGATGCCCTTGTTGCTCTCGCCGCGCGACAGGCAGTCGATGATCTCCTTTTCGCGCGGCGTGAGCTTGTCCAGTTCCGACACGGGTTCCTCGCGCCGCGTGCCCGCCTGCAGCTGGGCCACCAGCTTGCCCGTCATGGCTTCGGCGATGACGACCTCGCCGGCGGCCGCGCGGCGGATGGCGCGCACCAGGTAGTCGGCATCGATATTCTTGATCAAATAGCCGCAGGCGCCCGCGCGCAGGGCCGTGGCCAGGTCCTCGGCATCTTCCGACACCGTCAGCATGACGATGGCCGTGTCGGGGCAATCGTGCTGCATCAGCTGCAGCGCTTCCACGCCGGACATGCCGGCCATGTTCAGGTCCAGCAGCACCACGTCGGGCTGCAGCTGGATGGCGCGCTTGATGCCTTCCACGCCATCGGCGGCCTCGCCCACGACGGAAAACTCCGTGTGGCGCTGCAGCAGCGAGCGTATGCCGCTGCGGAACAGCGCATGGTCGTCCACCAGCATGACAGTGATCGGTTTATCGGGAGTCTCCATTTTTTTTGTACTTTCAGATAGTGGCTTAGGCGGCGCGCCGCTGCTCGCGCGACAGATGCAGTTCGACCGTCGTGCCGCCGCCGGGGCAGGCATGCACGTCGAACGTGGCCTCGATGCGCTGCGCGCGTTCGCGCATGATGTGGATGCCGACATGGCTGTCGCCTTTTTCCAGCACGGCAGCGGCCTCGAAGCCGACGCCATTGTCGCTGATCGTCAGGGTAAAGTCCTGGTCATCGGCCAGGCGCACCTCGACGTGGCTCGCCTGGGCGTGCTTGCGGATGTTCGACAGCGCTTCCTGTACGATGAATAGTAGCTGCAATTGCTGCTCGCGGGGGAATGGCGCGCCATCCACGTCGGCCAGCAGCTCGGCGTCGATGCCCGTCTGGCGGCGGAATTTATCGAGCGCCGCGCGCAGGGAGCCGATCAGGTCGTCCTCCATCAGGCGGCTGCGGAAGTTCGCCAGCAGCTCGCGCACGTCTTCGTAGCTTTCCTTCACGCCCGCGTGCAGAGCCGGCACGATGCCAGCCACTTCCTCGAAACGGGCGTTGCGCACGGAGTCGTCCAGCATCTGCACCTGCAGGTTGAGGAAATTGAGGCTTTGCGCGATGCTGTCGTGCAGGCCCTGCGCCACCAGGTTGCGCTCTTCGGAGACGGCCATTTCCCGTTCGCGCGCGGCCAGGCGCAGGTTTTCCAGCGCGATGCCCAGCAGCTGGCCCAGGGTTTCCAGCAAGGCCAGCTCGCGCGCGGAAAACACGCGGGCCAGGCGGAAATGCAGGTTGAAAAAGCCCAGGTGCTGTTCGTGCGCGTGGATCTGGAACACGGAGACCGTCGCAAAACCTTCGCGGTGGCAGCGCAGCTCGTGCGCCCTGTCGATGCGGCGCATGTCGTGCACCTTCGCCACCTTCATCTCGACGGCCGTGCCGCACAGGCAGTCGCCCACCTTCAGGCAGTGCTCGGACGCCACCAGTTCCTCGGACAGGCCCGTATGCACCACCATGTGCAGGTTGCCCCGTTCCGCATCGAGCACGCGCACGGTGGAGCCGTCGGCCGCGAAATACTCGACGATGCGCTGCATGAAGCCGCCGCAGATGTCTTCCAGCGGCTGCGGGCGCTGCAGGAAGGCGGCGCTTTCGTACAGCAGCGCCAGTTCGCGGTTGCGGTATTCCAGGGTGGCGGTCTTGCTGCGCACGCCCTCCTCCAGGTTGCCGTACAGCGCCTGCAGGCGGTCGGCCATCTGGTTGAAGCCGCTGGCCAGCTGGCCGAATTCGTCGTTGCTTTCCACTGCCAGGCGCACGCTGAAATCGCGCTCCTTCATGCGCTGCATGCCCAGGCGCAGCCGCGTGACGGGTTCGATGATGAGCATGAACATGAGATAAATCATGCTGACCGTGCCGACGACGGCCATGCCCACCAAGACCAGCTGCGAAGCGCGCAGCCAGAAGGTGCGCTGCTCGCTGTCCTGCTCGATCAGGCGCACCAGCTGGTCCACCTGGCCCACGAAGGTATCGGCGTCATGCCCGAACTGGCGCGCCCGCGCGGGCGTATCGGCGGCCAGCGCGGCCGGGCGCAGGGAAGCGCGCCAGGCCTGGCCGATACGCTCGAATTCGGATTTGATGGCGCCGCTGGGCGGCAGGAACAGGGGCCGCTGTGGGTCGCCGTGGGCGATCTTGGCCAGGGTTTCGTCGATCAGCAGCACCTGCTGCTGCGCCTGATCGCGGGCATCGCTGGCGAGCAGCAGTGTCAAGCGGTAGGTCTGCATGCGCAGCCGGCCCGTCTCGTTGATGGCCGCCGAACTGCCTTCCAGCTGCCACGAGAGGAACAGGGTGCAGCCGATGGCGCTCAGGGCCAGCACCAGCATGAGCAGCAGCGCGCCGACGATCTTGGTCGACAGCTTCTGCCAGGAGGAAAACATCGCCTTGAATTTCATAGTTCCTTTTGCTGTAACAAGCACACCCCAGGTGCCGCGACACCTGGCAAAACCGTAGCGAGCGGCAGTGATTTGTGGCCGAGAAGCGCAACCGTACTCCAGTACGGTGAGCATCGCCGGCCGCAAAGCGCGACGCGTAGTAGGTTTGGCCAGGCGTCCATCCTAGCCACCGGTCTGCGCCATGAACCGCACGATCTTGTCCGGCTGCGTATTGAAATCGTGCTGCTGCGGCTTGAGCTCGATGGCGGTGCGGATCGCCGCCTCGATCTCCGCATCCGTGGCCCCGCCGCGCAGCATGGGGCCGAAGGCGAATTTTTCTTCCTGACCCAGGCACAAATACAGGGTACCATCGACGGACAGGCGCACACGGTTGCAGGTGGCGCAGAAATGCTGCGACATGGGCGTGATGAAGCCGATGCTGGCGCGCCCGTCCGGCGTGGCCAGATAGCGCGCCGGCCCGCCGCCCAGTTCCACCGCCTGCGGCACCAGGCCAAAGCGGGCCGCCAGGCGCTCGCGCACGGGGCCCAGCGGCATGTAGCGGGCATTGCGGCCCGTGCTGCCCATGGGCATGGCTTCGATCAGGCGCAGGATGAACTGCTGCTCGATGCAGAACGCGGCCATGGCCTCGATCTGGCCGTCATTGACGCCGCGCATGGCCACCATATTGATCTTGATCGGGTCGAAGCCGGCCGCCTTGCCCGCCATCAGGCCGTCCAAAATAGGCTGCAGGCTGTCGCGTCCCGTGATCTGCTGCATGCAGGCGCGGTCCAGCGAATCGAGGCTGACATTGATGCGGTCCACGCCCGCCGCGCGCAAGGCCACGGCGTGCTTGCCCAGCTGCGTGGCATTGGTCGACAGCGACAGGTCCTGCATGCCGGGCAGCGCGGACAGGCGCTGCGCCAGTTCCGGCAGATGGCGCCGCAACAGAGGCTCGCCGCCCGTCAGGCGCACGCGGCGCGTGCCGAGGCGAACGAAAATGCCCAGCAAGCGCTCGATCTCGTCGAACGTCAGCCAGTCCTTCGGCTCTTCGAAGCCGCGAAAGCCCTTGGGCATGCAATAACTGCAACGCAAGTCGCAACGGTCGGTGACGGACAGCCGCACATAATCGATGGCACGGCCAAAACGGTCCTGCAACTTGACGCTACCCATGACGCTACTCCTGTTTCTTCCTTGATTGTAAAGGCTGGGGCACGATCTGGCTGTGCCCCAGAAGGCCTAGCGCACTACGCCTTTTTAGCTACGCATTTCTACTTACTGAACCAGCGGGCTGGCTGTGCCTTCCAGCTTGATGCCGGCGATGTCGGCCCGCCCCACCAGCAGGTGCAGGTACTGGTGCACGGCCCGCTGCCACGCGGCGCGCGCCAGGCGGTCGGCGATCTGCGCCTGCACCGCCTCGTAGGCGATGGCCTGGTCTTCGACGCGGCGCAGCACTTGCACGATGTGGTAGCCGAAGCGCGTTTCCAGCAAATGGCCGGCCAGCGCGCCCGCTTCCAGGCGGAACACGAGCGCGTCGAATTCGGGCACGCTCTGGCCCGGCGACAGCTGGCCCAGATTGCCCCCCAGGGCGCCGGATGGACAGTTCGAGTACTGCGCCGCCAATTCGCCGAAGCGCTCCGGCGCCAGTTTGAGGGCGTCGAGCACGGCTTGCGCCGTGGCCCGCAGCAGCTCCAGGGGCGCTTCCGGCGTCACCTGGAACAGGATGTGGCGCGCCTCGACGAGCGCGCCGCTACGGAACAATTGCGGGCGCTGCGCATAAAAGGTGCGGCACGCCGCATCGTCGGCGGGCGGCACGCGCACTTCCTGCGCGAACAGCGCCTCGATGCGGTCGTCATCGCTGCCGCCCTGCACGCCCAGGCGCTGCGCCTCGTCCAGCAGCAGCCGGCGCAGCACCAGTTCATGCACGGCCTGTTTCAGCGGATTGCCGGCACCGTCGTGATGCGGCAGTTCGCGGGCGATGTCGGCATCGTCGATATCGATGCCATTGACGGAGATTCCCATGATATGACTCCTTTCTTAACGGCGGCGCACCAGCTGCCAGGTGCGGGCTAAATAAGCAACTGCGCCGAAGCCGCTCCACACGTGCACCAGGCGGGTGAACGGGAAGATGACGAACAGCGACATGCCCATGAACAGGTGCAGCTTGAACACCAGCGGCGCGTCGACGATGAAGCTGGCCGCATCGGCACGGAAGGTGACGATGTGCTGCGCCCAGGTCATCAGCAAGACCATCATGTGGCCATCCATGTGCGAGGCGGACACGAAGATCGACGATAGCCCCAGCAGCAGGGTCAGGAGGATCCACACCATCACCAGCTTGTCGCCCGCCGTGGTGACGGCGCGCAGGCGCTCGTTGGAAAAGCGGCGCGCCAGCAGGATCAGGATGCCGGCCAGGCACAGGCCGCCCATCACGCCGCCGGCTGCCATGGCCACGCCCTGCTTCAGGCTGTGCGACACGCCCAAGGCATCCCACACCCAGACGGGGGTGAGCAGGCCGGCCGCATGGCCGAACAGCAGGCCGATGATGCCGATGTGGAACAGGATATTCCCCAGGCGCAGGCTGCCGCGGTGCAGCAGCTGGCTGGAATCGGATTTCCACGTGTACTGCTCGCGGTCGAAGCGGATCAGACTCCCCAGCAAAAAGATGGCCAGGGCGATGTACGGGTAAATCCCGAAGATGAATTGATGCAGATAGTGATTCATGATGTACTCCTCGTCATGCGGACCCCGGGCGCCGCTCAGGCGGCGCGCCGCGGCTGCGGGTGAAAATGCACGGGGTGAACGCCGCCCACGACCTGGCCCGGGCCCGGACGCAGCAGCGGCTCGACGCCGTCCGCACCGGGACCGAAGGTTTCCAGCGCCTCGTCCATGTCGCGGATGGGCGGCTCGGCCAGGGTTTCCGCCGCCACGGGACTCAGGCGTTCGAGCAAGGTGAAGACGGGCGCGTACGGGCTGCCGTTGGCCGTCAGCTTGCGGCCGATGTGCGCCAGCACGTGGACGGCGTCGCCCAGCAGTGGCGCCGAAACCGCCTCGTCGAGCTGCGCCAGGAATTCCAGGAACAGGGGCACGAAGTCGGGCAAGTCGTCGCCCACCATCTGCAGGCCGTGGCGCTTGTACTCTTCCATCAGGTCGACCATGGCCTGGCCCCGGTCGCGCGATTCGCCGTGGATATGCTCGAACAGATGCAGCGAGTGCGAGGGATTGCGGTCGAAGGTGGCCACGTACTGCTGCTGCAGGTCGATCAGGCTGCCGCTTTCCAGGTGCGCCAGCAAGGGCCGCAGCAGCGCGTGCTGTTCCGGCACGGCCGCCAGCGCCGCGTCCAGCTGCGGCAGGTGGGCGATCAGCTCGGGCTCCGGGTACAGCAGCAGGCGAGAAAGGACTTGGTAATGATGCATAGCGTGTTCCATATGAGCTCCTTAAGCGCCTGGCGCCGTTTTGCGCGACTTCGGCATCTGCATGAAGATGGCCGAACCGTGTTTTTTCTTGCCGAACAAGGTAGGCTCGCTGACCCCGTCCGAACAGCCATTGCCGAAGCTGAAGCCGCAGCTGCCCTTCTCGTTGAAGCTGTCCTCCGCCATTTCCTTGTGGCTGCTGGGGATGACGAAGCGGTCTTCGTAGTTGGCAATGGCCATGATGTGGTACATGTCTTCCACCTGCGCCTTGGTCAATCCGACCTGCTTCAATACGGTCAGGTTTTCCACCTTGTCCACCGTCTTGCTGCGCATGTAGGCGCGCATGGCCAGCATGCGGTCCAGGGCCGAGACGATGGGCGGCTGGTCGCCGGCCGTCAGCAGGTTGGCCAGGTACTGCACCGGGATGCGCAGGCTTTGCGTGTCCGGCAGCATGCCGTTCACGCCCAGCTTGCCCGATTCGGCGGCCGCCTGGATCGGCGACAGGGGCGGCACGTACCACACCATGGGCAAGGTGCGGTATTCGGGATGCAGGGGGAACGCCACCTTCCACTCGACGGCCATCTTGTAGACGGGCGACTTGACGGCCGCTTCCAGCCACAGGTCGGGGATACCCTGGCGGCGCGCCTCGGCGATGATGGCCGGATCGTGCGGGTCGAGGAAAAGGCCCAATTGCGCCTGATACAGGTCCTGCTCCTGCGGCACGGAGGCGGCAGCCTCGATCCTGTCGGCGTCGTACAGCAGCACGCCCAGATAGCGGATGCGGCCCACGCACGTTTCCGAGCACACGGTGGGCTGGCCCGCTTCGATGCGGGGGAAGCAGAAGGTGCACTTCTCCGCCTTGCCGGACGACCAGTTGTAGTAAATCTTCTTGTACGGGCAACCGGAGATGCACATGCGCCAGCCGCGGCACTTGTCCTGGTCGATCAGCACGATGCCGTCGTCTTCGCGCTTGTAGACGGAGCCGGACGGGCAGGAGGCCACGCACGTCGGATTGAGGCAATGCTCGCACAGGCGCGGCAAATACATCATGAAGGTGTTCTCGAAGGTGCCGTACATCTCCTTCTGCATGTTGTCGAACAGTTTATCCTTGCTGCGCTGGGCGAATTCGCCGCCCAGGTCATCTTCCCAGTTCGGGCCCCACTCGATCTTCTCCATCTTTTTCCCCGTCAGCACGGAGATCGGGCGGGCCGTCGGCGGCGTCTGCGACAGGGGCGCGCTTTGCAGGTGCTCGTAGTCGTAGGTGAACGGCTCGTAGTACTCGTCGATGGCGGGCAGGTTGGGGTTGGCGAAGATGTTCGCCAGGATTTTCAGACGGCTGCCCTGGCGCGGCTCGATTTTCCCCGCGTCCGTGCGGCGCCAGCCGCCATTCCACTTGTCCTGGTTTTCCCACTGCTTCGGATAGCCGATGCCCGGTTTCGTCTCGACGTTGTTGAACCACGCGTACTCGACGCCGTCGCGGCTGGTCCACACGTTCTTGCACGTGACGGAACAGGTGTGGCAGCCAATGCACTTGTCCAGGTTCAGCACCATGCCGATTTGCGCTCTGATTTTCATACTATGCTCCTTCTTCCTGCAACGGGCCTTCCAGCCAGTCGACCTTGTTCATCTTGCGCACCAATACGAATTCATCGCGGTTGGAGCCCACCGTGCCGTAGTAATTGAAGCCGTAGGCCAGCTGGGCGTAGCCGCCTATCATGTGCGTCGGCTTGGGCACGGCGCGCGTCACGGAGTTGTGGATGCCGCCCCGCTTGCCCGTCATTTCCGCGCCAGGCACGTTGATGATCTTTTCCTGCGCGTGGTACATCATCGTCATGCCGGCCGGGATGCGCTGGCTGACGATGGCGCGCGCCGTCAGGGTGCCGTTCACGTTGAAGACCTCGATCCAGTCGTTGTCGACGATGCCGGCCGCCTTCGCGTCCGTCTCCGACAACCACACGTGGGGCCCGCCGCGCGACAGGGTCAGCATGCGCAGGTTGTCCGAATACGTGGAGTGGATACCCCACTTCTGGTGCGGCGTCAAAAAGTTCAGCGCCAGCTCCTTGTTGCCGTTCGGCCGGGTCCCCAGCAGCGCTTCCGTCGTCTTCGTGTTGATGGCCGGCTTGTAGACGCAGAGGCCTTCGCCGAAGTCGCGCATCCACAGGTGATCCTGGTAGAACTGCTGGCGGCCCGTCAGGGTGCGCCATGGGATCAGTTCATGCACGTTGGTATAGCCGGCCGTGTAGCTCACTTCCTCGCTTTCCAGTCCCGACCAGGTGGGCGAGGAAATGATCTTGCGCGGCTGCGCCTGCACGTCGCGGAAGCGGATGCTGTCATGCTCGCGCGGCAGCGCCAGATGCGTATGGTCGCGCCCAGTGATGCTTGACAGCGCAGCCCAGGCTTTCACGGCCACGTGGCCATTCGTCTCGGGCGCCAGCGACAAAATCATTTCGGCCGCATCGATGGCCGTATCGAGGCGCGGCTGGCCCTGCGACACGCCTTCTTCCAGCACCGTGCGGTTGATACCGCGCAGCACGTCCACTTCATGCCCCGTCTTCCAGGAAATGCCCTTGCCGCCATTGCCGATGCTTTCCAGCAGCGGGCCGATCGAGGTGAACTTCTTGTAGACGTCGCGGTAATTGCGCTCGACCACCGTCATGTTCGGCATGGTCTTGCCGGGAATGGCCTCGCATTCGCCCGCGCGCCAATCCTTGGGATCAAAGGGCTGGCCCAGTTCACCGGGCGTGTCGTGCATCAGCGGCGTCAGGATGATGTCTTGCTGGGTGCCCAGCAGCGCGCCGCCGATTTCCGAGAATTTCTCGGCGATGCCCTTGTAGATTTCCCAGTCCGACTTCGATTGCCACAGGGGCTGCACGGCTTCCGACAGCGGATGGATGAAGGGATGCATGTCCGAGGTGTTCAAGTCATCCTTTTCATACCAGGTGGCCGTCGGCAGCACCACGTCACCGTACAGACACGTGGTCGACATGCGGAAGTCCAGCACCACCAGCAGATCGAGCTTGCCTTCGGCGGCCGGGCGCACCTTCACCTGCTGCGGCGTGAAGCAGTCGTCCTCGTCGCTGAGCAAGCCATTCTGCGTGCCCAGCAGGTATTTCAGGAAGTACTCGTGGCCCTTGCCCGAGCTGCCCAGGATATTCGAGCGCCAGACGAACATATTGCGGGGGAAGTTGGCCGGGTTGTCCGGGTCGTCGCACGAGAACTGCAGCTGGCCCGCCTTGATCTGGTCCAGCGCATACGCGGCCGGCGCCTGCCCCGCTGCCTTGGCGGCCTTCGCCACGTCGATGGGATTGGTCTGCAGCTGCGGCGCCGATGGCAGCCAGCCCATGCGCTCGGCCTTGGCGTTGTAGTCGAGCAGGGTCAGCTCGCCCGTGGTGCCGGCCGCCGAGGGCGAGGCGATGTCGCCCGTTTCCAGCTTTTCGTGGCGCCACTGGCTCGTGTGCGCATAGAAGAACGAAGTGCCGTTCATCTGGCGCATGGGGCGTACCCAGTCCTGGGCGAAGGCCAGCGGCGTCCAGCCCGTCTGCGGGCGCAGCTTTTCCTGGCCCACGTAATGGGCCCAGCCGCCGCCCGACTGGCCGATACAGCCGCACATCATCAGCATGTTGATGATGCCCCGGTACGTCATGTCCATGTGGTACCAGTGATTCAGGCCGGCGCCCACGATGACCATGCTCTTGCCGCGCGTCTGGTCGGCGTTTTGCGCGAACTGGCGCGCCACGGTGATGACGTCGGCGCGTTTCACGCCCGTGTGCTTTTCCTGCCACGCGGGCGTGTACGGCACGTCGTCGTCATAGCTTTCGGCGACATTGGCGCCGCCGAGGCCACGGTCGATGCCGTAGTTGGCCAGGGTCAGGTCGAACACCGTGGTGACGATACCCGTCGTGCCATCGGCAAGGCGGATGGTTTTCACGGGCACTTTACGCAGCAGCATGTCGGCCGCATCCTTGCCGCCGAAGTAGGCGAAGCCCACTTCCGTGACGGCGTCGCTGTCGTTGATCATGGACAGCATCGGCACGATGGGCGTGCCGCTGCCGCCCGCCTTCTGCTCCAGGTTCCACTTGCCCGACTCGCCCCAGCGGAAGCCGATGGAGCCGGCCGGCGCCGTGATGGCCCCCGTGCTCTCGTCGATGACGAGGGTTTTCCATTCCGGGTTGTTGCTTTCGTCGAGGTTGTTGTCCAGGTGCGAAGCGCGCAGGAAGTAGTCGGGCACCAGGGTGCCGTTGTGCTCCTTGAGCAGCACCAGCATGGGGAAGTCCGTGTACTGGCGCGCATAGTCGCGGAAGTAGGCGCTCTGCCCTTCCGCATGGAATTCCTTGAGGATGACGTGGCCCATGGCCAGCGCCAGCGCGGCATCCGTGCCCTGCTTCGGCGCCAGCCAGATGTCGCCGAACTTCACCATTTCGCCGTAGTCGGGCGAGATGGCCACGGTTTTCGTGCCCTTGTAGCGCACTTCCGTGTAGAAGTGGGCGTCCGGCGTGCGCGTCATCGGCACGTTCGACCCCCACACCATCAGATAGGTCGAGTTGTACCAGTCGGCCGATTCCGGCACGTCCGTCTGCTCGCCCCACACTTGCGGGCTGGCGGGCGGCAAGTCGCAGTACCAGTCATAAAAGCTCAGGGCCACGCCGCCGATCAGCGACAGGTAGCGCGTGCCGGAGGCATAGCTGACCATGGACATGGCGGGAATCGGCGAAAAGCCGATGATGCGGTCCGGGCCGTATTTCTTGATCGTCAGCGCATTCGCGGCGGCGATGATTTCGTTCGTTTCATCCCAGCTGGCGCGCACGAAGCCGCCCAGGCCACGGATGGATTTGTACTGCTTCGAGCGTTCCTCGTCCTGGCTGATCCAGTCCCAGGCCGTGACGGGGTCCATGGTCTTGCGCGCCTCGCGCCACATTTCCATCAGCCGGCCACGCACCATCGGGTATTTCACGCGCTGGGCCGAATACACGTACCAGGAATAGCTGGCGCCACGGGGGCAGCCGCGCGGTTCGTGGTTGGGCAGGTCGGGCCGCGTGCGCGGATAGTCCGTTTGCTGGGTTTCCCAGGTGATCAGGCCATTCTTGACATACACCTTCCAGCTGCAGGAGCCGGTGCAGTTCACGCCATGCGTGGAACGCACGATCTTGTCGTGCTGCCAGCGCTGACGGTAGGCGTTTTCCCACGTGCGGTCTTCATCGACCACGGTGCCGTGGCCGTTCGAGAACGGCTCGGCGGGCTTGCTAAAAAATTTCAGACGGTCCAGAAAGTGACTCATGCTACCTCCACAGTGCGCCGCAGGCAGCGGCGCCAGGTCATTAAAACGCCGCAGGCCGGATGGCCCTCGCGTCGATACAAACAGTCTAGCGAGGCGCCCCGCGCCACGGTATTGGCAAGAAGTCGGTTTCCCGCACCAGGAATGCATAGGCAGCTAGTCACCCGGCTAGTCACTTGTGCCTATGGGCGCGGCGCGCGCCCTGCGGTATATCTGTCACCATCGCTGCCGCCATCATTCAACCAGGAGAAAACCATGCCCATTACCGATTACGCCAGCCTGCTGCGCAGCGCCCGCGCCCAGGAACAGCCGCAACGCCTGCTGTTCACCTTTACCCAGGCGCAGGCCCAGCCTGGCGGCCAGGGCAAGTCGCTCACGCCCGTGATGTCCGCAGACAAGCTGCCCGATGAACTGGACAGCTTTGAAGCGTTGAAGGAGGAATCGACGCAGATGCAGACGCACTGGGACGTGGTCTTCGTGGCGGGGCTGGCGGGACGCGCAGGCCAGCCGCCCGCGCCGCACGATTGCGAGGCGCCCCTGCGCGCCATGGTGACGGCCATCGAGCAAGGCCGCATCGATACATTGCTGGCGTTTGACCGCAGCGGGGATTTGCTGCGGTTTAGCTAAGCAGTTAATGACATTTTCACCCCGGGAGCACCGCCCGGGGCGGCCCCTGAGGGTCCGGCCCCGGCATCTCACTTCCGGGTTCAAACGTTCGGCCACGGCCGCTCATGCAGATGGCGCGCCCGCTCTATCGGACACACGAGGGGCAAAAACTGCTGCTGGCGCGCGGAATACGCCATCAGGGCGCCGCTGTCGATGTCGAAATACCAGCCATGCAATTTCAACATGCCCTGCTCCACCCGGCGCTTGAGCCATGGGTAGGTGAGCAGGTTGTCCAGCGATTGCAGGATGCTGGCCAGTTCGCACGCGTGGTGCTGCTCTGCCGACGAACGGTGCGCCAGCTCGCGCCGCACGCGCTGCGCCACGGGTTCGGCGATGCGCATCCACTGTCCCACGAAGTCCGTTTCCTGGCCTTCCGCGCGCGGCTGCGGTTCGAGCAGCGCGCGGATGCCGCCGCAGCGCGCATGACCCAGCACGATGACCCTGGCCACTTCGAGCTTGCAGACGGCGAACTCGATGGCCGAACTGACGCCGGGCGGCGCGTCGGGCGTGCACGGCGGCACCAGGTTGGCGATATTGCGCACGACGAACATGTCGCCCGGGTCGCTGCCCGTCAGCAGCATGGGATCGACCCGCGAATCGCAGCAGCCGATCAGCAGGGTCGAGGGCCGCTGGCCGTCGCGCAGGCTGTCGTACAAGGTCTGCGGCTCGCTGAAGTACTGCTGCTGAAACAGGCTGAAGCCGTTGACGAATTTTTCCAGTTCTTCCATTTCTACCTCTCGTACTCATACGGCGCCCGGCAAGCATGGCTTGCCGGGCAGTCCAGCTTCAGCAAGGCATGGGCGCGTTCTTGCGCGCATAGCACCACCAGGTAATCGCGATGCAGCTGACGTAGAAGCCGATGAAGCACCACAGGGCCGCGTCGGGGCTGCCCGTCATGGCGATCGAGGTGCCGTAGCTTTTCGGGATGAAGAAGGCGCCGTAGGCCGCCACGGCCGACGTGAAGCCCAGGACGGCCGCGCCTTCCTTGTTGGCGTCGACGATGGCTTGCTCCTGCGCCGCCTTGCCCTTGCCGGCCGCCGCGCGCTGGTGCTCCGTCAGGAAGATGACGGGGATCATGCGGAAGGTCGACGCGTTGCCGACGCCCGTGCCCGCGAACAGGAGCATGAACATCCAGAAGAAGCCGTTGAAATTGCCGCCGATACCGTTTTGCGGCATGAAGTACAGCACGCCCAGCACGGCGCCTATCATCAGCAGGAACGACCATAACGTGACGCGGGCGCCGCCCAATTTATCGGAAATCACGCCGCCGGCCACCCGCGCCAGGGCGCCCACCAGGGGGCCGAGGAAGGCATAATCGAGCGGGTTCACGTCGGGGAACTGGATCTTGATCAGCAGGGGGAATGCGGCCGAATAACCGATGAAGGAACCGAAGGTGCCCGTGTACAGCCAGCACATGAGCCAATTGTGCTTGCGCTTGAAGATCACGGCCTGCTCGGAAAACGAGGCCTTGGCCGAGGCCAGGTCATTCATGCCGAACCAGGCCAGCAAGGTACTCAAGGCGATGAACGGCACCCAGATGAAGCCCGCGTTCTGCAGCCACATTTCCTTGCTCACGCCATTTTTCACCCAGGTGAGCGAATCGCCACCCCAGGCACCGAAGACGGCAAAGGTAATCACCAGCGGCACGACGAACTGCACCACCGACACGCCCAGGTTGCCCAGGCCCGCATTCATGCCCAGCGCGAAGCCCTTGCTGGCCTTCGGATAGAAAAAGCTGATGTTGGCCATCGACGAGGCGAAATTGCCGCCGCCGAAACCGCACAGCAGCGCCAGGATCAGCATGGTCGGGTAGCCCGTGTTCACGTCCTGCACGGCCAGGCCGATGCCGATGGCGGGAATCAGCAGCGAGCCCGTGGAAATGGCCGTCCAGCGGCGCCCGCCGAAGATGGGCACCATGAACGAATAGAAGATGCGCAAGGTGGCGCCGGACAGACCCGGCAAGGCCGTCAGCCAGAACAGCTGGTTGTTACTGTAGGTGAAACCGATGTTGGGCAGGTTGACCACCACCACGCTCCACACCATCCACACGGCGAATGCCAGCAGCAGCGCGGGGATCGAGATCCACAGATTGCGCGCGGCCGTAGCCTTGCCTGTCGTTTGCCAGAAACTGGGAGTCTCAGGCTCCCACGTATTGATCATGTAGCGGCTCATGTTGATACTCCTGCAGGTTGAGGGATAGTCGCCGCGCGCAGCGGCTTGAACGAGAAATGCATCCAGACGAGGGAAACGCAGACGGTGCCGTACAGGAGCATGAAGGCGCTCGAACGCACGCCCGTGAGGTCCACCAGGGCGCCGAACATCACGGGCAGGATGAAGCCACCCAAGCCGCCGGCCAGGCCCACGACGCCCGAGACGGCGCCGATGTTGTGGGAAAAGTCATCGCCGATGAACTTGAAGACGGAGGCCTTGCCCACTGCCATGGCGATGCCGACGATGAAGAGCAGCACGGTAAACCACAGCGGCGACAGGCCGATGTGGAAAGCCAGCGGCCCCGTGACGGTTTCCACCACCATCTGCGTCTGCGGGTACGACAGCAGGAAGAAGCACACCCAGCACACCCACATCACGGCCCACGTCACCCTGGCCGCGCCGTACTTGTCCGAGATCCAGCCGCCCACGGCGCGCAGCACGCCGCCCGGCAGCGAGAAGCAGGCCGCCAGCAGCGCAGCGTGCTTCAAATCGAAGCCGTATTCGGCCACGTAGTATTTCGTCATCCACAGGGCCAGCGCCACGTAGCCGCCGAACACCACCGAGTAGTACTGGCAGTAACGCCACACGCGGGGGTCCTTCAGCACCTTCATCTGCTCGGTAAAACTTTCGCCCGATGGCGCCAGGTGCGATTTGTCCGTGTACGAAAACAGCCAGAAGAGGATGGCCGTGGCCAGCATGGCCACCGCGTAGACCTTGGGCAGCATCTGCCAGCCGAAGGCGGCGACGATGCCGGGCGCGACGAACTTGGTCAGCGCGGAACCGGAATTCCCCGCGCCGAAGATGCCCATGGCCAGGCCGCGGCGCTCCTTCTCGTACCAGCGCGCCACGTACGGCGTGCCGACGGAAAACGAGCCGCCCGCCAGGCCGACGAACATGCCCAGCAAGAGGAAATGCCAGTAGGCGGTGGCGTAGGCGATCAGGTAGATGGGCACGACGCTGGCCAGCATCAGCAGAAAGAAGACGCGGCGTCCGCCGTATTTGTCCGTCCAGATGCCCAGCGGCACGCGCACGAGGGAACCCGTCAGCACGGGCATGGCGGCCAGCAGGCCGAATTGCGTTTCAGTCAAGCCCAGGCTGGTCTTGATGGGGATGCCCAGTACGGCAAACATCATCCATACCGCGAAGCAGATCGTGAAGGCGAAGGTACTGCTGACCAGCACGGACGCCTGCTTGCGCCGCCTGCCCCCTTCACCTGCCGTGTTGTTACTGTTGTTCTTAGTGCTATCTAGGGTAGCCACGATGTTTCTCCATGAATGCACTGGCCGTCTGGCCAGCCGTCCCGACCAGCTTACGTGGCAGGCGCGCAAGGCACTATCGGCCACAGGGTGATTCTGGGAAGGCAATCTGGATAGCTGTATCGGCAAAAGTGACTAGCTGGCCGAGGCCGGACCTAGCCTGGATGGTGGGTGTTTTACAAACGGATGCATTTTTGGCACACTCGGCACAGGCACAACAGGGAGCGGCATGGACAACAGCACAGGAGAAGACGAAATCATCACCCGCGAGGCCCAGCCCGGCGATGTCGACGCCATGCTCGCCTGCGACACCCATGCGCAATCGCACCCGGAGCGCGGCGATGCCGTGCGCGCCGCCGTCGGCATGGGGCAATGCCTGGTCGCCGTGCGCGCCGGGCAGATCGCCGGCTATGTGCTGCTGCGGCATGACTTCTTCGGCTACGGTTTTGTCTCGCTGGTGGTCGTCTCGCCCGCGCAGCAGCGGCGTGGCGTGGGCTTGCGGCTCCTGGCCGCCGCCATGACGGCGTGCCGGACGGCCAAGCTGTTCACGTCGACGAACCAGTCCAACCTGGCCGCGCAGCGGCTGTTCGCCGGCGCGGGCTTCGTGCGCAGCGGGCACATCGAGCATCTCGACGAGGGCGACCCGGAACTGGTGTACGTCACATTCCTGCGCTGAAGGCCGTCCTCCCGAAGGCGTATGGCGCGGCGCGGCAAAGGCGGCTATGCTGGCGCCACCGTCAATCAACGCACCTGGCAACACCACATGGATTATCTGAGCCTCAAGCACTTCCACATGGGCTGCGCCGCCGCCAGCGGCGCGCTGTTCCTCCTGCGCGGCGCCTGGATGCTGCGCGCCTCGCCCGCCCTGCAGCAGCGCTGGGTAAAAGTGCTGCCGCACCTGGTCGACACGGCTCTGCTGGCCAGCGCCATCGCCCTGGCCGTGTGGAGCGGCCAGTCGCCCGGCAACGCGCCATGGCTGGCCGCCAAGCTGGTCGCGCTGCTGGCCTACATCGTGCTGGGCACCATCGCCCTGAAACGGGGCAAGACGCCGGCCGTGCGCGGCGCCGCGTTCGCGCTGGCCGTGCTGGTCTTCGCCTACATCGTGGCCGTCGCCGTCACCAAGCAGGCCTGGCCGCTGTAAGCAGCAATCACACCATCAGAAGAGGTAGCGCAGGGTGACGCTGGCATTGCGCGGCGCGCCCCAGTATCCCTGGTTATACATGCCGACCTGGCTGTAGTAGTGTTTGTCGAACAGGTTGTTGATATTCGCCTGCACGGACAGCTGGCGCGACAGCGCGTATTTCGCCATCAGGCTGGCCACGGCGTAGCCGCCCTGCGCCACGCGCTCGACGCCCTTCGGTCCCGTGGCGTCGCGGTAGGCGCCGCTCTGCCAGTTCACGCCGCCGCCCACGGACAGGGCGCGCCAGCCGCCAGGCATCTGCCAGGTGGAAAACACGCGGGCCAGGGTCTGCGGCACATAGCTGTTCAGGCGCGCGCCCTTGTTGTCTTCCGCCGCCGCGTGCGACACGCTGGCCGACACGTTCCAGCCCTGCGCCAGCTGGCCGGACAGGTCCAGTTCCACGCCCTTGCTGGTGGTGCCATCGGCCGCGTAATACGCCTGCGTCAGGGAATTGCCCACGAAATGCCCCGTGTCTTCCTGCGCCAGGCCATCTTGCGCGATGCGGAACACGGCCAGCGCCGCATTGAGCTTGCCGCCGAAATACTCCCCCTTCACGCCCGCTTCCAGGTTCTTGCCCTGCACGGGATCGAGGTAGCGGCCGTAGCGGTCCTGGGTACCTTGCGGCTTGAAGATCTTGCTGTAGCTGGTGTACAGCGCATGCTGCGCATCGATATCCCACACCAGGCCCGCATACGGCGTGACGGCGTGCTTGGCATACGCATAGCTGCCGCCCCAGTCGTCGACATGGTCCGCCTTGTAGCGGCTGTAGCGCGCGCCGACGATCAGCTTCAGGGGATCGGCCAGCGAAAAGCGCGCCGTGCCATAGATGCCGCGCTGCTGCACCGTGTCGAGCAGCTTCCAGCGGTAAAAGTCGGGGTCGTTCCAGTCCGGCTCCGGCGCCACGCCCTGCCACTGGTCAAAATTGCCATAGTCGACGCTGCCGCCCGAGATACCCGGATTGCTGGCGAACTGGTTACTGCCCGAGACGCCGAAGGCCAGGTCGTGCGTGCGGCCCAGCAGCTGCACGGGGCCCTGCACATAGGCATCGACGCTGTCCTGGCGCCGCGTGCCCGAATAAAAGCCGGGGCTGCCCGTCACGCCCTGCCCCGTCGCCTTGTCCGGCCAGGTATACGCGAAGGTTTCGGCGGCCGAGTAGTTGCCCCAGCCGTGATTCAGCATGGCCGTCAGGTTCCAGCCGCTGCCCAGTGCCTGCTCCAGGCGCAAAAAGGCCGTCTGGCTGCTGCTGAACCAGCGGCTCCAGGTAGCGGCCGTGGTGGTGGAACGGGAAAACGTGGCCCGTTCGCCATCCGCGTACCATAGCGGCAAGCCTCCGTACATGCCACCGCGCGGGCGGTTGTCCTGGTATTCATAGCCGGCGATCAGCACGCTGCCGGGCGCCAGGTCCGCTTCCACGGTGGCGTAGGCCATGGCCTTCTTGCCGTGATAGAGGTTTACATACGATTCGGCGTCCTGGTAGCTGGCCACGACCCGTCCGCGCACCCTGCCGTCCGCCGTCAACGGCGCGGATAGGTCCGCGCTGGCGCGCGCATTGTGCCAGGAGCCCAGGCTCAGGGCGGCCACACCGGCCAATTGCGTCGACGAGGCGCGCTTGCGCACCAGGTTGATGGTGGCCGACGGTTCGCCCGCGCCCGTCAGCAGGCCCGTGGCGCCGCGCACGATCTCGACCCGGTCGTAGGCCGTCATGTCCAGGGTGCTGTCGCCCACGTTGTAGGCATTGTCGACGGTGGTGGGAATGCCGTCGTACTGGTAGCTGGCGATGGAAAAGCCGCGCGCGAAGAACGAGGTGCGGTCGCTGTCGTAGCGGTTGATGGCCACGCCGGCCGCGTTTTGCAGCACCTCTTCCACCGTCTGCAAATTCTGGTCATCCATCTGCTGGCGCGTCACCACGCTGACGGCTTGCGGCGTTTCGCGCACGGACAGGCCCAGGCGCGTGGCCGAGCGCATGGTCTGCGTCGTGTACGAGCCGCTGCCTTCCGTCGTGCCTTTCGCCTCGGCGGCGGCCGTCACGGTCATCTCCGGCATGGTCTGGCCGGCGCTGGCCGGTGCCGCTTCCAGCACGTAGCCGCCATTCGCCTGCGGCACGGCGCGCAGGCCCGCACCGGCGACGATGGCGCCCAGCGCTTCGGGCACGCTGTAGCTGCCCGCCAGCCCGGCGCTGCGCTTGCCCGCCACCGTGGCGGCCTGGTAGGAGATCATGGTGCCCGTCTGCTGGCCGAAACGCACCAGCACCTGTTCCAGCGTACCGGCGGGTATGTCCATCTGCACGCGGCCGGCGTTGGCGGCCATGGCGACGGGCGCGACGGCCAAGGTGCCGCCGGCGGCCAGCAGCCACAGGGCCTGGCTGACGGCGATGGCGGCCACGCTGCGCTGGCAGCGGGCGGAAACGGCGGGGAAAAGAGAGGAGGTTTGAGCTGGCATGGGACGATTTTCCAGAAAGTGAATGAAGGGTTCACTGTGCTTGTCACGCGAAAACCGCAAACCCCTCACTTTTCTGAAAATATTTATTCGGCACTCTGGGCGCGCCCGGCGGCTGGCCTGTGCGGCGTTACCGTCACCCAGAAACGCGTGGTCTGGCGCACATCGACGGGCAAGGTGCGCGCGAGCATGTCCAGCACCTGTGCCGTGTCGGCCAGCGGGTAGATGCCGGACACGCGCAGGTGGGCGATGGCCGGGTCGCACGCCAGGCGCCCATGGCGGTAGCGCGCCAGCTCCTGCACAAAATCGGCCAGCGGCATGTCGTGCGCCACCAGCATGCCGGCCGTCCACGCATCGGCGCCGGCCGGCAAGGCCTGCACGGGGCCGATGCCTGCCGCCGTGAAGCCGGCCTGCTGGCCGGCCTGCAGCCTGCGCGCCGCCCCGGATGCCTGTCTCGGAAGAATATCGACGGCGCCCTCGAACACGCCCAGCTGCGTGCGTTCGCCGGCCACGCGCACGGCAAAGCGCGTGCCCACGGGCTGCAGGCGCCCTTGGGCTGTCTGCACGAAGAAAGGCCGGCCGGCGGCATCGCGCGCGGTCGTGACCATGATCTCGCCCTGCAATACCGTCAGCAGGCGCTGGCCAGCCTCGAAGCGCACGTCGATGCTGGACGCGGTATTCATCGCAATGCGCGTGCCGTCGTCCAGCACGATGTGGCGCAGTTCGCCCGTGCCGGTGCGGTAATCGGCCAGCCAGAAGCGCGCCTGTTCATCGCCGCCCACCAGCCAGGCACCGCCGCCCGCAGCCAGCAGCGCCAGGAGTTTCAGGGACTGGCGCCGCGCCGCATGCGCCTGCGCGTGCAAGGGCTTGCGCGCCAGGGTGCCGTGCGCCAGCGGCGCGGGCAAGCCGCGCATGCGCGCCATGCAAGCTTCGATATGCTGCCATGCCTGTTCATGTTCCGGGTCGCTGTCGCGCCAGGCCCGCCACGCCTGCTCCACCTCGGGCGCGCCATCGCCGGCCTGCAGGCGCACCAGCCATTCCACGGCTTGCAGGCTGGCCGCTTCCGGCGCGGCGCCGTAGCCCATGCTCATGCCTGAGGCTGGGCGAAAAAGCACTGGTGCATGGCTTTCACCAGGTAGCGCTGCACGGTGGCCAGCGAGACATTCAGTTCGGCGGCGATGGCCGCCTGCGGCATGCCATCGAGTTGCGACAGCAAAAAGGCGCGGCGCACGGGCGGCGCCAGGCCATCGAGGCGGCGGTCGATGTCGAACAGCGCTTCGAGCAGGATCGCCTGCGCTTCCGGGTCGGGCGCGCATTGCGCCGGCAGGCTGGCCAGAGTTTCCAGGTAGGCCGCTTCCAGGTCGCGGCGCCGGTACAGATTGCCCAGCACGCCCTTGGCCACCGTCGTCAGAAAGGCACGCGGCTCGCGCGCCGCGATGCGCTCTTCCCGGTGAAGCAGGCGCATGAAGGTGTCGTGCGCCACGTCGGCCGCGTCAAAGGCGTTGCCCAGCTTGTGCCGCAGCCATCCCTGCAGCCAGCGGTGATGATCGTGGTACAGGCTGCCCACCTCCTGGTGAACGCCGGATTGGGCAGCCGACACTGGATATCCTCATGCGCAAATAATAATGATTCGCATTCTAACTGGCGACCTGGTCCCGCGCAACCATCCCGAGGAAGCCCTGCCCCGCGCGTGGCAGGCGCGGGGTGGGCGTTACGGCGCTACCGCGCTTACTGCAGCGGCAAGGCCGCCACGTCGACGGCAGGCGCCTGCCCCGTCGCGGGCCGCGTGAAGTTCTGGCCGGTTTGCACGTAGTCGGCGAAGAAGCCGCCGTTATGCAGGTAGAACCTGCCGTTTTCCACGCCGCCCGCGTAGTCCATGCGCTGCGCGTTGGTGGCCGTGGCGTCGCCCGTGAACCTCCCGGCCGTCACTTCCGACCACGCACCCGACACATTGCGCGCCCACTGGTTGCCGAACTGCACGCGGCGTTCCGTGTAGCCCCTGGTGTCGATGAAGTTCTCGAGGAAAGAGTGCACGCCCGTCAGATACGTGCTGATGGCCGGGCGCTTCCACGTGGCGATGTAACGCCACTTGCCCGTCTCGGGCGCGAAGAACCAGGCGGAATAGTCGCTGCCGCCGTTGCCGTCCGGCCGCGCGCGCGTGATGAAGCGGTAGGTGGTGCCGGCCGCCCAGTTGTATGACAGATAGGTCTGGCCGCCCGTGCCCTCGCCGCCGAATGCGTTGTCGACCACGCCCGCACCCTTGCTCACCAGGGTGGTCTTGGCGCCATTATCCGCATCCCACACGGAGAACAGGATCCAGCGCTCGCTGGCCGATTTTACCTGGATGCCCATGTAGCCCTGGCCGAAGCCATTGGCCATGAAGTAAGAGCCGATGGCATCCTGCCCCTGGGGTATCGTCATCTCGTTATAAAAATACTCGGTATTGGCCGGCACCGTGTAGCCCATGTGCACGGACGGGCCGCGCCGCGACCAGTAGTAGTTGGCCGGATCGCTGGCGTAGTTGAGCGTGGCGTTCGACGTCACCTTCAGCGCCGCGACGTCGCCAAAATAGCCGCCCGCCTTGCTCACACCGCGCAAGTCCACCTTCACATAGCCTGGCGCGGCCACATTGACCGTGCCCACGGCATACGTCTTGCTGGCCGTGCCCGCCAGGGCCACGTCGAAAGGCTGGCCGTCGACCGTCACGCGCACCACGCTGCTGGTGCTGCCGGCCAGCCGGGCGTCGAGCGCCACCGTCACGGGACCGGCCGCGCCGACGCGGAAATACGTGCTCGTCACCGTGTTCGGGCTGGTCCAGTTGGCCAGGCCATTGTCATTGATGACTTCCTGCGCGCTGGCGTCGGCGCTGGTGATGAAGGCATTGCCTGCCAGGGCCACGGTAGCCGGCGTGCCCGCCACGGGTGCCAGGCCCGTTTCGGCCTTGATCACGCTGGCGCCGGCACCGCTGCTGCCGCAAGCGGCCAGCAGCAGCGGTGCGCTGGAAAGGACTGCGTAGAGTACTGCACTTCTGTGTTTCATCGACGTCTCCTGGAGGTACAGCTTGCGGCGGGCAGCAGGCGCAGAGCGTCCTGCGGCGCACGCCGCGGTTGAAAAAACGGATAGGGACAGAAAAAACCCGCTACGGCGGCAGGCGCGGTAGCGGGTTGTGCAGGCTTAGTACTTGCCGTCGAGGGCGAAGATCGGCTTGCGCGACTTCCACTGCCCGCCCGTGAAGTCGGGGAAGTCCAGGGTCTGGAAGTTGGCGGCGATCGACTGTTCGGACAGGGGCGTGATGGCGCTCCACGTCACGGCATCATAGATATCGATCGGCATCGGCGCGTTGGCCTTGAGGGCTTCGACAAAGGCGTGGATGACGAAGAAGTCCATGCCGCCGTGGCCCGCGCCCTCGGCCTGCGCCGCATACTTGCGCCACACGGGATGGTCGTACTTGTCCTGGTAAGCCTTGAAGTCATCCCACTGGTGCGGCTTGCTGACGCCTTCGATATGGATGGCATTATTCAAGTCCATCCACAGGCCGTCCGTGCCTTGCACGCGGAAGCCCAGCGAGTACGGGCGCGGCAGGCTCGTGTCGTGCTGCAGGATGATGGTTTCGCCGTTTTCGCATGCCAGGGTGGTCGTGACCACGTCGCCCAGCTTGAACTTGACCTTGGCGTTCGCGTGCTGCGCGCCGCCCGGTTGCTTGACGATGTAGTCGTGCAGGCCGCGCGCCTTGGTGGCGAAGGCGTTGATGCGCGTAAAACGGTTGCCGCGGTTGATGTTGGTGTACATGGCGCACGGGCCGATGCCGTGGCTCGGATACAGCTCGCCATTGCGTTCGACCGAATGCTGCGTGCGCCAATGGGCTTCCGACCAGCCCTTTTCGCCGAATTCCACGCCGCCGCCGTACGGCTTGGCCGGATTGCCGCTGTTGAATTTGACGGCGCGCAAATCGTGCTGGTAGCCGCCTTGCAGGTGCACCAGTTCGCCGAACAGGCCGGCGCGCACCATCTGCAGCGCCGCCATCACGTCGCGACGGTAGCATACGTTTTCCAGCAACATGTACGGCGTGCCCGTTTTCAGCTGGGTATTCAGGACGTCCCAGTGGTCTTGCAGGGTGATGCCGGCCACCACTTCGCAGCCGACGGCGACCTTTGCCTGCATGGCGGCGATCGCCATCGGCGCGTGGAATTCCCACGGCGTGGCGATGATCACGCCATCGAGGCCGCCCGCGTCCAGCATGCGCTTGTAGGCTTTCTGATCGCGGTCTTCGCCATACGTGCGCGGACGGGGCTTGCCGGCCTTTTCCACCTGGCCCAGCGCGTGCTTGAGCATGATCGGTTCGATATCGCACAGCGCCACCACTTCCACGTCATCGCGGCGCACCAGTTCGGCCAGCAGCACCTGCCCGCGCATGCCCGTGCCGATCACGCCCAGGCGGACCTTGTCGCGGCCGGCGGCCGGGGCGGCGACGGCGCCGCCAGGCAGCAGTGCGCTGCCGGCCATGGCGCCACCGGCCAGCGCGGCGCTGGCGGACAGGAAATTGCGGCGATTGAATTGTGTCGTCATTGGTCTCTTCTCACTTCCGTTGGTAATCATGGGCCGGCCCGCCGCAAGGCAGGCCGGCATGCGGTTAATAGGTGTATTCAGCCGTGAAGCGCACGGAACGCGGTGCCGTGCGGCCAGCCACCTGCAGGTAGTTGCGGGCGATGGCGCCGTGGTCTTCGCGCGTTTCGTTATAGCGGGTCACCGTCTGGCTGTTGAACACATTGAACACGTCCACCTTCAGGCTCAGGCCCTTGATGGCGCTGGGAGTATAGGCCACATTCATGTCCAGCTGGGCTTGCCATGGCAGGCGGCCCTGACTGCCGCGCGGCGCCGGCTTGCCATTGCAATAAAAGTAGGAATCGCCATAGTCGTTCTCGAACTTCAGGTCATCGGGCAGCGCACCGATGCAGTTGCGCGGCGCGCCCGAGATCAGCGACATGTTCGCGCCCACCGTCACGTCCGGCAGCACCTGCATGAAGCCGTAGGCCTTGAAGGCGTGGCGGTGGTCGCCCGGCAGGTAGCCATAGGCGTTGTACATCAGCTCCTTGTGGTCGTCGCTGACCGTCAGGCCCACGTCGCCGCCGCCGATGCTGTCCGTCTGGCCTTCCATATTGCCCTTCAGGCCGGACAGGGTGTAGGTCAGCTTGCCGTACCAGCCATTCGTGTACGGGTGCTCGACGAAGAGGTTCAGGGCGCGGTAGGTGCGCGACGGCAGCGGGTTGCCCCACTCGGCCGCCGAAATATCCACGCGGCGCAGGCCCTTGCCATCGTCGAAGTCCACCATCAGGCTGTTGTCGCGGCCCGGGTTGATGATGGCGCACTGGAAGCCGCCCCAGTTGCTGGTGTCGACGCTGTTGCGCGTGGCCCAGGCCTGCAGCGGACGCTCGTCGCAGACGTCGTCGTTGGTGTCGTTCAGCTTGCGGTACAGGACGCTGGCGCCCACCACCAGCTTCTTGCTCAGGGCGCGCTCGAAGCCCAGCGAGAATTCGTCCTGCGACAGGGGTTTCAGGCCGATGGCCGTCACCTCTCGCGCATCGCGGCTCTGGCCATACGCGTTGTTGGCCGAATACGGCTTGCTGATGGCGTGCAGGCCCGTCGGCGCGCCCGTCACCGGATCGACGCCCGTGTAGGTGAACATTTCGCTCGTGGCCAGGAAGGGACTGGCCATGTTGCTCGACAAATTCGACGGCACAGGCAAGTGGTAGCGGCCGCCGTTGGCGAAGAATTTCAGCGTGCCGTCGCCCAGGTAATCCCAGGTGGCGCCCACGCGCGGGGCGATCATGTTGCGCTGCGAAATGAAGGCCACGCCATCGGTGCTGTAATTGGTGAACTGTTCGCGGCGCAGGCCCAGGTCCAGCAGCACGCGTTCCGTGACCTGGTAGTGGTCCTGGATGTACTGCGCCGATTGCACGCTGGTGGGGCGCGCCAAGTTGGCGTTCAGGTCCTTGCTGACGTAGTAGCCCTGCGCGCCGTAGCCGCCGCCCTGCGCCGGCGTTTCAAACGCGCCGTTGATGGCCCGGTTCGGGTCTGCCGCCTTCTGGTAGCTCCAGCGGTAGCCGCCGGCCAGGCTCAGGCCCACCTTCGATTCCACGTCGATGCGGTCGATGCCGCCGCGCAGCGAGTGCTTGCCCAGCTTGTATTCCAGGTCCAGGCGCTTGGCTTTCTGGCGGTCTTCCGACGACGGGTCGATCAGCGTGCCCGTCACCGTTTGCGGATTGGCGTAACTCAAACCTGGCACCTGGGTGGAGGCATTCGACGACGTCTGCGCCAGCAGCGGGTCGTAGCCATTCGGCGTACGGCGGTGCGACGTGCGCGATTCGCCCATCATTGCCGTCACCGTCAGATTATCCGTCAGGTAGCCCGTGTACTTGAAGATGTCGATGTTCGCGCCTGGCGCGGCCGACGAGCCGCAGCAGTTGGTCGTGCTCTCGCCCTTGCCGGACTGGATGCCGTTGCTCGCATGCGTGTCGTAGCTGTAGCCATACGACTGGCTGTCCGTGCGCGTGCGGTCATACAGCTTGGTGTATTCGAAGTGATGGTCGTCCGTCAGGTTGTAATCGAGCTTGGCCATCATGCGGTCTACCTTGCTCTGGCTGGTGCTCCAGCCGCGCGACAGGGCCGTGCCCGCATCGGCGGCCGCCGCCACGGCCTGGCCATCGGTGCGCGTCTGTTCCAGCGCCACGAAGGCGAACAGCTTGTTCTTGATCAGGGGACCGCTGCCATACAGGCCCACGACCTTGCTGGTGCTGCCATTGTCGCGGTTCCAGTACAGCAGATTGCCATCCGTCTTGGGATTGGCGCCCGTGTTCGGATAGTACGTGTTTTCCGGGTCGCCCTTCAGCGAGCGGGGAATGATGGAGACCTTGCCGCCGAATTCCACCTTGTTGCCGCCGCTCTTGGTGGTGATGTTGATCACGCCGCCCGTGGAACGGCCGAATTCCGAGCCGTAGCCGCCCGACAGCACCTGCATGTTCGAGATGGCGCCGAACGGCAGTTCCGACGCGCCCACCTGGGTCAGGATGTTCGTGATGGGGAAGCCGTTGACGTAGAACGCGTTTTCCGACTGGCCCGAACCGCCGATGGACGGCGCATTGCCGTACACGCTGTTGGTGCCGCGCGACACGCCCGGCGTCAGCTGCACGATGGACGCCACGTCGTTCCCGACCGGCAGTGCCTTCAATTCCTTGGCCGTGAAGATCACGCCATTGTTCGTGTTCGACACGTCGATCGGATTGCGCGAAGCCTTTACGACGACGGTCTGCTCCTGGCCCACGGGACCTGCCGCGCTGGCCGGGCCGAAGTTCGCTTCGGCGCCGGCGCCGATCAGGGCTTCGACTTCCTGCGTCGCCTCGACCGTGCCGGCGCGCAGCACGCGCACCGCGTAGCGGCCCGGCGGCATGGAGTTGGCCACATAGCGTCCCGACGCATCGGGCGTCAGGGTGCGCTGCACGCCCGTCGCCAGGTTTTGCAGTACCACGGTGGCGCCGGCCGGCGCGCTCACTTCGCCGAAGATGGTACTGGTGGCATTCGATTGTGCCCAGGCCTGGCCTGGCACGCCGGCGGCCAGCGCGATGACGATCGCGGCGGCGCGGCTGATGTCGCGCAATTTGAGTCGGGTGCTATGCATGGTGTCTCTCCGTCTATATCGAGGGTTATCAGCGCCCTTCCCGCTCCAGGGCGAAGCTGTGGGGGGCGCCATTTTTATGGTCTTCGCCGGAAGGCAGGGCCGGGCAGCCGCACCTTCCGGAAAATCGGTCCGTCTCGGCCAATTTTCGTTTCTTGGGAATACTTTAAAAAGAAAAATAAGCATCGTCAATAAAAAGAAAGTTATAACGGCAATTTATCGCTGAATTCAGCGAATAAAGGCAATTTATCTTTCGTTTCGCTTGAATGAGCTACACATAACTTTCGCTATCGTGGCGTGAGGGATACATGCGCATGCGGAGAAGTGGTGGGCGGAGGCGAATCCGCGCAGGAATTGGGAAGAAAAATCGCGAAAGACGACATGGCGATCGCCTTTCGCTTACGTTTATCTTTCGTATTGCGTATTTCAGGATGTTGTCTTTTTCTTTTCATGGCACTATCCCGCCCCGCCACCATGGCGGCTGACGGGCCGGGACAGGTCACGCGTCAAAAGAACTTGTAGCTGGCCGACAGGGCAAACTGGCGGCCGAACAGGTCCTGGCTATGGTTGTAGCCTTCCCAGCCGTTCGGATCGTAGTACGGCTGCTTGTTGAAGGCGTTTTTCACATTCAGGCCCACATCCAGGTTCTTGACCGGCTTCCAGCTGAAGGCCAGGTTGACGGTCGTGTACGACGGCGCGCCCTTGCACTGGCCGGCCGGCAGGGAAACCGAGGCGGCGGTGCAGTTTTCAGGCGTGTTGTCCTTGTCCCAGGGACCATACGCCCAGCGCGTCTTGCCCGAGTAGTTGATGAAGACACTGCTGACGAAGTTGCGGTAGCTCCAGTCCGCGTTCACGGTGGCGCGGTAGCGCGGCGAATCGTAGTAGCCGACGGTGTTGCCCTTGATGTCACTGCCGTCTTCGCTGTCGTGGGTGTCGCGCTTGCGGATGGTGGCGGCGATGCCCGTGCTCAGCTTGCCCCACTCGCCCAGCGCAAAGCGCGTGCGCGCGTCGATGTCCACCCCGTCCATCAGGGTGCGGCCCCGGTTCGAGTACGAATTGATCAAGCCGCCCAGGTTGCCCACCGAGTAGCCCGGCACGCCGCCGGAACACACGCCCGCGTTGGCGGGATTGGCGCACATGGCCGCCACCGCCGCCATGTTGGCGCGGTCCGTATCCGTCAGCTCGTTGCGGATGGCGTTCGATGCGCCGGCCAGGGTCGGGCCGTACTTGTCCACCAGTTCCGTAAACAGCTCGTTGAAGTCCTGGCGCACGATTTCGTCGCGGCGGTTGATGAACCAGTAGTCGACGGAGATGCTCACGTCCTTGGCCGGCTGCAGCACCAGGCCCACGGTGGAAATCTTGGCCTTTTCCGGGCGCAGGTTCGGGTTCGGCGGCGTCAGTCCGCCCACCGTCGTCGAGCAGTTCGAGTTCAGCAGGCTCTTGCCCAGGTCCGCATCCGTCGCCACCTTCGATTTCAACAGCGCGCGCGCCATGGCGTTCGTCTCGTCGCAGCGCACCGTGTCGCGGATGCCGCCCACCTGCGCAAAGACGCCGCCCGAACCCGATTCGGCCAGGTTGGGCGCGCGGAAGCCTTCCGAGTACGTCCCGCGCAACATCAGGTCGGGGCGCGCGCGCCAGATCACGCCCAGCTTGGGCGCCAGATTGGCGGCGAAATGCGGATACTTGTCCAGGCGCGCGGCCGCGTTGACTTCCAGGGTGTCGGAAAGCGGCACCACCACTTCGCCGAACACGGCGGCGATGGTGCGCCGGCCGTCGAACCAGGAACCGCCCTGCTGCGTGATCAGGCCATTGGCCGCATCCGCGTTGCCGGGCGTGAGGAAGCTCTCGCGCATCACGTTCGTGCCCACGGCGGCGCGCACTTCGCGGTCGCCCAGCTTGAACAGGGTGCCTTCCAGCTTCGCGTCCCACGTCATCAGCTTGGTCCACGATTCGATGGCAAACGTCGGGTAGGCGGCGCGCAGCAGCGCCGCGTTGGCCTCGCTGATTTCGCCGAACTTGTAGGCGGGATTGTCCGAGATATACGTGCGGCCGCTGACGGGGTCCTTGGTGAACGGGCCGAACGCCTGCTCGAAACCCTTGATGTTGATGTTCGCCGTCTGGAACAGGGTCGAATGGCTGCCCGCGACGCTGAGCGCCGTCTCAAAATCCCAGCCGCCGCCGATGCTGCCGCGCAGGCCCGCGAGGGCGCGGTAGTTTTCATCGATATTTTTCTGCCCGAAGTGGCCCGTCGCATCCTGCAGCAGGTAATTCAGGCCCGCCGCGCCGCCCATCTTGGCCACCATGTCGGCATCGAGCTTGCCTTTCAGGTAGACATTGTTGGGGCTCAGGAAAGGCGTGGCGAAGGTGTTCAGGGTATTGCCCGTGTTGCGCGCGAACCAGTTGTTCGTGCTGCCGCTATTGAAGCTGGACGGGCCGTTCTCGCCGCGCATCTTGATGTGCGTGTAGGCCCCTTCCGCGAACGCTTCCATGTCGCCGCCCAGTTTCAGGCGGCCGCTCAGGTAGGCCGTGGCGCGCTCCGAGGTGGGGCCCGTGTCGAGCTGGTTGGGCAGCGCATTCCACACGCAGCGCGTGCCCGACGCTTCCGTGATGCTGGTATTGCAGCCGGGCGCGGCGCGCTGGGTGCGGGCATTGTTGTTGGCCTTGTCGAAGACGAAGAAGGTGCCGGGGTTCATCACGCCCGGCTCGCTGCCCACGCCCACGCGCATGTTCGGGATGAAATTGGGGTTGTTAACATAAAAATACGAGGGGCGTTTCTGCCAGGTGTCGGCCAGCGCGATGCGGTCGCGCTGGTAGACGTTGACGGAGCCGTAGACGTTGTAGCCATCGCTGGCCAGGTCGCCCACGCCATACAGCAGGCTGGCCTGGCGCTCGCCATAGGCTTTCACGCTGGGCGAAAATTCCCCGTTGGCGCGCGCTTCCAGGCCTTGATACGATTTTTTCGTGATCACGTTGATGACGCCGGCCACGGCATCGGAGCCATACACGGCGGAGGCGCCGTCCGTGAGGATTTCCATGCGCTCGATGGCGGCGGCGGGAATCGCGTCGATGTTGACGAACATGGTCTGGAAGCCGGCCGGCGCGCCATAGAAGGACAGGCGGCGGCCATTGAGCAGCACCAGGGTGCCCTGCGCCCCCATGCCGCGCAAGTTCGCCTGCGAGCCGCCATCGGAGCCCGTGAACATCGAGCGGAAGTCCTGCTGCGCCGGACGGGCGGCAGGCAGGTTGTCGAGCACCTGCAGCAGGGTGAGCGCGCCCATGTTCTCGATCTGCTTGGCGTTGATCACCTGTACGGGCGACGCCGTTTCCGCGTTGATGCGCTTCAGGCTGGAACCCGTCACTTCGACGCGCGCCATCTTCTCGTCCTTCTTCGCCTTGTCATCCTGCTCCTCGGCTGCCAAGGCGGTTGACGCCAGCGCTGTCGATGCCAATCCTACCGCCACCATGGCGGCCATCAGTTTTTTCAAGTGCATTCCCGACTCCCTTTTATAAGTGATTTGTTTTCGTAAGGTTGCAAGAGCCCATCCCCGGTCCGAAGAGGGGCTCGTTTTGGTGAAATGAAGTGATTGCGGTTAGCGCGGCTTGACGGTCGCGCCTTCCGTGCCGGTGAGTACGGCATTGGCCCAGTTGCCGCACACCTGGGCCGGCCGGGCGCCGCGCGCGCCCAGGGTGCGCAAACTGAGCTGGCTCAGGCCGCGCACGTCGATTTCGGGCTTGACCACCCCGGGAGCCGTGACCAGGCCGCTGTCGTACAGCAGACGCTCACCGCTCCATACCTGGAATTGCAGGCCGCCCGCGCTGCGGCAGCTGTCGTCCACGCCCAGGTCGGCGCGCAGCAGATTCCAGTTGCCCGCCAGCTGCAAGTCGATGCGGCTGGCCGGTCCCACGCCGAGGCCCTTGCGGAACCACAGCCCGTTCATGCGCATCTCGGCCGCCTTGCCGGCCGGCCGGTCCTTCGCAATATTCTTCGGCAGCGCCAGGTCCGACAGGTAGCGCTGCACTTCGGCGCCTTCGGCGACACGGTGCTCGAGCACGCGGAATTCGGACAGGGTCACGGGCGCCACGTCGGCGGCCAGCGCCGCGTCGTAGGCGCGCGCCACGGGTCCGGCCTGCGCCGCCGTCACCATAGGGTCGGTGGATGCCGCGCCGTCGCCTTCCGGATTTTGCGTGCTCATGACGCGGAAGCGCAGCAGGCGCCCGGCCGTCGCAGGGAAATTGATGGTCTGCGTGCCTTCCTGCAGCTTCAGGGTGCCGCGCACCAGCGGCGCGCCCCACTCGCCGTTGTTGTCGCCAATGTAGATTTCATAGTCGCGCACCTGGCCATGCTTCCAGTGCTGATCGTTGCGCGGCGCCAGTTCGATGCCGTCCACCAGGCGCCGTTCCGTGAAGCCGATCACCCATTCGTGCGGCCCGCTTTTCACGGACGGGCTGCGCACGGTGCGGAACCACGTCTCCGGCTTGCCATCGAAGGCGTTTTCCAGCGGATAGCCGCTCTCCTCGAAAGGACGTCCCACCACCTGCATGGCGTCGGCCGGCAAGGCGCGGCCAGGCACGGGGGCGGCCGGGAAGTCGGCGTCGACTCTCGCCACGGCCAGCGCGCCGGCCACCTGCAAGGCCAGGGGCTGGCGGATATCCTGCGCCGCCACCTTCACGTGCAAGGTGCCTTGCCTGTCCGCGCCATCGAAGAACCAGCCCTCTGCCGCCTGGTCGTAGGCGGCGCGGTCGCCGGACGCGGCGATCACGCGCTCGCCCGCCTTGACGGCCTCCGGACGCTGGCCCGCCAGCATGCGCAGCGCATAGCCGCGCCGCGCTTCCTGGCCCTGGTAGGTGCCATCGACGGCGCCGATCTCCACGCGCACGTCGCCGCCCTCCTGGCGCATGCGGATGACTTGCTGGCTGAAGGCGCCGCCCTGGTACTGGCGCGTGTTGCCGTCGTCTTCATACAAGGTGTACTCGGAGTCACCGTGCGGGTAGACATCGAGGGTCAGCCGGTCCTTCGGCTTCTGGCCGTCATACAGCATTTCCGGATACATGGGCAGGATGGCGCCGGCGCGCACGAACACGGGCAGCTTGTCGAGCGTGACCTGCAGGTCCAGGTCGCGCCCTTTCGCGTCCGCCGTGGCCTGGCGGCCATCCCAATAATCGTACCAGATGCCCTGCGGCAGATGGATGCCCTTGCGCCAGCCGCCGCTGACGGCCTGGCTGCGGTAGACGGGCGCCACCAGCACGTCGCGGCCCAGCAGGAACTGGTATTTATACGCTTCCGTGTAGGCGGCCGGGTCCTGCGGATAATCCCACATCAGGCCCCGCACCAGCGGCGCGCCCGATTGCTCCGCTTCGCGCACGAGGGTATACATATATGGCGTGAGGCGCATCTTGAGTTTTAAATAGCGGCGGTTGATGTCGCGGTATGGCGCATCGAACCACCATGGATGCTTGCGCTCGGCCGCGGCCCAGCCGGACATGCCCATCAGCACGGGCGTGAAGCTTTTCCACTGCAGGTCGCGCAGATAGGTTTCCGGGCTGCCGCCGAAGATGGCGTCCACGTCGCCGGACGCATACGCCTGGCCGGACAGGCCCGAGCCGATCAGGGTCGGGATGTGCCAGCGGATGTAGTCCCAGCTGGCGCTCTGGTCGCCCGTCCACGCCACGGCGTAGCGCTGGATGCCGGCCCAGCCCATCACAGTCCACAAAAATGGCCGGCTGTCGGAGTTGTTCAGGATGCCGTCATACGCCGACTTGTTCGCATCCATGGCGAACTGGTAGCCCTTGCCCGTCCATGCCACGTCCAGCTTTTGCACGCGGCTGCCCGCCTGGCCCACCTCCCAGGCGATCTTGTCGACGCCGTTTTCCGTCCACAGGCCCGTGCGGAAGCCATAGCCGGCCAGGCCCTTCACCGTTTCCGGCAAGTTCGTGTAGCCGCAGCCGTAGCCGTCGTTGGGCAGGATCCAGCCGCCCGGCATATCGTGTTCGCGGTACTGGCGCGCCACCGTTTCCACCACGTCCGGCGTCTTGCCCGTGGGGCCGTCGGTCCAGCCCTTCGGCACGGAGCCGGGCTTTTTCACGTTGTCGCCATCGTTGTAGCAATCGGCGTCGCCGAATTCCAGCGCCCAGCGGGGCAGCATGCGCGCGCGGCCCGTCAAGTCCGTGTAGCGGGCCACGACGTCGCGCAAGTCCTTGCCGACGAAGAAGTAGGCATCGAAGCGGCCTTCCGCGTGCTGCAGCGAGATCTGCTCCGCGTCGCGCAAGTCATAGTTGCCGTCGGACCAGGTATTGCGCAGCACGCCCCAGCCCCGTGAACTCATCAGGAATGGCGCGGGATTCGGCCGGTCGCCCTCTTCCCAGCCGCCCGAATACGACACGGGCACCTGCTTGCCCTTGAATTCAAAGCGGCCATTCTGCTGGCCGCCGCCGAAGTAGCGCTCGCCCGGCAGGCTGGACAGCACCTGCACGCCCTGCTTGTCGTCGAGCGACAGGGGCTGCACCTCGCGCCACAGGGGCACGGCGTCGCCGGCGCGCAACAGCGTGAAGCGCAGGGGCTTGCGGTCAATGCGCAGGCTCAGGGCGGCCGTGCTGATGACGATATGGTCAGGCTGTTCATGGATCTGGTAAGCCACTTGCGCGGCCGGCTGGCCCACGACGATGGGGGCGGCCTTGTCGCCCGGCCCCGTCAAGCCGCCCTTGCCGCCGGCCTGGATGCGCAGCACGTCCACCTGCGGCAGGCTGATGCGCAGTTGCACGCCCGTGTCGCTGCGCAAGTCCCAGCCCAGGCCCTCGCCCTTGGCCACGTCGGCAGCATGCACGGCGGAGAAGGCCTGCAGATTGCCGATAGGCGCGGCCTGCAGCCCAGGCGCGGACAGGGTGGCAAGGGCCGCGAGGACGCAGGCGGCAAGGACGTGGCGGGGAAGCGGGAGAGGTTTCATCTGTCGGCTTTCAGGAAATCAAAGTGATGGAAATACTTTAAGAAGAAAAATAAATATCGTCAATCAAAAGAAAGTTTTGACGCTAATTAATTAATAAAATGCCCAAAATTGGCGCATTTATCTTACGTTTCACCAAAATGTCACAAAAAATACTTTCGTTATCGTGGCATTTCAGCGACAGACCGCAGCGACAGCGGGTTCCACATGGCACTTATGCGGCACTGCAGCACACTTCAGCGCCCATAAAACGACATTATTTCGCAAGTCACGCAACAATTTACTTTCGTTTTACTTTCGTATTTGACTTTTCGAAATTTAGTATTTATGCTTTCTCACAACAAACACTTTACTGACCTCACATGACTACCCTTCTGCAGCGTGACACACAATCCTGGCGCGACATCGGCGGCCTGTACACGGCCGAGGAAATCGCCCACCAGCCCGCCATCTGGCGCGCGCTGGCCGCCATTTTGCGCGACGAGCAGGCCGCCCTGGCCGCCTTCCTGGGCGAGGCCCTGTCCAACCCGGCGCAGCGCGTCATCCTGACGGGCGCCGGCAGTTCGGCCTATGTCGGCGAAATCGTCGCCGATACCCTGAATGCAGCCTGGCCCGCGCAGATCCGCGCCCTCGCCACCACCACCCTGCTGACCCACCATGAGCTGTATCTGGAAGCGGAGGCGCCCACCCTGCTCGTCTCGTTTGCCCGCAGCGGCGACAGCCCGGAAAGCCTGGCCGCCGTGGAACTGCTGCGCCAGGTCGTGCCCGGCGCGCGCTTTTTGAACATCACCTGCAATGCGGACGGCAAGCTGGCGCGCCAGGGCGCCAACGACAGCAACACCTATAACCTGCTGATGCCGGCCGGTAGCTGCGACCGCGGCTTCGCCATGACCAGCAGCTTTACCAGCATGCTGCTGGCGGCGCTGGCCGTGCTGGGCAAGGACTCGGACCTCGCCCGCCTGGGCACCCTGGCGCAGCTGGGCGAACAGGCCTTGCGCGACTGGTCGGCCCCCGTGGCGGACCTGGGATCAACCCCCGTGCAGCGCGTCGTCTACCTGGGCAGCGGCCCGCTGGAGGCGCTGGCCAAGGAAGCTGCCCTGAAAATCCTGGAATTGACGGGCGGGCGCGTGATGGCCATGGCAAATACGCCGCTGGGCTTCCGCCACGGCCCGAAATCGGCCGTCACGACGGAGTCGCTGGTGATCCTGCTGCGCAGCAGCAAGCCGCTGGCGCGCCAGTACGAAGACGATTTACTGCAGGAACTGCAGCGCGACAGCGTGGCGCAGCGCTGCCTGACGGTGGGCATCGGCGGCGACTTGTCTGCCAACCTGGCGGCCGACGCGCCGGCCTGGCCCGACGCCTGGCTGGCGCCTTTATGGCTGCTGATGGCGCAGCAATTTGCGCTGCACCAGTCCGCGCTGCTGCAACTGCGCCCCGACAATCCATTCGCCGGCGGCATCGTCAACCGTGTCGTGCAGGGCGTCACCATCTATGGCCATGACCAATTCTAATCAACTGCCAGGCTTTCACGGCATCGACATCGGCGGCAGCAAGATGGAGCTGGTGGCGTTTGCCGACCGCGATGGCGCGCTGGAGGAAGTCTTCCGCGAGCGCGTCGCCACGCCGGGCGACGATTTTGCCGCCTTCGTGCAAGCCATCACCGGCCTGGTGGCGCGCGGCGACGCCGCGCTCGGCATGGCGGCGCCCGTCGGCATCGGCCTGCCCGGCGTGATCGACAGCGCCAGCGGCCGCCAGCTCAGTTCCAACGTGCCGGCCCTGAACGGCCGCCTCGTGGCGCAGACGCTGCAGCAGGCCTTGCAGCGCCCCGTCGCCATCGGCAACGACTGCCAGTGCTTCGCCCTGTCGGAAGCGCAGGGCGGCGCGGCCGACCATGCGGCCAGCATGTTCGGCGCCATCCTCGGCACGGGCGCCGGCGGCGGCTATTGCGTGGGCGGCCAGCTGCTGCGCGGCTTCAATGGCGTGGCCGGCGAGTGGGGCCACTGGAGCCTGCCCGCCACCCTGCTGGCGCAGCACGGCCTGGCGGAATATGCCTGCCCCTGCGGCAAGGCGGGCTGCCTGGAACGCTATGTCTCCGGCCCCGCCATGCGCAAGCTGCATGCGCATTTCGGCGGCGATGGCGCCGAACCATTGGCCATCGTCGCCCGCGCCAACATGGGCGACGCCGTGGCCGAACGCACGGTGGCCGTGCACCTCGACCTGCTCGGCCACGCGCTGGCCGGCCTGGTGCTGGCCTACGACCCGCACGTCATCGTGCTCGGCGGCGGCCTGTCCAAGCTGCCGCACCTGTACGACAGGCTGCCGGCCGCCGTGAAACGCCATTTGTTCCCCGGCGTGCACGTGCCGCCCATCCTGCCGCCCCGCTTTGGCGACGCCGGCGGCGCGCGCGGCGCGGCCCTATTGATACGACAACATACAAAGGCTTGAGAACGATGAATCCAGTGGAAACCCCGACCTTTACGCTTTCGCCCATCCAGCAAGTGATCAAGGCGCACCGCCGCGGCGAGCGCGTGGGCCTGTACGCCGTCTGCTGCAGCCACCCGAGCGTGCTGCGCGCCGCCATGCGCGTGGCGCTGGACTACGACACGGTGCTGCTGGTCGAGGCGACGTCGAACCAGGTCGACCAGTTCGGCGGCTACACGGGCATGACGCCAGCCGCCTTCCGCGACGCCATGCTGGCAATGGCGCGGGAAGAGGGTTTCCCTGCCGCCCGCCTGGTGCTGGGCGGCGACCACCTCGGTCCGAACGCCTGGCAGCACCTGGACGCGGCCACCGCCATGGACCACGCCGAGACCCTGATCGCCGCGTATGCGTCGGCCGGCTTCCACAAGATTCACCTCGATTGCAGCATGCGCTGCGTTGATGATCCCTTGCAGCTGGACGATGAAACCGTGGCGGCCCGCTCGGCGCGCCTGTGCAAGGTGGCCGAGCAGGCCGCCGCCGCCGCCGGCTTCGCCCCGCCCGTCTACGTGATCGGCACGGAAGTGCCGATTCCGGGCGGCGAAGCGTCGCTGGCGCAGGCCGGCGCCGTCACCAGCCCGCAGGCGGCGCGCCGCACGCTCGACGTGCATTGCCGCGCCTTCCTCGACAACGGCCTGCATGGCGCCTGGCGCCGCGTCATCGCCATGGTGGTGCAGCCGGGCGTCGATTTCGACCAGCGCAGCATCCAGCATTACGACGCCGATGCCGCCGCCGAGCTGTCGGCCTTTGTCGCCGAGCAGCCCGGCCTCGTGTTCGAAGCCCATTCCACCGACTACCAGCGCGAGTCCGCCCTGCACGCCATGGTGCGCGACCATTTCGCCATCCTGAAAGTGGGCCCGGCCGCCACCTTCGCCCTGCGCGAAGCGCTGTTCGCCCTGTGCCAGATCGAGGAAGAACTGCTGCCGGCGCCCGCCACCTCGCAGCTGATGCAGGTGCTCGACGACGTCATGGTGGCCAAGCCGAAGAACTGGATCAAGCATTACCTGGGCACGCCGGAAGAGCAGCGATTGATGCGCCGCTACGGCTTGAGCGACCGTTGCCGCTACTACTGGGGCGAGCTGGAAGTGGCGGCTGCCGTCGCCAGGCTGCTGGCCAATCTGGAGAGCGTGGACATTCCCCTACCGCTCCTGAGCCAGCACTTGCCGGAACAGTACCTGGCCGTCGTGCAGGGCAGCCTGGCAGCCAAGGCGCCGGCCTTGATCGAGCACAAGATCGGCAGCCTGCTGGCGCAATATGCGCGTGCCTGCAACCGCAATGCGGCAGTCCCCGCCATTGCCGAAGCGGCAATCTGTTAAGCTCGGTATTTTCACTTTTTACCGAGCCCGCCACCATGCGAAATACCAGCCAACGCCGTGAATCCATCCTCCAAATGCTTGCCCAGCAGGGCTCGGTGCAAGTGACCGATCTGGTGGAAAAACTCGGCGTGTCCGCGGTCACCATCCGCAGCGACTTGAATGCGCTGGAAGCGCAGGGCATGGCCACGCGCAGCCACGGCGGCGCGACCCTGACGCGCACGCCGCCGCCCGAGCACACGATACGCCAGAAGGATGCCATCAACCACGAGCAGAAGGAGCGCATCGGCGCCTATGCGGCGCGGCTGGTGGAACCGGGCGACAACATCATCATCGACTCGGGCACCACCACCATCTCGCTGGCGCGCCATCTGCGCGACGCCACGGGCGTGACGGTGGCGACGAATGGCCTGAACATCGCGTGGGAACTGGCCGACGCGCCGGGCGTGGACCTGATCCTCACGGGCGGCCTGCTGCGCAAGCAGTCGCTGTCCATCCAGGGCAGCCAGGCCGAGACCTGTTTGCAAGCCTACAGCTTCGACAAGCTGTTCCTGGGCGTGGACGGCTTCGACCTGCAGTTCGGCGTGACCACCCACCACGAAGCGGAAGCGAGCCTGAACCACAAGATGGTGGAACGGGCGAAGAAAATCATCGTCCTCACGGACGCCTCGAAGTTCGGCCGCGTCAGCCTGCACCGCATCGTGCAGCTGGACCGCGTCGATACCGTCATCACCGATGCCAGCATCAGCCAGGAGTACCGCGAAGGGCTGCACAAGCTGGGCATCGAACTTTTTATAGCGGAATAATACATGCTGAGCGGCAGAATCCTTACCCCATCTGGCTGGATCACGGGCACCATCACCTTTGACCAGCGTATCGTCCAGATACAAGAAGACCCTGCCGCCGACAGCGCGCTGACCATCCTGCCCGGCTTCATCGACCTGCACGTGCATGGCGCGGCCGGCGTCGACATCATGGAAGGCGGCAACGCGGGCGCCACCGTGGCGCAGGTGCATGCGCGTCACGGCACCACGGCCCTGCTGGGCACCACCCTGACGGCGAAGGAGCCGTCGATCCTGCGCGCCCTGCAAGGCCTGGCCGGCGTCATCGCCGGGCGCCCCGCCAACGGCGCGCGCATGCTGGGCGTGCACCTGGAAGGCCCGTTTCTGAATCTGCACCGCCTGGGCGCGCAGCCGCCCGACGTGGTGCAGGCCAGCCTGGCGCTGGTGCAGCGCTTCCACGCCATCGCCCCCATCAAGGTGCTGACCATGGCGCCGGAAATCCCCGGCCACCTGGAACTGATCCCGCAGCTGGCGGCGATGGGCATCCGCGTGCAGATCGGCCACAGCGCCGGCACGTTCGACGACGGCGTGGCGGCACTCAAGGCCGGCGTCTCCGGCTTTACCCACCTGTACAACGGCATGACGGGCATGACCCACTACGACCCGGGCATGGTGGGCGCCGCGCTGGCGCACGCCGAGTACGCGGAAATCATCCCCGACCTGCAGCACGTGGCCAAGGGCGCCCTGCGCGCGGCCCTGCGCGCCATCCCCCGCCTGTACGGCGTGACGGACGCCACCTCGGCCACCGGCATGCCGGACGGCGAATACGGCCTGGGCACGCAGCGCGTCTACAAATGCCTGGGCTGCGTACGCCTGGCCACGGGCTCGCTGGCCGGCAGCGTGCTGACCATGGACCAGGCCCTGCGCAATTTCGTCGAGCTGGGCCTGGACCTGGCCGACGCCTCGAACCGCCTCTCGCTGTACCCCGCCGACTACCTGGGCGAATCCGAACGGGGCCGCCTGGCACCGGGCGCCTGGGCCGACATCGTCGTCCTCGATTCGGCACTGCAGCCAGTGTCCGTCTTCGTCGAAGGCACGGCCATCGATCTTTCCACCCGCTAGACCACTTCACCTCACCTCAACCCCGTCCCGGAGTTTTCATGCACGACACGTCACACAAGGCCCCCGTGTGGGCCATGCGCTACCTGCTATTTATTGCCGGCATGGGGGGATTGCTCTACGGCATAGACATCGGCATCATCGCCGGCGCCCTGCCCTACCTGGAATCGACGGCCTCCGTGGCCTGGAAACTGACGGCCCAGCAGCTGAGCTTTATCGTCGCCGCCGTGCTGCTGGGCTCGGTCCTCTCGTCGCTGTTCGCCGGCGCCCTGTCCGACCTGCTGGGCCGGCGCTGGGTGATGTTCCTGGCCGGCGCCCTGTTCAGCGCCAGCATCCCGCTGATCGCCCTGGCCGACGGCTACCTGCCCCTGCTGCTGGGCCGCCTGCTGCAAGGCATCAGCGGCGGCTTGATCGGCGTCGTCGTGCCCCTGTACCTGGCCGAATGCCTGCCCGCGCAGCAGCGTGGCCGGGGCGCGGCCCTGTTCCAGCTGCTGCTGACCATCGGCCTGGTGGCCGCCGCCCTGATCGGCCTGCTGCAGGCGCAGACGGTGGAAACGGCCACGCAGGCGGCGCAAGCCTTGCCGGAAGCGGGCCGCATCGCCGCTATCTTCGCCGCCAAGGACCACGCCTGGCGCAGCATCTTCTGGGTCTGCCTGACGCCGGGCCTCGTGTTTACCATCGGCAGCCTGCTGCTGGCCGAATCGCCCCGCTGGCTGGCCCGCCGCGGCCGCATCGAGCAGGCGCGCCAGTCGCTGCTGCGCACGCGCCTGCCCGCCGAAGCGGACCTGGAACTGCGCGAAATGCTCGATACCCCCGAAAATGCGGCCAAGACGAGCGGTACGGCCAAGGCCAAGGACCCGCTGCTGAGCCGCCGCTACGTGCTGCCCTTCCTGCTGGCCTGTTTGATCCTCGCCTGCACGCAGGCGACGGGCATCAATTCCATCCTCGCCTATGTCGTCAATATCCTGAACCAGGCGGGCCTGTCGGGCGCTTCCGCCAACATGGCCGACGTGCTGCTGAAAGTGCTGAACGCCGTGATGACGGTGGTGGCCGTGCTGCTGGTGGACCGCAAGGGCCGCAAGTTCCTGCTGATGCTGGGCACGGGCGGCATCGTCGTCTCGCTGCTGGCGGCCGGCCTGCTGTTCCGCGGCGCCGAAGCGCACCTGGCCGACGTGCGCCCCGCCATCGCGGCGCAGGTGCAGGCCGACGGCCTGACCGTGCACCTCGATGCGGCCACCCTGGCGGCCCTGGGCGCGGCCGCCGACGGCACGCCACAGCAGCTGACCATCGCCTACGCCTACGGCCCGTTCACCAACGTGAAGAGCCTGCGCAGCGACGACCCGGTGCTGCGCCAGGTGACGATCGCCCGCGAAGACGCCGTGCAGGCCGACAGCGTGATCGGCGTGTTCTTCCGCAAGCTGCACCTGAACCCGTTCGCCGACCCGGCCGCCGGGCGCGAGGCGCCGCTGCGCATCGAGAAGGCCAGCCTCGGTCCCGTGCCCTCGTCCACGCATGGCTGGCTGGTGGCCATTGCCATCTGCGTCTTCGTTTCCAGCTTTGCCGTCGGTCCCGGCGTGTGCGTGTGGCTGGCCCTGTCCGAGCTGATGCCCACGCGCATCCGTTCGAACGGCATGAGCATCGCCCTGCTGGTCAACCAGTTCGTCTCGACGGTGATCGCCGCCATCTTCCTACCCACCGTGGGCTTGCACGGCTATTCGACCCTGTTCTTCTTCGGCGCCGGCTGCACCGTGCTGTACTTCCTGGCTGCCGCCTTCCTGCTGCCGGAGACGAAGGGCAAGACCCTGGAGGAAATCGAAGCCCATTTTGCGAAATAGTCAAACAGGCAACTATTTACTCGATTAAAGCAGTCTCCTTTACAGCCCCGGTCCATCATCCCGGGGCTTTTTTTTGGGCGGACCGCCGTGCCCCCGTCGCTGGCGCGCACGGCACCGTACGGTTTTCCTTCTGGAATGGCGGCCGCCTGGGCTAGAATCTGGCTGCGTCGTGCTACCCACGAGGCGGCAATGGCGCCATGACAAAAACACACAGGAGAGACAGTGAGCTTATTTAGAACCAAGAATTTGGATGACATGATTGCCCACAGCAAGAAGCCGGGAGGATTGGCCAAGGTGCTGGGGCCCTTCGACCTTGTCCTCATGGGCATCGGCGCCATCGTCGGCACGGGCATTTTCGTGCTCACCGGCACGGGCGCGCTGACGGCCGGCCCCGCCCTGTCGCTGTCCTTCGTCGTGGCGGCCGTCGCCTGCTGCTTCGCCGCCCTGTGCTATGCGGAATTCGCCTCCACCGTGCCGGTGGCCGGCTCCATCTACACCTACAGCTATGCGACGCTGGGCGAGCTGGCCGCCTGGATGATAGGCTGGGACTTGCTGCTCGAGTATGGCCTGGCCGCGGCCGCCGTCTCCGTCGGCTGGTCCGGCTATTTCCAGTCGCTGCTGTCGGGCTTTGGCATCACCCTGCCCGTCGCGCTCACCGCCGCCCCGGGCGCCCTGCCCGGCGTGACCACCTTCATCAACCTGCCGGCCCTCGTCATCATGCTGGCCCTGACGGCCATGCTGGGCTGGGGCGTGCGCGAATCGGCGCGCCTGAACAACGTCATGGTCGCCATCAAGGTGGGCGTGGTGCTGCTGTTCATCATCTTCGGCGCGCGCCACGTGCAGCCGGCCAACTGGCAGCCCTACATGCCCTTCGGCTATCACGGCATGCTGAGCGCCGCCGCCCTCGTCTTCTTCGCCTTCATCGGCTTCGACGCCGTCACCTCGGCCGCCGAGGAAGTCAAGAAGCCGTCGCGCGACTTGCCGATCGGCATCATCGGCTCGCTGGCCGTGTGCGCCGTGCTGTACGTGGTGGTGTCGGCCATCATGACGGGCATCGTGCCCTATCAGAAGTTCCTCGGCGTCGACCATCCCGTCTCGCTGGCCCTGCAATATGCGGGCGAAAAGTGGATCGCCGGCTTCGTCGACCTGGGCGCCATCCTCGGCATGACCACCGTGATCCTCGTGATGGCGTTTGGCCAGACGCGCATCATCTTCGCCATGTCGCGCGACGGCCTGCTGCCCAAGCGCCTGTCGACCGTGCACCCGCGCTTCCACACACCGTTCTTCGCCACCTGGCTGGTGGGCATCGTGTTCGGCCTGATCGCCGCCGTGATCCCGCTCAATATCCTCGCCGAGCTGATCAACATCGGCACCCTGGCCGCCTTCACCATGGTCTCCGTCGCCGTGGTGGTGCTGCGCAAGCGCCGTCCCGACCTGCCGCGCGCCTTCCGCTGCCCCGGCGTGCCCTTCGTGCCGGCGCTGGCCGTGATCCTGTGCGTGGGTCTGATGAGCTTTCTCAGCTGGGTCACCTGGGTGGCATTTTCCATCTGGCTGGTGATCGGCCTCGTCATCTACTTCGGCTATGCGCGCCGGCGCTCGCTGCTGCATCCGCAGACATAAGCGCCACGGCGCCGGCACCGCCTGCAGACAGGGCGGTGCCGGCGCAAGCCATCCGGCCAAACTTGATGTAGATCATAATTTTTTGAACAAGCTCTTGCTATCCTGTAAAAAAATAGCAGGAGCCCCACATGAGCAAGACGCAGCAGGCAACAACGGAACATGAACGCCAGGGCAGCGCCTGGCAAGGCGCGCCCCCGCCCGACTATCCCGAAAGCGCGCCCGAAGGCGCCACCCTGGACCTGCTGCTGAACGCCTGGCTGGGCAAGTTCACGGGCGGCATTTCTCCCGCCGCGCTGGGCAATGCCTATGCCGACTGGCTCAGCCACCTGGCGCTGGCGCCGTCGAAACAGCAAACCCTGCTGCAGGAAGCGTGGAAGAAGATCGGCCGCTGGCAGCAGTATGCTGTGCAGTCGGCACTGTCCGGCGGCGGCGCGGCGCCCTGCATCGCCCCGCTGCCGCAGGACCGGCGCTTCGACGACCCCGCCTGGCAGCGCTGGCCGTACAACCTCGTCTACCAGGGCTTCCTGCTGCAGCAGCAGTGGTGGCACCGCGCCACCACGGGCGTGCGCGGCGTCTCGCCGCACCACGAGGACGTCGTCACCTTCACCGTGCGCCAGTGGCTGGACATGCTGGCGCCATCGAACTTCATGCTGACCAATCCCGTGGTGCAGCAAGCCACCTTGGCAAGCGGCGGCGCCAACCTGGCGCGCGGCATGGCCCACTTGGCCGAGGACTGGCAGCGCGCCGCCATGGGAGCGCATGCGCCCGGGCAGCGCACCCATGCCGTGGGAGGCAACGTGGCCGTCACGCCGGGCAAGGTGGTCTACCGCAATGACCTGATCGAATTGCTCCAGTACGCGCCAACCACCGCCAGCGTGCATGCCACGCCCGTGCTGTTCGTGCCCGCCTGGATCATGAAGTTCTACATCCTCGACCTGTCGCCGCACAATTCGCTCGTGCGCTACCTGGTGGCCCAGGGGCACACGGTGTTCATGATTTCCTGGAAAAACCCGCTGGAAGAAGACCGCGAGCTGTCGCTGGAAGACTACCGCCAGCTGGGCGTGATGGATGCGCTCGACGCCGTTGTCCGCATCACGGGCGCGCCGCAGGTGCACGCGGCCGGCTACTGCCTGGGCGGCACCCTGCTGGCCATCGCCGCCGCCAGCATGGCGCGCGATGCCGACGCGCGCCTGGCCAGTCTCACCATGCTGGCCTCGCAGGTGGACTTCAAGGAACCGGGCGAACTGTCGCTGTTCATCGACGACAGCCAGGTCAGCTTCCTGGAAGCGGCCATGTGGAAGCAGGGCTACCTCGACACGAAGCAGATGGCGGGCGCCTTCCAGCTGCTGCGCTCGAACGACCTGGTCTGGTCGCGCCGGCTGCGCCACTACCTGCTGGGACTCGACGAGCAGGACAGCGACCTGATGGCCTGGAACGCAGACGCCACGCGCATGCCCTGCCGCATGCACTCGGAATACCTGCGCCGGCTGTTCCTGCACAACGACCTGGCCGAAGGCCGCTACCGCACGGCGGGCCGCCACATCGCCCTGCCCGACATCCACGCACCCATCTTCGCCGTCGGCACCGTGACGGACCACGTGGCGCCGTGGCGCTCCGTCTACAAGCTGCAGCTGCTCACCGATACCGACGTCACCTTTTTGCTCACCTCGGGCGGCCACAATGCGGGCGTCGTCTCGCCGCCGGGCCAGGCGCGCCGCAGCTACCAGCTGGCCACGCACCGCCACGACGAGGCCTACATCGACGCGGACAGCTGGCAGCGCGACGTGCCGCGCCACGAGGGGTCGTGGTGGCCCGCCTGGCAAGCCTGGCTGGCGGCGCGCTCCGGCGCGCAGGCGCCGCCGCCGGCCATGGGGCCCGACCTGGGCGACGCCCCCGGCACCTACGTGCTGCAGCCCTGACCACCGATACCGACAACCGAGGAGAACGCCATGCCCTACACTACCCTGCTGGTCCACGTGGACAATTCACGCCACTGCGCGCAGCGCATCCGCCTGGCCGTGCGCCTGGCCATCGCCGAAGGGGCGCACCTGATCGGTTCGGCCATGAGCGGCATCTCGCGCTACGCCTATGGCGGCGGCGTCAACGCGCTGCAGTTTGCGCCGGCGCAAATGCAGGCGCTGCGCGGCCAGGCCAGCGATGCCCTGCATGCCTTCGAGCGCATCGCCCGCGAAGAGGGCCTGGCCACCTACGAGACGCGCTTCGTCGACGACGACGCGCAGGGCGCGCTGCTGCTGCAGGCGCGCTATTGCGACCTGCTGATCCTGGGCCAGACGGATGCGCAGGACACGCCTTCGCGCGTCATCGCCGGCACGGCCGAATACCTGATGCTCCACTGCGGCCGTCCCGTGCTGATGGTGCCGCATGTGCCGTCCGCGGCGCCGGACAGCCTGGCCCGGCATCCCCTGCTGGCCTGGAACGGCAGCGCCGAAGCGCTGCGCGCCATCACGGACGCCCTGCCCCTGCTGCGCCGCGCCGGGCAAGTGACGCTGGCCGTCGTCAATTCGCACCTGCAGCCGGCCGCGCACGGCGAACAGCCGGGCGCCGACCTGGCCCTGTACCTGGCCCGCCACGGCGTCAATGTCGACGTGCTGCAGCACGACACGCCGCCGGGCCAGGATGTGGGACAGGCCTTGCTGGCCATGGCGGCCCAGCGGCAATGCGACCTGCTGGTGATGGGCTGCTACGGCCACATGCGCCTGCGCGAAACGCTGCTGGGCGGCGTCACGCGCACGGTGCTGCAGGAGATGACCTTGCCCGTGCTCGTGTCGCACTGACGGCGGCGCCTCAGGCGCCGCCCAGCAGCTCGCAAAAGCGCGGCATGTCCACGTTGCCGCCGCTGATCAAGATGCCCACGCGCTTGCCGCGCAGCTGCTCCTTCATCTGCAGGGCGGCGGCAAAGCCCAGGCAGCCCGTCGGCTCGATCACCAGCTTCATGCGCGAGGCGGCAAAGGCCATGCGCTCGACGAGCTGGGCGTCGCTGACCGTCAGCACGTCGTCCACGTCGCGGCGGATGATGGGGAACGTCAGGCTGCCCAGGTGCTGCGTCTGCGCGCCGTCGGCGATGGTCCTGGGGGTGTCGATGTGCACGATCTGCCCCGAGCGGAACGACTGCTGGCCATCGTTGCCGGCCTCCGGCTCCACGCCGTACAGCTTGCAATCGGGCGACAGCGCGCGCGTGGCCAGGGCCGAGCCGGCCAGCAGGCCGCCGCCGCCCAGGCACACGAAGAAGGCGTCCAGCGCTCCCACTTCCTCGAAGAGTTCCCTGGCGGCCGTGCCCTGGCCGGCGATCACGTGCGCATGGTCGTAGGGCGGAATCAGGGTCATGCCCCGCTGCTCGGCCAGTTCGCGGCCGATCTGCTCGCGGTCCTGCGTGTAGCGGTCGTACAGCACCACGTTGCCGCCATAGCCCCGCGTGGCGGCGATTTTGGCGGCCGGCGCATCCTGCGGCATGATGATGGTGGCGGGGATGTCCAGCAGCCGCGCCGACAGCGCGATAGCCTGGGCGTGGTTGCCCGACGAGAAAGCCACCACGCCCGCCTGCCGCTGCCGCGCGTCGAACTGCGACAGCGCGTTGTAGGCGCCGCGGAACTTGAAGGCGCCCATGCGCTGCAGGTTCTCGCACTTGAAGAAGACCTGGGCGCCAAATTCCGCGTCGACGGTGCGCGAGGTGATGACGGGCGTCCTGTGGGCGTGGCCCGCGATGCGGCCGGCGGCCGCCACGACGTCGGCGTAGGTGGGAAGTGTCAGGTTCTGCATGCTGCGTGCCTTTCAAAAGTGAGGAACGGCCCTACCACGGCCAGGAAATGTCGGTGCCGCTGCCGGCGGCCAGCGCCTGCCGGTACACCAGGCGCGCCACGGTCAGGTCTTGCAGGGCCAGTCCCGTCAGGTCCAGCACCGTGACGTCGGCGGCGGCCCGCGCCAAGGTGGCGCGCCCGTCGAGCAGGTCGCCCAGGGTCTGGCACGGGATCTCCGGCGCCCATTGCGCCTCGCCGATGCTGCGCGCCTGCGCCACGTCGTCGACCACCAGGCGCGCCCGCGCCAGCAAGCCCTCGGGCAGCTCGCGCTTGCCGCGCGTGTCCGCGCCGATGGCGCTGACGTGCGTACCGGGCCGCACGGCGGCGGCGCTGAACAGGGGGCCGCGGCCCGGCGTGGCCGTGATCACCACGTCGCTGGCGGCGACGGCCGCATCGGCGTCGGGCGCATGGGCGATGGCGATGCGGCCGGCAAAGGCCGCCTCGAAGCGGGCATGCGGCTGGCCGGTCGAGCTGACATAGCGCAGCTGGCGCAGGTGCGGCAGCACGCGCAGCGCATACCCGGTCTGCGCCGTGGCCTGCACGCCCGTGCCGAACACGCACAGGCTGGCGCTGTCGGGCCGCGCCAGCCGCTGCAGCCCCAGCGCGCCGGCCGCGCCCGTGCGCGCCGTGGTGATGGCATTGCCGTCGATGATGCACACGGGCCGTCCCGTGGCCGGGTCGAGCAGCATGATGGTGGCCTGGTGCGGCTCGCCGCCCGCGGCGCGGTTGGCGGGCCAGAAGCCGGCCGCCTTGAAGCCCAGCAGATTCTCGGCCGGCACGTCGCCCGCCTTGATGCCGAACACGCCGCCCGTCGCCAGCGCTTCGCGGATGACGGGGAACACGCGGCCCTGCTGGCGGCTGTGCAGCACGAAGGCTTCGTGCACGGCGGCCAGCACGGCGTCCTCCTGCAGGTGGGCGGCGACGGCGGCCGCGTCGAGCAGCAGCAGGCGCGCCGCCGACGGGTCGATGCCGGTAGAAGTGTCCATGTGCCTACCTCGCGTAGGTGTAGACGGCGGCGCGCGACACGCCAAGGTGCTCGGCGATGATTTCCATGGCGCGGCGCACGTCGAGCAGGCCGGCCGCGCGCAGTTCCTGCAGCAAGGCGCGGCGCGCCGGCGCTTTCAGGGTGCGCGGCGACGCGGCCAGGCGCGCCGCGAACTGGTCGATGCGGGCGCGGATGGCGTCGGCGCCGGCCGGGTCCAGCGATTCGCGCGGCGCGGCGCCCGCATCGACGGCCACGAACTGGTTCATGGCCGTCTGAAAACCCTGGAACAGGGTCAGGTCCACGTTCAGGCACAGGGCCGCGACGTACTTGCCTTCGCCATCCTTGATGCCGATGGAGGTGCTCTTGGCTTGCCGGCCATCGGCAAACTTGTTGGGGTAGTTCGCCACGACCTGGGCGAAATCCGGGTCGAGGATGCGCGCCAGGCCCAGTTCCGTCGCCGGCTGGCCCACGGCCCGCCCCGACAGGTTGTTATGGATGGCCAGCACGGCGTGTTCGGGCGCCAGCAGGTCGTGCAGCACCACTTCGCAGAAGGGCGCGAAGGTGCGCGCCAGGCCGTCGGCCACCTGCTTGAGCTGCTCGAGCAGCAGGACGTGTTCGGCGTTGCGCGCGGCAGCGGGAGGGGCATCGTGTGTTTTCATGCAGACAGATTATCCACTTCTGGAAAATATGTCAAAGTCTTTTCTTCAGGCGATCTTCATGCCCCGCTCAGCCGCGCTTCATGCGCGCTGCCGATACTGGCTGCTGTCACCTACCCCATGAGGAGCACGCCATGCACCAGTCCAGCGGTCCCGCGCCGCATTGCCACGCCCGCAGGCAGGTGCTGCTGGGTATCACGGCCCTGGCCGCGCTGTCCGCCTGCGGCGGCGGGCCGCGCAGCGCCAGCGTCACGGACCGGCAGATCGGCGTCGCCCCCGGCGTCAGCCTGCACGTGCGCGACTGGTCCGCGGCGCCGGGCAGCGGCGGCGACGCCGACGTGATCGTGCTGCTGGCCGGCCTGGGCGGCAACGCCTATGGCTTCGACAGCCTGGCGCCCGCGCTGGCGCGCCGCCACCGCGTGCTGGCCATTACGCGGCGCGGCTACGGCTCTTCCGGCAAGCCCCTGCCGGCCGATGCCGCCAGCGATGGCACGTACGCGCCCGCCACCCTGGTGGCCGACCTGCTGGCCGTGCTCGACGCCCTGCGCGTCCGGCGCGTCATCCTGGGCGGCCACTCCGTCGCCGGCAACGAGCTGACCCTGTTCGCCGGCAGCCACCCGCGGCGCGTGCGGGGACTCGTGTACCTGGACACGACCTTCGACTACCTGGCCAGCGGCGGCGATGACGGCGAGTCGGAACCCCTGCCCTTCGAGGCGCCCCCGCCCGGGCCGGCCGATCTGGCGTCGATGGAGGCCTCGATCGCCTATGCCCGGCGGGTCAACAAGCGATGGTGGCCGGCGCTGGAGGCGAACTGGCGCGACAGCCTGGAAGTGCTGCCCGGCGGCGCCGTGCGGCCCAATACCGCGCCCGCCATCGCCCGGGCCATGGACCTGGCCGCGCACAATTTTTCGCCCGACTACCGCCGCGTGCGCGCGCCGGCGCTGGTCATCACCGTCGATCCCGGCACCTTGCGCAACCTGCTGCCATGGCTGTCGCCGCAGAGCGACCCGGCGGTCCTGGCCGCCGGCACGGCGTTTTTCGACGCTTTCCGGCCGCTGCGCCTGGCCGATGGCGACCTTCTGGCCGCCGCCCTGCCCGGCTGTACCCATCTGCTCATCCGCAACGGCTTTCACAGCGATTTCTTCATCGAACACGAAACGGCCGTGGTGAACGCCATCGAGGCCATGCGCTGGGAAGGTCTACAATGAGCATGCAGCTTCCCGCCGCGCAGCCAGCAGCCCGTGACCGCGCGGCCCTTGCCGTTTCCCTTCGCCACAAGGAGTACCCGCATGAGCAAGCAAGCCACCATCGTCCTCGTCCACGGTTTCTGGGGCGGCGCCGCCCACTGGAGCCGCGTCATCATCGAATTGCGGCGCCAGGGCCACACGGCCATCCGCGCCGTCGAACTGCCCCTCACGTCGCTGGCCGACGATGCCGAGCGCACGCGCAAGATGGTGGCCCAGGTCGATGGCCCGGTGTTGCTGGCAGGACACTCCTACGGCGGCGCCGTCATCAGCGTGGCGGGCAACGCCCCCAATGTGCGGGGCCTCGTGTACATCGCCGCCTTCGCCCCCGACACGGGCGAAAGCGCGGGCAGCATCACGCAGGAACACCCGCCCCTGGGCGCGGCCAGCCTGGAAGGCGACAGCGACGGCTATCTGTGGGTCAAGCCCGAGCAATACCACGACAGCTTTTGCCAGGACCTCGATGCGGAGGAAGGAGCCGTGCTGGGCGTGGTGCAGAAGGCGCCGCTGGCCAGTACCTTCGGCGACACCGTCAGCGACCCGGCCTGGCGCCACAAGCCCAGCTGGTACCAGATTTCCAGCGCCGACCGCATGATCTCCCCCGTCAACCAGGAGCGCATGGCGGCCCGCCTGCAGGCAAGAAAAGTCATCACGCTCAACGCCAGCCATGCCTCGCTGGCCTCGCGCCCCGTGGAAGTGGCGGCGCTGATCCTCGAAGCGGCTGCGGCGGTGGCATAGGCAAAAAAAAGGCTCCTGGTTCGCAGGAGCCTTGTGGCGTCGGACGCGCCCTGTACCCTGGCCGCACGCTCTGGGGTCGCAGCGGCAGCCGGGCACGGCGCCCACGCCAAGGAGGTTTCAACGCGTTGCCATCGACCGCCTTCACTGGGACAACTTCATCGTAGCAGCAAATCGGGCGGCAAAACTCTCCAATATTTGCGTGCCGCCCTACAGCCAGCCGTCGCGCTTCAGGCGCCGGTGCAGCAGGTAGCAGCCGACGAAGATGCCGGCGATGACGGCCGGATAACTGCCGCGCCACTTCAGCTCCGGCATGAATTCGAAATTCATGCCGTACAGGCTGAAGACCATGGTGGGCACGGCCAGGATGGCGCCCCAGCCGGCCAGGCGCTTGACCACTTCATTCTGGCGGATCGAGATCTGCCCCAGCGCCACCTGCATGGCGGAATTGACCATTTCGCGCATCTGCCCCGCCGTGTGCGTGACGCGCTTCACGTGGTCGAGGATGTCGCGGTAATAGATGCGGTTTTCCTTGGGCACGATATCGCCATGGAAACGGATCAGCTGGGTGCAGATTTCATGCAGCGGGTTGACGGCCGCGTCCAGCTTGAGCAGCTCCGTCTTGAGCTGGTAGAAATCCTGCAGCTTGTCTTCGGACAGGCTGGGCTTGAACAGCTGCGTTTCATATTGCTGGAATTTGGCCTGCAAGTGGTCGATGCAGGGCTGGTACTGGTCGACGATGAAGTCGATGATGGAATACAGCACGTAGCCGGGGCCGCTGGCCAGCTTGTCCGGCACGCTTTCCTTGCGCTCGCGCAACTTCGCATAGCCGGCCGAGGGGCCATGGCGCACGGTGATGATGAAGCGGCAGCCGAGAAAGACGTGGGTTTCGCCGTAGACGATGGCGTCGCCGTCCAGGCTGGCCGTGTGCAGCACCATGAACAGGGTGTCGCCGTATTCCTCCAGCTTGGGCCGCTCGTGCGCCCCTTCCGCATCCTCGACGGCCAGCTCGTGCAGGCCGAAGGCCGACTGCAGCGCCTGCATGGCGGCCGTGTCCGGGCCGGCCAGGCCGATCCACACGAAGCAGGCGGGGTCGTCGAGGAAGTCGCCCACCTTGTCGATGTCGAAGTGGGCGATCTTGCGGCCATCGCGGTAGGCTTCGCAATTGACGACGGCGGCGTGCTGGCTCAAATCCATGTTGATTTCCAAAAATAAATAATAGTGACAGCTTATTCCAGACGAAGTTGTCGCTCTGTTAAGCATTGCACGGCAAAATAATGCATACAGGCATAGTATGGAGGAAACTTAGCAAAAGGACCGCACCTTGCCCAGACTGCCCGCCCCCGATCAACGCCGCCAGCTGCTGCTGGACCGCCGCGATGAAAAAATGGCCCGCTCGCCCCATGCCTATGTGCGCGGCAATACGGCGCAATACTATGACTGGCTGCAGGCGCAGCCGGGCCACAGCCTGCCCGAAGGCCCGCCCATCTGGATCTGCGGCGACTGCCACGTGGGCAACCTGGGTCCGCTGGCCGGTGCCGACGGCAGCGTGGAAATGCAGATCCGCGACTTCGACCAGAGCGTGATCGGCAATCCCGCGCACGACCTGGTGCGCCTGGCCCTGTCCCTGGCGACGGCCGCGCGCGGCTCGTCCCTGCCCGGCGTGGTGACGGCCAGCATGCTGCGTCACTTGCTCGACGGCTATGCCTTTGCCTTCCTGCCCGGCGAATTGCAGCTGGCCCTGCCCCGCCCCGCCGTCGTGCGCTCGGCCTTGCGCGGCGCCGTGCAGCGCTCGTGGAAGGAGCTGGCCGAGGAGCGCTTCCTGGAAACCCGGCCCATCATTCCCATGGGGCGCAACTTCTGGCCCATTTCCAGGGAAGAAAAGAAAGCCATCGCCGCCCTGTGCGCCTCGTCCGACCTGCGCGCCCTCGTGACGCGCCTGAAGTCGCGCAGCAAGAAGGTGAAACTGGAAGTCATCGACGCGGCCTACTGGGTCAAGGGCTGCAGTTCGCTGGGCCTGCTGCGCTATGCCGTGCTGCTGGGACTGGGCGACGGCGAATACTGCCTGATCGATATCAAGGAAGCCGTGCAAGCGACCTCCGTGCGCTATGCGCATGCCAGCATGCCGCGCGACAACGCCAAGCGCGTGGTGGCCGGCGCGCGCCACCTGTCGCCCGCCCTGGGCGAACGCACCATGCCGCAGCGCTTCCTGGGGCGCGGCATCTTCTTGCGCGAACTGCTGCCGCAAGACCTGAAGCTGGAAATCGACGAACTGAGCGTGGAAGACGCGGCCAGCACGGCCAGCTACCTGGCCTACGTCGTCGGCTGCGCGCACGCGCGGCAGATGGACTGGTCCACGGGCATGCACTGGATCAAGGAACTGCAGACGGACCGCCACGATGGCAACCCGATTCCGCCCTGGCTGTGGAACAGCGTGCTGCAGCTCATCGCCAGCCACGAGACGGGCTACCTGGAACATTGCCGCAGCTACGCCCAGCGGCGCCAGGGAAGCTGAGACCAGCCGGGGCCGCCGGCACATTGACATTCAGGCATGCCCATGTAAAATGAGAACCATTCGCATTTAAGAAGGACCTGCACGCGCCCTCTCCCAGCGGCATGGAGGACTTCAGCGCCAACCTGGAGTGTGCCGTGACGTTTGCCCTAGCCCCCGCCGCCGAGCCCGAAGGCCCGTTTTCCATGAGCCAGCTGTATGGCGAACACCACCCGTGGCTGCTGCGCTGGCTGCGCGGCAAGCTGTCGTGCACGGACCACGCGGCCGACCTGGCGCAGGATACCTTCGTCAAGCTGCTGGCCGCGCCGGAGGAACGGCGCTTCACCCTGCGCGAGCCGCGCGCCTACCTGACGACCGTGGCGCGGCGCCTGCTGATCGACCATTACCGGCGCCAGTCGCTGGAGCAGGCGTGGCTGGCCGCCATGGCACAGCTGCCCCCGCCCAGCGCGCCGTCGGCGGAGGAACGCCTGCTGATCCTGGAAACCCTGCACCGCATCGACGCCATGCTCGACGGCCTGGGCGCGAAGGTGCGCACGGCCTTTCTGCTGTCGCAGCTGGAAGGCCTGGGCTATGCCGCCATCGCCGCGCGCCTGAGCATCAGCGAGCGCACGGTGAAACGCTACATGGTGCAGGCGCTGACGCAATGCATACTGCTGGCGGCATGAACGCGGCCATCGATGCGCGCGCCGCGCGCGAAGCGGCACGCTGGATGGTGCGCCTGCAAGGCGGCGAACTCGACGATGCCGCGCGGCAGGCGCTGGCCCGCTGGCGCGCCGCCCACCCGCACCATGAAACGGCGTGGCAGCGCGCCGAGCACGTCTGCCGCAGCTTCGGCATGCTGCCCCCGCCGCTGGCCACGAGCCTGTCCATGCCCGTACTGGACCGTCCGGCCGGCGCCCAGCGCCGCGCCATGCTGAAGTCCCTGGCCCTGCTGATCGTCGCCGGGCCGGCCGGCTGGGCCATGCTGAGGGCGGCACCGTGGCAGGAGTGGACGGCCGACGTGCGCACGGCAAGGGGCGAAATCCGCCACCTCGCCCTGGCCGATGGCAGCGAACTCAGCCTGAACACGGCCAGCGCCGCCGATATCGTTTTCAGCGACGCGCTGCGCCTGGTCCGGCTGCGCGCCGGCGAGATCCACGTGGCGACCCGCCCCGATGCGCGCCAGCGCCCCTTCGTCGTGCGCACCAGCAATGGCAGCATCCGCGCCCTCGGCACGCGCTTCACGGTGCGCCAGGAGGACAGCTTGCTGGACGCGCGCACCCACGTGGCCGTGGCGCAGGGCGCCGTGGAAGTGCGGCCCGCCGACGGCCACCCCGTCATCCTGCAGGCGGGCTGGCAGGCCAGCTTCGACGGCACGGGCACCGGCGCGCCGCAGCCGCTGGCGCCGCACGCAGCGGCCTGGCTCAAGGGCTTGCTGTACGCGGACGCCACGCCGCTGGCCGACGTGCTGGCGCAGCTGGCCCGCTACCGCCACGGCGTCGTGCGCTGCGATCCGGCCGTCGCGCGGCTGGGCGTGTCGGGCGTGTACCAGCTGCGCGACACGGATGCGCTGCTGGACCTGCTGCAAGCGTCGCTGCCCATCCGCGTGCGGCGCCACAGCCGCTGGTGGATTGCCGTCGAAGCGGCATAAGAATTTCTGAAAAGAATGTCCCTTTCCCGCATGTGCCCCGTCAATCCACACAGGACCAACACATGAACGAAGGGAAACACGCAATGAAGCATTACCGCAACACCCGCATGACCCTGGCCCTGCTGGGCAGCCTGGCCCTGGCCGCGCCCGCATTCGCCCAGCAGCACCAGGAAGCGCCCGCGCGCCACTACCAGGTGGCGCCCGGCCCCCTCAGCACGGCCCTGTCCGCGTTTGCAGCCGAGGCGGGCGTCAGCATTTCCGGCGCCGCCAGCCTGTACGCGAACTTGCACAGCCGCGGCTTGAACGGCAGCTACCAGGTGGCCGACGGCTTTGCCCGCCTGCTCGATGGCAGCGGCCTCGTCGCCATCGACCAGGGCGGCGGCCACTACGCCGTGCGCAAGCTGCCGTCCGCCGCCGACGCGGCCACCCTGCCCGGCATCGCCGTGCGCGCCACGGCGGAGCGCAGCCCCGCCACGGACGGCACGGGCTCGTACACGACGCCGGCCACGGCCAGCGCCACGGGCCTGCTGCTGGCCCTGCGCGAGACGCCGCAATCGGTCAGCGTCATCACGCGCCAGCGCATGGACGACCAGGACTTGCTGACGGTGCGCGACGTGCTGCGCAACACGCCCGGCATCGCCGTCAACCAGTTCGACACGGAACGCAGCACGTTTTCCGCGCGCGGCTTCGACGTCGACAATTTCCAGTACGACGGCGTGCCCACCACCTACAAGGTGCAGTATTCGGGCGGCGAATCGGAAATGGATTCGCTGCTCTACGACAGGGTGGAAGTGACGCGGGGCGCCACGGGCTTGCTGACGGGCGCAGGCTACCCGTCCGCCTCGATCAACCTGGTGCGCAAGCGGGCCAGCGCCAGACAATTCGAGGGCCAGCTGTCGCTGGCGGCGGGCTCGTGGAGCGACTACCGGGGCACGGCCGACCTGGCCGCCCCGCTGAACGAGGACGGCTCCGTGCGCGGCCGCGTGGCGGGCGCCTGGCAGGACCGCAAGTCGTTTACCAATGGCTATGCGAACCAGCGCCAGCTCGTCTACGCCACCGTCGAGGCGGACCTGGCGCCCGGCACCGTGGCCACGCTGGGCGCCAGCTACCAGAAGAACGACCCGAAAGGCAGCAACTGGGGCGGCTTCCCCCTGTGGTACAGCGACGGCACGCGCACGGATTTCGACCGTTCCGTCACGACGGCGCCCCGCTGGGCCGCCTGGGCCACGCAGCAGACCAACGTGCACGCCACCGTGGAACACGCGCTGGGCCAGGGCTGGAAGGCGCAGGCGCAAGCCATGTACAGCCGGCACACGGAAGACACGCCGCTGGTGTTCCTGGCCGAATGGCCGGACAAGGTCACGGGCCTGGGCATGCTGGGCTACCCGAACCGCTACATCGGCGCGCGCGACCAGAGCAGCGCGGATATGAAAATCTCGGGACCGTTCAGCCTGGGCGGACGCCAGCATGAAGTCATCGTCGGCGCCAGCTACACGGTGCAGCACGCCGAATTCAAGGTCAAGGAAGCGCTCGACCCTGAACCGATCGGCAACTTCCTCGCCTGGGATGGCAGCTACCCGCAGCCGGCCTGGGGCGAACCCGTGCTGTCGGAACGATACACGACCAAGCAATATGGCGCCTACGGCGCGGCGCGCCTGAACCTGGCCGACAGCACCAAGCTGATACTCGGCGGGCGCCTGAGCCGCTGGGACAAGGACCGCATCGGCTATGACGGCAGCGCCCGCTTCACCTTTGCCAAGAGCAAGTTCGTACCCTACGCGGGCGTGGTGGTGGACCTAAACGACACGTATTCGGCGTATGCCAGTTACACGGACATCTTCCGCCCGCAGGAAAACCAGGACCGCACGGGCGCCTGGCTGGACCCGCTGACGGGGAAAAGCATGGAAATCGGCTTGAAAGGTGAGTTGCCAGGCGGACAATTGAACGGCGCCGTCGGCATCTTCTCGATCCAGCAGGACAAGCTGGCCCAGCCGGACGGCGCCCACAACATTCCCGGCACCACCACGCAAGCGTACTATGCGGCGCGCGGCGCCACCAGCCGCGGCATCGAGGGGGAACTGTCGGGCCGCCTGGCGCCGGGCTGGAACGTGACGGCCAGCGCCAGCCACTTCCGCGCCAAAGACCGCGAGCAGCAGGACATCAACACCCTGTCGCCCCGCTCGACGGCGCGCCTGTTCACCACGTGGAAAGCGCGCCAGGACATCACCGTGGGCGGCGGCGTCAACTGGCAAAGCAAGTTCTATTATGACGGCGAAGGCCCGCGCGGCACGGAGCGCGTGACGCAGCCAGCCTACGCCACGGTGAGCCTGATGGCCACCTGGCAGCTGTCGCGCCAGCTGCTGGCCCAGTTCAACGTGGAAAACGCGCTGGACAGGAAGTACATCAACATCAATACCTACGCACAAGGCACGTACGGCATGCCGCGCAGCGTGCGGGGAACCTTGACGTACCGCTTCTGACGGCCATGCAAACCGGGTGTCCAGCGCCCGGTTTGCGCGACATCAGGATCAATCAGTAGCGGTAGTTCAAACTCAGCATCGCATTGCGCGGGTCGCCGTAGCTGACGCGGCGGCCCGTGCTGATGCCGTAATAGCTGCGGTCCGTCAGGTTGTTGAAGTTGAGGGACAAGGCCAGGCGGTCGGAGATCTGGTAGCGCGCCATGGCGTCGACCACGGCGTAGGAACCCTGGTGCACGGTGGTCAGGCCGCCGCGCACGGCCCGGGTTTGCTGCCAGGTGCGCGATTGCCAGCGGGCGCCGGCGCCCACCATCAGGCGCGGCATGGGCTGCCACGTGCTGTACAGGCTCAGCTGGTCTTCCGGCGCCAGGGTATTGACCTTGCCGCTGGCGTCGCGCGCCACCTTGTGCGTGTAGCCGGCCTGCAGCTGCCAGCCCGGCATCAGCTGGCCCGACACTTCCAGCTCCACGCCGCGCGAGCGCACGCCGTCGATGGCGCGGTAGGCATCCATGCCCGTCACCCTGTTGACCTCGTCGACCGATTCGGCATAGTTATCCTGACGCACCTCGAAGGCGGCCGCGCTGGCATTCAGGCGGCCGTTCAGGAACACGCCCTTCACGCCCGCCTCGATATTCTTGCCCAGCACGGGGTCCAGCGTCCGGTTGTTCACGTCACGGCAGTTTTGCGGGCTGAAGATGTCGCTGTAGCTGGCAAACGCCGTCAGGTCGGGCGCGAAATCCCACGTCAGGCCCGCGTACGGCGTGAAGATCGACGATTCGTCGATGTCGGCCGTGGGGTTCTCGTACGAGGACAGACGCCCGCCGAGGATCACGTGCACGCCTTGCGGCAGCGAGAAGCGGCCCGTCGCATACACGGCCTTCTGGCGGATGACTTCGCGCGCCGTGTCCAGCACCCACTGCGGCTCCGGCACCTCGCCCCGGTAGGTATAGATATTATCGACCGTGATGAAGGAATACGGGCTGAAGACGTCGTCCGACTGCTTGCGGTAGGCGTTCGCGCCCACCACCAGTTCATGCGTGCGGCCCAGCAAGGTGAACGGCCCTTTCGCATACACGTCCAGGCCATTGCTGGTGGCGTCGCTGTTGTACTGGCGCGCCGTGACGGCGGTGCCGCTGCCATCGGCCTTCGGGAAGCTGTCGAGGTAGGCGACGGGCGCGTACAGGGCGTTGGCCTGGTGGATCAGGCGCAGATTGGCCAGCCAGCCGTTGTCGAAACTGTGCTCGAGCGAGGCGAAGACGGACTTGGCTTCCGTCTGCTGCGTGCTCCAGGTGGGCGCGCCGTTGAACGAACGGGGCATGGTGAAACGCTTGCCGTCCGCGTCGAACAGGGGCGCGCCGCCCCAGTCGCTGTTGCGCGGCACCGTGTGCTGGTAGTCGGCGCCCACGGTCAGCAGGGTGCGCGGCGACAGATCCGCTTCCACGGTGCCGTACGCGAGTTCCGAACGACGCTGGTAGCGGTCGACGAACGAGTGCTTGTCCTGGTACGAAGCCACGGCGCGCGCGCGCACGCTGCCGCTGTCGTTCAAGGGGCCGCCCACGTCGACCATGCCGCGGTAATTGCTCCACGATCCCGCCGACAGGTCGGCCAGCGCGCGCAGTTCGCGCGTGGGTTTCTTGCGGATCAGGTTGACGGTGGCGCCCGGCGTGCCGGCGCCGCTCATCAGCGCGTTCGCGCCCTTCAGCACTTCGACCCGGTCGTACAGGTCCATATTGGCCAGCGATTCGCCCAGGTTCAGGGACGCGTCGCGCGTCCACGGCAAGCTGTCATAGCTGAAATTGTCGAGCGAAAAGCCGCGCGCATAATAGATCGTGCGTTCGCTGTCGATGTGCTGCACGTACACGCCCGGCGTATGGTTCAGCACTTCGCTCAGCTGCACCAGGCCGAAATCGTCCATCTGCTGGCGCGTGACGACGCTGATCGCATGCGGCGTTTCGCGCGGCGACAGCACCAGGCGGTTGGCCGTGCTGACGGCGCCCGTCGTGTAGGACCCCGTGTCTTCCGTCACCTGGCCCAGGTAATTGGTGGTGATCAGCACTTCCGGCATGGTGGCCTCGGGCGGGGAAGCCGCCTGCACTGCGCGTTGCACGGTATACACGCCGCTGTCCGTCTTCAGCAAGGCCAGCTGCGTGCCCTGCAAGGCGCGGCGCAGCGCCTGTTCCGCCGTGAAATCGCCCTGTACGGGGGCGGCGCTGACGCCGCGCGCCAGTTCCGCATCGATGGATATGCGCACGCCGCCACGGCTGGCAATCGCAATCAGGCTCGCGTTCAACGGCTGAACGGGCACGTCGTAGCGCATGGTGGCAGGCGCGGTTTGCACGGAGGGCGTCTGCGCCAGGACGGCGGGCGCGGCGCAGGAAAGGAACAGTACAGCCAGGGGAATCTGGCGCATCGACAATGGTGGCATGCTGGGACTCTATCTTGGTGGTGAAGGAAAAGTGGTGCTACACCAGGTATGAGCCGCGGCGCGCCAAAAGTGACAGTGCCGGCGCAAAATAAATCAGCTGTGTTTCAGATCAATGCCGGACCACCAGCCGCCGGGACCTTGCCGCAAGGTGACCGGCAGGGTTTCCGCCAGCGCCAGCAGGGTGGCGCCGCTGTCGTCGAGCGAATAATTGCCGGACACGCGCAGCGCGGCGGCGGCCGGCGTGATGTCGAGGTAGCCGCGGCGGTAGGGCCGCAAGGCGGCCACGAGGTCGCCCAGCGGCTGGTCGACGGCCACCAGCATGCCCTGCTCCCACGCCGTCGCCTGGCTTGCCGCCAGCTCCGGCAGCATGCGCAGGCGCTCCCCGTCGAAATGCGCCGACTGGCCCTGGCGCAGCACGCGCGCCAAGCCGTTGCCGGCGGGGCGCACTTCCACGTCGCCGTGCACGGCCAGCGCCACGGTGCCCCGTTCTTCGCGCCGCAGCATCAGCGCGCCGCCCTGCGCCGCCACCGTGCCGTGCTTGCTGCGCAGCAAGAAAGGAGCAGGCCCCTCCGCCACGCGCGCCAGCAGCTGGCCCTGGCGCAAGGTGGCTTGCCGGTGTCCATGGCCGACATCCGTGTCGGCCGAGGAGCGGGCGTCCAGGGTCAGCACGCTGCCATCGGCCAGCGCAAAGCGGCCCCGCGTGGCCGTGGCCGTATGCAGGTCGGCGCTCCAGTCCGGCAAGAAAGGACTGCCGCGCAGCAGCCAGGCGCCGCCGAAGGCCGCGCCCGCCAGGCACAGG
>NZ_RFSK01000150.1 GCF_009923995.1 Janthinobacterium sp. | reverse complement strand
TATTTGTTTTTGTATGTTTTAAAATAATGTTTTATTGCCCACCATATAAATATTCTTAAAACTCCTCTTTGTTTCTTTTTAGTTTCCTTGAAAAAGCTACCATTTACTTTAATAGCTTCTTCTCTTTGTATTTCAACAACTTCAAATGATGTAGTATATTGCATACAATTATGGCACTCCAATCTTTCTGGAATTTTATATTCTTTATAATCTTTTTGTAATTGAATATAGTTAACCTCAACAACTCCTGTCCATTTGTTATTACATATATCACAACTTGCTTTACATACTATATATCCTATTCCTGATTCCATATTTTATTAATTTTTGTTCATTTTTAATTAATGTTCACGTGCAGTGAACAAGGATATTTTATCGTATATATACGGATAAATACGGTTATTTTAAATTTTCAAGTATTTTAATTAAATCTATTCTATTATAAGAATATGTATTAATTTTTATAGATTTATTATTGTTTAAAATATTATTTATAAATTCTTTTAATTCTGCATAATCTTTATTCCCTCTAAATGAATTACATTCAAAACAAACATAAATTAAATTACGCAAATTATTCTTACCGCCCTTAGATTTAGGTATAATATGCTCTTTTGTTCTTTTAAGTTTTTTATTAAATAATCTTTCACAATAACAACATCTTGTGCTATTAAAGTTAATTGACATAGGTTATTTGTTTTTATTTGAGTATTGATTTAAAAAATATATTAAAAACATTAATCCAAATATAATTGTCATTATCCATCTATGCAGTTCAATAGGTTCATTGTATTTTAATGTTGATGAACTATACAATCCAATAGTAAAGCAACTTAACATTGCTAAAAATAAACTTCCAAATATTTTAATGTTTTTCATAGGTTGTTTTTTTTATCAATACCAATATTAATAAAATACTTTAACCATCCTATTTCTATATTATAAGATGTGTTCCAATTATTTATATTTATACAAGGTATAAGTGCTATAAATTTTTTAACTTTAAATGCTTTAAATCTCATATTTATTTGTTTTGGTTATATTAAGGTGTTGCATTATCGGAAGTCCTTGCCAACTCTGACTCACTAAGCTGATACGAATATCATCCT
>NZ_RFSK01000149.1 GCF_009923995.1 Janthinobacterium sp. | reverse complement strand
ATGCCTAAACATGGAAGGCGAGTTTGCGGACGAAGATGGCGTTTTCCATGACACACAAGAGGCCACGGAGGACGTGGAGGAACTGCTGGCGCGGGTGCTGCGGGCGGCGGTAGAGGCAGCGTCAATGGCCAAGATGGCAACCGCCCGCATCAACGATATGGAAGCGCGGGCGAGCCGCTATGCTAACCGCGCCGAAACCCTCCGCGCCACCGCCTTCGCCGCGATGGACGCGCTGCAACGCACTCGCATAGAGCTTCCAGACCTCACGGCTTCGATCAAGCAGAACGCACCGCGCGTGGTGATCACGGATGAGACGCTGATACCGGCGGAACTGACCCGCACCACGGTTGCGCCCGACAAAACCGCGATCAAGGCGGCGCTGGCCAATGGGCCGGTTGCTGGGGCTGAGTTAAGTAACAGTTTGCCTTCCATATCCATAAGGACACGATAATGAGCAACGCAATGGTGCTTCGGCCCCAGAACTTTGACCAATTGACGATCTTCGCGGAAATGGCCGCGTCGTCGTCCATGGTTCCCGCCGCAATGCGCGGCAAACCCGCCGATATCATGCTGGCCGTGCAGATGGGCAGCGAGATCGGACTTGCGCCCATGCAGGCCATCCAAAACATCGCCGTCATCAACGGCAGGCCCAGCTTGTGGGGTGACGCGATGATGGGGCTATGCAAGCAGCATCCGGCATGGGGTGGCGTGCAGGAAGCCATCGAAGGCGAAGGCGACGACATGCGCGCCGTCTGCACCGTGGGCCGCAAGGGCGATCACCCCGCCGTTGGCGTGTTTTCCGTGGCCGATGCCAAGAAGGCCGGGCTATGGGGCAAGCAAGGTCCGTGGCAGCAGTATCCCAAGCGGATGCTACAGATGCGGGCGCGCGGCTTTGCGCTTCGTGATGCGTTCCCCGACGCCTTGCGTGGCCTGATCAGCGCCGAGGAAGCGCAGGACATTCCGCCGGATACCTTCAAGGGAACCACCATTGACGCCCGCGTGGAGCCGCCCGAGCCCGTCAGCACCGCGCCCACGCCGAAGCGCACCGTGCGGGAAATCGTGCGTGACTACCTGGTGGGCTGCACCAGCACCGATGACGTGGCCAACGTGGCGGATATGCCGTTGGTGGCGAAGGCGTTGAAGGAAGCCCCGGCAGATATCAAGGATGAACTCAATCGGATGCTTGGGGAAGCCTACGCG
>NZ_RFSK01000148.1 GCF_009923995.1 Janthinobacterium sp. | reverse complement strand
TTTCGAGAATAGCAACTCAACTTCGTGACTCTGGGTCAGCATTTCGTGGATTTTTTATAGAAATGGCTGGAGCAGTTGCTCCAGAGATACTCGAATTATTTAAAATGCTACAGGGGGGGGAAGTTTTATCTAAATTTGGTGCAAGACTAGGTGCTCAAATAAAGCTAGGTGCAGATGTTTTAATTGGAGCTTTTAAAACAGGGACTTTATTTGATGTATTAAAATTATCGTTTGAAGCCTCTGTTGCATATTTTAAGGATTTATTTAAAAGAGTGTCAAAATTTATTGGACAATATTTAAATGCAGTTTTATCAACAGACGCTCTTGAGGGAATGTCATCTGGATTGATTGATGTTTTTACTGGATTTGCAAAAATAGTTGGGTCTATGTTGTTAAGAGCTTTTGAAACTCCAATAGCATATTTTCAGACAGGAATAGAATTTGCAGTATTATACGCTCAAAATGCCTTTAATTCAATATTTTCCAATTTTTCAAAAATCGGAGAAGGTTTTGCCAAGGGTGGGGCGGTTGGTGGAGCACTAGCCGCAACTAAAATTCTTTTAAGCGATAAAAGCTTGCCAGATAAAGAACAATTTCAAAAACTTTTAAAAGAAAGACTTGAAAGCGGAGTTAATTTTGGGATTGGGGAATTTCAAGTAAATTCAAGAAGTGCAAATGAGGGAATAGATCAAATTGGAGCAGGTGCAAAAAAAGCGTTTGATGGCGGTAAAAAGGCAGTAGAATCATTGATCTCTGCAAATGTTACGCTAGATAAGCCAGCGCAAGATGTTTTAAATACATTTGCAAATTTAAAAGGAGTTCTTGAGGCAACAGCGGTAGCTGGAAAGCCATCCGAAAAAGCTATTGCAGATGTGACTGGAACAGCGGAATTAGGCGGTAAAGCTGGCAACTTAAAGAATGCCATGAAAGATGTTGCCGTTTCATCACTTCAAAGAATTGGTGGAGGAGGTGTGGCATTTGGTGGCGCAGACCCGCTTTTAAAGGCAAGCCAAGATCAGCTTTTTGAGCAAAAACAACAAACAACATTGCTTAGACAGCTTGTTAGGAATCCCTCTGGATATATACTTTCTGTTTCTCCTAATGGTCAAGAAGCAGTGTTCGGTGGTAGATAAACCATGCCAGCCCCAATTTACAAAGGCTCTTTCCCAGTAAAGACTAGGGAAGAGACAAGATATACAGACAAGGGAAAAATTGAATATATTCTAACA